>CAZHSI010000006.1:0-75883 GCA_964535195.1 uncultured Coxiellaceae bacterium | reverse complement strand
GGAATATCCTGCTCATTAAGCCATGGCAATACTACTTCATTAAGCATGTGAGCGGTAGTAATTGCTGTGTTCTCAGTGTAAAGCTTGGCAAAGGCTACTCGGCTATAAGTTGTAAAAGTTAATATTTGATCTGACACTCAGGACTTATTGGATTAAAATTCGATAGGTCAAATTAAATAATAATTAATAAGAAGAGTGTCAGATCAAATATTAACTTTTACAGCTCAAGCATCGCCTTGGTCAAGCGAATCTCTGAGCCTCTTTTTATTATCTAAGCCACTAGTCACGCCATAAAATAAGAGAATTACACATGACTTTGCATAAAACTCACATTTTTATATTCCTGTATAAAATCAATTAACTTTTTATTGACATAATGTTGTAGCTCTTGAGCATCACTAGCTCTGGCTGCAGAAGCAATAACTCGTAGCTCAACAAAATCATGCTTAATTTTTATCACCTGAAACTCTTTGGTTTTTTTATCCCACAACTTTGTTTGTAGCAAAATTTGTTCAAACTCTTTACATATCTCTTTAACCGGCACCCGATAATCAACCTCAAAAGAAACTATTGCTAACAGATCTAAGGAGTTTTTTGTCCAATTTTGAAAAGTTTTTTCATTAAAATAATTAATAGGTATAATAAGCTTTCGATTACCTATAATTCTCATCACCACATAAGTAAGTCTAATACTTTCGATAGTGCCAATCTCATTTTCCACAACCACTCTATCCCCTATTTTTATTGGTTGGGCTAAGGCAATTTGTATACCAGCCCAAATATTTCCCAAACTTCTTTGCGCTGCAAAACCTAATGCGATACCCATAATTCCAGCTGATGTTAGGATACTTATACCCACTTTCTTTATCTGCGGAAAAGTCATTATAACTAAAGCAACTCCTACTATCGTAACTATGGCTGTAGCCACCCCAGCTAAAACATTTATTTGGGTATTTATGCGCCTCACATTTAAATTATATAAATGCTGTTTGTTTCGATTAATAATAACTTCCTTGACAGTACCAATAATCGTAGTGGCCAATAAAGTGAAAATAATAATCTTTGCTATTTCTAGCATACGGGTGTAACTAGCTTGTTCTTTTATAGTAGTCGGCAGTAACGTATGGATAATTATTACCATAAAACTTAATAATAGCGGCTCAATCCAATATCTTATAAAGATTTTTAAAGACTGATTTTGAGATTTTATTAATGAGAGCTTATGTATTATATAGTGTCGAGCTATCAAATAGCAGATTACTAGAGCAGCAGCTGTCATACTTAACAATAGCTGCCAATGCCGTAAAAATTTTTCTATATATATTAACATCTATCTATCATCTCTCATTTATATCTATCTGCTCGGCCATATCCGCTATCAGAACAATACACAACCACAAAATCCACTCGCATGGCCGCGATACGTTTACTTATACTACAAGCTTGACACCTATTCCAAGCAGTCTAACAGATTGACTATGCCTGTTAAGCCCTTTTTCTAATAGCATAAAAAATATACCATCGTCTATTCTGTTACTAACAACCTCTGCCGTTGTTATTTTAAAATCTCCAAACTTAATTTTAACGAATTGTTTATTGATTGGTTCATCAATAGAAGGAAGCCGGCTTTTTAGTTTTGGGATAAGTTCGGATAATGCATTTATACAATTTTTCCTGGCGATATCCCTCGGGTAAGTCTCTTCAATGCTAATTGATTTTCTTATGGAATATGGCTCTACCATTCGTTCATCAATACCACGACAAAGATAATAAATTCTTTCTCCAAACTTACCAAACTTATTTTTTAGTTGTAGCAGAGAAAGGGCTTGGAGATCAAGACATGTTTTTATGCCTATGTCCCTTAAGACCCTTGCCGTAACTTTTCCAACACCAATTATCTTAGTAACTGGCAATGTCTTTACAAATGCTACTACTTGATCTGGGGTAATTACATACAGCCCATCTGGCTTATCCCAATCACTTGCGACTTTTGCTAAAAATTTATTTGGCGCCACTCCAGCTGAAGCGTTTAGATGAAGTTCACTTTTGATTTGATATTTGATTGCTTTAGCAATTAATGTTGCACTGCCTCGACATTGCTGACAATTCGTAACATCTAAAAATGCCTCATCTAAAGAAAGCATTTCTACCACTGGGGTATACTTCTTAAAAATATTACAAAGCTGGCTAGATACCTCTTGATATTTTTTTATGTTAACAGGCAATAAGATTAATTTTGGACATAGTTTTTGGGCTTGTGCAGTTGGCATCGCTGAATGCAAACCATATTTCCTTGCTTCGTAGCTACACGTAGATAGCACCCCCCGCTCGACAGCTCTTCCACCAACTGCCACTGGTTTCCCTATTAGTTTTGGATTATCCCTAATTTCAACTGCTGCAAAAAAGCAATCCATATCAACATGGATAATCTTTCGTAAATTAGATTTCAGCTCAATCATAATAATATATTAATATATCCCAATACTGGATCTGTTAAAACTGAATCCCAAGCTCTTGTTTGCTCAAAAAGTTGCCTGAGCTTATCATTCCTGATCTTATAATAGGATAATCATTATCTTCGTCCTCACAAATATAATACCATGCAGCGTTATACCCAAAACTTATTCCATAAACACAGGATCTTTCCCAAGGACAAAACGCTCTATTGGTTTGTTTTCATCTTCATAACAAAGCTCGCCAAACTTTAACCATTTACGAATATCTTTGTTTTTTATATCGGCTAATTTATTGAGACAACATTTTATTCTCATAAAAACTCTTTAATTAAATGAAGATTCCCAATAACGTTTTCATTCCATTGAACATTAATCTCTCCAAAAAATAAAATCGATTGAAAAAAAAAAGAGCGCCACCAGGGCGCTCTTTTAGCAAAACAGATACTACACCACAACTACTACTAGAAATAAATCCCGAGGTTGGCAGTGACGGTATTGGCGTGTCTGCCATTAACAGAAACAGGATTATTTTTACGCCCGGCGTTATCGGTCCAATTGTAATTGATATCATGTTTATATTCTAAACTTAGAATAGCATTTTTCACGACCGCGATCTTATACGCCCCAAATAGGGTGTCTCTTGGTAATTCTAGCGCAAGAGCTTGCCAGGTATGACCATATCCGACTGAAAAGTTATGGGTTTTACCTAGCAGATCGAACTCGACACCACCTTCAGCTTGGATAGCTTGTGGCTTTGCGCCATCATTATTAAAGGCAATATCTGCTTTATCAAATTTCTTAAGAGCGCCAATATATTCGGCACGAACGGTAAATGGATGGTAATGAACCTTAATACGACCATTAACCCCAGCAACTCTACTCTTTAGACCTTCGTTTTTTGAATAAGATTTGGCAAAAACCTTACTCTGCATGCCATCAGATTCGGCAAGATTACCAATCATACCACCAGCAACACTAAGCTTAAACTTGTCTTGCGAATAATCATAGCCAAGGTTAAAACCGCTATGATCAAAAATATTATTATTGCCTTTAGTTTCGCCTGAATAACCATAGAGTTGGACATTTAACCCTTCCGCATAACCACCTAAAACCACCATGCGATCTTTCATCCTTCCCAAAAGCTTGATCGATGGATCGGTTACCATATCGGAACTATAGCTGCCAAATGGGGCATAAATTTGACCGATAGTAAAATACAATGGGAACTTATTTAATTGCCCCAAAGTTATAAAACCACGATCAAGTTTAATCCTAGAGTTCTTTAATCTACGAGTATCTTTAGTAGCTTCATCGTCATAAGAAATAATCAAAGCACCGGTCGCCCATGGACTAGCTTCAGCCACAACATCAACTTCAGCGCGAGCTAAGTTAATATCAGTTTTATTTACCTTGTCTATCTGTGTGTTAAAATCATAACCTTGTTTATCGGAGACCTCCCCCTCAATACCACCGCTTAAAGCAATAATGGGGCGCTCAGGGATCGGAATGCTGTTTTCTACAGCATAATTATCCATCTTCTGTCTTAATTTTAACAAAAGCAGATCTTCATTAATAGAAGAAAAATTTACGGCAAGATCAGAAGCATCTTCTGCTGAACGACGTACACCTAAAGCTGGAGAAGTTACAATCGCTGGACCGTGAGCGTAGATTTCAACTAATGAGTCAAGCTCAAGACCTTTAGCTTTAACGCCCCCTTTTCCGGTCTTTTCCATAGCAGAAACTTTATTTTGTAAAACCTGTATTTGTTTCTCTAAGAAAACCGTACGTGTATTTAAATCATAAGTACTTTCTGCAATCGCTTTTTTATGTGGAGCTTTGGCAAAAGCTACACCTCCACAACATAAAGCGCTAATAAAAGCAACAGCTACAATTTTATTTTTCACGATTTGTTCCTCCCGATTTGATAAAAATCAAAATGAGGTTAGTACAAAAGAAGCATCCGGTCAAGGCAAAATTACCAGTAAAATCCGGGGCATAATCTAAAAGTTCCCCATAGAGCCATACTCCGCATAAAATAGATTGAGACCTGGAGTTTACTTTTATGTAAATGAGGATCGCAAAAAAAAGGACAACAAAGTATATACCGCTATTGCTTCAAAACGCAGGATTTTTAGCAAGGTGCCATTGCAAGGAGCGTTTTTTGCGTTATTCTTTCACTCGCTCCTCGCAATGAAAACTACGCATTTTGAGGGATAATGGGTATAAACCTATTTTACACGGAGTATATAGGCCTTTTCCCGCAGTTCTTTCAACCATGGCTCCAGTTTTTCAGAAAGTTTCCGTCGAAATATGTAATCATGTGCTTGATCTTTCGTAAATTTTGCTGATACCGCTGGATGGTTAATAGCTAATAACTTAAGTAAATGTACCCCGTTTGGCGCCATAATTGGACCAATGGTTTGGTTCACTTTCATTTTAGCAATCTCTTTAATAAATAACTCTGGAAATTCATTAAGCTTACGCCAACCTAAATCTTCGCTTTTGATCTTGCCCTTAAAGTTACCCTGATTTTCCTGAATTACCTCCTCAACCTTGCCGTTGCCTTGGAGCTTAGTAAGCATTTTTTTCGCTAGAGCTTCCGTAGCTACAGTTGGTTCTTTAGCTTCCCCCTCCTGGACTTCAAACAATATATCAACCACATGATATTGCGAAGGAGCCTCGCTCATTTGGGGGGGATTACGTAAGAATGTATTCACCTCTTCATCGCTAATATTTATATCTCTGCCAAAAATATGTTGTTGGATCCGCGTGATTATTCCTTGCTCACGCAGTTGCGCGCAAAATCCAGCGAAACTCATCCCTTCCTGTTCTGGCAATACTTCTTTAAGTTTGGCTACCGTCATGTTATTACTTTTTGCGATATTAACAATTACTCCATCTAACTCTTTATCGCTAATCTCAATACCACTTTTCTTAGCCATCTGTAATTGCAACAAAACATCAATAAAATTATCTAAAACTTTTTGACGTAGTTTAACCTCATCTTGCAAAGTATTATTTCCACTCCCAAGCTGGCGCTTCATTATAGCCACCCTGCGATCTAGCTCTTGCTGAGTAATAACATCATTATTAACTACAGCCACAATTTTATCTTTTAACTCCGCCGATTTTGTCTCAGATTTTGCCTTACTAACAATCGGCAGTATTAACAACAAAAAGCTGCAAATAAATAATCGGAAAATAATTGTTAAATTAACATTCATAACTTACTACTCCACTCTACTAAGTTTTAACGCAGTTTACTATGGTAACCACCAATCTGACTAGTTAACAATCCTTCAAGCCCACCGTAATCAAAATTATTAAGCCCTTTCAGCAATAACTGTAAATAAACCCGAGAATCGTAACTCTTCTTATTATCTCGATCAACCCCAAGATAATCGCGGCCATGTACGATGCGCATAGCCCAACAACAACTGTTGTATTCTAAACCGTACAGATAATTTTGGGCGCGTTTATAACTAAGATTATAACTTAGGCTACCAATAATATGCCAACGCTGCCAAACTTTCCAGCCAGTTGAAAAACCAACCCGGCGAAAATTGATAACTTGGGTTGTCGCCGGATCATTATCTCCCCGTATAACATAACGATACCAAAAGTTTACTACGCGACTATCACTATCAAGATATTGCAAATTTGTATCAAAAGTATTTAACCGATGGTAACTTGGATCCCATGCGGCATTAAATGTAATATTAACCTTCGGAATAATCAAATATTGTAACTTACCAACCAACGGGGATAAAACTTCATGTTTTAACGGGTCTAAACTAAACATGGCATCAGTATTTTTATCAAGATCTATACGATGCTTATGCATCGAGACTATTTGACCCAAACCAATATTAAGCTTTTCCTGACCATCCTCATTAAGAAATCTACTAATAACCCCTAATGCAACCTGATTGGCATCCCCCACCCTATCTACACCGCTAAAACGATTTGCTCGATATAATTGATTAAAATCAAATTCTGATAAGTAAGTATCAAACTTGGGGATTTCATCTTGTGCAATTGTTGGCACCAATAAATAAAATAATCTTGGTTCTAAGGTTTGCGTATACCCTGTATGTAAAAACTTAATCGCACGATGAAATACAACACCACTATCAATCGAAAACAAAGGGAAAGCCCGCATAAAACTATTAGGAGCGTGGGGTTCTAATTGATCATGAATATTATAACCAGTTGTTTGCAATTGGATTCTTGGCACAATATAACCACCCAACCAGTTCATCGGTGCGCTGATACTTGGCGTAACATTAAAGCGGGAACCACTAACAATAGCACCTGGCTTTCTAGTTTCGTAAAAATCATCACGATGCATAAAATTCACTAGTTCACTCTCAAGCCTATAATCTAAACCACCCACCCCTCCAGGAAAATCACCCGCAAGATTTATTTGCGGTAATCTTTTATATTGATCTTGTATACCAGTATTGGTGATTGGATGTAACGTTTGAAACACTTGTAAGCGACCTAAGAAATCCCAATGGTAATCAGTATAGCTAACATCAGCTCGGTTTAATAATTGATCATTATCAACATTGCCAGAAAGGTTACTAAAATCTTGCAAAAAATAATCATCAGTAACATAGTTAATTTTTACAGAGGTTTTCCAATTTTCACTAAACCGGGATTCATTCTGTAAGCTGAAAAACCCACGACTATTGCTGCTCTCCTTTAAGACTTTAAGAGAATGACGATCGGAAGATGCTAAACTAGTTTTCGAGTCACGAAACCTAACAAAACCACTATCATATGGGATATAGTTAACACTGACGCTACCCATACTAGTAGCAGTTAAATAGCGTAATCCACTGCCCATTAAGACTCCCCTATTAGTAAAAATTCGCGGCGTCAAAGTTAAATCATAATTTGGCGCTAAATTAATATAATAAGGTATATCAAAACCAAAGCCAGAATCCTTCGAATACCTTGGGGTCGGCATAAGAAAACCCGTCTTACGACGTTTATCGATTGGAAAATTAAAGTATGGCAGATAAAAAACCGGGAATTTTCTTAAATAAAGCGTGGCATGAGTTATATCGCCACGTCCCGTATTACGGTTTAATTCAACCTCATCACCATATAAATACCAAGCCGAATCATCTGGTTGACAGGTCGTATAAGTTGCTTTCTTTAACAACAAAACCCCTTTCACACTGCTAATTGCATGTTTAGCGCGTCCCCAAATATGGTATAACCCAGTAGAAGTATCTGCGAATAAACGATAAACACCATTATGCAAAATATAAATCTTATTAAAAAAATCTAAGTTACCCTGCTCGGATACTATCAACTGGCTAGGTTCATGAAAACTAACATGACCAATTAAAATACTTTTTTGAATTCTATTCGCGACATTATCGCGAAAAAAAGTCGCGTGATCTGCAGTAATCTCTCTCCCTGGCTGGACTAATTTAACATCACCTTGAATAACCGAGGTACCAGCTTTAGTAAAAAAAGCTGGTTTCGATGCTGTAACATTCATCGGTGTATCAGTAAAACCGGCTGGTTCAGGATGATGAACAAAGTTATCTGCTTCAACGTAACAACCACCACACAGGCTATCCCCACCACAACCCTTATGCCAACCAAGTGTCTTTGCCACCTCTGCTTCCCGCAGAAAATTATTATCTGCTGCTGGTACAAAATTAGAAACATCGGAAGATACCATTCCCACTCTAGGAGATTCAGCAAAAACACTCAGAGTAAGGGTAAAAATCATGACAGAACTTATGCGCCGATATTTCATCTATTCTTTATCTACTAGTAAATTACGCAACCACCCACCAATAACATCTATCTCTTCTGGACACACTGCATGTCTCATAGGGTAAGAAGACAATCGCACGTCGTATCCGATTTTTAGAAGGTAATCATGGCTTTCTTTTGCCCAATCTAAAAGAACTAAATCATCATCTTCACCGTGCTGCATTAAAATCGGAGTGTTTTGATTCATAGTACTTTTTTCTGAAAAGACGGTGTCTTTTAAGGGTAGCCAGGCAGATAATACCAAGATTCCTGCAAGTTTTTGGGAACACCTCAAGCCACATTGCAGCGCCATAGCCCCTCCCTGGGAAAAACCAGCTAATACTATTTTGTGACTCGGAATTTTCTGCTGAAGCTCATGCGCAATCAGCTCGTAAATCAAGGACTCAGACTCTTTTATCCCGACAGCATCTTCTTGCATATCCGCCGTCAGTTCATCAATATTAAACCACGCTCTAACTTTTTCATTTCCTAAGCACGTAACGCTCTTCACTGGGGCATGAGGAAAAACAAATCTGACACCTGAATTTTCCGGCAAATTCAATAACGGCACCACATCAACAAAATCATAACCACTCGCACCCAATCCATGAAGCCATATGACACTTGCCGACGCTTGCGACTTAGGATTTATTTCTATCGTTTTTAACATAAATTTCTTCTCTATTTTTTAAGTTAATTTTCGCACCCAGCAGTTGCTTTTGCATCACTTTAATTTACAATCGTCCTTATGTCTAAGTTAAAGATAATAAAAAATTGCACCTACTCCCTCCGTCAGTGCAAGCAAGGCGCTTATTGCGGAGCAAAGCGATCCGAAAAAAGCTTGAAAAGCATGGGAGCGCTTCGTTACTCGCCATGCTTGTTCCTCGCCATAACGGCCAGAGCAGTTATAAAAAATCTTATAATCCTTACAATTAGTTGCTGTATTCTAGCTGGTATTACCGGATGTGGTCAAACAGGAGCTTTATATCTACCAACTGAAAAAGCACCAGGTAGCGAAAAAAGATAAATGTCTATTCTATCCGCAACCATACTCTTAGTTCTAATCATGAATCCCCTGGGAAATCTCCCGGTGTTTTTATCGGTTCTAAAAGCAATCGAACCTAAACGCCATACTAGAATCATTATTCGTGAGACTCTGTTCGCTTATCTACTACTTGTAACCTTTATGCTTTTTGGTCGCTTTTTTCTGCAAAGCATCCATATCAGTGAACAAGCTCTAGGAATAGCTGGCGGCATTATAATGTTCCTAATTGCCATTCGTATGATATTTCCAGAAAAAGCAGATACAGAAAGCCCCCCAGAGGGAGAACCATTCTTTGTGCCACTAGCAATACCTATAACCGCTGGTCCTGGCGCGCTTACCACCGTATTATTGCTTGCCACGCAACAACCAGACAAGAAGTTTCTTTGGTTTATGGCAATAACGATAGCAGCAACCATCGTTGGAGTCACCTTACTTGGCGGGAAATACTTAAGTAAATACCTCGAAAAAAAAGGCTTGGTCGCCTTAGAAAAGCTTTCCGGAATGATGCTTACAGCAATAGCTGTACAAATGTTTTTGTCAGGAATTAATTCGTATTTTACATTACACTAAATTATGCCAACTATCTCTGCCATCATAATTGCCAAAAACGAAGAGCGACATATCAGAAAGTGCATCGAAACTGTACTCTGGACCGATGAAATTATTGTCCTTGATAGTGGTAGCACTGATCACACCTCAGATATCTGTAAAGAATATGCCCCTAAAGTCAAATTATATATCACCGATTGGCCGGGATATGGTAAGCAAAAAAATCGGGCATCAACACTTGCAACCTCTGATTGGATTTTATCGCTTGATGCCGATGAGCAAGTAACTCCTGAGTTAAAAACCGAAATCTTACAAGCGATAAATAGCGACCGAGATTATGCTGCCTATCAAATACCATTTCAAAATCATTTCCACAATCAACCTATAAGGCACTGTTTTGGAAGTGATTTTCACACCAGACTAGTAAAACAAAAACTTTGTAAATTTTCTGATACAGCTATCCATGAAAAAATGATCATCGCCGGCAAAACTGGCAGATTGCGCGAAAAAATCAACCACTTCTCCGTCGAGAATATAGAAGAACTAATATACAAAATGAATCTTTATTCTACTTTAGGCGCCTCCAATCTTTACCAAACCTCAAAAAAAACCAATCCTCTAAAAATATTAGTCCATGCCAGCTGGGTATTTATAAAAATATACTTCTTAAGACTAGGTTTTCTTGATGGTTGGCCAGGACTGGTTATGGCTTTTAGTAATTACGCTGGCACCTTTTATAAGTATGCAAAATTATTAGAAAAAAATAGTGAAATAAAAAAATAAATTATGTCTAAATGCAACAAAAGTTTGTGAAAACAAAATGCGCCCACATAAAACTTACATTAGAGTTCTTTCCAAACCAAATATTTTGTCATAATACAAGACGCTCATGAAGTGAGCAAGCGGAGTTTACTTCTAGGTAAATGAGCATTGCGAGCGAATGTGCAACGCAGTAGTATGACAAAAGACGTAGGTTTGGAAAGAACTCTATTGTTGTCATAATCATTTTGATGTTAACCACATCGATATACAAAAGCCATGAAAAAAGTAAACCCAGTAAACATCAGAGTGTTTAATAACTTTTCGCACGTTATTAGTTTATACTGTTTTTTTGTTCCTAGCTTGCGTAAAAAACAAATATCTCATGGGTAACGTAGCTAAGGGGATCACAACAAAATAAGCGTAGCAATATCTGACGGTAACATCGTATAACCAACAATTAGCAAAAGATCCTATCATAACACTAATAATTATACCCCTTGCGATATACTTTTCTTTGTCAGGAAGAAAACGACTATACCATAAAGGCACCGCAAAAAATAAAAGCAACACCACTAATCCCAAAACTCCGAATTGCACCATAAAAAATACATATTCATTATGCGGATTAGAATAATCGTGCGGATGTTGTACTACACCAGGAATATTAATTTCAGCAGCTGCCTTCCTAATAGCATTATATTCTTTAACATAGCTGCCGGAGCCGGTGCCAAAAAAAGGACTTGCCTTAATTAAGACCAAACTATTTTGTACAAATGCCATCCTTAAACCAACCGAAGTATCGTTATTTTGGTGATAAGTGCTAATATCATTAATTGCCGCCATCATCCTAGCTTTAAAAGTATCAGAAAAAGCAAAAGCTAAACTAACCAGCAAGGTAACGCTAATAATTGCAACAAATATACCTCGCCACCGAAACTTCTGAATAAAAAATAGTAGCATCAACCCCGTAAAAACAAAATAACCTGACCTACCAATACTGCGAAACAATACAGTATGCGTTAATAAAATAAAAAATATAAACCATCCGAAGCGTTGCCATTTATTAGTAGTAGAAGTTATTTGGATAAGACACAAATAGGCACCAAAAGCCAATAAAAAGTTAAACACCATACTGATCTTAAACATTTCTACCGTTCCCCCAATAACTCCCCAGCTTAAATAGCCATAGATTCTTAAATAAGAACATATGAGCATTGCTAAGACCCCTAGGAGGTAAGAAAACACGGCAGTGCTCCGCCATTTTTCTTCGGTAAATAACGGCAATAACATGGTTGCTAATAAAAATTTACTGTACTTACGCAAAATCATTAAAACATCAACTATTGATGCGGTAGAGTATGCCCCCCCCACTAAAAACATTAAAAACAACAGGAACATCACCCAAAACACGGGGTTGCTGATCATAAAGATAAACTTTTCTCGCAGGTTGCCGGAAAGCAAAACCAAGAGAAGCGTCGTATAGAAGAGGACCGTAGCAGCAGCAGTCGAAAGCACAATTGCTGCACCCAACATTACCGCACAAACCTTACTAGCCACACCTAAAGTATTGGCAGCCGATTGATAATTTATTTTGTAATCCATAAATTTAATTTACAGGTGGTATCATTCAAAAGGCGAGGTTTTTAGAAAGTTGTCATTGCAAGGAGCGTTTTTTGCCACGCCGCAATCCCATGTTTTTAAGCTGAAATTGCTCACTGCTCGCCCTTCGCCATGATACCCGCATTTTGGGGTGTCATGGGTATATACTGATCTACCCCAAGCTTCGCCCTAACATGCGAAGATTTTATGGTCTCCGTTAATCTTGTGTAATTATCCCGCTCGCGATCTCGATTATTTTCTTTATGCCATAAGTGCAAAACTGGCACCATAAAACGACCATCTTTACGCAGTACTCCATAACGTATTAACCTAACAACTAAATCGGAATCTTCGTAACCCCATCCACTAAAACTTTCATCAAAGCCATTTACAGCTAAAAAATCCGCCTTCCATATCCCCAAATTGCAGGTTTTTACCCCTTGCCATCGCTTACAATATAGATAACGCCAATACCAATTACCTAAAAATAATACTGGCAGAAATCGGTTAACTTTCTTACAACAAAAAGCGTACAACCACTGCAACCATTGCCACTTGTGGATGGGAATATGCTGTTCCACGATGCGCTCGGTAAAAGTGGCGGATAACAAAAGCCTATTTCCAGCAACAAAATAGCCTTTTTCAGCCAGCTCTCTATGTCTAGCAACAAATGACACTTGTGGAACGGTATCCCCGTCTAAAAAAATCAAGTACTCTCCGGCAGCTCGAGCAACGCCTTTATTCCTTGCCATTGCTACTCTAAAACCCCGGTGTTCCTGCCATACGTGTACAATCTGGTAGCTAACTTTCGTCTTAAAAATATCAATAACTGCTTTAGTATCAGCGGTTGAACCATCGTCCACAACTATAACTTCAAAGCCCGCAGTATTTTGCTGAGACAAGGCAAACAATACCAACCACAAACAACCAGGACTATTATATGTAGAAACTATCACTGAAATTGTTGGCTTTGCTCTCTTCACTAAATCAACTTAACTTGCCATGACACTGCTTAAACTTCTTACCAGAGCCGCAAGGGCATTGGTCATTGCGACCAACCTTGGGAGTATTTCTAGTATAAGGAGAATGAGCGGCCTCTTCTCTAGTACCAGCCCCTCCCCCTTGTGAGTTTTCGTCTTCTGGTACACTAGTAGCTGCGGCATGGATAAAATTTAGACGGTTTTGTTCTGCTTGAGCAACCCTTCGTCGCTCCTCTTCCGCCTCCTCTATATCTTGCTTCGCTCTAATCTGAATAGCATAGAGAATTTTAACCACTTCACGTTTGACACTATCTAACATCCGTGTAAACATAAAAAACGATTCCCGCTTATATTCTTGTTTAGGATTTTGCTGAGCATAACCACGTAAATGAATACCATCACGTAAATGATCCATAGCAGCCAAATGTTCCTTCCAATGATTATCTAAAACTTGCAACATAATAGATCTTTCTGCATTACGCATGACTTGGGGATCAATTTGCGCTTCTTTTTGGCGATAAGCGAGGGTCAATTCCTCATAAATTTTCGCTCTTAAGTTTTCTTCGTGTAAAGCGCTTTCTTGGGACAACCACAACTTGATTGGTAAATTAACCCCAAAATCTTGATGTAATTGTTGCTCAAGTCCGGAGATATCCCATTGCTCCTCTAAACTTTGTGGTGGGATAAAAGTATCAATCACAACATTGATAACCTCAACCCGCATAGTCTCAATAGTTTCTGCAATATCAACTTCTACCATTAGGTCGTCACGTTGTTTATAAACAACTTTACGTTGCTCATTAGCAACATCATCGAACTCTAAAAGATGCTTACGCATATCAAAATTATGTCCCTCTACTTTACGTTGAGCATTTTCAACAGCACGTGTCACTAACCCATGCTCAATCACTTCATGCTCCTTCATGCCAAGTTTTTTCATGATAGTGGCGATCTTATCCGAAGCGAAAATTCTTAGTAGATTATCCTCTAAAGATAAATAAAACCGCGAAGAACCAGGATCTCCTTGGCGCCCCGAACGACCACGCAATTGATTATCAATACGTCGCGACTCATGCCGCTCCGAACCAATCACATGTAACCCACCAGCGGCTACTACCTTCTTATGACGCGCCTGCCACAACTCTTTTATCTTGGCAACTTCATCAACAGTAGGGTTCTCTAAGTCTTTAATTTCAGCATCAAGGCTCCCCCCTAAAACAATATCGGTACCACGACCAGCCATATTGGTAGCAATGGTAACGTTACCTGGACGCCCAGCTTGAGCAATAATTCTTGCTTCTCGCTCGTGGTGTTTAGCATTTAAAACCTGATGTACAATCCCTTCCTTATCCAACAACTTTGACATCTTCTCTGAAGTTTCAATCGAAGCGGTACCAACCAATATTGGTTGTCCATTACCGCTACGTTCTTTAATATCGCGCAATACCGCTGCAAACTTGCCTTCAGCAGTTAAATAGATCTGATCTGGAAGATCTTTCCGAAGCATTAACCTATGGGTAGGAACTACTACCACCTCTAAGCCGTAAATCTGCTGAAACTCATAAGCTTCAGTATCAGCAGTACCAGTCATCCCAGAGATTTTTTCGTAAAGACGGAAATAATTTTGGAAAGTAATTGAAGCTAGCGTCTGATTTTCATTACGAACTTGGACACCCTCTTTGGCTTCGACAGCTTGATGTAAACCATCCGACCAGCGGCGCCCTTCCATAGTACGCCCAGTATGCTCATCAACAATAATGACTTCACCACTTTTCACAATATAATCAACATCACGGTGAAATAGCGTATGGGCACGCAAAGCCGCATTGATATGATGCATGATCTTAATATTCTTCGCATCATACAAACTCTCGCCCACGCCAACTAAACCAGCCTTAACACATAAATTTTCAATATGTTGATGCCCAGTCTCGGTAAGGTAAGCCTGACGCATTTTTTCATCTAACGTATAGTCGCCAACCTCTTCTGGCTTTAACGGCTCCACGGCCTCAAGCAAATCTTCAGATTTGTCTGGTCTGGCTTGCTTTTTGAGGCTAGGGATTAATTTATTGATCTCTAGGTATAGGTTAGAGCTATCTTCTGACGGCCCGGAAATAATTAACGGGGTACGAGCTTCATCGATTAAAATTGAGTCAACTTCGTCGATAACCGCAAAATATAAACCGCGCTGGACTTTATCTGAAAGACTAAACGCCATGTTGTCGCGTAGATAATCAAAACCAAATTCGTTGTTAGTACCATAAACAATGTCCTTAGCATAAGCCTCCTTCTTTTCCGTATAACTTTGCGCCGCAACGATTACACCCACAGTTAAACCAAGAAAACTATAGATTGGCTCCATCCAAGCAGCATCACGTTTAGCCAAATAATCGTTAACCGTGACCACATGTACTGCTTTACCAGTTAACGCATTTAAATATACTGGTAAGGTTGCAACGAGGGTCTTACCCTCCCCAGTACGCATTTCAGAAATTTTTCCTTCATGCAATACCATGCCACCAATCAGCTGAACATCGAAATGCCGTTGTCCTAGGGTACGAACACCAGCTTCGCGCACTACCGCAAAAGCCTCTGGCAACAACATATTTAGGGTTTCACCGTTTTGCAGACGTTTACGAAACTCTGCGGTCTTGGCTTTAAGTTCATCATCAGACAAAGCTTGCATTTGCGGTTCTAACTCATTAATGATCGCCACATTTTTGCTCAGCCTTTTAAGCACTCGCTCGTTACGGGTACCAAATATTTTCTTTAAGATTCTCATTACCATAGTAAAATATCACCCCAATTAGTAATTGGCGCCATTATGCCGTAAAATAACCCAAATGAAAACTATTGCTGACATATTAAAAAAGAATGACTCTACCCTATCTAAGTTAATCAATAAAGCTAAGTTTTCTCAAGATGTTGCGATAATTTTTCGGACAGCTCTCGATAGCAGTTTAACTAAACACTGCCATTTTGCTAACTATAAAGATTCGGTGCTTACTGTAGTGGTTGCAAATGCCGCTACGGCAACCAGACTCCGCTTTGCCATTCCTGATATTATAAAACAATTACGCATCCAACCAGAATTCAAGGATATTACTAATATCCGTTATACCCTAGCTCCTATACAAGCTGCAGCAATAGGCCCCCAAAAAGCCAAGCCTAAACTCTCAAAAGTTAGCGAAGAATTATGGCAAAAAACCTTGGCTGAGCTTAGAAAAAATATTAAACATACCAGGGGCCATTAATATCTCGCCAACCTCGACCATAGCTTTGGAACAGTCTCCTCTTGTTTTTTAAAAGCGAGCAAATAGTACCATGGGTGCTGCGGTTACGGGGATGCTAGCATATCTAGCAGTACCTTTTGGTCTGACGAGCTGAGACCCTCAACAACAAATTTTAATTCCGTTTCATTGTATCCACTTAATATTTGCCTCAAAAGATCTGCATTATGATCTTCTATTGCTAATGTGTACAATTTGATGCCACTCATAACACTATTATTTACCCAGAAAAACCAATTTCTCATTCCTGCTATGTTATTTTCTGTTAATAATTCATCGAATATTGACACAGTAGCAGCGTCGCCGTAACAAAATCCTAAAAAGGAACATTCATGGCTTCTACATACCGAGGTTTCAGGAATAGGAGCAATGTGATCATGGTTTTCTTGAGAGAGCCATAATTTTATGAGCTTATATATTACATAATCATAAAAATCGTGAGCACCAAAGCGGTGTTCACCTCTAACAACGCTTCGCGAATAAAACTCATTTATTAATAATTCCCCAAAGCTTGGGTTTCGACTTGGATCCTGGATGACAGGGATAGCCTCTTCTATTAATACGTAGCCCTTAGCGTACTCTGGATTATTTACTTCTCGTGCCTGTAGCTTGCCTAACAAGGTCAAAACTAGCTGCAAATGCTCTATGGTTTTACTTGCCTTTATGGCATTTTGTACTAGCAATTTGGCATTTGCTAAATCCAATTTAATTGTTAAATTTTCTAGCACAGCACCTTTCCCTTGATCTAAGCAATAGAGAACACAAGAAGATATAAGGTCTTGGTTCTTGTCTAATAGCGCTATAAGGTATTCAATATTCTGCGGCTCTTCTTTGTCACACAAGAAATTAATCAGGGTATTTTCACCATTATAGAGGCCAAAATTTGTTAAAAGATTAACGTTGTCCTTTAATTTCTGAAAGTCTTCGTCCTTTAAGTCTAGTTGATCATTTGCCACTATGTTTTTTACCAGTATGGCTATTTGCCGCTGTAATTCAACCTCTTTTAATTTGTGCATCATCAAAGATTTTATATTTCTCAGTGTTTCTTTTTCATTTAATTGTGCAAAAACTTCATCTATATCATCTAAAGTATCTACTTTAAAATTTGTCTGGATTAAATGGAAAGTTTCTATTACAGCATCGAGCTGACCAAAATATTTGGCAGGCACCAGACGCTTAATAGCATTTTTATCATGAAGATTTAACGCCCAGCTAAAGTCTACTAGTGCTGAACTTACGATATTTCCTTGTTCATCAGTAATAAAGCCTACATTGTTATGATGATAATCAATTTGGTTAACAAAATTCGCTAAGATATTAGCTTTAACAACCTTATCCGAGTAACATAGAGACGTAATTAACTCCTTCAGCTTGTCACAAAATTGTGGTAACAAACTAGGGCACAAGCAATCTCGATTAGCTCTTAGGTTATCTTGTAATACTTGCTTAAACTTATTATTTCTAGTGGTAAAATTTTCTATCTTTTGCGACGCCAGACCCATTAAAACCCCATTTTCATCTACCACAAGATAGTTGATAGGGGCGCTACTTGAATCAATTTGAGATAAAATAAAAGAGCCAACAAAATCTGCCAGGATGCTTTCTTTAGGGTAATTCGTGGGAACATAAGGATCAAATTTTTTAATCAAGTACTGTTTATTATCAGCTTTTAAAACACACCATTCCTTTTTATTTGTTCTACTATCAATATTTGCAATGAAACAATTTTCGAAATCCTCAGAATATTTTTTAAGGTATGGGCTGTTTGTTGTAATTGGATGGTTTTGTAAATCTTCGAGCTCAGCAGGTATTCTTCTGGCATTTTGTTGCAGATTGTCTTGGTACTTTTTTCTATTATATTCGTCCTGATAGTCAGCAAATTTTCCTTTGTACGGATAATCAGCAAATTTCTCAAAGTCTAGATTTGAATTATAGGGATTTTGATAGCCATAGTTAATAGGCACGCTGGGGGACGGCGTAGGCGTATAGTTATAGTAAGTAGGATGGTAACTACTTCCTTTCTTGCTACTGCTGCCACCAGGACACCCAGATAGTAGGCATGGGATAAGAATGCAAGGATATATTTTGTATAATTTTTTTATATCCATCCAAGATCTCTCAAGTTAACCACTCTTCTTTTTTAAGTGACTCGGTATAGATTAAATAGATTACCCTATATTTATTAAGGTTTTCTTAAAGGTAAACACGTGTGGTAAATTTAGTTAAGCCGCGGCCCCAAGCGGGATAAAGCTAAATGGCACCTTTTTGACATCCTCAAAGGTTACAATTTCCCAAGCATCTTTAGTTTCAAGCAAGGTCCGCAACAACAAATTATTCAAGGCATGTCCAGACTTATAACCACTAAACGCACCGATGAGACTGTGACCCGAAAGATATAAATCCCCGATAGCATCGAGCATTTTATGTTTTACAAATTCGTCTTTATAACGTAAACCATCTTCATTAATTACTCGATACTCATCAACCACAATTGCGTTGTCTAAACTACTACCCAGAGCCAAGTTATTAGCTCTTAGATATTCATAATCGGACAATAAGCCGAAAGTTCTGGCACGACTCACCTCTTTAGTAAACGAAGAGCGAGCAAAATCTACAGTTGCAGTTTGCGGCAAATCGCGAAACACTGGATGGTTAAAATCAATGGTAAAAGACACTTTAAAACCATTGTACGGCGTTAACATCGCCCATTTATCACCATCTTTAACTTTAACCTTGTGCTTGATTTTCAAAAAACGTTTAGCGGCATTCTGTTCTTCAATGCCAGCAGACCTAATTAAAAAAACAAAGGGACCGGCGCTGCCATCCATAATAGGAATCTCTGGCGCATTAATATCGACATAAACATTATCAATACCAAGGCCAGCAAACGCTGACATCAAGTGTTCTACAGTAGCTACCCGCACCTTATGTTTAACTAGGCAAGAAGAAAGGGTAGTATCACCGACATTCTCTGCCAAAGCAGGAATAGTAACTATCGGATCTAAATCTGTTCTACGAAAAACCACCCCCGTATTAACTGGGGCTGGCCTTAGAGTTATATATATTTTCTTCCCCGTATGAACACCAATACCTGTGGCACGGATCAGGTTCTTTAGGGTGCGTTGTCTAACCATTTGTTGTTCCAATAAATAACAAAAAACCGCAGGATTATAGCATAGCTTTAATAATTTACGATAAAAATCTAAGCCTTAGCCTTATCCTCCCGACGCAAAAAAGCTGGGATATCAAGGTACTCAACATCTTTATCTAAAGAAACCTGGTCAACGTTAATGCTATCAGTCTCATCAGTAGAAATGTTAATTGTTGTATTGCGTAGTGCTGCGGGCCTATCAAATCTACGATAATCAATGCCGTCATCTATTTTTTCATCTTCTATCACCTTAATCCTAGAAGAACCAATATTTACAGCATTTTTGCTAGCGGGCTCTCCCTTAACTTGGCTACCCAGCCCCGTCACCACAACTGTAACTCGTAACTCATCAGCCATACTTGGATCAATAACTGTACCCAAAACCACAACCGCATCTTCGGAGGTAAATGACTTGACCACATCCCCAACCTCTTCAAATTCACCAATAGACATATCAGGCCCAGCTGTAATATTAACTAATACGCCGCCAGCGCCACTCAAATCTACATCCTCTAAAAGTGGACTAGAAATCGCTGCTTCTGCCGCATTCCGCGCACGACCATCACCACGAGCGTTAGCGGTTCCCATCATCGCCATACCCATTTCGGCCATTACTGTACGCACATCAGCAAAATCTACGTTAATGAGCCCAGGCTTAGTAATTAACTCGGCAATGCCTTGCACTGCACCTAACAACACATTATTAGCAGCCTTAAATGCCTGTAGCAGGCTAACGTTTTTTCCCAAAACTGGCAGTAATTTATTGTTGGGAATAGTAATTACTGAATCAACGCTGGCAGTTAGCCTTTTAATGCCTTCGCTTGCAACCGTCATACGTTTGCGACCTTCAAAAATAAATGGCTTGGTAACCACCGCGACAGTTAAAATACCAAGCTCTTTTGCAACTTCAGCAAATACGGGAGTTGCTCCAGTTCCAGTACCACCACCCATCCCCGCAGTAAGAAATACCATGTCGGTACCAAATAAGATGTCTTTGATGATTTCACGGTTTTCTTCGGCTGCTTTGCGACCGACATCAGGATTAGCGCCAGCACCCAAACCTTTAGTAAGTTGTTCACCTAGTTGTACCAAAGTCTTAGCGCGCGATCCTCGTAAAGCCTGAAGATCAGTATTAGCACATACAAATTCTACGCCACTTACATTTTCATTGATCATGTGCTCAATGGCGTTACCACCACCGCCCCCAACCCCGACAACCTTAATTGTAGCGCTAGTACCCTGTTTCTCTGGTAATTCGAACATATATATAACCCTCGTAAAATAAACAATTCTGGTATCTGCTCGCCCCACCCCCGTTCACAAGCAATACCAATTCTAAAAATTAGCCTGAAACCAACTCCTCATCTTACCCCACAACCCTTTTTGTTCACCAAAAACTGAGGCATCAACTTTACCTTGTTGATAATACTGTTGACCAGTTAACAATAACCCAGTACCAGTAGCATAAACTGGGTTGTTAACAACCTCAACCATCCCGCCTATTCGCTGCGGCGTACCAACACGCACTGGTAATTCAAATACTTGCTCTGCCAACTCTATCACGCCACCCACTTTAGAAGCACCACCAGTTAGAACGATACCAGCACCAATTGAATCGGCAAACTTGCTCCGCTTTAATTCGGCCTGCACCAAAGCAAATAATTCTTCATACCTAGCGCCAACAACATTAATTAAAAGTTTACGAGGAATTTCGCGGGCAGCTCTTTGATCAGAACTACTTGGCACAGTAATGCTAGCATCACCATCAACCGACCGATCGATAGCACAAGCATATTTAATCTTCAATTCTTCGGCACTTTTCGTTGACGTTCTTAACGCTACAGCAATATCGTTTGTTACTTGGTCCCCAGCAATTGGAATCACCGCTGAATGGCAAATTGCGCCATCATTAAAAACGGCAATATCAGTAGTACCACCACCAATATCAACTAAACACACTCCTAACTCTTTTTCATCATCAGTAAGCACTGAAGTACTAGATGCCAGCTGTTGTAAAATAATATCACTTACATGAAGACCACAGCGTTCAATACACTTTACTATGTTTTGCACGGCACTAACGCTACCAGTAACAATATGCACTTTAGCCTCAAGCCGCACCCCAGACATACCAATAGGCTCCCTGACCCCCTCTTGGCTATCGATAATAAATTCTTGCGGTAAAATATGAAGGATTTTTTGATCAGCTGGAATAGCGACTGCTTTAGCAGCATCAATAACCCGCTCAATATCTGCCTGCGTAACTTCACGGTCACGAATGGCAACAATCCCGTGGGAATTAAGACTGCGAATATGACTACCAGCAATACCAGTATAAACAGAATGGATTTCACAGCCAGCCATTAACTCAGCATCTTCAATCGCCCGTTTAATTGACTGGACGGTAGCATCAATGTTAACAACGATGCCCCGCTTCAACCCCCGCGATGGGTGCGAACCAATCCCAATAACATCAATTTGCCCACCTAAGCCTACAGCCCCAACTAGCGCCACCACTTTGGTAGTACCAATATCTAACCCAACAAATAAGTTACTCTCACTCTTCTTGCGCATACTTATAACTTTTAACTCATGACGTTTTTTCTAAAGTTTGAAGCCTACCACATCAATAGCCGAGATCAAATAAAACTTTCTAAAATCACTTAATACATGATAAAAAATTTCATATACCTGCCCCCGAATAGACTATTGTTCGCGACACTAAGGCCTATATGCAACTTTTCAAGCTTTTGTAAGCAGGGACACCCTAACAACAGCACTCGAGTAAAGTCCAAACCGTATCGAAACAAACTAATAGCTTTGCGGCCATGTTTTTTTATTTTTATTGTTTAAGCTCATGCCTCCATTCACCCCCCTATGACACCAATAAAAACCAACTACATGTAAAACCACTAAGTTATTAACACGACCTTTCCCTTAAATGTATTTCCTCGAAATTAAATCCCCTGCCGGCAATGTCTTAAATAACCCACCTCTTCACATCTGCTGCTACTGCATTTACTGCACCACAATAAGCAACAATAATTAATAAAAAGGATCAAATTTATAGTTGAAGAATTCTACCATTACCTATTGGCATTTGACAGCCAATAATAAAAATTTCGATGCCCCCTTTTTTTTTAAAAGCGGGTATCATTGTAATCTACAAACCTTACCTTGCCCCCTTGAAAAGGTCTTTTTTGTTTTGATATAATTTTTGCCTGGTTTTAAAAATTTACCATACTTTAAACCATCTAGAGGAGGTAGCCATGCGTATAACCATAACTTCAGCTATAATTAGCGGTTTATTTTACACATTAATGACAACCGCCACGTTTGCAGCCACTATCAATATGCATGAAAAACCAAGCGCTGACTCAAAAGTAGTAGCGTCGGTAGCAAGCGACACCCCCCTAAAATCGATTTTTTATACTGAGCAAAAAGATTGGGTCAAGGTGGGTAACCCGCAAAATGGTGAAGTGGGCTGGATAAAAGCTGCCGAATTCAAAGAAACACCAGGAATAATTAAAATAAATAGCTCACAAATCCAACACTTTTTCACTCATCAAGATAATAAAAAAGAGCCCGCCACTTACAGCATCATTCAATACAGCGGTCCTAATGAGCTAAAACCAGAAGACGCTAAAAAAGCCATTCAAGAAATGGAAAAACGCAACGAGCAAATGAAAGCTTGCGTACAAAAAATGCAAGCAGAAATGCAAAAATCGATACAAGAAGCGTTCAAGGTTTTCGATAATGTTATCCCCGCCCTACCATTAATTCAGGTAATACCAGATAACAAAAATACCAATAAAAAGTAGCGGAAGGGAGTAAAAGGATTAAATTACACCACAATAATACCCCTCATTTGGTGCCTTTATACTCTCGCCAAAACATTTCAGGAATAATCCTAAATAATAAAAGCTTACAAGGTATCGTACCATTAAAAAAATTATAATATTTATCAGCACGTATCCCCATGGTCTTACCAAGATCTGGGTTCCCGGTAAACATTGCCACCTCCCAATCAAGAAAGTTAGCACGCAACACTGCACCAAAATCACGATAAAGCTGCGACAAATCATCTGTTTCATTTAGTCGCTTACCATATGGAGGATTGGTAACGATAATTCCCGGGGTTGTAAGATGAAAGCTGGCTGGCGTAGCTTGTTTCATTTCACTTACCGTTACCTTGATAACTTGCTCTAATCCGGCGTTTTTTATATGAGTTTTTGCTATGGCAATAACATCTGAATCAATATCACAACCACAAATAATCGCATTAAACTTAGTGGCACCATGTAAACTACGCTCCTTAGCCTCATGTAGCAGTTTTTGCCATACATTATGATCATGTCCAAGCCACTTACTAAAACCAAAATTTTTGCGTAAAAGCCCTGGAGCATAATCGCGTGCCATCATGGCCGCCTCAATCAAGATTGTTCCCGAACCACACATTGGATCAAACAATGGTTTACCAAATTTTGCAAGCTTAGGCCAGCCGCTGCGATACAAAATCGCTGCAGCTAAATTCTCTTTTAATGGCGCCGCACCGGGACAACTACGATAACCACGACGATGTAAGCTATCTCCAGATAAATCGATACTAATTGTTGCTATCTCATGATTAAGATAAACATTAATTCGTAAATCCGGCTCCTCTTTATTAACATCTGGGCGTTTACCTGTTGCTTCACGAATTTGATCAACAATGGCATCTTTAACTTTCAGCGCCCCAAAATGGGAATTTTTAATTGTTGGAGAAACGCCCGCAAAATCTATAACAAAACTACCGTCAGGCCGCAGGTGATTTAACCACTTAACTCTACGAACTTCATGATACAAAGAATCAGCATCCGTCGCATTAAATGTAGCCAGCACTAATAATACCCGATTTGCCAAACGGGACCACAAACAGATGCGGTAAGCCAACGTAATATCACCAACAAACTTTACTCCAGCAACTGTTTGCTTGGTTTCTTTGGCGCCTAGAGAAATCAATTCTTGCTCGAGTAATCCTTCAAGATTTTTAGGACAAGTAACAAAAAATTCTTTTGCGATCATCATAACCTTGGTCCGCCCCCAATACGCCGTTGCATATGTTGAAAAATGTTATGTAAGAACATCACCATCTTTGGTACAACAGAAACAAAATACGCTGTATTTATCATAATGCGGTTAAACCATGCAACCTCAGCTGCATTATCAAAAAACATACATTTATTGTAATCTTTACTCCCATGACATACCGCCCTATCCATCATTTCCTCCACCCAATCAGGCACCAAATTATCGACCGTACCACTTATCCCGCTACTAATAGCATGCACATAACTACCGACTAAATTCCTAGGGGCGCACGTACCGAAGCCATAGGCACACAACTTTTTACCAATAGCAATGTTAATTTTATTCCTATCAGAAGTCGAGTACTTAGCTGATATATGCGCAATAAACTCTAAAAGCAAGGGTTGGCTTGGAATGATCAATTGGGAGCTAACAGAAAGCGTGGTAAGTAATAAATAATAATGAAAAGCTTCCCCAATATTTTTAGCCTGTTCATTGCTTGAAGCTGATTGGTCTATAAAAATCTTAGCTGCTGTAGGAACAACAACCTTAGCTATTGGACCGGAATCACATAACCCCGTAAACCAACATACGTAGTTAGTATCGCTCAATATGGTATTGTACCACTCATCTGCCACTGTAAAACTCTTATTCATACAACTTTTTTCGGCATATTTACCCAAAAAACGCAAAGGTACAGACTGAAGTTTAAAGTTATTACCAGTAGTTTGGCCCTTGCTAACAACACCTGGTCTATAAATAGCACGAACAGTTTCAGAAATTTTGCCTACCTTAGAAACCATGAAGTATGCAAACCAAGACCCTCCTTTCCGAAGGGGTTCGATATTGCTGATGGCTACTAAATCGTGCTCTACTTTCGCTGGCTGTCGATTTTTGGATTTGGATAATGATGAAATATTAAACCCTAACTCCGAAAACGAATTGTTTTTAGTTAAGAATGCATCATCTCCCTTTACACGATCTCCATCCACACACACCCCTTGTAACCCCCAAATAAATTGAGATGTGTAAATTCGTGCTAGTTGAAAATCATGCACCATATTTCCTCGACGCACCCGCTCTAACCCTGGTCGTTTACTAGTAGGCAATTTAGCACTACTATTAGGACACTGATCGCAAAGTTCAGTATCGTTAGCATATGATGCGGTCTCCCTGACCACCAAAGGATAAGGGTTATTTTGTATATTAGAAAGAAATAGCTCAGACTTGGTTTTCATAGGAGCAGACAAATAAGCATGAGCATCCAGAGCACCGTCCAATAAAAAACTTTTTACCTTAGTAATATCATTCCTCATGTCACTTAGAAATATAAAAATTTCTGGATCTCCTCCTTTATCAGGATGGAAGAATAGAGCGGCCTTTCTAAAAAATTCTTTAAACTTCACGACAGACTCTGCGTCGTTGAAATTATTTTTAAAAAAACTTCTATGCCCATCGGCTTGTGACATAAATTCGAACAACCCTTTTGCTATTTGTTTAACATCAGTCGTTTCTTTTAACTCTTTTATTTTATTAGCATAGTTATCTGCAATGCAGACACTAATCGTTGACCTTTCATTTGTTGCCACATTTTCCGGGAAAGCGTCAACTAAAAGTTTTATTTTTTTCCACTCCTCCTCTTTACCTAACAAAACTCTAAAAGTTTCAATTGTTGTAGAAGGCGCAGCGCCATCTTTTCTCACCCATTCATGCAGCTGGGCAATACCATATATTAGTCCAGTATAAAAAGAAATAGAGCTAGCAAGGCTAGCCATATCAGGGTAAAATTTAGGATCAGTTAACATGCTGTGTTTTTCTGCGAGAATAGCCACAAGAGCAGCCGTGGAAATATCCCCCATCATTTTTCTTAAATCGAAAACATCTACTAGATCCTGTACCGTCGTTCGATGAGTCACCGTGCGCACAGAGGTGTCTGGTAATGTCATTTTTCCAAGCACCACATCCTCGTCTCGCCTTACCAATTCCGTCATGTGTTTACCAAATCCCTGAAGATTATTAGTACTGCCACCTGTCAGATCAATTTTGAATTTGACACCAATATAACCATTAAAACGCCTTGGCTTATCATATTGGATACCAGTCTCAACACTAACACTATCTAACACCCCCAGCAGATGTCCATTCGGCTTGGCACAATCATAGGTAAACTTAATCCTGGGACCAGCAACTGTTTGCACGCCACTCGCGGCAAAATAATAACCACCAGCATAACCAGTTAAATTATCTGTCATTTCGTAACCAAACGTTGCATCTATACCGCCCATAGATTTTTCATGATCTCTAGTAGCGGTTATCCGAACTTGGGCCGTTTCTTCCGAGATATTTAATTTTGGCAAACTAATCTTCTCGTCAAAAAATATCTGTTTTTTGATCACGCCGATCGGCTTATAGATGTTTCCGCCAATAAATAAACGTTTGTACCAATATTCAACCCCTAAGGTTAACTGGTTAAAATAGTTCTGTTTAATAGTTCTTTTGCGATCGAAGGCCCCATAAATACCAAATACTTGTCTGGCTGCTTCATACATTTTTCTGTAACCAAAGTGGACATTGCCCTCAAACTGGTTACCACTACGATCAAAAATTCTCAAATCGGTAAAGAATAATTGGTCACTTTTCTGCCATAGTGGCAGAAAAAAGTCATAGGCTGTAGCCGCGGACTATGATTGGCGAAAGTATTTTGCCGCCCCTATTTCCAAAAATGGACGATAACTATTTTTAGGCTTGTTTATTGTGGAAGAAAAATTTGCATCAAAATCCGCAAGAGCTAAAACTGTGTGCGGTATTAAAATTAAAGCGCAAAATCCCCCAGCTATTTTTAAAAGAATAGTTCTTACTAAGAACAACTTTTTTTTATTTTCAGCATCTGTAAAAATGATCTAATGTTAAAAAGCTTTTTGTTTTAGACCCAACCACGCATGCTCTTAATAAAAAATATAACCCGTATACAAAAACAAGTTTTGCATTTTACAATAAAATTCTTAAGAAAATCTTAAGGATTTTAAAATTATTAATTCTTTGCTAGATAAATTTAAAGTTACTAGTCACAATAATAATTAGTCCCTAAAAATCAATGTATTGCCTCTAGAAACAACGCCGCGGCGGATGGATATCACAGTCTTGCAAAAACACCTTTACTTATGTTAAACAATTCTTAACCAAAAACATTTGGGACCCCCAAAAAAAACAGCTGTCTTTTTTTAAATTGCCTGCTATAGTCTTCCACACTTGGAGTCTGTTCAAAATCTCGCTAAGCTGCAATAGAATATGTTGATTTTCGAGCCAACAACACAGCTTACTTTATAAGTATAAGAGCAGAGAAATACGGTAACCACCATAGCATAGATTTTGAACAGGCTCTTAGAGGTAGCAATGCCTAAGGTATAACTAAACTAATTACTGAGGAAATTATTATGTTATTTTTCAGAAGAATGTTTAAAATTTTTACCCCACCACCCCCAATCACTCCATTACCCGTTAAAGCAATAGACAAAGAATACAAAAAGCATCGCAAGCTGGTGTTTACTGGTATTTTTATTGGGTACTGCATCTCTTATTTTGTACGTCAGGGTATTTTTTCATTAGCCATGCCCCACCTTATCGAGCAAGGTTTTTCTAAAGTACAGCTCGGCTGGGCTTTAACAGCATTCTCCGCTGCCTATGGTTTTAGCAAATTTATAATGGGCAATATCTCTGATCGCAGTAATCCACGGTGGTTTTTAGTTACAGGAGTAATACTGTCAGCAATCCCAGCTTTACTCTTCGGATTTACTGGGTGGGCTTGCAGCGCGATCATTATCATGATTGCTTTAATGTTTATCGGCGGCTGGGGTAACGGCATGTGTTATCCTCCTTGTGTTAGGGTACTCGCACATTGGTACAACGTCAAAGAACGCGGCTTAGTAATGTCTGCATGGAACATCTCTCATAATTTGGGGGCTTGCCTTGTTGGACCTATGTCTATACTAGCCGTGTGGCTTTTCACCGACTGGCATAGTATTTTTTATTTTCCGGCCGTGCTGGTTATTATCTTAACGGTTGTGGTAGCCTTAACTGTAAGGGACACACCACAATCCGTTGGCCTTCCCTCCATTGAAGAATACCATAGTAAGGAGTATCTAAAAAAACAAGCTGCTGAAAATGCAGTAAAAGAAGTGGAAGAAGAGTTATCCGCCAAAGAAATATTCTTTAAGCACATTTTTAACAATAAAGCGATATGGTTCCTTGCCATGTCTAACGTTTTTGTTTATTTCGTCCGTTTTGGCGTATTTAATTGGATGCCAACCTATTTAAAAGAGGTAAAAGGATACAACCTCAAAGGACAAGGCTGGGCGATGTTCTTCTTTGAATTAGCAGGGATCCCTGCCATGATGTTATGTGGTTACATCAGCGATAAATATTTCCGTAATCGCAGGACCCCGGTCATTGTAATTTGCATGTCATTAACCATTTTTGCGATCCTATTATATTGGTTAAGTCCGGCCAACAACCATATGGTAGACTACATTGCTATAATGGCAATAGGATTTTTAGTTTATGGACCGGTGGTTTTAATTGGGATGCAAGCAGTTGACGTGGTTTATAAAAAAGCGGTTGGAACTGCAACTGGTTTAACTGGGTTTTTCGGCTATATGCTGGGAACGGTTGCTGCCAGTGCTTTCATGGCATACATGGTGCAGTATTTTGGTTGGAGCGCTGGATTTATCATGTTAATCGCGGCATGTATTCTATCGGTAGCCTTTCTTATTCCCGTGTGGAATGTTGGAGGGGAAGACTACGTAGCACACCGCAATCATACATCCAAAAAGCTTGAGATTCCGGTACAAACCCAGTAGGTTGTTTTTCTTCAGCTAAGCGCACCAAGATTTTTGGTGCGCTTAACCTCTTTCGGACTATCCTGTAAATCCCTTCTTAATAGCATTTATGACCTCCTCGGCATTTTTCAAATCCCTCTGGTTTGCTTTAGCATCCCCGGCCTCAGCTTTAGCCCGCAAGACCTCTAAATATTTATCTAAACCAGCAAGAATACGCTCTCTCTCACCAGGGGAAGGTGGATTTAGTGCACGGTAAATACGCAGATGTTCACGCCCCTTAGCTTCGTCTCTTTCCACACCGATACCATTATAATACATATTTCCTAATTTTCGGTGCGCTTCCGTATATCCTTGAGCTGCAGCAAACTGAAAATACTTAGCTGCCTCTTTTTCATCTTGCTTGATACCAAGCTCTGCAGCATACCCAGATTCATAGTAACTACCCAACCAAAATTGGGCACGAGAGCTTCCTTGTTCTTTGTCAGCAGCAGCTTTAAATACTTGATTGCTTCATGAAGGTCTTTTTTTACACCCAGACCTTGGGTAAGATATTCTGCTAATATATATTGCGAATCATGATTACCATATCCGGCGGCACGAAGATGATAGTTAACAGCCTCCTCATAACTTTGTTTTACACCCTGACCGTTACCATATAAAACACCTAGCCAATATAGAGAATCAACAGCTCCATTCTCTACAGCAAGGCGATGATACTTAAAAGACTCGTTGTAATCTCTTTCTACGCCAAGACCATACGCGTATAATATACCCAACTCATACTGTGATTTAGCGTGCCCCTTATCTGCCGCTAGTCGAAAATATTTAGCCGCCTCAACATTATTTTTTTCCACACCAATGCCACCAAGATACATATCTGCTAATGCAGCTTGCGCATAAACATCTCCCTTATCTGCAACCGGACGTAAATATTTAGCCGCATTGGCATAATCTTGCTTTATGAAATACATGGAACCTAACCAATACTGGGCGCCAACATCCCCATGATTTGCCAACTCAGTGATTTTATCATAATCAGCATTGTGTATTTCAACAAAAGCATTCTGCAAAAATTGGGCATCGACACCCCACTCTTTAGCTAACTCAGCGACCTCATCATAATCAACAGCATCTTCGCAAAATACATTACAACTTATTATTAAAAGATAAAAAAACAAAAAAATCATTTTTTTGTTTTGCATAACGCTCTACTCCTTTCCTTTACGACAAACATCGACCCTGTACTAAATTAACGATCAAACCATGAAATGCTGGTTTCTAAACGTTAAACCGAAAATGTACAACATCGCCATCTTTCATGATGTACTCCTTTCCTTCCAAGCGCAATTTACCCGCCTCCCGTGCGCCATGTTCACCACCAAATTTTATATAATCATCGTAAGCAATAACTTCCGCACAGATAAAACCACGCTCAAAATCGCCGTGAATTACGCCAGCAGCTTGGGGCGCCTTGGTCCCTTTGGACACTGTCCAAGCCCGCACCTCTTTAGGACCCGCAGTAAAAAATGTTTGCAATCCTAACAAATCGTAACCAGCATGAATAACTCTATCTAAACCCGACTCAGCCAAACCTAAATCAGCCAAAAACTCATCCTTATCCTCTTCATTTAACAAAGCAATTTCTGCTTCAATGGTGGCACAAATTGGTACGACCGTAGAGTTTTCTGCTTTGGCAATCGCCGTTACTACATCAAAATGGGGATTGTTTTTTATCCCAGTTTCATCCATATTTGCGACATAAAGTACTGGTTTTATAGTCAATAAATGTAACTCACGTAACACCTTAGAGTTAACGTCAACGCCACTAGAACGCACGGGAATACCCTTCCCCAATGACTCTTTAATTTTTTCAAGAATAGCTAACTCAGCCGCGGCTTCTTTATCGCCACTTTTTGCTACTTTTATCACCTTATTAATCGCTTTTTCTACAGTATCTAAGTCAGCCAAAGACAACTCAGTGTTAATAATTTCGATATCAGCCCGAGGATCGATCTTACCAGCAACGTGAATTACATCTGCATTATCAAAACATCTAACAACATGAGCAATTGCTTGAGTTTCGCGAATATTAGCTAAAAACTGATTACCTAAACCCTCCCCCTCGGCAGCACCCTTAACTAAACCAGCAATATCAACAAACTCTACGACTGCGGGTAAAATTTGTTTAGGATTATCAAGCTTCGCGAGTTTTTTAAGACGACCGTCTGGGACCGGTACAACGCCAACATTGGGATCGATGGTACAAAAAGGATAGTTTGCTGCTGCCACTTTTGCGCGCGTCAAGGCATTAAAAAAAGTAGATTTGCCTACGTTAGGTAGGCCGACGATCCCACATTTAAACCCCATATATATACTCCGCGTAATATAGTTATACTTTGTTACCCTTATTTTTTAAGGTCGAAGTTTATATTTAAATAAATGAGGACCGTAAAAAATAAGGGCGCCTTGTCTAAATCCATGTTACGCGGAATATAGTGCTATTAGTAACTTTACCCTGAAACCTATTTTTATAGTCAGAATACTCAGCGTAATATAAAATCTAGTTTAGACTCACCACGTAGTATAAACCACGTGGCTCGATCAAGGGGGAGAGGCGCATCTCCTCCTTGACCATCCTCCATTGCTTTGCCACGCGAAAGACCGCGTGGCATAAATTTTAAATCGGCAATTGTAACTGTGGATCAAGTCTCAAGAGTTCCTCTTTAAAGATACTTTGGATACGCACTAAATCCTCTTTAGTATCTCCTTCAAACCGCATAATCAAATAAGGACTAGTGTTAGAAGGGCGAACCAAACCAAAGCTATGATCATAATCAACACGGATACCATCAATAGTATTAACTTTGCCCCCAGGAAATTTGGCATTTTTTACAAATGCTTCCATAAATTTAAATTTTTCTGCTTCAGCAATCGGTGCTTTTAGCTCGGGGGTATTAACACTGTTTGGCAACTCAACAAATAATTCGCTACAACTTTTTTGCCCGCGCGCCATAATCTCAGCAAATCTAGCAGCCACATAAACACCATCATCAAAACCATACCATCTTTCCTTAATAAAAACATGCCCACTAAGTTCGCCAGCAAGCATGCCACCTAACTCTTTCATTTTAGCTTTAATTAAAGAATGTCCAGTCTTATACATCAGTGGGATGCCACCATGTTTAGTAATTTGATCCGCTAAATGCCTAGTGCATTTTACGTCGAAAGCAACAACCATACCTGGGTGTCTAGCTAAAAAATCCATGGCTAAAAACATTAAAAGCCGATCAGCAGCAATAGCTTCACCTTTTTCGGTTACTATCCCTACACGATCAGCATCACCATCAAAAGCAAAACCAATATCCGCTTTTTTTTCTTTAACTACCGCTATTAAATCCTCTAAATTTTCTGGTATTGAAGGATCCGGATGATGATGTGGAAAATTACCGTCGACCTCACAATAAAGCTCAGTAACCTCGCAATTAAGGGCGCGAAATAACTGCGGAGCAATCTTACCACCCACACCGTTACCACAATCGATAACCACCTTGAGTGGTCGCTGGAGCTTGACATCACTGGTAATTCTTTTTAAGTAATCATCAATAATTGCCACCTGCACCAGTTTACCCGTACCAGATTTAAGATTTTTACTGATAATTCTTTGATACAATTTTTGGATGTCATCACCATATATGGCACTCCCACCAATAACCATCTTAATCCCATTGTAGTTTGGTGGATTGTGACTACCACTTAGCATCACCCCAGACTGTGATTCATTAATAGCCGCCGCGTAATATAAAATTGGTGTAGTTACCTCTCCAACATTAATAACATCACACCCACTAGCTAAGATTCCTGCAATTAACGCTTGCAGCAACCGCGGCCCAGACAATCTGCCATCACGTCCAACCACTAGGGCTTTGTAACCACGCTCCAAAGCTTCACTTCCTACTGCTTGACCAATAGTATAAATATTATCCTCGGTAAAAGTCTCTTCAACAATACCTCGAATATCATAAGCACGAAAAATTTCTTGTGCGATAGAGGTAACTACTTTGTAGCTTGTCATAATTATTTTCTCCCCGTATGTCCGAAACCGCCATCTCCGCGATCTGATGTTACAAAATCTGTAACTACTTCAAACTTAGCTTGTAATACTGGCACTATAATTAGTTGTGCAATACGCTCCCCTGGCACGATAGTAAACGACTCGCTACCACGGTTCCAACAAGAAAGCATGATCTCACCTTGATAATCAGAGTCAATTAATCCCACGAGGTTTCCCAGGACAATTCCATGCTTATGTCCCATACCAGATCTTGGTAAAACCATGGCGGCATATGCAGGATCTGCAATATGCATAGCAATTCCAGAAGGAATTAATTCTACCATACCAGGTAACAGGGTTAATTCTTGACCAATACAAGCCCGCAAATCTAAACCAGCAGAACCAGGGGTGGCATACTGTGGTAATGGATAAACAGTTCCCAACCGTTGGTCTAATATTTTCAACTGAATATTTATCATAAATATATTTACTTTAATTTTAGGTAAACAATATTACCTGTACTGACAACAGGAATCTAGTACAAAATAAGCACTTGCGATAAATCACGGTATTGCCACAAACCACCAGTACCATAAACTATCAAGGCTTGTCGCATAAATAATAAGGATCAAGGCATCCAAACTCATCTTATGAGAGAAGGATATACTAGTAACTAGAGTATATTGCTCAAACTCTAAATAACCTATCTAGTAAAGCTAGATTATTACATAACATGAGTTACGACTAGGCGACTTTATTTTTTACGCGGAATTTATATTTATTATGAGGAACATATGCCCATTCATAGCTGGCCAACCACCAAATCCCCTCGTGAAAAACTGTTGCATCATGGCGCTAAAAATTTATCCGACGCTGAATTATTGGCTATCTTTATCCATCGCGGGTTTAAAGGAAAAAGTGCAGTTGACTTGGCCTACACCCTCCTCAAAGGTTTTGGCGGTATTCGAAACTTACTCGACGCTGATAAAAAAGAGGTCTTTCATTTCTCGGGTATCGGAAAAGCAAAATATGCTTTGTTACAAGCATCTTTAGAGATTGCTCGCCGCCATCTAGAAGAGCAACTGATCAATACCAACATTATATCTAACGCCGACACTGCCCACACTTATTTAGCCGCAAAGTTACGTAGCCATAAAAGAGAAGTTTTTGCTTGTCTATTTTTAAATAGTAGGAATCAGGTTATCCATTATGAAGAATTATTTTACGGTACCATTAATAATATCATCATCCATCCCCGGGAAATTGCTAAAATCGCTCTCCAACATAATGCCGCCGGAGTAATTTTTGCTCATAATCATCCAGCCGGAATGCCAACCCCTAGTCCCCAAGATAAGCATCTCACTACTACACTTACTAAAATTTTACGACCGCTAGATATAAAAGTATTAGATCACATCATTATCGGTAATAATAACTATGCTTCTTTGAGTGATATAATTTAAAGTAAATATAAAAAAACTACATTTCGGGTCCACCTGGGCTTGTATCTACTTTCCTTTCCTGCTGTATTCCCCGTTCTCCTTCCCTCTTTTGCCTATCTTTATTAGGTTTAGCGTAAATCCACCTCGGCCCATGTTTTGCTGGCAAGTAAGCGATTAAATTAGCGAGAAGAGTATTACTGGTTCTCGGGTATTGTACTAATAGCTTATTATATAAACTTTCAGGATTAGCTTCTCCCCCCAAATCGTTTTGTGTACAAGCACCAAGCACTACAGCCAGTCGCTCTGGATTCCCTGGATTATGGGTTTTAGAGTCAAACATAAATTGCTGAACTAGCCTCTGTTTATCTTCTGGTGAAAGACGGTTTTTCACCGCATAAAACCAAGTTTTAAATTGCCGTAGAGCCTCTTTTTCATCAAGGGTTGCCTTTTTTTTTACTTCATGTTCTAAAACCACCATAGAATCAACTATGGTACCTTGATTAGTTGTTAACTTACTTAAATGCACCTGGTATGCTTGTTTTTCTGCTTTACTTAGTTTGTTTCCTGATAAAGCATTTTCGATAGCAGCAATTTTAATCCCTCTTTGAGCAGCAATATGTTGTAATTCTGCAAGTTGAATACCAACATTATGGCGGTTAACCCCACCACCAACTAGTGCTCGTTTAATTCTTCCTATAACATTAAGCCTTGATCCCAAAGCTTGATTTACAACACTGTCATAGCTAATTCCACCGGGAAAAGCACCGAAAGTTCGCAAAAGCTCAACTTGATCGCCAATAGTAAGTTTTCCTGCACCATTAAGCACAACTTGACGAGCGTAGTCCTTAGCCACTCTGCTATTAGCTGGACACCAAGCAATCCCTGCATCCTCTAATTTTTGCATTAAAATTGCGCACCGAGCTTGTGCGCTAGGTTTTAGTTTTGCAAAATTAGCATCGAATACTTCTATTTGGTTATAAACACCGTCAACCACCTCATTTTCTATAGGAACCACCATCGCCATTAATAAATTAACGCTTCGCCGCTCCTGAAAGGTCTTGTAAGCTATTATAAATTTTTCATATTGTTCTGCCAAATCTTGTTCATCTCTAAAACCGCGATCTACCGGCGCCTTCAACATCAAACCAATATTCTGAGCATCTTTATAAAGTCGACCTTTTACTCTAGTTGCCATACTATTTGCTGCATCTGGCCCTGCCCATTTTTCTAATGACATTAATCCCAAAAAACCAGCCTGATCACCATCCATCTTCCATATCGGCTTAACATCCGGACGCTGGAGTTTTACAAATTCAGCAAGATCGCTAAAAGCAGGGTTATTTTTTAAGCGATCTTGTAGATCTTGAGGAATTTTAGCCACCATGTCTTCTGGCCAATTGGAAAAATCAAATAGTTTATTCTTGTCTTTATCAGGATAAAAAGATAGAAAAGTTATAGTTTCAATAAAGCTACGAGATTTACCAGCCATACAATGGCAGTAAAATGCGGTAGTATATGGAACAGTATTAAAAGCAGGATAAAAGTTTTCCTGAAAAGCTTTCATCCCCCTAATAGTTTGATTCTTACCAGTTGTTACATCCACAACTCCATGATCAAATAATGGGCGCCTAAATATTTCGCTCAGTATCCCCCTATCCTGTAATCTTTTTTTATCTTGATCTCGAATAAGCCTTTCATCGTCATGAAGCATATTGACCACATGAAGAGGCACTCTCATCTTTAACGCTTTTCCTACTTCGGCATGCACTTTTCTTAATGCCGTTTCGTTCGGCTGCACACCTAAAATCCAGGTCGTATGGTTAGAAGTTGGTGGGATAATGGTATGGTGGTCACCACCAATAAGTAACTTCCATCGCACTCTAACCGTAACTGGAATCTTATCGCTAAGAGCTTTGCCAGGATTCTGGTCAATTGGTACTTCATCTACTACTGTTTCATCTCTTTGTTCAGCTGATGTTAACATAGCTTATTCTCACATTTTTAAGTTAATTTGTTCAATCAAATTTAGCCTCGCTATGGGTTATGAAACCCATCACCAGGTCAGAGAAAAAAACACTCCTCTGCCCCCTTAATAGCTCCTCATTGCTTTGTCACCGCGAAAGACCGCATGAAATCAGAGCTCATCCTTGAGCAATTAACAAGCCCTCATGGCTTGAATATACCCATCAATAATGGGTTTAAAAATTAGTTATTTAATCTTATTATCCCGATATATTTTCCCTGAACTTCTACTTCTTCTGGGCTATATATCTGTACCTTATGACATTTATTTGCCGGTTTGAGATAAACTTTTCCCTTCTCATAAAAAAATCTCTTTAATGTTGCTTCATGGCGATTAACTAGGGCTACAACAATTGTACCATTAGGGACGTTTTGGCATTTTTCGCATATTACTAAATCGCCATCATAAATATCTTCCTCAATCATTGAGTCGCCTTTAACCTTAAGTAAATAACGATTATCACCCAAAATATTAACCTCCTCTACTTGAGGAATAACCTCGATAGGCGAACCTGCCGCAATTTTGCCTAAAAGCGGCAAAGTATACGGATGATGTAATAACGAAATATTGTTTTTGGTTCTAGTTTGGTTACGTTTAATAAGTTTTAGATCTTCTAATCTCCTGAGACTTTTATTTAAATAAGAAAATGAGGATATATTTAGAGCATCCTTGATCTCCCGCTGCGTAGGAGAAAAAGAATGTTTCTTAATAAAGCTCTTAATAAATTCTAATAGTTCTTGCTGCTTAGTTGTTAATGACATTAACTTATTTTCCATCGCCATTTTTACTATCGTAGTTTGCCCTATAGTTAATTTTCCTATAGCTGTTTTTGCTATAGGAGCAAAAAGAGGAGCAAATATTAACTCATTGCCGCGCTGATAGTCAAGCGTAAAATTACCAGAGCTATCAAAAAAGTGGATTGCTATACTACTAAAATTAGCTAATTAACCGGTAACAGCTATCTCCCAAATAGAAAGCTCTGGGCACTATAGCTCTATAAATTAGCACCCTAACCCCGAACATGGCTTCCTTACGTCAATTTAGCCTATAATGCTGCCATAATAAGCAAGGCGCGCGAGGGGGCACTGGATTTTTGCTTAGCACAAGACCGATCTGGGCATATATAGCATATACCCAATCAGGCAGTTAAAGATCAACGCAAAACTTAACGGTACAGCAACCGCAAAATTGGAAAGAAGTTGCGCGCTGTCATACACCCACGCGAGAACACACTCTGCCGTTATAAAATTAGGTCACCCACCTCTAAGAAGTTGGAGCTAGGGGCACAACATCACTATCAGTATCAGCTTGTGCTTGAACTATTTGAGCTTTTTCTAGCTCTGCTTTCGTTTTTGCTAAGCTTTCGATGGCCTTAGCTAGCTCTTTTTTAGCTTGCTCTTGTGCGGTTTGCGCAGCCAATAATCTTTGCTTAGCTCGAGTTAGCTCACCTGCTTTGCGATCTATGTCGTCTGTCCGTTGTTTCATAACCTGAGACTCGAGAGGTGCTCCTGGCTTTGCTAAATTCTCTTTCATCCCTGCAATTACCTTTTGAATCAGGTCTATCGCTTCTTGTGCTTTTTTTAACTCATTCTCGGCTGCAGATACTCGCTGCTCATGTAACAGTATACGGGACTCTGTTTGTTTAACCCTATATCTTAAATTAATTAACATACTTTCTTCTTTAGTTCGAGAAGCACTATCTGTGCCTGTCTGAAGCCTCTTTAGAGCAACTACTTGTTGTTCCGTTCCACCGCGAGAAGCTTTCTCTTGCTCCTTCTTTCGCGTGGCTAGCCGTGCATCTATATCTTCGCCACCCCTTCTCTCGCTCATCTTTCCAGCAGCATATACCACACCCTGTAAAATTTCTGTCCTGACATCACCTGAAGCTTGTTCACCATGAGGGCTAGCTTCTGCTTTTCTTAGTTTACCCCCCTTCTCTATTGCACCTAGCAAACTACCAGGAGCCATTGCTCTTTTATCCCCCTGTGATGGAAGGGAGCGTGGGGGTGGAGGTGGAGGCGGAGGTAGTGGCGGAGGTGGAGGCGGAGGTGTTGGCGGGGAAACTGCCACAGCCCCATCCAGTATTGATTCAGGAAAAAATGGTGATAGAGGTACAGACGGCGCTACGTCAGGAGAAGATCCTGACGGCCCACCTTTCATTCTCAGCATTTTATTTACAACTTCTACGACTTGGTCTTCCGTAAGTCCTAAGCTCTTTAAATGCTCCTTCATATTCCCATAATTTCTTTTTAAGTACTCTCCATTAAGAGCCTCAATTATACCAATAGTAGTGCTATTAGCAGCAGCTGCACCTCCAGCATTTAACCAACCAAAAAAACCTCTCACTGGACCTGCACTAGCAGCATGTATTTCTGGCCGTATTCCCCTAACTATTTCCCTTATATCTTCATGTAATGCGGAGAAATATCTTTGACTAATAATTTCACTTGCTGTTGCTTCTGCTGTCGCTTCCTGAAATCCTAATTTCATTAAGTAATCTTTTATAGCAACATTAAGATTAGCAGCTTGTTCATACGCTTGATTTAGTTGCTCGATTACAAAAAGAGTGGTGCTGTTGTATCCATATGCCTTAATCTTGTCATATATCGAAGCACTTTCAGCATGAATTGTTGCCACTCTTTGTCGTACTATTTCTCTAATCTCTGAATTTAACCTATCAAAATAAATTTGATTCTTTATTGCCTTTATCGTTTCTGCTGATACATCAACAATATTAATTTCCTTTAATAATTGCAAAATCCCTTGGGTATTAAGGCAATTTTTAAAAGCTTCCGCGAGCGCTAATACTTTTTCTCTATCTGCACCCTCAGGTAGATTAATACCATTGTGACGAAGAAATTCCTGCGGATTTGTTGAAAGTTGAGCACTAATTGGATGACCATCTCGAATTACAACACCACTGCTAACATCTTGAGCTGTTGGATTGTACATAATACCTCCCTATATTTTACCTATACTCCTTCTTCCTTGTATATAGGATATATAAAACAGCTTCACATTGCAAGTGTGAGTCTTTGCCATGTATAGCAACTTTTCCTGCAGGAGTCATTATGACGTAGGCAATGAACAAACTAGCACCACCATATCTTGGCTTGGTAAGTAGACACCTACCAAGTTGTGAGCAAAGCGAAGGTCTTATTACCGCAGATCTTGTTGCCCATCATAACGGCTTAGCCTTAGAAGGTGTCTTTAAATTCCCAGTTTTTTTAGGAACGAGAATTTTAGAAAAACCGAATATTTCCTTTTGTTTTTTTACAACCGCAGCAATCAAAAGATGTGAAGAATGTATGGCTACTTTAAAGCTGAATAAGCATCTATGCAAAACCTTATCCTCTGAGTTTCCAACCCAGAGTGGTTAAGTTTTGGCAAAACATTACCTTTTGGTTTTTACCGCTTAAAATATATATGAGAATTTGCCAAATTGAACTTATCTCCACCAGGAATGCCAGCATTATAATGCCACTGCCGCGGGGCAATACCTGTAGTATGCAGCTCCGGACCATGAAAATGACCGGTATCATTTAGAACCGCCCAAACTCTTTGGAAAAATTGTTTGGCTATTGCAATATTAGTAAGCATAAAATTTTCTGCGCCTTGGTTTACTAAAAACTGGCGTATCAATTGATCAATTGCCACTTCAAGCGCTAACCTATAGGTATCCTCAGCTAATTTCTCAGTCTCAACCAAAACATTATGATAAAAATTACTTCTATCTCCTTCATAAACATTAGTAAGCATGGTAGCAACAGCAAGCACCACCAATTCCTCATCCTCAAGTTTGCCAACTTGTCTGGCTGCACCGAAATATCCAACCAACTCGCTGAATTCATTGTTGTGTTTTTTTATTTCTGTATCGATCGTCTGCTGGTCATATTTTCTTCCACTATTCTCTTCGCCACCATTTTTAGCAATATCCTTATTTTTCTCAGTAATACCCTTGTGAAACTCAATCCACATTCTCAATATCTCTTTTAATATTTCTCGTGCTTTGCGGCTTTTCATTGGGAACTCAATAGTATCTTGAGGTTGACCTTTTGATCCAAAGATATTAGGTCTAAATCTAGGCTCAGTATCTAACCAATCGTACTCATGTGATAACAGCCTCTCTCCCCAAGCAACAAATGTTTCATTAGCACGCCAGCCAAACAAAGTCTGAGCAGCTTGAAAAATCTCATAAAGATTAGAGTCATCATTTGGAATAGTAATTTGCTTAATAGCCGCAGGTGATCTTCGCTTTATCCTCTCAGCTGCCGCCAACACTTGTTGAAAAGCGCGTTGATTTGGCGATAAGAGCTTTTTCTGAGTCTCCTCACCTGGAGCACTCCAGAGCTTCTCTAGCTGCCTCTGCAACTTTTTCCATCGCCCATCAAGAACATATGAATTTAAAAACCGTGGGGCTGGTATACCTCTATCGTTGGTCCATCCTACAGTAGAAACTACGAATTCACCCCAACTCAAGATGTTTTGAGTAACAAGATAAGGTGGTTGTGATTGCTGAAGATAGTAATCCAACAATCGAGCTGCAGCCAAATAGCTAGGAAGTGCCACTCCACCCTTAGCTACACCGCTTTTTAAGCCATGATTGAGTAAATATAAAAACATTGCCTCATCATTAGGCAATACCACCTCAGAGTCGTCCCACCATTTAGTTTCACTTAACGCTCGAGAAGAGATCAGACTCAAAATTACGCTATAAGTATCTTTAGTAAGCTGGGTAGCTAAGGCCTGAAACGATGGTGCAGCAAGCTTTAATCCGAACTCATCAAAAATAAGTTGTGGTTGCACCATGGTGTGATTGAAAGTGCCAAACTCAATAGAGGGAAAACTTACTGCAAAATTAAAAAATCTAGCATCTTTCTCGCTTACCTGTTTACTAAAATGTTCGGCAAGCCATGGGTCGATTGGAGCAAAAGCAAAACCTAAATTTGCTGTTTCCCCCATTAACTGCATTAGCGCCTCGAATAATGAACGATATTTTTCAAAATCATCAGCTGTCAACAATAGGCGCGAAGTAATCCAGCGCATCCCAAGATAGATAATAGGAAGCTGTTCAAGTTCACCAGCATTAAGCACCTTTGTAGCAGTCTTTACAAAATCCCTATAGGAGGCTATTACGGCATCATCTTGCGATCCCCTATTTGTTAAAAATTAAATAATGCATGCAAAGGATCACTCTTAGGTTTTAGATAATCCAATAAATTTGGCAATATTTCAGCGTGGTTCGTAGCTTTCGCTAAAATTTGCCAATACAAACCAAGTCCTCGGCAAGCATCAAGTGAATTACCGTTGGGCAGAGATGGCAGATTATTAGCTCGCTTATAAATTTGCCAAGCTTTTTGCATATCTCCTTGCAGCAACCAAACCAGAGCCAAATAACGGTGAACAAAAGCAAAGCCACCAATAGATGGCTCTAATCTAATTAAGTCTTCAATAGCTTTTTGAGTTTGATCTTGAGCTAGTGCTGCCCAAATATCCTGAAAATTACGCTGTACCAGCAAAAGCGGCTGCGTCAGTTCAGATTCGGCAAACTCAACTGTTCCCGGATCAGAAACTGAAACCTGCAAAACTCGGACAAATGCATCATTAGGATATAACTCTTTTAACAGCGGAATAAGTTGCACTGGATTGCTTCTCTGAAAGAAGTTTGCCAATAAACCAGAACCAGCTAAACGCAAGTGATAGAAACAATAGGCATAGGTCTTATAAGGATCAATATCATACGCTTCGTGCAAAAACTTGCGTAAAGTTTCCTGTTCTAATCTACCAGACATAAAAGTAATTAGTGGTATATAAGGTTCTATAGCATTAGGCCTCAAAGCGTGAAGTTCTTCAAATTTTTCCCATAAATCTCTCTGCTTTTTTGAATCTGACTCACTATCACGTATAATGCTAAAAACTAGTTCATAATACTTACTACATAGCTTTTCGTACTCAGCTTCACGTAACTCATCTTTTTGTTTAGAACTCTCAGCATGATGCGCAAACAAATCCGCTAGTTCACTAGCACCTATATCCTTATATCTTTTTGATACCTGTTTTAGCATCTCCGTTTGTAATTTCCTTATTTCTTCACGCGGTAATTTCTGATCTTGCATTATTTGGAGCGCAGCACTCGGATAAACAGGGGACAAAATCCGTAAAAGCTGCAGATTAAAGTCCGTGGCTTTTTTTTGCGAGCTAAAGGCTAAATTCATCATTGTTGGATCGGTTTTATTAAAACCTTTAAAAATCATATCAGTTAATACAATCTCTCCTGAAGACAAAGCGTCCTCATGCCATGGAGGCTGTGCAACAACTTTGGGACTACTAACACCACCACTCGGAGCTGCATTAGTTTGCGCTGGGACAGGGATACGCTCGAGCAAATTAAAATGATTTAAGTTCACCCGACCTCGATCATTTTTGGTTCCCGTATGGAGAAGATAAAAACCATTACGAGGATTGGTCACCTCTACGTTAAGAGTACGTATTAGTCGATGCCTCGCATCAGCAATAAAAATCTGTACGTTTACCCTAAGCAAACGAGCCAAAGCCTCTAAAGCGCCCCCACCTCCATACATATAGCTTAAATAACCATGTCTCTTACCAAACTGGAATTCTACAAAAGTTCTAAATTCTTCCGGGGTGATTGAGTGCTCATACTGCTGGCGCCTAATTTGAATTACCTCAAATTCATCTAGCGCCCTTTTATATTCATCATAACGACAATCATCACGCATGCGTAAAACTTCTAATGCTTGCAGGGGAGTTAGCTGATCAACTCTACCGTAATTAAGTTCTCCCCTCACCCCCTCAATGTAGTTTTGTAATTCATTATAGTGCTCGCGGAACTCTAACCGTAAAACCTCTAATGTTTCAGGAAGTGCTTCACGATCGTCTGGGTCAATAAGTACTGCTAGCAAATCTGGTGCTAATAACCGGCGAGTATTAGCATCCTGGTCTCGTGTTAGCAGTTCTTGGATAGCTTGAGCTCTAGTAACGCCAAGTGCAATAAACGCACAATCTGCTCCGCTGCCATCAACTTCATGTTCTAAAAAATTTACAACCTCATCCGCAGGAGTATCCTGCCAACGGTAGGTAATCTCCTGAGGTGTAGCAAAGTACCAAGCATTGAAGGTGTTATATGAGGTTTGTAAAAACTTGGCCGCCAGCATAAAAATGTTAATTGGAGATATTGGAAGTGCCCTTTGGGGTGTAGATTTCTCCATTGCCATAAGCTGCGAGGGTAACACTATCAGACTAACAACTATCAATAATCGCGCAATGGTTCTCATATAATGGCTCCGTTGAAACCTCAATTTTTTATAGCGGTTTCCTAATTGATTGATAACATATTTCCACAATGCCTAAACCAAGAAAATAAATCTTGCTACTCTATGGCTCTAAAAGCATTCCGTATGACCTTTTGCAATTGTGTTTTAGTTCGTGGTGCAAATTTTCTTAGCACCGAAATTATTTTTAACCACCTATTATTTTCAATAGGAGATAAATCCGGCGAATCCAGTAACGCGTAAATGTTACTATCCCCATGCCAAATACTTTAGCTATCTCTTGCTAAGAGCTTTCTCCATTTTCATAAGCTTTTATAGTTTTCAAACGCAAAGCTATTGAATATGGTGCTGCCATTTTCCTCCCGGGTTAATTTATGACAGCCACTGTCAATCTAAAAGGAAAGCGCTATAATTTTACGCGGCGCGCTTTTTACTATGAATAAATTACGCTGAACGGTTATAGAGCACTTTCTCTAACTCGACCAAACCAAAAGCAACCACGCCGGTAACCAAGATGTAACCCCAATGAGCCCAATTGATATCTGCGGTATGAAAAAAACGTTGCATAACTGGGAGATAAGTAAATAACAGCTGGAACGCCATCACCGTACCAATCGCAACGAGAACCGGTAAACTACCAAAAAATGCTTGCACGTTAATCGAAGACTTTTTGAGATTACGACAATTAATCAAATATACTGCTTCACAAAAAACTAAGACATTAACCACTACGGTACGAGCAATAGCTAAATTTTGGTCTTGAGAATAGACAAAAACAAATAGACCAAAAATCGCCACAACCGCAATTAATGAAACCAAAAATGCTCGCCATAATAAATACCAAGATAACAAAGGCTCCCGGGAATCACGTGGCGGACGACTCATAACCTCAGCCTCTGCCGGTTCAAAACCAAAAGCCAAAGATAAAGTTACTGCCGTAATCATATTTACCCATAAAATTTGTACCGCAGTAATAGGTAAAGTTAAACCAAACAATATCGCCACGATCACGGCAAATGCTTGAGCAAAACTCGTAGGTAAAACAAAAAGTATAGCCTTTTGTAGATTATCAAAAATAGTACGACCTTCACGCACCGCGTGCACAATCGTCGCAAAATTATCATCAGCTAAAACCATGGCCGCAGATTCTTTAGCAAGATCTGCACCTTTTTGCCCCATCGCCACACCAATATCCGCTTGTTTAAGAGCCGGGGCGTCATTAATGCCGTCTCCCGTCATCGCTACCACTTCATGATGCCGTTGTAATGCTTTTACCAAACGTAACTTATGATGTGGTGAGGTGCGCGCATAAATATCGACTCTTTGGGCAACCAAGCCTAACTCATCATCACTTATTTGATCAATAATATCACCAGTTAATACTTCGGGGTTTTTTATGCCAATATTAAGCGCAATGGTGCGCGCCGTAACCACATGATCACCAGTAATCATCTTGACATCAATCCCGGCATCTTGGCACTCTTTAACTGCAATAATTGCCTCTTTCCTTGGCGGATCGATTAAACCCAATAAAGCCACTAACACTAAACCCTCATCGACATCACTAAAATTCAAGGTTTGTTTAGCCCCTGCCTCTTTATGGATAGCGACAGCAATCACTCTTTGACCCAAGGAGGCTAAACGTTCGATGTGCCCATACCAGTAATCAGCATCAAGCGGGACAACCTTCCCATCAGCTTGTTCAGCTTTACATTTTCGCAAAATAATCTCTGGGGCACCTTTGACGTAAAGAAAACCATTACCAGCATGATCATGGTGCAACGTCGCCATAAATTTATGTTCAGTCTCATATGGAATAAGATCAGTGCGCGGAAATTTTTGTTGCCACAAACGCACATCATACTTAAGCTTTACACCAAGCATCATAAGCGCTTCGTCAAGGGGATTACCATTAGCCTCATAAACATCGTTGCGATGAGATAGGGTCGCATCATTACACAAAATTGCACCAGCAATTGCTGTCTGTAAATCGTGATGACTAACCTCTGACAATGCCTGGGAAACTTCATAACTATTCTTAGCTGTTATGATTGATTGTACTGCCAACTCGTTACTTGTAAGCGTCCCCGTTTTATCGGTGCAAATTGTCGTTACTGCCCCCATAGTCTCTACCGCCGGAAGATTCCGAACGATTGCCTTAAGCTTGGCCATCCGCGTGACGCCAATGGCTAAAATAATCGTCATGATCGGAGGTAACCCTTCAGGAATAGCAGCAACCGTTAAACCAACAATTGCCATAAACATCTCAGAACTCACATTATGCCACACCAAAGCACCCACCAAAAAAACCACCAAAGCCAAAGCAACAATAAGCAGAGTTAACCACTGACCAAACTTATTCATTTGCCGAAGTAGCGGTGTAGTAATTGCTTCAGTCTTTTGTAAAGATTCACTAATTTTACCAACCTCAGTGTTAAGGCCAGTAGCCACTACTATACCTAAACCCCGACCATCCGTTACTAAAGTACCACTATAAAGCATCGAATAGCGCTCACCAATTACAGCGTTTTCTATAACCGCTGCACTCTGTTTTTCAACTGGCAACGATTCCCCAGTTAAAATTGCTTCTTCGACCTGAATATTTTTTGCTTCGCACAAACGTAAATCAGCAGGAACTTTATCCCCACGATTAATTACGACAATATCACCCGGAAGTAGGTTGCTCGCCGCTATAGTTATTTTTCTACCATCACGAATAACTTGCGCTACCGGTGACAGCATGGCACGAATAGCACTTAGAGCCTTCTCGGCCTTTCCTTCTTGAAAAAAACCAAAAATAGCATTAATAATCACCACCCCCAAAATAACCCCGGCATCTAGCCACTGCTCCAAGGCGACGGCAATCACTGCAGACACTAACAAAATATAAATTAAAGCATTATGAAACTGGCGCAAAAAACGGAATAAAACATTATCCTTTTTATAGGTAATTATTTCATTCCGTGGATATATTTTTTGGCGCGCTGCAACCTCTTCCGTGGTCAAACCAATTTGTAGATTGGTCGCCAGCTTTTGCATAGTTTCAGGTATACTTAAAGAGTGCCAATTAGTTGACATATTTTTTCCTATTTGCAGTTGAGATTACCAACCTCGGTAATAAATAACCGGGCAGCCTTTTCTTCATATCATGATAAATCTTTTTTGCTTGACTAAGCTTCACATAAAAATGTTTTGCTCCCGCGACTTTATCAAGTAAGTGTAAATAATACGGGATAACCCCAACATGAAACAACTTCTCACTTAACGCTATCAAAGTTGCACTATCATCATTAATGCCGCGAAGTAATACGGATTGATTAAAAACAATTATATTTTTTTTACGCAGTAACTTCAGAGCGTGGCTAACCTCGTCGTTAATTTCGTTAGGATGATTGCAATGTACTACCAAAACCACAGGGGATTTAAATTTAAGTAAATTAGTAGTTACTCGCTCTGGCATAACTATTGGCACGCGACTATGGATTCTAATCCTGGCAACATGAGGTATTGCTGATAAGTTATCCACAATCGCTGCTAATTTTTCTGGCCTTAACATCAGTGGATCGCCACCACTAAAAATTACCTCCGTAATTCTTGAATCATTTTCAATATATGAAAAAACTTTTGACCAATTAGCAATTTTTTCTCGACTTGCGCGACGAAAACAAAAACGACAATTTACCGCACAATCATGAGAAACCAACAATAGTACCTGACTATAATATTTACGGATAACCCCCGGCAAGGGTGAATATTTCTTCTCTAGCAATGGATCAACACTAAAACCTACATTATTATCCAACTCCCGTTTATCAGGCAAAATCTGGCATAATAAAGGATCATGACTATCGGCACTTTTCATCCGCTTAACAAAACTTTTAGGCACCCGTAAAGGAAAATTAGTAAAATCCTGATCAGTCATCGCCGCGTTTTTACGACTTAATTGTAAAAATTTATATAATTCTTTTTGTTTAGTTATCATAAAATGGATTAAATTTAATTATTATTAGGATTGCAACCACTCTTCTTCTAGCTCTTTAATCTCCTTTTCCAGAGCTGCACTTTGTTTTAAATATACCGCCAGTTCTTGACGACAAGATGGCTGATAAATTTCAGAATTAGCTAATAGCCCTATTATCCGCTCTTTTTCGCCATAAAGTTGATTTAGTTTTTTTTCCAACAAAGTCTTACGCTGTAAATTCATTCGTGAATTAGATGGTAAGTTACCTTGGCCTTTGACCAACCCCTCTTTGCTCTTTTTGGCGACCATCGTAACTTCAACCTGTCTTTTTCTGGCATCAAGCAACCACTGCTGATAATCATCCAAATCACCAGTAAATTTTGTCACGCTATGCTCAGCCACCAAATAAAATTCGTTAACCACTGCTTTTAAAAGATGGCGATCATGAGCAACCAACACCAAAGCTCCCGTATATTCTTGTAACGCATAGGCCAAAGCCTCGCGCATCTCTAAGTCTAAATGGTTTGTTGGTTCATCAAGCAAAAGCAAATTGGGTTTTTGCCAAATAATCAAAGCCAAGGCTAAACGCGCTTTTTCACCACCAGAAAAATTAGTTATTTCTTGGAAAACAGCATCATTAGAAAAACCAAAACCACCAAGAAAAGAGCGAGCCTCACGTTCACTGACGCATGGATCAATCCTTTGCAACATATTTAATGGCGAAGCTTGCATGTCAAGCTGATCAACTTGATGCTGGGCAAAATAACCAACTTTTAGCCCATGATTAAAAAAAGTTTCTCCGGTTTTAACGGCTAAAACTCCAGCGAGAGTTTTCATAAAAGTCGACTTACCCGCACCGTTAATCCCTAAAATTCCAATCGCATCATCAGGGGCTAAACTAAAATTGACCTTACTTAAAACCTCATGCTTGCCATAAGCTACCGCTATTTCACTCATGGATATTAATGGAGCACCGCAAGGTTTGGTCGGTTGGAATTTAAAAGAAAATGGTGACTCAATTCGGGTAATACTAACCAACTCCATTTTCTCTAACATTTTGATACGACTTTGTGCTTGCCGTGCTTTACTAGCCTTGGCCCGAAAACGATTTATATACTTGTTAAGATGCTCAACCTTTGCTTGCTGCTTTTTATAAAGACTTTGCTCTTGTGCTAATTGTTCTGCTCTTTGTCTTTCAAAGTCTGAGTAATTACCAGTATAGGTTTCTAGTTTAGCATTACCAATATAGATAACTTTATCAATAACGTTATCTAAAAAATCTCGGTCATGAGAAATCAACAGCAAGGTGCCGGCGTAACTCCGTAACCACCCTTCTAACCACACAATCGCATCAAGATCTAAATAGTTAGTTGGTTCATCGAGCAACAACAGATCCGCACGGCTCATAAGAACTTGCGCCAAATTAAGGCGCATTCGCCAACCACCAGAAAAAGAATTTACTGCCTGCCGCTCTTCTTTTATCTTAAAGCCCAAGCCAATAAGCACCTTCGCTGCACGCGCCTCTAAGTCATAACCACCAAGCTCATAAATGCGATTATGTAATACTGTTACGAGATGCCCATCGTGTTTTTCTTCAGCTCCTTTTAATTGGCGGAATAAATCGGCTAACTCTTCGTCACCGTTCATCACATATTGCAAGGCCGAAATTTCGGTACACGGAGCCTCTTGCGCCAGATAAGCAAGCCGAATATTAGGCTGCACATAAAGATCGCCCCCATCAGGAGACATCCGCTGTAATAACAGTGAAAATAAGCTGGACTTACCACACCCATTTAACCCAACCACCCCTACTTTTTGTTTGGCAAAAATCGCTACATCTGCATGTTCAAAAAGCAGTTTGGCGCCACGCCGCAAGGTAATGTCTTTAAGAGTAATCATAGGTTACAATCACATGACGAGCTTAAAACAACTTGTAACCATTTGATAACATTATAATATTATCTGGCCACAACTATTCTGCATGTTACTATAGAATAGTTAAGATTATTTTGCAATAGAGCGCAAAATGCTCAAAAAACCCACGCTTGCATTTATCCCACTAAACACATAATGTATGCATATTTTTTAAATATTATCCTGAGGATATTTATGGCAATGATTTCCACCAATGAGTTTAAAAACGGCGTAAAAGTAATGCTTGATGGTGACCCGTGCAGCATCTTAGAAAATGAATATGTTAAACCTGGTAAAGGTCAAGCTTTTAACCGAGTAAAACTCCGTAACTTAAAAACCGGGCGCGTATTAGAAAAAACCTTTAAGTCTGGCGATTCACTAGAAACTGCTGATGCTCAAGACATAGAATTACAATATCTATATAACGACGGCGCAATGTGGCATTTCATGTCACCTGTAAGCTACGAACAATATACTGTCAGCAAAGACATCATCGGTGATAGCGCGAAGTGGTTAAAAGAGCAAGATATCTGTATCGTCACGCTGTGGAACAATAACGCCATTGGGGTTACGCCACCAATCTTTGCTATATTAAAAGTAGTTGAGACCGATCCCGGCCTACGTGGCGACACTGCAACCGGCGGTAGCAAACCAGCCACCCTAGAAACTGGCGCCGTAGTACGCGTACCTTTATTCATCAATGTTGGAGATATTCTAAAAATTGACACAAGAACTGGTGAATATATTTCCAGAGGAAAATAAAATTAGAAGTCGTTTATTGCTATACGCAAAAGTTCTCGCAAAAATTCGGAATTTTTTTGCTAAACACCGAGTGCTTGAGGTTACAACGCCGATTTTGTGCACAACTACTAATCCTACCCCCTATTTAAACAATTTTTGCTGCGATAATTTATATCTGCAAACATCACCAGAATTTGCCATGAAAAAGCTTTTAGCCGCCGGCAGTGGCGACATCTATCAGATTTGCAAAGCTTTTCGTAAGGAGGAATTGGGTAGACTCCACAATCCAGAATTTACCATGCTCGAATGGTATCGCCTTAATTTTGATCACCATAAATTAATGGACGAAGTTGACGAGCTATTACAATATACTATTAACACCCCTAAGGCGCTTCGTTATTCTTATCAAGAAATATGTGAAAATTATCTTAAAATAGATCCCCATAAAATTACCTTAAATAAGCTACGGCAACTAGCAAAAAATAATAATTTACTCGTAGCTGGCATTGATGATACGCCGGATACTTGGCTCCAATTACTATTTAGTCATTTAATTGAACCAAACCTAGGACCAAAATGTCCTGTCTTTATTTATGATTTTCCAAAAACACAGGCGATGCTTGCCAAGATTCGTTCTGGCAAAACTGCACTGGCCTCCCGTTTTGAGGTTTACTATAAAGGGATAGAATTAGCCAATGGTTTTCATGAATTAAGGGATCCCAAAGAACAGCGACGAAGATTTATTCGTGATTTAAAAAAACGACGAGAATTAAATTTACCACCAATTCCACTTGACCATGACTTGCTCAAAGCCCTACCTAAAATGCCTAATTGTGCTGGGGTAGCACTGGGTATTGATAGACTGCTTCTCCTTAGAGCTAACGCCCAATCATTAGACGATGTTCTAAGTTTTCGTGACTAAAAAATTTTAACAAGTGGTTTATGCTTCTCGTCTTCGAGTTTGCAGGGTATAGCCACATAAATAACCGCCCCCCCCTTTTTTTTTATTAAAAAAGGGCAGAAATCCAACATAGGATAATTATTGTGTATAAAAAATCACTTAAGGTTTTTTTAAGGTTATACAAATATAATTACATATAGTAGTGACGGTAATAAACTATTAAAAATGGAGAAAAAGAAAAATGCACAAAAATTCGCTAACAGAAATTAGCTTAGCAGAAATTGATAATGTCACCGGCGGCGTGCTGGATCACAAAAAAATATTGAAAGGAGCAATCAGTGCAGGTGTTATGAAAACATGTGCTCACCTGATAGAAGTATGGATGCCTGAAGGCAAAAAAAATACTTTTCTCGGAGAAACATGGAACGGTTTAGTTAAGGGAGTTGCTGGTTTTCTTTCTAATGTCGCTGTAGGAGTTGGGGCAGCCTATATTGTCATCGCGGACCGTGAACAAGCCGGCGGTAACAACCCCCACCATGACTAATAAATTATTTTTTAAATATTATTGATATATCTGGTTTGTGGTTAATAAGTTTGTTTAGTAAATATATAACACTAAATAAAAAACATATGATTAATAGAATCAATCAGTTATCGCAAAAAACATTAAAATCAGGAAATTAATATGGCATCAACAACTGTTTTATGATAAAAGCTATAACTTTTTGCAGCATAGCATTACTGTTTTGTATCAAGAAGTGGTCAAAGTTTTCTTAAGGTTATATAAATATAATTATATATAGCAAACCATTAATAATGGAGAAAAAGAAAAATGCACAAAAGTTCGATAACAGAAATTAGCTTAGCAGAAATTGATAATGTCTCAGGCGGCGTGCTGAATCACAAAAAAATATTAGAAGGAGCATTAGCTTCAGGTGCTATAAAAACATGTGCTTACTATATAGAAATATTGTTTCCTAAAGGCACAAAAAAAACTTTTCTCGGAGATGCATGGAACGGTTTAGTTAAGGGATTCTCTGGTTTTCTTTCTACTGTCGCCATAGGCATTGGCGGGGCCTATATTGTCGCCGCGGTCCAAAAAAATCCCATTGAAGACCACCACGATTAAGAATAAAATCAACCTTAGACTAGTCACGTGGCACAAACCACGTGACTAGATTGAGAGGAAGAGCGGTGCCTTTTGAGAAATGATGGGCACAGCTGATTGTAGTTAATACTTTATTTCTGGCACCTTGCCACTACTACGCGAGCAATGCCAGCAAGATCTTTATAAGCAGTTATTTCCTGATAACCGTTTTGCTGCAATAATTTTTGGATCGCACTCTGTTGATCATAACCATGCTCCAGAGCAAGCACACCATTGACTCTCAACTTATTTTTGGCCTGGGAAATTATTTTTTTGATAGCAGCAAGTCCATCGCCAGCGACTAATGCTGTTTTTGGTTCAAACTTAACATCACCTAGCTTGAGGTGGGGGTCCTCTTGCGCAAGATATGGGGGATTGCTAACAATAACATCAAATTTTTCATCAGGTAAAACCTGACACCAATCACCGCAATAAAAAACAATATTTGGCATTTGGTATTTTTTAGCATTAAACCTGGCCACCTGCAAAGCATCCTCACTAATATCAGTGGCAGTTATCTGCCAAGACGGACGTTCTTTGGCAAGTGCTAAAGCAATCGCACCAGACCCTGTTCCTAAATCAGCAACTTTAGCGTTGGGATTATCCAGCTGTAATATAAGCTCAACTAGAAGTTCGGTTTCGGGACGAGGAATTAAAACCTTGTCATTGATCGTTAGTACCAAAGACCAAAACTCTTTGCGACCAAGAATATACGCCATGGGCTCTCCGCCTAAACGCCGCTTATATAAAATTTGAAAAGCTTTTGCTTGCTCGCAACTAAGCTCTAACTCACTATGCGCCAACAAAAAACTCCGCGGTTTTTGTAAAACCTCAGCTAACAATAGCTCTAAATCAAGTCGCGGGGTCGTTGAGCCAGGCAGGAATTTGGTGGCTAATATCTCTTTGATATACATTTTTCTTATACCGTCTGGCTAATCTCATTAGTTTTAATTAACTTTTGCCTTATCTTGGAAAGAAGCAGTTATTTGAGTATCCTGACAACCATATCCAGTATTTTTTGCGTTGCCCCACGATTTTCTTCAACAACATTATGCGCTGCAACACCTAGTTGTTCTCTTAACTCTTTCTCTCTCAATAGTTGTGCTAAGCTCCGCGCAAGCTCAAGTTCATCGTTTACTTTAATCATGGCATGAGCATTAACCAAAGCTTGGCTAATGTCTAAAAAAGCTTGTAAATTTGGGCCAGTTAAAATCGGCTTAGCAAGCGCTGCTGGTTCAAGTAAATTATGACCACCCCACGAAATTAAACTACCACCAACAAAAGCCACATCTGCTACCGCATAAAATAATAAAAGCTGCCCCATAACATCACCAACTATAACATTAGTTGCCAACGAATAATCTTGTAGCTGGGTATAGCGTATAGTTTTAAATCCCTCGTTCTGACAAAGCGCAAACACCTCATCAAACCTTTCCGGATGGCGTGGTACTAAAATTAATAAGGCATGAGGCATGCTCACTAAAACCTCTTTCGCAGCTACCAAAACCTTTTCTTCTTCCATCTTATGGGTACTCGCAGCAACCCAAATCTGCCTCCCCCCCCCAAAAAATGTGTGTAGCTTGTTAGCCTCCGACCATACCTGCTCAGATACGGAAATATCAAACTTAACATTACCGATAACCTCAATTTTATGCGGAGCTATTCCTAATGCCTGAAAGCGTTCAGCATCCAGCTTACTTTGCGCCATAATCATCGTCACACCACTTAAGATAGAATTTATAAAAGACTTAATCCGCTGATAACCAGCAAACGATTTAGTAGATAGTCGCGCATTGCCAATAACAATTGGGATCTTATACTGCGCCGTATAATATAAAATATTGGGCCAAATTTCGGTTTCTATTAATACTAAAATTTTGGGATTTAAGTGCCGTAAAAATCGTTTTACCGCAAAAGGATAATCGTAAGGAACATAAAGCAGTAATACTTCATTATTACTAAAGGCTTTTTGTAGCCGCTCCCTGCCAGTAGGAGTCATGGTAGTGACAACAATTTGGGTATGAGGATAAAGTTTGTTTAAAGCTTTTATTAGTGGCACTGCCGCCATCGCCTCACCCACTGAAACAGCATGGACCCAAATAGATTCATTAACTACCGCGAAACTAAAACAAGAAAAACGCTCAGAAATATTCTTCCAGTAAGCACCATTCTTCCTTGCGCGCCATAAAAGTCTAAGCGGCAAGAAGGGTAAAATTAAAAATAACAATAAATTATAAAGATATCTCATGGGTGGGTCAGTATACGCTAGGGTTTTTTCTCTTCCAACTATTTATACAGAAATACCTCTCATTAAAATTGCGCTTATGGATTAAACCATAGAAGTATGGTATATTTTTTTCGCAATTAGCTAATTATAATCTGTTTATAAATACTCTAAGGGAGATTAACTACAATGTATAAAAAAATGTGTCATAGAGTCACCGCAACAATTGTTATTGTAATTGCCTTGGTACTAGCTGTTACTATTAGCATTGGCCATCAACACGGCGCACATCTACAACGCTTTGTCATGAGCATCATTAGATTTTTTGACATTATGATTCCAGTATTAGCTGTCGGCGCCTTAATCAAGTATTTAATGGGCGATAGCTGTTGCCAAAACAAGCAAAATTCTTGTGATCATAATCATCATTAACCACGAAAATTTGCTCTTAGCCACAAAGACCCAGGGTTTATAACCTTGGGTTTTTTTTACAAAAAAGCCGTTTTTGTACTTCGTTTCTTCGTTGGTCGTGCAAAATCTGTCGTAACTTACTTTTATCTGTTATCGCTATAACCGCGGGAGTCAACCGGGTTTTCTTTGTAATTTTATAAGCTTGTAACAATCGCTCAGCAGCCTTAGCTATTTTTTTATTGAGCACCTTACACACAAGTAACGCTTGCTTAAGACGCTCTAGTTTACGGTAAGCATCCGTAAACTCTAATAAAGTCACTAAACCATCGGCGTGCTTTGACAATGACCCTAGTTCTTTCTTTAATCTAATAACAAGTAAGGCCAACTCCCGGTAGTTATTCGGTAATCTGTATTTTTTACAAAAATTAGTAATCTCTTCTTTATCTAGATTAAAAGCTATAACCGCAAAACGCAGAGTACTATTTTGACTTAGTGGTACAATGTATTTTAGCGTTTTTTTAATCACGGCTAAATGTTTTGCTATCTCAGGAAATAACGTTGGCAATACCCCACAATTTTTTAACACCATAAAAAACCTTTCTGGATATTGTTCCCTTAGCGCACGCTCTAATTCCTGCCATACCCGTTCTGGCACTAGTGCATCAACTTCTCCTCTTGCTAGCATAAGTTGCATTAACTTATTCGTCGCAGGATGTACCTTAAAATCACCAAACCTGGAGGCAAAACGCGCAACCCGCAAAATCCTTACTGGGTCTTCGCTAAACGCGGCAGAAACATGGCGTAAAACTCGATCCTCTAAGTCCTTACGACCACCGTATGGATCAATAATTTCGCCACCCTCATCTTCTGCCATAGCATTTATGGTAAGATCGCGCCGTTTCAAATCTTCGTCTAAGGTAACATCGGGGGCAGCATAACAGGTAAATCCCGTATAACCCTTACCACTCTTACGTTCCGTACGAGCTAAAGCATATTCCTCATGAGTATCTGGGTGCAAAAAAACTGGAAAATCACGCCCGACTTTTTTAAAACCTTGCTGTAACAAAGCTTGGGGCGTAGCGCCAACCACCACCCAATCATGCTCCTTGGGAGATAACCCCATTAATTTGTCACGGACTGCGCCACCAACAAGATAAACTTTCATCAAGCTCCCAATATGTGTAAAATACCTGAAATTAAATAACTACAAAATTAATCTAATGTCTTTTAATCTACTGCTACAATATTTATTACCGCAGCACATTCTATCACGACTGGTGGCAAAAATAGCCAATTGCCGTAGCTTTTTCATTAAAAAATTTATCATAAAACAATATAGCAAATTTTATCATATTGATATGACTGAGGCACTGGAGCCCAACCTGGATAACTATCCAACCTTTAATGACTTTTTTACTCGCGCCTTAAAGCCAGACGCACGACCAATAGCTGCCGACAATCAAACTATTATTTCACCCGTAGATGGTAAAATCTGGCAAATTGGTGCTGTCAACACCAAGATGATTACCGCCAAAGGTAAAAGTTTTACCTTAGACCAGCTCTTCGCTGATACTAAAGATGCCACAGCTTTTTCCAATGCCAATTTTGCGGTTTTATATTTAGCACCATCTAATTATCACCGTATTCATATGCCCCTTGCAGGAAAACTTGAGGCCATGCGCCACATTCCAGGAAAACTTTTTTCTGTTAGTCCTGCCGTAACTGATCAAATACCAGATGTATTTGCGCGTAACGAACGAGTGATTTCCCTCTTCAACACCCCCTATGGAAAAATGGCAGTTATTTTTGTCGGCGCCATCATCGTCGGGAGTATTGAAACCAAGTGGTCAGGGGTAGTAACACCTAGCAACCAAAAAGATATTACGAATTGGCACTATCTGGAACAAAACCTCACCTTTGCTCATGGCGAGGAAATTGGTAAGTTTAAGCTTGGCTCTACCGTAATCCTTCTGTTTCCCGAAGGAACCATGCAATGGGAAAAAAACTTAACACCTGAAACCCCCATAAAAATGGGACAAAAACTAGGAATTATCCTTTGAAGGAGCATCGCAAAAAAAAGTCACTAGGCCAGCACTTCCTCCATGACCCAAACATTATTCGCCAAATAATTACTTTCGTTGCCCCCAAAGAATCGGAACATTTGGTTGAGATCGGCCCAGGTGGAGGGGCGTTAACAACAAAATTATTACCTTACGTAAAAATCCTCAACGTAATTGAATTAGATCAAGAGATTGTTCCAATTCTAAAAAAAAATTGTGAGTACTCCACCAAATTACAGATTCATGTTGCGGATGTATTACAAACAAATTTTACTAACTTTCCAGCTCCGCTAAGACTCGTCGGTAACTTACCCTACAATATTTCCACCCCCCTCCTCTTTCATTTATTAAAAAATATTACCTTAATTCAAGACATGCATTTCATGTTACAAAAAGAAGTAGCAGAAAGAATCACCGCTAAACCCGGCACAAAAATTTATGGACGCTTAAGTGTAATGTTACAATATTATTGTGAAACCAAACTACTCCTGCACATTGGCCCCGGGGCTTTTTCACCCGCACCCAAGGTTGACTCAGCCTTCATTAGACTTACACCGCGTAAGTCCCAAACGATTGCAGCACATGATGACAACAACTTAAGTACTGTTGTGCGCTTGGCATTTGGTAAGCGACGCAAAACTATTAGCAATAGCCTCAAAGAGCACATTAATGCAGAACAGTTAAAACATCTTGGCATTAATCCACAATCACGCCCCGAGCAACTAACTATAGATGAGTTCGTAAAGATAAGTAATTTGTTTTCTCGCTAGCATGAAAACATGACTGTACTAATCATAAACTAATTTTTAGATGAAGTTGCGAGTGGAGCGATTACGTAAAATAGCTCTAGACGCGACCCCCTTATTTTTTGCGACCAGAGTTTATTAAACATGGGCAACGCGGCAGCTCTTTAATTTACGAGGGGTTATCCTCCTTACAGCAACTCTTTGACATTAAAAATGTTAGCACAAAGTTCAAAAAGCTTATTCACTAACTGCAATTTATTAGAACACCTTAATTTACTCTTCATATGATTTAGGTGTGTTTCAACAGTTCTAATTGATATAGCTAGACTTTTAGCAATCTCCGTCGCCGAATAGCTGCGCAACAAATAGTAAGCAATCTCTTTTTCACGTCGAGAAAGCGTTGGGCAGGTACGAACAGCTTGCATCGACCCTCCGGACAATAACGCAAAAATCGCCAGAAATCTTACACGCTGAATAAAAGCCTCGGTATCGGGAAAAGAGAAAAATTTTTGTATATTCTGTAAAGCTAATAATTTATTAATAGGCTTACTTTGGCCAATCACCCCAATAACTTTATTATTTTCATCATAAACCGGTATTTTTATAGATAACCCTTGGGTATTGGTAGATACATCACGAGAGCTAACATAAGTTTCCTCTAGCAGAATTAACTGCCGAGACGTCATAACCAATAAATCGTTTTCCTTATACTGGCTAGCTATTGATGCCTCATAAATATCACCATCACTCTTGCCGATTACTGTGGAATTAGAAAAACCTTTTAGGGTTTCTGCTGTAAAGCGATTAACCCCCATGTAAAGGCCTTGCTTATTCTTCCAATACATATCATAGCCTTGCCCTAAAAGAGAATAAGTAAGTATCTTAATCCCCTCTACTTGCTTACCAACTAAATCTTTAAATTTAGCAATTTCGTTTGATAGTTTAAGACTCACAAGCCACCTCACCACGTATTTACTATCTTACCCCAATTTAGCTTATCCTAGCGACCCATCACACGCACACTGTAAATATCCTTACCTTTTTAGCACAAATTATGTGCAAGGATAGCTCATTCCTATAATAAATACATACCTATAAACTATGCACTCAACCTATTTATTACTAACAATCGCCACCAAAGCACCCTCTTTTAGTAGAGAAAATTTCACAGGAAACACCTGTTGGTAAAACTGTGAAAGTTTTTTTGTTGGCACGACCACATAAACTTTTTGCTGCTCGGCAGCATGTAACAATCCCTCTTTATCAACAAACTGTGACTGGTACTTGGGTAAGGTTTTACCATAATAGAGATCACTACTCCGGCTATCAATAATTTTAAAACAACCTGGAGCATAAAAAGCCAGAGCCGAAATATTATCAAAGTCTTGATAAAGATATAGTGGCTCATTTTTTACCTGTGACTTGAGGTAAATCCCTGCCGCTGCCGTCGAAAGCTTGTCTTCAATTACACTGATATAGGAAATCATTATCATGACCAGTGGAATAATTACAGAGGCTATTAAAACCATCGTTACTTTGTAGTACCTCTGCATATACAACATTAACCCACCAACCACCAAAAGATAAATGATAGTTATTATCACAATCTTAGCAGCAAAAAATATGTAGCACCCTATACCCAGCAAGATCGCGATAATAAAAAATATCCCAGCACTCCAAACACTAAAAACCTTCGTTCGACCAATAGCAGCTAAATTACTTATTTTTATACTAAGTATCATCGCTAAAGCAGGCATGCTCACAACCATATAATAATTAGCTTTGGCACGACAAAACGAAAAGAAAAGCAATGGCACGAGTAACCAACACCAAGCAAAACGGAGCAATTTTCTTTCATTCGAATTAAGTTCCTTTGCTCGCCAAAAAATCAGAGGCATAAAAAAAGACCATGGCAACAAATAAATCATGATCCGTGGTAAGTAATAATAGATGGGACCATTATAATAATCGTGAGGTTCCCGCTGGTTTAGAAATCGCAAAAAATGCTCTTCAATAATATAATGTTTAAAAAAATCTTGATGCTTTATAACTGCCGCAATATGCCAGGGTAAAACCATAGCTGAAAATAAAGCTATCCCAAAGGGATCGAGCATTCGATACAAGTCATGCAGCCTTTTTTCCCAAGTTAAAAAAAGGACAAAACTTCCCAAAATCAATACGATTGCTATTAATCCTTTCGTTAAAATTGCTAATCCCAAAAAACAATAAGCAATCCTGAGGGCGCTGACCCGACGAGATTCATGCCAATAAAAAAGCCCCAAAAGAGCGCCGCTAATAAAAAATGTAAACAACATATCAAAATAAACCATCCGCGCAATAATACTAATACCGATACTTGAGACAAAAATTAAGGTGCTATAAAAACCAACTTGCGCTTGTTTTATTTTTTTGGCAAAAAACACTAGCGCCACACCTATTAAGGCAGCACTAGTTGCCGTAACTAGTCGCGCAGCCAAAGCAGTAAATCCGAATAAAGAAAAACTACCAGCTAGTAACCAATAAAGTAGTGGTGGTTTTTCAATATAGGGAACGCAATTTAGATGTGGAATAATAAATGCTTTATGTAAGAGCATGGACTTACCAATGCTCGCATATAAACCTTCGTTATTATCAAAAAGCGGATAGCTACCAATCGCAAAGTAAAAACTAAAAAAAGCGAGTACCGTTAAAATTAAATAGGACCAGCGCTCGTGATTTTTCTTAAGTGACAACATAATACTCAACTAAGCCTAGCCAAAAAATTCTGAACATCTAAAACTGCACTACAACCAGAACCCGCCGCAATAATTGCCTGATGATAATTGGTGGCTACTACATCGCCAGCTGCAAATACTCCTGGCACACTAGTCGCAGTAAGGTTAACGTTAAAACCAGTTTTAATATAACCTTGGTCCAACTCTAATTGCTCAGCAAAAATTTCAGTGTTTGGTTTATTACCAATAGCTACAAAAATTCCTTGGCAAAAGATCTTTTGGGTAAGATTAGGATTAACCGCCTGAACAAGTACACTAGTAACTCCTTGAGCATCCCCAAGTATTTCTACGACATTCCAACCCAACATTAATTTAATATTTGGAACGTTTTTTAATTGGGTAACGAGCCAGGCTTCACCTCGCAATGTATCACGACGATGAATCAGGGTTACTTGCTTAGCAATTTTTGCTAAATACAAGGCTTCTTCAATAGCAGTATTGCCGCCGCCAATCACCACCACCTCTTTATTTTTATAAAAAGACCCGTCACATACCGCGCAAGTTGACACCCCTCGACCTATATATTCTTTTTCCGAAGGTAATCCCAAATATTTAGCAGAAGCACCAGTAGCAATAATTAGAGCATTACAAGTGTATTCAGCTCCCACGCCCTTAAGAAAAAAAGGTTGCTTTGCTAAATCAACCTGCTCGAGGTGATCAGATAAAACCGTGGCCCTCAAATTACGTAGTTGCTTAAACATTTTTTCCATCAAATGCACCCCTGAAATCTCTTCAACCTCACCTGGCCAATTAGCAATTTTAGAAGTTTTGATAAGCTGCCCCCCTTGCTCTATGCCAGTAATCATAGCAAAATTTAAGTTAGCCCTGGCAGCATAAATAGCTGCGGTACAACCAGCTGGACCTGAGCCCAAGATAATAAGTTGATAATGTTTTCTATCCATATACGTAATAACATCTTTCTAAAAATCCTGCATTTTGCAGTAATCGTGGCATATAAACCGCATCACCTATATTGTGGAGCATAATGCATCCCGTTGCTTGTCAAACAATTGTTTTAAACCAATCTTTGCAAGGTCAAGCATCGAGCTTAGTTCACTTTGCGAAAAAGTATTGTGCTCCGCCGTACCCTGAATTTCTACAAAATTCCCATCCTCAGTCATAACCACATTCATATCGGTATCAGCGCCACAATCTTCATTATAATCGAGGTCAATCATAAAATTATGGTTATAAATACCCACAGAAATGGCCGCCACCAACCTTTTTAAAGGGCTAGCCTTTAGCTTAAGGGAGCGTTCGAGAAAAGCCGCAGCATCAGCTAAAGCCACACAACCCCCAGTAATAGCAGCAGTACGAGTCCCACCATCAGCTTGAATAACATCGCAATCAATAGCAATCGTACGTTCTCCAATTGCCTTAAGATCAATAACTGAACGTAGTGAACGGCCAATAAGTCGTTGTATTTCCTGGGTACGCCCAGCTTGCTTGCCGCGAGTTGCCTCACGGTCGGTACGGGTATGGGTAGAACGTGGCAGCATACCATATTCAGCGGTTAACCACCCTTGATTGCTATCTTTGAGAAACTTTGGGACCCCAGAAACTACCGATGCCGTACACAAAACCTTGGTATCTCCAAACTCAACTAAAACCGCCCCCTCGGCATGCTTAGTATAATTGCGAGTAATTTTTATTTGACGTAATTCATTAAAAGCTCGATTATTAAAACGCATGTTATCCTCGATGTATAAAAATAGTTAATAATTTAAACAGATTAAGGTATATTCTACCGTAAATGTAAAACATAAGGTAGAACTATGACTCAAAGCATGACCACGTTTGCAAGATGTTCCGCTCAAGACCTCTGGGGTACAGCAGCCTGGGAAATCCGTATCGTTAATCATCGTTATTTTGATTGCGCACTTAAAATGCCAGAAACTTTCCGCGCACTTGAAACTAATATTAGATTACAGCTACAGCAACGACTACATCGAGGACGCATTGAGTGTTCGTTACGCTTTACTCCAGGCAACCAAGGTGAACCAAACTTATCCTTAAACGTACCTTTAGTCAAAAAACTACTAGATGCTGTACAAGAAATAAAAAGTTATTTACCCATGGCCACCGTTGATCCAATGAAAATTTTATCTTGGCCACAAGTATTACATTCAACTGAAGAAGATTTAACCGCCATTCAAGAAGTTATCTTACAACTATTTGAAAAAACTTTAGTAGAGCTTATTGCTACCCGTGAACGTGAGGGAGAAGTCTTAGCCAAACTAATTAAAGATAAATTACAAGATATGTCAAATATAGTTGTTCATGTAAAAAACAAAATGCCACAGATATTAGCAGAACAGCGTACAAAAATTATGAAACGGCTAGAGGAAGCATTAGTCAATTTAGATCAATCCCGACTAGAACAAGAGATGGTTTACTTTGCACAAAAGGTGGACATAACAGAAGAGATCGATCGCCTCGAGGCACATATTAAAGAGGTGGTACGAGTATTAGACAGGGAAAGCGACCCCATTGGTAAACGTCTGGACTTCTTGATGCAAGAATTAAATCGTGAAGCTAATACGCTCGCCTCAAAATCGGTAGATATTGAAACCACACAAGCAGCAGTAAAATTAAAAGTTTTAATTGAACAAATACGTGAACAAGTTCAAAATATAGTGTAGAAATTAGCACAATGTTGCAGCGCAAAGTGCGCTCTGCGTAAATTATGCTGAAAATTAAGGGTGAGCTGATATATACTCTCGCACTCGAGTTTTCAGAGTAAAGTACGAATAGAACCTGTATGGTGCGTAAAATAAATTTAGGCACGAAATCAAGCTACGACCGTCCGGAGTTTACCTTGACGTAAATGAGGAGCCTAAAAAACATGGGCAATGCAGCATCAATTAAGTTACGAGGGGTATATACAAGTATTTTCTAAACTCTAACTTAGTTGTAGCAGCATCTTTTGCTGCTCGTGGTGAATAGGTGCAATATTCACCATAGTAAGTGAGAAAATTAGCCATGAGCATTATAAAGTTAAGTAAAGATGAGATTCTCAATGTCTCGGGTAGCAACGCAAGCGACTATATTATGGCTGCAGGCCCACTTCTTGCAGTAACTTACACTTTTTGGATACTGCTTGGCAAACCAAAAAACCTCTCCTCAACCGAAGATCGCCATAAATTTTGCAACTGTTTAATACTCGGCACAAGCATCACTATTTTTACTCTATCCGGCGCTTGTTTGGGAGCTATATTAGACAAAATAACCACTAAAAAGCTACCACAGCCCTAAGTCCTAATAACGATTAAACGATTAGCAGTCAGGAGCTTACTATGAACATCGTCGACTTAAATCAAAAAGAAACTTTAGCCGTTTCTGGGGGTGTATCTTATACACTAATGTTTGCCAATATGTTTACTATAATCGGTACCAGTATAGGATTTTTATTAATCCTTACGAAAAAAAAATATTACGAACAACCACACCCAAATTTAGCATCGGCATCTAGCTTAGCACTAAGCAGCGTATTTTCTCGGCGTGGACTTCGTGGAGCAACCTGTTCTGCGCTTTTGATTGCAGGATCCTGCGCTGCTGGTACTTTAACTTCTTGGACTATAGTCACCCTATTATCAACGGCAAATATAATTTAAGTTTCCTTAAAGCTTGCTGCAAGAACAATAGGCTGGACAAATACTAAAAACAATTGTCTTGACCAAGCATCCAAATTTACCCCCATTGCATACGAAAAAATCAGCTTAAATTAAAAAATATATCTAAAAAAAATCAACTGGTTATACACTCTTTTGGTTGCCACAACATTTTTAAGCTTGCCTTAAGGCTTTTAGAAGATTATTATTGCCGCCACTATTGAACAAAATATATATTTTTCTACTCATACCTAGGAAGCTGAAAAATGATTTGTTCAATTGTGCACGCAAAATGTAGCTCTAAATCTTAGCCTTTAAAAACCAGCTAGAAAAATTTGAGCATCATTCATTCAGCGAAGAATTAACTCAATACAAGGAGGATCATTTCATGATGAACATTACCGAATTAAATACTACTGAAATCTCTGCTATTTCTGGTGGTGTAGAACAACCATCAAACACAAATGGAAATTTAGCACTTGGGGCACATATTGGTCAATTCGTTGGCGCTTATTTAGCTCCAATTGCTATCGGCTTTTGCCACGCAGCATATATGTCCAAAACAGGCTTGGATAAAAAAGATGAAAGTCCTCAACTTACGAAGATGCTTACCTTTAAAAGTTGGCTTGTCGCAGGATGGCAAGCTACTAGTCTAACAAAAGCTGGTGCCATTTATGGCATTAGTGCCGTTAGTAATCTTGCATGGTCTACTATAGGCGGGTGTATTGCCAAAATTAGCGGACATTAACAAACCGAAGAATCCATATAGTTTATATAAAAATATCAAAAGGAGTAATTAACTCAACAAACTCCTAACAAAAACTTACAAGGAGATTAATTATTATGAATATTACTACATTGCATCAAAATGAAGTTTTTAATGTTTCTGGCGGTTTTAGCGTAATTGATGGCTTTAACCTTTTTGGTGGTACTGTTTTCGCCGGCTTGGCAACAGCTATCTATCTCCGAGGGATACCTAGTGTAGAGGGTAAGGGTATAAGGTATGGGTGGCAACTTTCTAAAGCATGTTTAAGTTTACCATATTTAGCCTCCGCTGCTATTGCCTCTGCATGGTTAACTGGAGGAGGGCTTGTTTTTGGCACTATCGATGAAAAAATAAGGGGGAAAGATATTAGTAATAATGGTGCAGCAGATTCACCAAACAAAGAATAAGCGTAATAGCTATGCGGTTTTGCGCACAGGAAGTGACTAGACCGCATAGGCTTTTTAAACAAAGATAAATAGTTAAACGACAGGGAGGTACTATGATCAGAAAGCTAATGTATGCTTTACTTGGGACTTGTTTTCTTGCGGGTCAAAATAGTTTTGCTGAAAAAAATTCAATCGGTTCTAGCATAGAAAATAACCAAGATTCACACGGCAGTTTGTTAAGTAACAAATATAACTACTTGCCATATTTACAAGTTGGAGGCTACCGTTTTTTTAATTTAAATACCGCCAAAGCTGCTACTGGTGGTGATATGTTTGTTCCTCTTTGGCAATCTCCTGAAAACCTAGTTTTTACCCATCTCAGGTTGTTTGATCGTACTGGAAAACCATTCGAAGGCAATGCTCATTTTGGTTACCGTCACCTCGCACCAGAGAGGGAGCATCTGTATGGCATCTATGGCGCATTTGACCGTAAGAGAACCGATTTCGGCAATTATTTTAACCAATTAACCTTTGGCGTTGAAGGCTGGTTCCGCAACCTTTTTATTGGCGGCAATTACTATCAACCTATTGGTGAGACCTCAAGACTAATCGGTTTAACCGATGTAACAGCTGAGTTAGATCGCATACAAAATAATATTTGGATAAATAGAAGCAATCTCTACGAAAAATCCATGGGGGGTGGGGATGCTGAAGTTGGTTACGAATTAGTTAAAGGTCTAGTTGGCTATATCGGCGGCTATTACTTCTCCGCAAAAGATACCACCAGTATTTGTGGACCAAAAGCCAGGTTCACCTATGATTGGTCTTTAGATAATGGTAAAAGGATCTTCGGGGTTTTTGATAAATTAGGCTTAGAAACCGGGGTACAAAAAGATAACCCTCGCGGTACTACTTATTATTTAAACGCTAATATTAGAATGGGTCTATTACCATCTAAGGATGGGAACCTGCAGGGCGCAGCACGCCACATGGCAGATTTAGTACGTCGCGACGTTGATATTGTTGCTAGCAACTCACACCAGGTAACCCGAGACCTTTATAGAAATAGTGACGGCAGCGTTTTTAAAATAGTCGGGGTTGAGAGCGATCAATCAGGAATAATTAATTTTACAGATCTGTATAATGCGGCGGCAAGTAATAATGTTGTAGTTGCATCAGGAACCATTAATGCAACCGACCTTATAAATACAACAGAAACCATAAATACACCTAAAACAATTATACTTGATAGAAACATATATATTGATATACCAGAAGGAAGAATTGCAGTACAAGTAACTCCTCCATCAAAACCAGCAGGCACGATTAGCGGTACTGCTCAAGAAATGGCATTTTTAGGTATTACGCAAGAACCAACGCTTACCACCACACCTATAGATGAACCATCTGCTACAACTATAGACAAACAAACTTCCGAGTCGAGTACGCATATACGTTTAAGAAGAGACTATTCTGAGAATCTGCAAGATACTCAACCGCTAGTAGTAAGTCTCAGTGGAGCTAGCCTCGTCATTAGCAATAAACACATATCCATTCCAAATTTAAACCAAGCGAAGATAGTCAAAAAACAGGCTGAGGCTCCCAACCAAGTGACTAAAAACACCTCCACTTTACCGACAACTCCAGATTTACAAACTCAGAAGCAGACTGAGGCTCCCAAACAAGAGACTAAAAACACCGCCACTTTACCGACAACTCTAGAGTTACAAGCTCAGAAAGAGGAGCCAAAACCAGTGATAGCTCAAGCTACCCTACCAATCACTCCACAAGACAATATTTTGCCCGAGGTTGAACCTAAAATTAAAAACGATGCGCCATTAATAAGAAATCTCGAAACATTTGACACAAACCCCGAAACCAAAGATAACGAGCAAACTCTTGAAATCCAGCAGAGCACTAATACTCAATCAGCTGCTTGGGGGTGGTTAGGTCATGTTGGAGCAACATTAAAAACAGCAGCGCAAAATGTTTTTACAAGGTCTGCAATACCAGCTTCTGCGACTATAAAAAGTATAGAGCAAGTAACTCACAGCTCTGACATCAATGTAGGTACTGATGGTACCAACGTACCTAGCATCGGTAGGAATTTATTAAGCCTTGGTATGGAAAGATCAGTATTACCAACTCATAACCTTATTAACAACCAAAACTTTGGTGATATGATTGATGCTACTTTAACTAGAACAACACTACCTAAACCAGCAATAGTGCTTCCAATAATTAGTTCTACAAAACATAAAAATTCTGGCATACCCTCAAAGGTTACGAATTTAGTAGGTACTGCGTTTGCTAAAACAGCTTTACCAACTTCACAAATAAATAAAGGACTAACTGAGAGTAACTTGATTACCTCATTAGGTTCAGCTGCTAGTTACACTGGTTCAGCAATTAAAGCAGCCGCAGACACAACCTTTGTTAGAACTGCTTTACCAACTTCAAGCTTAATACATAGCACAACCACTAAGACCATACCAATGGTGCATGAGCAACCTGTTCTAGCTGAAAAACAAGAGGCTGTTAGCACGAACTGGGGTGTCGTAGATTCCTTAGGTGCTGTGTTTGCTAGAACAGCTTTACCAACTTCACAAATAAATAAAGGACTAGCTGAGAGTAACTTGATTGCCTCAATAGGCTCAGCTGCTAGTTCCACTGGTTCAGCAATTAAAGCAGCCGCAGATACAATCTTTGTTAGTTCCGCGCTACTAGCTTCAAACATAATACTTAAGACAGTTAAAACCGCCTATCTAGATATTTCTCAAACAAACACTGGAGTACTTCAAGCTTCCAGCATCATCTTAAATGTTGCGTGGGGTACATATAATAAGATGAGCTTCGCTGCCAATACTCTTTTTAGCAGCACAATCTTCCCTGGTATTGTTCCTGCTGCTAAGTGGGTAGTAGATTTTCTTGTTTAATTGACTAGCAATCCTATCCCGCCTCCCTGAAAGGGAGGTCGGATGGGATAACCAGATGTCTAACTATAATCCTATAACATAAGAACCGCCCTAATTGTCAAATTAGATTTATAAAATAACTTGACAATCTTATGACGCAAGTTTAAGGTATTTGCAAATTAGCGGATGCCTTTTTGCAAAGCACCCCGCACTCCAGTATTCTTTTACAGAGCAAAGCAATATTTTTTTGGAGACCCCTTAAATGAAAACTGTGCGATTTGTAAGTAGGCTTGCCTATAATAATTGTTCATACCCAGCATCAGGAAAGATTGCAGCAGTTTTAGTGGGATCACTCTTCATCGCTACTGCTGCCCAAATTGCCTTACCAATTAAACCCGTACCCGTTAATCTGCAAACTTCAGCCGTCCTATTTGTTAGTATGTTATTTGGACCAAGCCTGGGAAGCCAAATGGTGATTGCATATCTGCTTGAAGGAGTATGTGGTTTACCAGTATTTACGCACCTTACTAGCGGCTGGCAAGTATTGGTTGGCCCCACTGGCGGTTACTTGATTGGTTTTGTACCTGCCGCCTTTGTCTTTGGCTATTTGTTAGAACAAGGATGGGAGAAACATGCAATAACAATCTTCCTGGCGGCGCTTGCTGGAACATTAATTTTGTTTATTCCAGGTTATTTTATGTTAGCTAAGTTCGTTGGCTACCATCAAGCTTATATTTTTGGGGTAACGCCATTCTATGTGACTGAACTAGTTAAGTTACTCACCATCACTCTCATTACACCATTTTTTTGGCAACAAAAAATCTCAAAAAAATAACTGTCGCGCATCCATCAATGGTGGTATTTAAACTTCGAGCTCATCATTTAATCTGTAACTTATGTTTCCAAGGCAAAGGGTACGACGAAAGATTTACCCAAAATTTTATAACCATTCATCGGACGATTAAACAGCAAGCGGCCATGATGGAAGTTGTTAATGGCTGCGATGACATTTGTCTTACATGTCCGAACAAAATAGACAACCTATGTCGACATGAACCAAAAATCAAAAAAATGGATGAAATTTATCGGGTAAACTTACAGTTAAAAATAGGTAAGATCATTAGTTTGCAGCAATTAAAAACCTTGATTAAGAATTATTTAACTATTGAAAACTTTCACTCTACTTGCAAAACCTGTTCATGGTATCAATTGAACTTATGCATCCCAACTATTGAAGCCTTAATTAAAAGAAATGTGGCTACCATAAGCACCAAATCTAGAGCGAGAAGATATTAGATTTTAAGCAATACCCCCGGAACGGGGTTTTTCGTTGCTAGCTGTGGCTGTTGCTTCCCCCCAAACAACCTGGTGGACTGCATCGACAAGTTTTTTATGCGCACCGACCAAGGCATCGTCGTCCTGCACTACTTAGCGCGATCTTTCTTAACAGTTGCTTCTAGTACCATAGCCGCTTTCCTATAAGAATGGATAGCTTGCAACCCTAGATCAACCATAGCAAACCAATTACCACACTCAGCAAAAGCACGACCAATTTTTTTTAAAGCATTTGCAGGCATATTTTACCCTCCTAAAAAACTAGAGACTTTCTTTGTTATGCAACTCAATAGCTCTCTCAAGTAAATTATTCATCTCTGTCAGCATGATCGTACTTTGCACTACAAAAACGTCAGACTCTTCTTTGTACCTAGCAAGAGCATTTTTCATTTGGGGATCTTCTAGCTTTTTGCTTATTGACATCAGAATTTTTTTAAGATTATTAATCGCGACATCTATTCTATCAATTCTGCTAGCAATAATAGCGTGTAACGCTTTGATGAGGTCATCTTTTTCTGGTAAATCAAAACTGTGTGCTACCAAATAATTAGCAAAGTCTTGAGCTGCGTTTCTGAAGCTTCCTGAAGCTGCATCTAGTTGTATAAAAAAAGGATCAAGCCCTGTTGCTGCATTAGTGTGCCACATATATTACCTCCTTTAAAATATTGTGTAACTTTTTAAAGATCAAAATCATCTTTTTCCACACTCAACTTGATGGCTTTATCTAATAAAGCATGCATGGCATTTATCATCACTGTACTTTCTCTCGCAAAAACCTCAAGCTCTCGAGGGTGTTTACCTAAAATCTTCTTTATTTCCAGATTCTCTAGCTTTGTGTTAGCTAGCATAAGATGCTCTTTCAGTTTATTAATTGCCACATCTATTGTTTCAATTTTAGCAAGAGCAACCTCATGTATGGCCTTAAGCAAGGCCTCTTTTTCTGGAAAACTAAAACTATTGGTTGCTAAATAGTTGGCGAAATTTTGGGCTACCTTTCTTAGGTTTTTTGACCCTTGATCCAGCTGAAAAAAGAAAGGATCAACTTTTTCTGGTGAACCGGCAGACAACATAGATTGATTCTCCCTTAATTGAAATATTCCAATTACCTATAAATCCTAAAACCTCAACGAAACCTCTCCGGCCGCAAAAGTATGCATTTCCCCCCCTCTATCTTTAAGTAACAAACACCCTGCGGCATTAATGCCGCACCCTATGCCAGTTATTTTGCGCCCAGAAGCTACAAGCGTAACCTTCTTACCATAGGTAACATCAAACCTTTGCCATACTTTTAAAAAAGGCTTGAGCCCACAATCTTGGTAAGTAGTAATCGCAGTTAAAATATTATCTAGCAATAAACCCACAAGCTTATTCCTTTGCGGAATGGCTTTGGTTATCTGCGCTATATCACACCATGGTTGCTCGATTTTTTGGCCTACTTCTTTAAACATATTTACATTCAAACCCAGACCAATGATTGCCACATAAGCATGATGAGCTTCACCAAAAATTTCGATCAAAATTCCTGCTAGTTTTCGTCCTTCCCACAAGATATCATTTGGCCACTTTAAAGATAAACCCTCTTGCACTCCGTAACTTCTTAGAGCATTAATAGTCGCTACCGCAATGACCAACCCCAACCCACTTAACTCACGCAGCTCGCGAAAAAATGGCCACGCTACCGACAAACAAATATTTCTGGCAAAGGGAGAAACCCAAGCTCTCCCAAAACGTCCGCGTCCTGAGGTTTGATACTCAGCAAGACAAATATATTTTTTCGCGCCACTGGCCCTTATTAGCTCCTCTAGGTAAGAGTTGGTTGAAGCTAACTCGTCAAAAATTAATATCTCACTCGGAGTAAGATCACCCCTACTTTTAATATAGTGAGCAATTCTCGTCTTATCTAACAACTCTAAACCATCAGGAATTCTATACCCAAGATTGGTTTTAGCTTCTACGATAATATCATATTTTTTTGCTTGTTTTATGATTTCCCAAATAGCGCCACGCGTAAGCTTTAATTTTTTTCCTAAAACCGTACCCGAATGATAACCACCATCGCTAAGTAACTGTAATAACAATTTAAGCTTTTTCGTCATATACCTATACCACCAGTAAACTAAATTGATACTTTGTTGCCCCTATTTTTTGCGACCCCCATTTACGTCAAAGCAAACTTCACTCGCAAAAAACAAGGGCACCGCGTCTGAATTTAAATTTATTCCACGTAGTCTTTCGCGTGACAAGGCAATGGGGGAACTGTCAAGGGGGAGAGGTAAAACTTACCCCTTTGACCGAGCCACGTGGTTCATACCACGCGGCGAGTCTAATTTTGACTTTATCAGCGGGATAATTCCACTAGATACAAATCTGGCATTTTGAAGTAATAGCGACATATACCGCTATTACTTCAAAATGCAAAATTAGCACCTAGTAGAACGATACCACTTGTAAATCAATTTGCACTCACTATATTAGTGAGAGTTTAGCTTTTCCTTATACTTATCTAACTGACGAACAATTTTATCCAACAATAAATCAATCGTCTTATACATATCTTCGGATTCAGCACTAGCATAAATTTCTTGCCCAGGAACATGGATCGTGGCCTCTGCTATTTGCTTTAACTTATCAACATTAAGAAACACATGGATAGTAGTAATATTGGAAAAATGCTTGGTAATACGAGTAAATTTTGTATTGACGAAATCGTGTAGAGTTGGGGTAATCTCAATACCGTGCCCAGAAAGTTGTATAGTTGTCATTGTTCCTCCTTAATTTAATTGATTAATTAATAACAAAATTCTCGCCTAAATATACTTTACGCACTTCATCGTTTTGTAAAATTTCTTTTGGGGTACCAGTAGCAATAATTTGTCCCGCATTAACTATATAAGCACGGTGACAAATATCCAAGGTTTCACGCACATTATGATCAGTAATTAAAATTCCCACACGCCGTTGGTGCAGCTGATAAATAATATGCTTAATATCGATTACTGAAATTGGATCGACCCCAGCAAAAGGCTCATCGAGCAAAATAAATTTTGGCTCTAAAGCTAAAGCCCTAGCAATTTCAACTCGACGCCGCTCTCCACCAGAAAGACTAAAACCCATATTGTTCCGTAGGGGACTTACCCGAAACTCATCCAGTAAGTTATCACAAATCGTTTGTCTTTCTTTAGTCGACAAATTTTGTCTTAACTCTAAAACCGCCATAACATTTTCAGCAACAGTCAATTTCCGAAAAATTGAAGGCTCTTGCGGCAAATAACCAATACCAAGACGAGCGCGCTCATGGACGGTAAAATTGGTAATGTCTTTGTCGTTAAGAAATATTTTACCAGCGTTTTGACTAACGACCCCCAAAGTCATATAAAAACTGGTGGTTTTACCAGCACCATTAGGCCCCAATAAACCAACAATTTCAGCGCTCCCGACTACAAAAGATACGTCCTTAACGACCTCACGACCTTTGTAAATTTTTTTAAGATGTTCAATTCTTAATGTATCCATAATTCAACAAAGATTTATTTCATCCCCTGAAACTGTTTCATTAAATTTAGCATTTTTGAACCTTTAAAACGCTGCATCATTTTTTGCATTTGATCAAATTGTTTTAATAACCGATTAATATCTTGCACCTCGGTCCCTGATCCTTTCGCAATTCTTTGTTTGTGTGACCCTTTGATAAAAGCAGGAAAGTGTCTTTCACGAGGAGTCATCGAATTAATAATTGCCTCCATCTTAGCAAAGGTCTTGTCGTTTACGATATTTTCTACCTGCGGCATACTCCCGATCCCTGGCAATTTACTTAAAAGATTTTGGATACCGCCCATATTCCGCATTTGTTGCAGCTGAGTCCGAAAATCTTCTAAATCAAACGCCTTACCCTTTTGAAATTTTTTGGCAAGTTTTTTGGCTTTTTCGTGATCAACTTTTTGATAAGCCTCTTCAACTAAACTTAAAATATCCCCCATCCCTAAAATGCGGGAAGCTATACGATCTGGATAAAATGGCTCCAATGCGTCAATCTTTTCACCAGTACCAATAAATTTAATCGGTTGATTAGCAATGACGCGCATCGCAAGCGCTGCACCACCACGAGCATCTCCATCAGTTTTAGTAAGAATCACCCCGGTTAACGATACGGTTGTCGCAAAAGCTTTGGCGGTATTTACCGCATCTTGTCCCATCATACTATCAACAACTAAGAGCGTCTCGCTCGGCCTGATTTCTTGATGGATACACTTTATTTCTGCCATCATCTCTTGGTCGATATGCAACCGCCCCGCAGTATCAATGATGACACTATCAATTAACTTATTTTTAGCATGATTAATTGCAGCCTTAGCAATTGCCACCGGATCATCGTTCGTAGAACTAGCAAAATAATTGACTTCAATTTGCTCTGCCAATATCTTCAATTGCTCGATCGCCGCCGGTCGATAGATATCAGCACTGGCCACTAAAACTGACCTCTTTTGGTTGGTTCTTAGCCAATGAGCAAGTTTAGCAACGGTAGTGGTTTTACCTGACCCTTGGAGCCCAACCATCATAATCACGACGGGCGGTTCACTTTGTAAATTGAGGGTAGCTTGAGTTTCTCCTAGCTTCGCGACTAACTCATCATAAACAATCTTAACTAACTCATCCCCGGGTCTAAGGCTGGTTAAAACCTTTTGGCCAAGAGCCTTATTTCTAATATTATCAAGAAAGCTTTCCACAACCGTAAGCGGCACATCAGCTTCAAGCAACGACAACCGCACCGCGTTAAGTGATTCTTTGATGTTTTCGTCGGTTAAACGCCCGCGCCCAGTTAAGTTTTTAACCACGTTAGTTAAATGTGAAGATAAGCCACTAAACATAAAATATTTTTCCCCAATAAAGTCAATATATTATCTTAAAATATACTCAAGACAGCAAGCTTTATTCACTGCATTACAAAATATTGTAGCAATAACTTCATACTAAGCAAGTTAATGAGGGGTCCTACGGTATTTCACTACCATAATTTATGGTTGATAATTACCATAATGAACACAAACTTACCGCAAAAGGCTTTTTCTCTGGCTGAACTGTTAATAGTATTAACACTTTTAAGTATTATGTTAGTAATTACGCTCCCTTCTTGGCATGAGTTATTTGCGCAAACTCGAGCCGAGGTTCATGCTGAAAAGATCGCAGCAGCTCTGCGCCTTACCCGTACCAGTGCAATCTTATTTGGCGAACCCGTAAAGTTTTGTGGCAGCACTGATCATAAGGGCTGCGACGGTCGATGGGGAAATGGTCAAATTGTTATCACGCAACATTCACAACAAGTTTTACGAGTTTTACCTAAAATCTTTCCTGGTGATAAATTAACATGGCATAACGATGCAGCACACAACAATTTAGAAAGTGTGGTTTTTCTGCCAACAGGCTTTACTACTACTGGGGAACGAGGTCACTTTGATTATTACCCTCAAAACAACCGAGAAAAGGCATTCCGGATAGTTTTAATGTTTACTGGCAAAACCCACATCGAGCCCATAGGAAATGAAAACAGAAAAAAACCGAGAAATAAGTTGTAATTTTTTAACTGTAATTTATATAATCTAAATCTTCTCGAAGCTTGCTTCGAGGACAAAGCAATGGGGGATAGTCAAGGGGGAGAGGCGCAGCTCTCCCC
>CAZHSI010000005.1:0-83378 GCA_964535195.1 uncultured Coxiellaceae bacterium | reverse complement strand
TGGTTCCATAAAAATCTCCTAAGACTTTTTTTCGTAACATTATAATAAATATTAATAAACTTTAAAATATAATAAATGTTGTCCTGTCAAAGCAAAGTTAAAACGTCACTAGTTCTGGCTAAGTACCTGCGACTAAAAATCTCCAGCCTTCTAAAGGCAATTTGTTAATATATAGGCACTCTGAATACAATGAGTGCCTCCTTAATGCTTAACAAGGGTCTGCCTGAGATAACAAGCGCGATCTCAAACAAAAACTTACCAATCTCGCAAATTACCATGCTGTATTGGCTCTCGCGAGAATGGTTGTAACAAGAACCTGACGAGCTGCAAAAAGATCTAGATGGTTGGTTAGATTATTACAATCATCGATGAACTCATCAAGACAAAATATGCTGTGGAAGGACTCTAATAGAAACTTTGCTTGATGGTAAAAGAATCTGTCAGGAGAAAGTTAACGAGCTTAACTTAATCCAACAGCAAGTAGGTGTGCTAACTAGAAAAAACGGGTCGCCGCTTGGTTAATGGTGCCCGGTAGTTATTTAAAAAACATTTATTTTTGTTGCAATAGTTCCAAAATTCCGTGGAGTAAAGCTAAAGGGGTGGGTGGACACCCTTTGATTATACCATTAACTGGGATTACATTAGCAATGGCGCCGCAACTTGCATAAGAACAGCCAAATTCACCACCATGTGCGCCACAGTTGCCAACAGCTAATACCAACTTGGGATTAGGCGTGGCTTCATAAGTGGCAACTAAAGCACTTTCCATATGACGTGATACCGGGCCAGTTACTAAAAGTAAATCAGCGTGTCTCGGTGAAGCAACAAAGTGAACATTAAACCGCTCAATATTATAAAATGAATTATTTAGGGCATGAATTTCTAGTTCGCAACCATTACATGAACCAGCATCAACCTGGCGAATGGCAAGGCTACCATTGAATTTGGCATCAATGATTTTTTTGCAAGCATCACCAACTTTTTCTAGTTGCGGATCTTTCATAGCAGTGTAAGGTTCAGTAATGATACCTGTTTTTAATATCTTACGTAGCATTTTAGACATAGTTACAAATCAACTCCTGAGTAGGAACCATTAATAGATTTATTACATACTGGAAAGTCAGGGACGATATTGCCATGTATTAATTGTTCTAGCGCCGGCCAACTAAACCAACTGGGATCGCGAGGAAAGTAGCGTTCAACTAAATTGTCGTTACCTAGTTTAACAAAAGTTATAATTTCACCGCGCCAGCTTTCGATAAAACCAATGCTCTCGGCGGCTTTGTTGAGGGGAAGCCATGGGTTATGAATTTTCCCGCTTGGTAAAGTATTGAGTAATTGCTCGATGAGGTTGAGTGCCACTAGCGCTTCTTGGTAACGTACTCGTAGCCGTGCTAATACATCGCCTTGATTATAGGTGGGCACACGAATATGTAGTTTGTCATATGGGTGGTATGCTAGGTCGTACCGTAAGTCTAATTTTTGTCCACTAGCACGCCCGACATAACCTAAAACTCCTAACGATTTTGCTTGATCTATTGATAATATTCCGGTGGTTTTGATTCGGTCGTGCAAGCTAGAACTTGCTTCAAAAATTGGCAGTAACTCGTTGAGGTCTAATCTAAATTTAACAATCTGTTTGTGCATTTTTTGACAACCTTTGTCATCGATATCAAAGGCTACACCACCAGGAATAACACAATCCATCATTAAACGGTGATTAAAAACCTCTCCATTTAGGCGTAACCACAATTCTTTCAGACGCATCAGTTGATAAGAAGCAAAGGTAAAAGCTACATCGTTACAAACTCCTGCAAAATCACCGAGGTGATTAGCAACCCGTTCCCGTTCGCACATGATGGCGCGTAAATGTAAGGCCCGTGGGGGTATTTTTAGATTAGCGGCATTTTCTAAGGCGCTACAAGTAGCCCAGGTAAGTCCAACTGTGGTATCGCCAGATATTCTTCCAGCTAGTTTTGCTAATTCGTTAACGTTACGTCCTTCGGCGGTTTTTTCAATCCCTTTGTGGGTATAGCCCAAATGTTCTTCTAGATTAATAATATCTTCGCCTGCAATATGAAAACGGAAATGTCCTGGTTCAATAATGCCAGCATGTACTGGGCCAACTGGAATTTCACAAGTGCCGGAACCGGAGATAGGTAAAAATGGATAGCTATTATCTGGAGGAGTTATTGTGGGAGGTAAGGTGGTTAGAGAAAAACTTTTACGTAATGGGAACTGAGTTTGGTTCCATGCTTGATGTTTAGTCCAGCGACGTTTATCTGGATGATCAAGAAAATCGATCCCGAACATATCGTGGGTATGGCGTTCTAGACGATTGGCCCCTGGAAAGTAGGGGGTAAACGACGATATGGTTGGATTGTTGTTAGCAATTAATGTTCGGAGCAATAGATAAGACGTTTGTAGTTCAAGAATTACATTTAACTCAAGATGTTCATTTAAATCTTGAGCCCAGAGAGTAGCCAAACGATAGTTTAGTTTGGCAGCAAACATTGCAGCTTTGTGCCACAGGTTATAATCTAGTTGCAAGGTTAATATGTATCCTGCGTGTAATGATTCACTAGCGTTGATATCGAGGAGTTGTAGCAAAGGATCATGGATGGTTTTACTAGTCATAAATCTCCTCCGCGTAAAATAAATTTATACCTTGTTTTTCTATTTTTTTGCGATCCTCATTGACGCAACAGTAAATCCCGGTCGCAAAAAAACAGAGTACCGCGTCTAAAACTATTTTGTGCGCAGAGTGCCACAACAGCTTTCCTATAAAAATCAATTTGTGCTCAGGATAAAATTTCATTTTACTATTAGTTCTGTCGCTTGCTGCAATAACTGCTGCAGCGTTGGTGGTATATAAAGCCCTAAGATTAAAACTATGCCTAAGTGTAGCAAGATAGGTATAGTACAAAGTGGTTTTTGTGCATAGCTTGCCACTCCTTCGCCATATACCGTAGGTTGAATATTACGTAGTAAACCTGCTAATGCATAGATCGAACCTAGGATTAATATGATAGTTAAAAATGGGGAGAAGGATACGCTAGTAATCATTATGATGAGTTCACTCGTAAAGATACCAAATGGGGGGATGGCGGCAATAGCGAGCGTAGCAATTATTAATTCCCAGCCCAGGAGTGGGTTGATCTTTATTAAGCCCCGAATTTTTTCTAAAACCTGAGTGCCAGTTTGTTGAATTACGTTACCAACGATCATAAATGTAGCGGATTTAGCTAGCGAGTGCATTAGCATGTAAAACAATCCAACGAAGGTTGCAGTTTTTCCTCCCATCCCAAAGGCAATAGCCATTGACCCCATGTGTGCAACTGACGAATAACTAAATAACCTTTTCATTTTACGTTGCTGTTGTAAAAAAGTGGCGCCAACTATCACCGATAGTAAACCAAAACCGATCATTAAATTACCAGTAAAGTTGTTGTTAAGTGTGTGATCAATTAAGATCTTAAAACGGATAAGCGCATAAAGTGATACATTCGATAATAAGCCTGATAGTAAAACGGTTGCTGGGGCTGGGCTCTCGGTATAGGTATCTGGTAGCCAGTTGTGGAGGGGGGCTAGACCAATTTTGGTGCCGTAGCCAACGATAATAAATATAAACGCTATTTTTATAATAATCGGATCAAAATTGTGTGCGTGCTGTACTAGTACGTTCCATAACATCCTGGTGTCTATTTGTGGCAGTGCCTTAACCGAGGAAAAATAAACCAAAACTGTCCCAAATAGCGCCAAGGCAATACCGACAATACATAAGATAAAATACTTCCAAGCGGCTTCGATCGCTTCTTTCGTACGATACATACCTACTAATAATACAGTAGCTAAGGTTGCTCCCTCCATGGCTACCCACAATATACCTAGGTTATTAGCGGTTAATGCTAATAGTATGCTGAAAGTGAATAATTGATACATGCAATGATATAACGTTAATTGTCTATGAGTAATAAGATTAATTGTTACGTTGTGCCACATATAGGTTTTGGAAAAAAAAGCAGTGGTCATGGTAGTAAAGGTGGTAAGAATAATTATTAATAGATTAAAAGCATCAATATAGAAATACTGATTGAAGGCAGTAAATGCGCCATATTGCGAAAAGTGATACGCAACAAAAATCGAGGCAATAAAGTTGCTGCTGGTTGTCAGAGTATTAAAATATCCTGACATTTTAGTGCCGCCGATTACTAGCATCACGATAGTGCTAACTAAAGGTAATAAGAGTAAAACGTAAAAAGCCATCATTCAACATCCTCACGCAACAAATTCAGTCGATCAACATCTAGAGAGTCGATGTTACGCCGTAGTTGGAAAAAGAACACGCCGAATAAAACGGCAGCAATTAGAACGTCAAAAGCTACCCCCAGTTCAACTGTCATGGGCATACCTTGAGTGGCAAGCAACGCCGCAAGAAAAATACCATTTTCCATGGACATAAAACCAATAATGTGTGATATCGCTTTATGGTGAGTAATGAGAAGTAACATGCCAAGGAGTGTAATAGCCATGGCTACCGCCACAACGTTATTTACTGGGGTAACTAGATGGTAACAGAACAATACTAAAAGGGTCGCACCTAGTAGCAGTAAAAACTGATGTCTAAATGTGGTTACCTTGTGACGGATGTTCAATTTATCGATTAAGCGGCGCAATAAGTAGGGGATCGCTATGGTTTTTAAGATGAGCGTTAAAGTGGCTGAAAGATAGAGTTCAGTTTCATTAGTTTTTAGTGCGGTTAAAAAAGTTGCGCTTGCTAGCAAGATACTTTGCCACATAAAAGTATTAATCATGCTAGTAATCCGGTTTTGTATCAGAAACAGAAAAGCAGTAAGTAAAATGAATACTATAATAATTGATGTTAGGGTGTCTATGGCGGCCATTTAACCAACCTCTATAATAATATGAATCAAAACTGCAAGTAAACCAAAAAGAAAAGCTAGGTTAAGTAAGTAAGGTGTACGAAATAGCCGCAGTTTTGCTAAACTCGTTTCGGTAATACCGAGCCCGATGATTAAAATTACCATTTTACCCATAAACATACCAATACTTAAACCAAGATCGGTCCAGGTAAAGTGTGTCGTAATTCCCCAGGGAAAAAATATATTAATTAGTAAAGTGGCGTACAACATAAATTTAATTTGTGAGCTCCACTCCAGGAGAGCCAGATATTTGCCACTATATTCTAAGATCATCGCCTCATGGATCATGGTTAGTTCAAGATGAGTAGTAGGATTATCGATAGGGATCCTGCCAGTTTCAGCAAGAGCAACTAGCGCGAAACCAAAAGCTGCCAAAATCAAGGAGGGGCTTAGATATGGATTATGTAAGGTTAAATATTCAATGATATTAGTAAGATTAGTACTAGCGGCAGTCATGGCAATAGCAAAAAATATCATAGCAATTGCAGGTTCTGCTAGTGCTGAAATAAACATTTCTCGTGATGATCCCATGCCGCCAAAGGCAGTGCCTGTATCCATGCCGGCAAGTGCTAATAAGAAACGTATTAGGGAAAATAGCCCGATCATGACAATAACATCCGCTGTGGTATGACCAGTAGTATTGATGACAAACAATGGAACTATTGTAGCAATTATAACGGTGATACTAAAGATTAGATAAGGAATAATACGAAATAAAGCTGAAGTGGTCGTAGCGATTAAGGTCTCTTTATGAAAGAGCTTGTTTAAATTTAAATAAGGTTGAAAAATTGAAGGGGCAGTACGGTTTTGTAGGTGACACTTTACCCATTTAGTTATACCCGCAAGTAGCGGTGCGCTCACGACAAATAGTAGCGCTTGCGTCATCGAAATTAGCCAAGTCACGCTATGGTCCATAATAATAAAATTAAAGTTATAAATATATAGGTTAAATAAACTCTCACGTTACCACCTTGAAGTCGAGCCAAGATTTTTACGAGTTTTGTGCTTAACTGTTCCAGTGGTGCATAGATATATTGCAAGATTAAATCTTTAATTTGTAATCCATAGTTTATACCTTGAGTACTTTTTTCTATTTTTTCCTGAGGTAAAAATAAATGGTGAAATATTCGTCGGATTGGCATGGCAAACGCCGCGGCACTATACTGCATTTTTTGATTGATCCCACCATAACCACAATCCCAAGGTTGAATCTTTTGGCTTTTGGTTTGTCCATAATAAAAACGCAATAAAAAATAAACTATGGCACAGGTGATTATTATGCCAAAGCAAATTGCTACGGCATTATACGAAGATGTTTTAGGGTGCAGAGGAATTAACCATAGTAAGCTTTGTGAAGATATAAGTTTAGCCCCAATTAATTGTTGCGTTATATTGTTTAAGGCAACAATTATAAAATTTGGTAAAACGCCAAAAAGTAGACAAAGCAGTGCTAAAAAACCCATAGCAAATTTCACGCCTAGTTTTGGATCACAAGCTTTTTGCATGTTCGCTGAACGTGCTTGACCCAAGAAAGCTACGCCATAAACTTTGACAAAACAGGCAGCAGCTAAAGCACTAGTAAGAGCAATAATAGCAGCAGCTACCGGAATTAGGGAGCGCATGATTTCACTTTTTAAAATTGGTGCTTGAATAGCAGTTTGCAGAAATAACCACTCAGAAATAAAGCCATTGAACGGGGGTAACGCTGAAATACTGATACAGCCAATTAAAAAATACCAGGCAGTGTGAGGCATTTTTTTTATTAATCCTCCCATGTGCTCTAAATCATGCTCATGGCTATATTTAATAATTATCCCAGCGCCTAAAAACAATAGGCTTTTAAAGATGGCGTGATTAAGGCAATGATAAAGAGCTGCAATTAAGCTAAGTGTAGCTAGCAATGTGTGCTTAGTGCTGATAAAAATTAAGGCCAAACCTAATGTACTAAAGATTATGCCGATGTTTTCTACTGAGGAGTATGCTAATAATTTTTTGAGGTCATGTTGCATTAAAGCATAAAGTATCCCAAATATTGCTGAAATCGTACCAATAAAAAGTGTAATTGTTCCCCATTGCCACTGGATATTAGGTAATAAGTTGAAGGTAAAGCCTATTAGGCCATATACAGCTACTTTGAGCATCACCCCTGACATTAAGGCTGAAATATGGGAAGGAGCGACAGGATGTGCTTTAGGTAGCCAAATGTGTAAAGGGACTACCCCCGCCTTCATACCAAAACCAAGAAAGGCAAGGAAAAAGGCCAAGTGCGCCATGTTCGGCGGCAGCAGTATATTATGCCAAAGAGCAAAACTAAAACTACCACTAATTTTAATCAAAATGCCAAAAGCAAACAAGATCAGCAAGCCACTGGTTTGAGCCATTAGTAGATAAATCAATGCTGCTTGACGATTAGCGTGTTGTTCATGATTATGTATGACCAAAAAGTAACTAGATATAGACATTAATTCCCAAGCGAGCATAAATGTTATGACATCTGCTGCAAGTAAGACTAAATACATACTACTAATAAATAAACCAGTAAAAAAGTACATCGTAGTGAGTGCTGAGGTAGGTTGCTTGTCATGGTCATTGCTAACATATTCCGGGCCATAACAAGAAATACTGATAACAATAATGCCAATAATGATGAGGAAAAAACTTGATAATGGGTTGAGGTTTAATTGCCAAGTTAAGCTAGGTAGGGTTGAATTAATGGTGTAACTCAGGGGTTGTGATGAAAATAAAACTGTTGCGCCAGTACAAGTCGCGAGAAAACCAGAAAGCCCAGTGAGAATAAATACGGAGAGTGTTTGGATGCGTGGCAAACGGTATAGGATGAGTGCTAGTATACTCGAAGTTAGGCTAACGATAGTAAATAATAAAATTAATATCATATTCTTAGGGAGAGGGTTCATCTAGTAGTAAGCTTTTTTCAGCTATCTTATCATCTTTAGTATAACGAGCAAGAAATCCATGTCTTGTAAGATAAGCCACTACTTCATTTTTTACCTCTAGGCTATGTTCTGCTATGGGTGCTGCTGCTAGTTTAGCTATGGTAAAAGCAATGTTTGTGGTTAAATAGCTAAGTGCTAATGGTAGGCTTCTAATAGCTGATACACAGGCTTTCAAGTGGTTATGTTTTTGAAAAAATAAAACAAGCCGATAATTACATTCTAAATAATAACCACTGGAAAAAAAGTTTTTGAGTACCAGAGTTTCCTGGACTCGTTTTCTATCGGTATCACTGGTTGTAGCAAGTAGCTCTTGATCATACCATTCATAATATTCTTTTGCATAACTAAAACATTCTTTAATAAGCTGTTCAACCGTTTTACTTTTGTCACCAAATTGTAACTCGACGTTTGCCATGCCTATCGCGGTTTGAACCCTAGCAAAAGCTGCCGGGTTTTTTTCTTTTAATAATTCGCACATGCCAACCATAAGTCCAGAAAAGATAGGATAAATAATGGTATGATCAAAAAATAATGTCGAATATTCGTAGATGGAATAAGTTATTAATTCATAAGCGTACATTAACATTAGTAAACCAGGTGCTATTTTTTCGGCTAATTTTTTGGTAAGAGATGGATATAGTAGTCTTTTGGTTAGTAGCGCTAGTTCTCCTCCTATAAATCGTCCTAAGTCATCGAGTTCAACAAAAAGAACGCTGACGGTGGCTGATGTTGTCGCGATGATAAGATTAAGACTGCCGTCGAAATAATTCGTATATTTTGCTATGGTACCAAAGCTCATTAACTTTCGGTTTAACACTCCCAGTTGTGCAACATAGCCCCAAGGCGAGTCACCAAGATTCTCGTCACCAGTAGTGCCTGAGTATGCGGCAAGAATATCGTCACCTGTCAATATGCTTTTAATCACTTCGTTGTCTTTTTCTTTTTGCTGTAAAGCAACTCGGTTTATTTGTTCTACACGTGAATTAAATGCATTTTTAAAAGCACTAACCAAACGGTCCCGATGTATTGGTACCGCAAGTAAAGCTTCCCCTATTTCCTGTTGTATTTCTCTAAGTGGTGCTACATTATGTTTTTTGTTAAAGCATATGGGGTCGGCTTGTTCTTCTTGTACTAATTGTCCCATACGACTTTCAAATCCAGCACATATGGCTTGCAAAAATAGCAGCGGTGGATACGATTCTCTAGAAGAGGCATATACCACGATTTCTCGTAACCTATAATAGGTTTTATAAAATAAGACAATAATTCCCATTAGATTGGCTATATTTTGTAGGTCACGCTGTGTCGTGTCTTGTGTATCCATAAATAAATTCTCTACGAATAGCTATTTTTTCTGTTTGCTTAAGTTTTCCTTCATGGTATTAATGATAGTTGCATAAGCAGCTTCTGCGATTAACGCCTCTCTAATTTTTTCTACTTCACCCCTTATTTGCGGGTCTTTATTGATACCTTCTCTTACTATTTGCAGGTCTTTGAGAATTTTTTGGTAGGTTTCAGTGGTATCTTGTTCGTCCTTTGGAAAAGAGTGCAGAGCTTTAATAAACGATTTTTCTACGGTATTTTGGTATTCTGTGTCTTTAAGAAAGAGTAAACTTTCCCAAAAAAATAAACCCTTCATGGGTATGTTGGCAAAACAAATCCTTAATCTTGAAATGGCGTCAGTGAGCATAGGTAGTAAGTCTCCTTTATATCCTACAGCAAGCAAGTTCGAACTCTATGTCAGTAGAGGTTTGGGTCGCATGGCCATTTAGGTTTAGGTTAAAAAAATGTATGGCTAAGCGATAACGACCGACGCTGATTTCTGGAAAAACATTTTCTCGTGGTTGGAGTTTGATGCGTATTAGTTGGTAAGAAACGTTGGGGTCAAGGTTATTTTGGTAAAAACCACCGGGGGCAGCAGCTGCTTTAAGGAGGGTGCTTTCACGAACCAATTTTAATATTATGTTAACGATGTCTTGGAGTTCATTAAAGTGTCCAAACCATTCTGATAATTGTCGTTGGCGTAAGGTGCTATCTTGTTGCATCCATAAATGATATGACGGCAAGCTAAAACCGCATGTTCCTGCTGGTGTATATAAGCGTTGTTGAATGGCATTTAGGAACTCATTTTCACGCAACTCTTGACCAATTTTTTTTTGATTTCCGTGTAGACTATCAACTAAACGATCGATATGTTGTAATGTACCATGGAGCTTTTTTTTATCAACATCTTTTAGTTTTTCTAATTGTGAGAGGGAGTTAACATATTGGTTGAGGGTTTGAAAAAATTTGTTTTTAAGGTCAGGGCGATCAATGGCTTGTAGTATTTCTAAAATTATTTTTAACATCTGGTGAGAATCCCAGAGTGATTCTTTGGGTAAGTAATAGGTAGCTTGAGCAAACAAATATTCAAGGCGTAAACAAAGACGGATTTGTTCATTTAGAGGTTGTTCGTAAAGCATAAATTCCATCACTATTAAAGTAACCACAAGTTGAGGTATATACCAATCATACATTTTGAAGTAATGGCGGTATAGTACCACAAGATGCAAACTCTGCATCTCGGATTAGGATCGGTATAGTATCACAAATTTAAGCCAAGCTTAAATAGTATGAATGCAAAATTTTTACGGATTTTTCTAGATGTTTTAGGGAGCCATCGTTGTGGATGATGTCATCGGCTTTATTAAAACGGAAAGTTCTACTGGCTTGGGCTTTAATGATGGCTCGGACTTGTGTTGTGGAGCTATGATCACGCTTATGGACACGTTTTATTTGTAAGTTTGGTGGGCAATCAATCACTAATATCCTGTCGGTTTTGATAGGAAATTTCGTTTCAAAAAGTAGCGGAATAACCATAATGCAATATGGCGCTTTAAGCTTGGTCGCATATTGCTGCATCAGGCTACGAATGCGTGGATGCAAGGTTTTTTCTAACCATTGTCGTTCTTTTGGGTTAGTAAATATTATGTCACGTAATTTCTTACGGTTTATCAGTTTTTGGGTGGTTAGCAAGCTCATACCGAAATGTGCTACTATTTTTTTATAAGTGGTGGTGTGAGGGCAGAGGAGTTCGTGGGCAATTTTATCAGCATCAATGATTGGTATGCTAAGTTTAGCAAAATATTTAGCAACTACTGATTTGCCACTACCGATACCACCAGTTAAACCAATTTTTAACACGGGATTTTCCTTAGTTTTATTGCATAAATGTCAAGGTGTAATTAATTGTCGTTTGTCCCCAAAAAAACGCTGACCATCCGGCTAGTGCTAAGTATGGTCCAAAGGGAATCGGTTTGTCTAAAGTGTGTTTTTTGTAGATGATCAGTAAGACAGCAACTATTAGACCAATAAGTGACGCTACTAGTATAATTAAAGGTAAGAGTTGCCAGCCAAGCCAGGCTCCAAAAACTGCTAGTAGCTTAAAGTCACCATAACCCATCCCATCTATTTTTCTAATTAATTTAAAGGTTTTGGCAATTAGCCAGAGAAAGAGATAGCCGCTTGCGGCACCAATAATGGCGCTTTGTGGTGAAGTAAAGGTATACGCGGTATTTAGCAATAAACCAAGCCAGATTAGGGGTAAGGTGAGGTCATCAGGCAATAACTGTCGCTCAAAATCGATAAAAGTCGCAACGATTAACGTCCAACTGAGAGTTAATATTGGTAAGGTTTGTATGCTAGTATTGTAATAAGCCACCACAAAAATCGTAACGACACTGCATAACGCTTCAACTAGTGGGTAGCGCCAGGATATAGGTTTTTCGCAGTTATGGCACTTACCTTTAAGGAGAGCGTAGCTGATTATAGGAATATTTTGCCACCAAAGCAGTTGGGTTTTACACTTAGGGCAGTAAGAACGTGGCGTTGCTAAATTAAAAGAATGCTGCTTGGTTGAGGAGGGGTGCCCCAAGTAATTGAGACATTCATTTTCGTACTCATGTTTTAGAATTAAAGGTAGGCGGTAAATTACTACATTTAAAAAGCTTCCCACTATTAGTCCGAGAATGCCAACGGTAGCTATAAAAATATAATGATTTTCTTGAAAAAAAGTTATTAGGTTCATGAGGTTAGATTCTAACATGTTTATCTTGTAACCGCGACTGTAAATTTGTCATTCTAGTTTTTACCGAGGCATTTTTAACTGCCATAGCTAAGGCTTTAGTTTGACCGATAATTACCACGAGTTGTTTTCCCCGAGTAAGTGCCGTATAAAGTAAATTACGAGCAAGGAGCATGTAGTGTTCGGTCGCTATTGGTATCACTACGGCCTTATATTCGGAGCCTTGGCTTTTGTGAATGCTGGTTGCGTAGGCTAGACCAATTTCATCCAGTTCATGAAAGTCATAATTAACAATATGGCCGTCAAAATTTACTCTTACGCTGTTTTCTTCAAGATCGATATCTGTAATGATACCAATGTCGCCGTTAAAGACATCTTTATCATAGTTATTAACGTGCTGAATTACCTTATCGTTTATGGCAAAGGTTGTGCCAAACTTGCTTATTTTAAGGTTAGCCGCGGTATTTAATTTAGATTGGAGTAAAACATTTAAAGAGCGGCTACCTAGCCCCCCTTTATTCATGGGAGTTAATATTTGAATGTCAATTCTGGGATTCAGTTTAAAGCGTCTTGGTATATTTTCAGTAACAATGGTTATTAATTTATCTTGAGTTTCTTCTGTGGTTTCTGTCTTGATAAAATAAAAATCGCTTAACCCAGACTCAGGAAAGGTAGTTAAGGGAAACAGACCTTGGTTAATTCGATGAGCATTAACTATAATTTGTGAATTTGCGGCTTGGCGAAAGATTTCTGTAAGGAAAACTGTGGGAATGGTTTGTGAAGTAATCATGTCGGTTAGCACCGCGCCGGGACCAACCGAGGGTAACTGATCAATATCCCCCACGATTAATAGTGAGGCGTGATTTGGTATAGCTCTTACTAGATTATACCATAAGACGATATCAATCATTGATGCTTCATCAACCACTACCATGTCAGTAGCTAAAGGATTACTTTGATTGTATTTGAAAGTATGGGTGCGTGGATTATATTCCAGCAGACGATGGATCGTTTTAGCCGTAAGCTTGGTCGATTCTGTCAAGCGTTTCGCTGCTCGACCAGTTGGTGCACACAGGGCGACCTGGGTTTTTTTAGCGCGAACTATTTTTAAAATACTATTGATTACGGTGGTTTTGCCAACACCAGGTCCGCCCGTAATTATTATCACTTTTTCTTTAAGCGCTACCGTCACTGCTTGGCGTTGCGAAGGTGACAGGGTAAGATGAGTTTGTCCTTCTACCCAGGCAAGAGCTTTTTCGCAATTAATTTCTCCCCACACAGGATTGCCACTTTTTAAGCGAGCAATATTTTGGGCGCTTAAACATTCCGCTTGGTAGAGGGAAGAAAGAAAAAGACAATCCTCACTATTTATTTTATCGGCAGTTAAGTGTCCGATGGTTGTTTCATTAGTGATTGCTTGGGTGATGATAGGCTCTGGTATCTCAAGTAGTGCTACGGAGGATTTAATTAGCATTTCTTTAGTAATGGCGCAGTGTCCTTCGGCGGCGAACTCTTGCAGTATATGTTTGACTCCGGCTTCAGCACGTTTTATTGAATCTTTGGCCATGCCTAGCCGCATGGCTAGACTATCTGCAGTTTTAAAGCCAATACCAATGATATCTATAGCTAATTGGTATGGGTTGTCGCGAATAACCTCAATAGCATTATCACCATATACTTTATAAATGCGCACCGCTCGTGCGGTACCAATGCCATGTGATTGTAAAAATACCATGATATCGCGTACTGCGTTTTGTTCGGTCCAAGCATTTAGAATCATGTTCTTGCGTTTATCACCGATTCCGTCTAGCTCTGTTAAGCGATGGGAGTGATTTTCGATAATTTCAAAAGTACCTTCGCCAAAAGCCTTAACTAAAACCTTAGCTAAATACTTACCTATACCCTTAATTAACCCTGACCCAAGATATTTTTCGATGCCTTCGAGAGTCGTGGGTGGGATTGCTTTTAAGTTTTCGGCTTTAAATTGGAGCCCATAATCTTTATTGTTAATCCAGATCCCTTGGCATTCGATAAATTCCCCAGCATTAATTCTTACGGCATTGCCAATGACGGTAATTAAGTCTTTTTGCCCTCTAACTTTAGTCCGTAGGACGCAAAATCCAGTATCTTCGCTATGAAAGGTGACCTGTTCAATAGAACCAGAAAGAGTTTCAAGGTGTTGTTGGGGGATGGTTTTAGCCATTAACGGGCAATATAGTCCATTTTCCGCCACCCTTCAATATAGTGCCTAAATAGATATATAAAATTTGATATTGAGTGACGAAGCAATCCAGTGTTTTGCAGATTTTCTGGAGCGCTTTGCTCCGTAAAAATCTTTCCGCTTGCGATGACGGTGCTGGTGGTTACACTTAAACAAAGTAAGTCAAACAAAGGTTTTGGAATTCAGCCAGGTTGTCGCAGCTATTGACGGCTAAGCAGAATTCTTTCCGATATTTGATGTTTCTAGCATAAGCGCGCGCTAATTTTCGGGCTTGAAGTACTGCGGTTTTCTCATTATTTAGTAATTTTGCTAGACGCACGACATGCGTAATGTATATTTTACCAACGGCTTCATTGGCGGGGGTGGAGAACGGTTTTTGCGCCATTTCTGCCATAAGTTTGCCAATTAACCACGGTTGGCCGACGCCAGCGCGAGCAATCATTACGCCAGCGCAGCCGGTGGCAAACATTTTTTGTAGCGAGTCAAGCGAGCTGACGTCGCCATTACCAATTACGGGGGCTTGTATATTTTCAACGAAAAATTGGATGGTATCAAAGCGACAGGGGGTGCTATATTGTTCGGTCCAGTTTCTGCCATGAACTACTACACAGTCGGTACCAGCATCATTAAGGGTCTGCGCAATTTCTAAGTTGGTTTTATCGTCAAGCGCCACCCGAATTTTTACTGATAGAGGTAAAGAGGTACTTTGACGAAGTGCTACGAGTAGTTTATAAAGTTTTGGTCGATCAAGTAGTATACTTGAACCTGCACCATTGCCGTGAATTTTGGGGACAGAACAACCACAATTAAAGTCGATTAAATCGGCGCCCAGATCGGTGATAATTTTTGCTGCTTCAGATAGTTCATAAGCGGTATTTCCTACCAGCTGAAAACATATTGGACCCTCGTGGGGGTCTTTAGCAAGAAAACGTTCCTTGGTTTTTTTAGAGTTTTTTGTTAGCGCATTAGCGGAAATCATTTCGGAGTAAGAAAAGGCGGGTTTACTATATTGCCAAGTAAGCAAGCGAAAAGGTGCCGAGCTAAAGCCAGCAAGCGGCCCCTGAATTATATTTACTGGGAATGTTTGTTTGCCTATGGTAAGTGATGTAATCATAAAATTTCAATCCAACCTCTACATAATGGAAAGTATAGCCCAAGTTTAATAATTTCCTTAGGATTAATTGCGTGCATTGCGGCAGCATATTCTAAAAGTTGCTGTGAGTATTTGGCAGCTTCTTGGTTAAGAAAAGTTTCAAGGTTTTCGTTAGCTTCTGGTTTTGAGGTTTTATAGTCAATAATCCAGCGAGTACCATGTTCATCGATAAAGGTACGATCGATAATGTAGTGAATAAATTTACCATTAATTTGGGTGGTAAGTGCTACCTCATTTGCAGCATCTTGATGTTTAGTTAAAATCCATTTGCCGCGTTCATCTTTTAGAGTTTTCTCTAGGGCCTCATTGATTAATTTTAATCCTTGCTCAAGGCTCAGGTATCCTTCTTGTTGTAAGAGCTTGCGATAATTAGCTTGATCTAAGTTTCCTTCACTTATTTGTCGTAAACATTGGTGAATAACCGTGCCAATAATAGCTGCTTGATTATCAACTAGTTCAAAACTGGGGCTGTTAGTGCTTGGCGGTATGTTGACGGTTATTGGTAACTGCCAGTTACTACTTAAGCGTGAAATTTGTGTCGGAGTTTCGTTGTCGATGTCACTAGTGTTCATTATTTTAGGTAGTTCTTCTTCGATCCATTTTTCATCAAAACATGGTTTAAGTTGTTCGAGGAGACTGCCTGATTGAATCGTATCAGTAATGTTGCCGATAATATGAGTAGACTTTTTAGCACGGGTCATAGCAACGTACAGCAGTCGACCATTTTCATAGAAACTTTTTTTCTGTTCTACTAATTGCAAATACTGATAAACCTTTTTAGTGTTATCACCACTTAGGGTAATTGGGGCAAGTAGCAAATTGCTTCCTCGATGGAGTTTGGGGCGTTCAAACCATAAAAGCAGTTTTTTTTCGTCAGAGCGGGTAGAGCGGTTGACTCCTGGGATAATTACATGATCAAACTCGAGCCCCTTTGCTTTATGAATAGTCATAATTTGAATGTTGGCACCTGGGGTAGTTGGCGTATAAAGGGTGTCTAATTTTTTTTGTAAAATAGTAAGATCAGGCTGTTTTTCTAGTAGTTCTAAATAAATTGTTGCGTGTTCAAGTTTTCTCTCCTCAGAAACTGTTGCTGGGCCGCCCAGCGCTAGCCATGCTTTTTCGACTAATTCATGCGGTGCTACTCTTCCTTGTAGGTCCAAAATAGGTAATAGAGTAGTTTGCAGTTTTTTTAGTCGTGTTCTGCCATCTGCCGATAAGTTTAAGGTTTGGTGATGACAAACATTGTCCCAGATAAGTTCAAAAGAGCCATTTGCTACTTGTAGCAGATCTTCTAGCTTTAAGCCACACCACGGTGCGCGTAGAATGGCAAGCCAGGCAATGCGATCGGCTAGATCAAGGAGTGCTCGCGTCAAAGAAAATAGATCGCGAATTACGAGACTATCCTTAAGTACCTCTAGTTCAAAAGCTTGGTAGTTTAATTTTGCTTTACGTAAGGCAAGAATAATTTGTTCAAGATGGGTTCGGGCTTTAACTAAAATTGCTATAGTATCGGTTGGGTATTGGTCATGTATTTTTTTGATAGTGGTAATTACGCTAGCAGCTTCGGTTTGCTCGTCGCCCTTCTTAAGAAGGGTAATGGTTACAGCCGACTCAGGGTTATTAGCTATAGCCTTCGCTGGTTTAAATGGTACGGCACCCAGGCTGATATTAGCGAGTGTCGGGAAAATTTTAGTGAAATTATGATTATTCCAATCAACAATATTTTGTAAGGAGCGAAAATTAGTGTTTAAAGTTAAAGGTTGGGGTTTTAAGTCACCAATGCCGTCGCGAATTACCCTTAGAAATAGGCCGACCTCGGCTTCACGAAAGCGATAGATCGATTGCATGGGGTCACCTACCATAAATATAGTGCGGCCATCATTTGGTTGCCAGGTGGTAATTAGTTTTTCCAGTAGGCGATAATGAGATAACGAGGTATCTTGAAACTCATCTATCAATAAATGTTGTAAACGATAATCTAAGTTTAAAGCGACTTCGCTCGGGGTTTCTTGGTCCCCTAAAACACTTAGCGCTGCCATTGAGATTTCAGTATGATCAGTTACCATGTTTTCATTAAAGATTACCTTAAGATGGGCTGCTAAAAGCGGTAGCAACTCTAAGAGTGATTCGATGATTTGCCATTCTTGATCACTATAATTTTGGGGTGGTGCTAGAAGTAAGTTTTCTAAACTTTCGCGCAAGATCTCATGTTGATTAAGGCGCTCAAGTAGCGATGCCATGTCGGCTTTAATTTTTTTCAACAACTCTTGTTTGGTTTTTGGGTCTTTAGGATTAGGCGCAGGAAACCCATGTTCTTTGGTGATCTTTTTGCGCCAAGAAAATTGTTTGGTTAATAAAATTTCAGCAACCCCTTGCCAAGTAATTAGGTTGCTCTGAAACAAAGCTCCCTCATAGGTAATGTTTTGTAAGGTTGGCGGCGGTTCATCGTGGTGTTTTTGAGCGGTCTTTAATAGGTCAGCCAATTCTTGGTGAAGCTCTTTGGGAAAAAGAGCAATCGCTCGCTCAAGGTTTTCTTGAGAAACTTCGGCAAGCGCTAGCTCCATTTTTTGGCGTAATGCCATCGCATTTTTTAAGCCGACAATATGGGGTAACCATTGTTCGCGCGATTTTAACATGGTAATAAATAAATTTTCTACTCGTTCCAAATCGTTAGCTAAGTGTAATAAAAGACGCTCTAGGTGTTTAGCATATGGGGGGTCAGATAGGTTTTCTAAAATAGCTTTGGCCGCTTTACTATAATATATTTCTGCTTCTTGGTTTTGAACGATGGGGAAATTCGTATTTATTTTCGTAAAGATCGGGGCTTGGCCAATTAAGTAATGACAAAAAGCGTCAATGGTTTGAATGCGTAAGCGTTTGGGGTTTTGGATGATATGCCTATGTGTGGTTTGGTCGAGCTTTTTAATGATACGGTTACGCATTTCGTGGGCTGCTTTTCGCGTAAAAGTAATGGCCGTAATTTCTTCAGGATTCTTTACATAAGTAAGTAGTGTTAAATAACGCTCAACTAGTAAACTGGTTTTTCCAGAACCAGCCGGCGCTTGAACAATGAAAGATTTAGTAGGATCTAGGGCAAGCTGACGTTCGGTTAGGTCATGAATGGTATATGTCGACATGGTAGATGGCGCTGGTGCTTATGTTTTAAAAATTCTCTCTTTTCAATCGTAAATGGCGCCCCGGAGAGGATTTGAACCTCCGACCTGTCCCTTAGGAGGGGACTGCGCTATCCAGCTGTGCCACCGGGGCTAACTTTGCCTATTCGTTATCATTTTGCGGTTTGTGGGTTCTAACTTGCTATTATTTCGTAGCGAAGTTGCCTATTAAATGTCATCCCGCGACGAGCTTGCAAATCCGCATGATCCAATTTTCAAAAACCACAAGCTAAATTATTGCTACCCATTGATTACCATTATAACTCTACCCACAAAGCAGCTATGGTTATTCTAACATTAAAAGTTATAAAAACTATACATTAATTAAGGACTGTCGCTATTAACTTTTTCGTAAGCTCTATTGGTAACCCCGTGATACTATCGGGGGTGCCTCTGATTTTTAAGATATATTGTTTTAGCAATGGCTTTTCGATAGTAAAGCCGCCGGCACAACTTAGTGTATATTCTTTTTGGATAATTTCTTTGATTACCTTTTCTGGTATGGGGCTAAACCAAATAGTGGCAGTGCTAACCCCAGTTTTTTGTTTTTTATTGATAGTGTTGGTGATGGTAACGGCCGTTATAGTTTTGGCCGGATGTCTAGCGTAATAGCGCAAGAATGTTTTTGCTTCAGTTTTGTTTCGTGGTTTTTCTAAAATTTTTTTATTGCATAAAACCACTTGGTCAGCGGTGATTAGTAGAGATTTTTTTTTGATTTTAGATAGCAGAGCTGCTGCTTTAGCACGAGCTAATGTTGTGACTAATTTTTTGGGATTTTCATGACGAATGGCTTTTTCGTCGATGTTAGGGTCCATAATGGTAAATTTATAACCCATTTTTGTTAGAATTTTTTTGCGACCTTTAGATTTTGAGCCAAGGATGATTTTCATAATAGTATAAAAATGGAGCCGAGGAGGATCGAACTCCCGACCTCCGCATTGCGAACGCGGCGCTCTCCCAACTGAGCTACAGCCCCTAAAAGTTTACGAAAAAACGTTACCACATAGTTATATCCAATTCAACGCCTCCTGTATAGAGATTAAATTAAAACTTCTCTTTTTCTGAGAAACTGCTATTTTATACGCTTGTGTTTGGTTGATTTTACTAATGTAATTATGAAGTTAAGAAAAATAAAATTATCAGGTTTTAAATCCTTTGTTGATCCTACAACCGTTTGTTTGCAAAGCAATTTAACGGGTATAGTTGGGCCTAACGGTTGCGGTAAATCAAATATTATCGACGCTGTGCGTTGGGTTATGGGAGAGATTTCTGCAAAACAACTGCGTGGCGAATCGATGAGTGATGTTATTTTTAATGGTTCGACAACACGTAAATCGGTTGGGCAAGCAGTAGCAGAATTGGTTTTTGACAATAGCGACGCCACTCTTGGTGGTGAATATGCCAAATATAATGAAATTTCTATTCGTCGCGAAGTTAATCGTGATGGGTTTTCTGACTATTTTTTAAATAATGGTAGTTGTCGGCGTAAAGATGTTACCAATATTTTTCTTGGAACGGGACTTGGACCCAATAGTTATGCGGTTATTGAACAGGGGATGATTTCTAAGTTTATCGATGCTAAACCAGACGAATTACGAGTGTTTATAGAAGAAGCAGCGGGGATCTCAAAATATAAAGAACGAAGAAAAGAAACCGAAAATCGGATAAAACATACCAAAGAAAATCTTGCAAGACTAAATGACATATTAGAAGAGCTTAATAAGCAACTTAAACATTTAAAATCACAAGCCAATGCTGCTGAGCGTTATCGTAACTTAAAGCAGGAAGAGCGTGTAGTTAAGGGGGAGTTACATACTCTCCATTGGCGCGAGTTAAATAAAAAATTACTGGAGTATGAGACATCTATTAAAGCCAATGAGGTTGAGTTAGAAAATAGTGTCACTGAGCTACATGTGTTAACTGCGAAAATTGCGCAGTTAAAAGATGAACATGATGGTGATATTGAAAAATTTAATGAAGCGCAGGCAAACTTTTACCGGATTGGTGGCAATATCGCACGGTTGGAGCAACAAATTAAGCATACCAAAGAGCGTCGCGAAGAATTAACCAGAGATCTTGCTCAGGTTAACCAAAGTTGGCAGGAAACTACTGCCCATATGGTTGCTGACCAAAATCAGACTGAACTGCTTACAGCTGAAAAAACAACGCTTACCTCTGAAATTACTACAAAGCGCGAGGCTATAACTGTAGTTAAGCAAGAGTTACAGCTAGCAGAACAAGAAATGCAGTTATGGCAAAAGGGGTGGGATGGTTTTAATAGTAATAACTCCAAGGTCTTACAGTCGCTAGAGGTGCTGCAAACCCATATCAAACATTTAGAATTAAGAATTACTAGTGATGAGCAGTCATTAAATAAGTTTCGCTTGGAACTCCAGGGTCTAGATTTTATCAACTTAAATACAGAAATTGCTCGACTTAATGGTTTATTTACCGAATTAAAAAGTAATCATGATCAGTTGCACAATGATGTAGTGGCAAAGACGCAACAAATTCTCACAAGTAGAGAGACGATTAATGCGCTTTCTAATACTCTTGGAGAGGTGCGGAATAAACTTCAGACTTTACTTGGGCGGAAAGCTTCCCTGGAAGCATTGCAGCAGGCAGCTTTGGGGAAAAACGATACGGCTTTAGTTGAGTGGTTGAAACAACATAATCTTGCTGAGAAATTACGCTTAGCCGAAGGCTTGCAGGTTGCTACTGGTTGGGAGAGAGCCGTAGAAACGGTACTTGGTGTTTACCTTGAAGCAGTTTGTGTCGATGGTATTGCAAGTGTTTGGCCTGCTGTACAAAATTTAACTCGTGGTAATTTGACTTTATTTGATCAAGGTCTTACTTCATCAATGTTAACGACAACGCGACTTGACCTGATTACTTTAGCGAGCAAAGTAACCTCAAAGCTTCCGCTGGGTAATCTCTTATCTGGTATTTATGTTGCTGAAAACATGAGCGAAGCATTGGCAATGCAAGCTAAGCTTTTGCACAGTGAGTCTATCGTTACTAAAGATGGAGCGTGGTTAGGGGCTGGTTGGCTGCGGGTTGCCTACGATGCTAACCCCAAAATCGGTATTTTACAGCGGGAGCGTGAGCTACAAGAATTAGACCGTAATATTGCTGCGGGGCAGTGCGATTGTAAGCGGCAGGAAGAGGAGTTGGCGAAGGAGAGAAATACTTTAGTGGTTTTGGAGGGCGAGTATCAAAAATTACAAAATGACCTGCGTACCTTGGCGGTAGGTTATAGCGACACGCAAAGTCAGGTTACTGCGAAAAAAACTTATCTTAAACACATTGAGGAACGTGCTTTAGTACTAACGCAAGAGATTACCTCTTCTGAAGAAAGTTTATCTAGTTTACGTGAGCAGTTAAGAGTGGCATTAAAAAATCATGACGATGCAGCTAAGGAGCAGGTAACAAACGAGGGTTTACGTCAAAACCTAATTACAGAACGTGAACAAAAAGAGCAGAGGTTAGCAACAGTACGTGTAAAGCTGGAAGAACTAGAAAAAATGGTTACTGATGCTACTTTGCGCTTACAGCTTATCCAAAGCCAGGTTGGCTATTTAGAGCAAAGCTTAGACCGTGCTAATAAACGTTTGGCCAGTTTAAAGGAACAGCAAACTAAAGTAGAAAGATCTTTAGCCGAGGCAAATTTGCCGCTTACCAATTTAGAGCTAGAACTACAAGCAGAGCTAGAAAAACGTTTGGTGGCTGAAGCCGATTTAACTTTAGCGAAAAAGAAAACGGCGGGGATTGAGCAAGCCTTACGAGAGCTTGAGCAACAACATTCTTTGCAGCAAGAGGTCCATGAAAAAGCTCGTGGGCTATTAGAAAAATTACGAACCGAGCGGGAAGGGTTACAAGTTCGCGGTAACACTTATGTAGAACAGGTGGCAGAGTTAGAATTACAGCTCGAGGCATTAAATGCCGCATTACCTTTAGAGGCTACCCTTGGCGAGTGGGAAGAAAAGCTAACAAGTTTGACCACAAGGATTGAACGATTAGGTTTGATTAACCTCGCTGCTATTGAAGAGTTTGAGAAGTTAAGCGAAAGGAAAAACTATTTGGATGCGCAAAATCAGGATTTGGTAAGCGCTTTGAGTACCTTAGAAGATGCCATTCGTAAGATTGATCAGGACACCAAGGAAAGGTTTAAAGACGCATATAATAGTATCAATCAGAAGTTTCAAGAGTTGTTTCCAAAGGTTTTTAACGGTGGTAAAGCGTATTTGGAGCAGACGACAGACAACTTATTAGACACTGGGGTGTTTATTATGGCACAGCCACCAGGCAAACGTAACTCAAGTATCCATTTACTTTCTGGTGGTGAAAAGGCATTAACGGCCATCTCTTTGATTTTTTCTATTTTTCATTTGAATCCGGCCCCATTTTGTATTCTTGATGAGGTAGATGCGCCACTGGATGATGCGAATGTTTCCCGTTTTTGTAATTTGGTAAAAGAAATGGCTAAAACCATTCAGTTTATTTTTATTACCCATAATAAAGTAACTATGGAGATATCTGAGCAGTTAGTTGGGGTGACAATGCAAGAGCCAGGAGTGTCACGAATAGTTACGGTTGATATTGATACGGCGGTATCTTTAGCAAGCTCTGGGAAGTCTCCGAGCGCCCAGTGATTTGCTGAAAAACGCAAATCTTAGGCTGGCTGATAAGGTAATGAGGGGTATAGAGGAGTATATATGTCATCACTTCTTTTTTATGTATTAGTAGTTGCGATTGTGGCAGCTACGGGGTGGCTTTTTTATTACCAACGTCGTAATAAACAAGGCAACGTCGTGAGCAATCGGCCTCTTGTGACTAATTTTAACCCGCCAGAGTTTACTCTGGTTGACAAGACCAATAAGCCAGACCAGCAAGAAGCGCTAGTATCAAAGCCATTAGATCTCGGTAAGGAAGGTAAGGAAAAAAATCATGCAACGACCTCTCCTTACGATCCCAAACTTATTGTGTTACAGGTCAATGCTTTTCCTGGCAAACCTTATATGGGGTACGAACTGCACCAGGCTTTACTAACTGCAGGTATGCGTTTAGGTGAGAACAATATTTTTCATCGTTACGAAAACGAAGCCAAGGGTGAAGGTAAAATTCTATTTAGTTTGGCGGCTGCTACTCGAGATGGTTCGTTTGCGGTTGAAGATATCGGAGCTTTTAAGTGTAATGGCCTGTTGCTTTTTATGAACTTAGATACCAAATATCAATTAATGACTAGTTTTAATTTAATGCTAGATACAGCCCGCCAATTAGCAGAGGAATTGGGTGGTGAAATTTATGATGATCTGCACCATCTAATCAATGCCGATGTTATCAAACGTGTTCGTGAAAAGATATGTACCGTTGAGACTAGTAACTTATATGTATCAGATTTGTTGGATAATCTAGATTAAGTTTACTGCAAACGATTCTTTGGGTGATAAAGCAATACAGTTGCAAAAATTATTTATGACGCAGCTTACACTAAATGTTGTAGATCGTATTTTTGAGCTTAGAAAATTGCTGAGTGATTATAGTTATCACTATTATGTTTTGGACCAGCCTATAGTCCCCGATGCTGAATACGACCGTTTATTCCGTGAGTTGCAAGACTTAGAAAAGCAATTTCCGGAATTGATTACTTCTGATTCGCCCACGCAAAGAGTTGGCGCAACACCAGCAGAAGCTTTTCGGAAGATAAAGCATGTCACAGCCATGTTATCGTTGGATAACGCTTTTAGTGAAGAGGATGTTACAAATTTTCATCGTCGGGTTCTGGAGCGTTTAGAACTCGATCCTTATGAAAAGATTGAATACGTGGCGGAACCTAAAATTGATGGGATGGCAGTTAACTTAGTTTATGAAGATGGTCGCTTAACCCAAGCAGCTACTCGCGGTGATGGCATTATTGGTGAAGATATTTTACAAAACGTCCGTGCAATCCCAAGTATCCCTTTAGTTTTGCGTGGTAAGCACTTACCTAAGTTTTTAGAAGTTCGCGGTGAAATTTATATGCCACTAGCAAGTTTTGAAAAACTAAATGCTACGGCCATAAAGACTTCTGGCAAAATTTTTGTTAACCCCCGTAACGCTGCAGCTGGTAGTCTCCGCCAACTTGATCCTAGCGTAACGGCTAGCCGTGATTTAAATATTTTCTGTTATGGGATTGGTAAGTTGCAGGGTGAGGAGCAACCGCTGAGTCAAAGTGAAATTTTGACCATGCTGAAACGTTGGGGGCTAAAGGTCAATACGGAGATTAAAACTGTTGTCGGTGTTGAGGGTTGTTTTGATTACTACCGGATGATTGGTGCTAAACGTGCTCAACTACCATATGAAATAGATGGGGTGGTATACAAGGTTAACGATTTGCATAAGCAAGAGATTCTGGGTTTTGTGGCGCGTGCGCCCCGTTTTGCCTTAGCACACAAATTTCCTGCGGCTGAGGAGTTGACTGAATTATTAAATGTTGAATTTCAGGTTGGGCGTACAGGAATTTTAACGCCGGTGGCTCGGCTTAAACCCGTTTTTGTTGGTGGTGCTACGGTTAGTAATGCTACGTTGCACAATATGGATGAGGTTCGGCGTAAAGATGTGCGCATTGGGGATACGGTAATTGTCCGACGGGCAGGAGACGTTATTCCGGAGGTTGTCGCTGTGATTTTAGAGCGTCGCCCTGTACAGACTAAACCTATTGTTGCTCCCGAGTATTGTCCAGTCTGTGGTTCTAAAGTAATAAAAATTGCTGACGAAGTTGCTATTCGGTGTGTAAACTATTTAGGGTGCAGAGCACAATTAAAAGAGTCGATTAAACATTTTGCATCTCGGAATGCTTTAAATATTAAAGGGTTAGGGGATGAGTTGATTGATAAGTTGGTGGATGTTGGTTTGGTGAAGAACGTTGCCGATCTTTATACCTTAACCCCAGAAAAAATTATGGGGTTAGAACGGCAGGGAGAAAAATCAGCGCAAAATATCACTCAAGCTATCACGAATAGTAAGCATACGACGTTAGCTAAATTTATTTATGCTTTAGGAATTCGTGAAGTTGGAGAGGTAACTGCCATGAACTTGGCAACCCATTTCGGCGATTTAGCAAAATTGATACAAGCTAAAGAGTCTGAGCTTGAGGAGCTTCCCGATATCGGACCAGCAGTAGCTGGTCAAATCGTAAATTTTTTTCGTGAAAAGCGCAATCAAAGCTTAATTCAAGATTTATTAACGGTGGGTATTAGTTGGCCTAAGCCAGAAGTTGTTGCTAGTAACAAGCTTTTTGGTAAAATTTTTGTTTTAACTGGTACTTTAAGTTCTATGAGTCGCGGTGAAGCTAAAGCAAAATTGCAAGCTCTTGGTGCCAAAATAACCGAAAGTGTTTCGAAGGGTACTACTTATGTGGTGGTTGGAGAAAATCCAGGATCAAAGCTTGATAAGGCGACTAAGCTTGGGGTGTCGGTAATTGACGAGCAGCAATTGTTAAAATTTTTACAGGATGAATAACATGGAAATACAGTTTTTAGGTGCGGCCAAAACAGTTACTGGGTCGAAGTATTTATTAAGCGATAGCAGGAATATTTTAATCGATTGTGGTCTCTTTCAGGGGTTTAAAGAGTTGCGTTTACGTAATTGGAACGAGTTACCAGTTGCGCCAAAGACTATTGATGCTGTAATTTTAACCCATGCCCACTTAGATCATATCGGTTACTTGCCTCTTTTAGTTAAAAATGGTTTTTGCGGTAAGATTTATGCGACTCACCTTACGATTGATTTAGCTAAGATCTTATTGCTAGATAGTGGTCATCTTCAAGAGGAGGAGGCTTATCGGGCTAATAAGTTGGGTTATACTAAGCATAAACCAGCTTTACCGCTTTATACTCGCCATGATGCTGAGGCGGTGTTTCGGTATTTTCAAGAAATTTCTTTTCATCGTGACCTTATTGTTGGTGACTTCCATTGTTGTTTTCATCGGGTTGGCCATATTTTTGGGGCAGCTAGTTTATTAGTTAAGCATAAGGAAACTTCAATTTTATTTTCTGGTGATTTGGGTCGCCCTGTCGATCCTTGTGTGTTTCCTCCGGAAGATGCGATTGATGCCGATTATCTAGTAGTTGAGTCAACTTATGGTGATCGTTTACATGAACATGTTAAACCTGAAGATAAATTAGCAGAGGTGATTACGCGCGTAGTAGGTCGCGGTGGTACGTTAGTTATTCCTGCGTTTGCCGTTGGTAGAGCGCAAACCATATTGTATTACATTTATTGTTTAAAAGAGCAAGGTAAGATCCCTAATATTCCGGTTTTTTTAGATAGCCCAATGGCGCAAGATATAACGGGGATTATGTTACAACATAAGACAGAGCATCCATTAAAAGATCACATTTGTCGCGGGATTGCCAAGATGGTACGTTATATTAATTCAGTTGAAGAATCTAAACAAATTGACAGTCACAACTTTCCGAAGATTATTATCGCCGCAAGTGGTATGGCAACCGGTGGCCGGGTGCTACATCATATTAAAGCCTTAGCAGGAGAAGAACGTAATATGATCTTATTTGTTGGCTATCAAGCGGCTGCGACGAGGGGCGGGTTATTGTTACAAGGGCACCGCGACATTAAAATATTTGGCGAAAAAGTGACGGTTAATGCTGAAGTATCAGTATTAGAAAATATTTCGGCGCATGCTGATTATCAAGAAACACTTTATTGGTTAAGTAAAATTAAACGAGCGCCGCGTAAGGTATTTATTGTCCATGGTGAGCCTCACGCAGCCTTAGCTTTGCAGGAAAAAATCCAAAGAACTTTTGGTTGGCAATGTGTAGTGCCTGAATATCTACAAAAAGAAAAACTAGACCACTCGTAAATTAAATTGATGTTGCGTTGCTCTTATGTTTTACGACCCCCATTTACCCAAAAGTAAACTCCGGTCATAAAAAAAGTGCTTGGTTTGAATTTAACTTGCGAACGATGTGGTATTTTGCTGTTGGAATGTCAATTACGGGGGTAGATAAAGCTTTTATGGCTGTAATAAAAAACCAAACTCTTAAACTAACAACTTTGGGTGACGTTATAACGTTTGCTGCTAAGGAATTTAAGCGTCATAAAATCTATTTTGGTCATGGTACAGATAATGCTTGGGATGAGGCGGTGTATTTAGCTCAGCAGGTTTTACGTTTGCCGCCCATGTTTCCCCAAGAGATGCTTAAAAAAAAGCTTACGCTTGGTGACAGACAAAAGGTTTTAACAATAATTGATCGGCGTATTAGAGAACGTCTACCTGCCGCATTTTTGGTTAATGAGGCGTGGTTTATGGGATTACCTTTTTATGTAAATAAACGGGTATTGATCCCGCGTTCACCGCTGGCTGAATTAATCGCCCAACGGTTTGCGCCGTGGATCAACGTGAAAAAAGTACGACGGATTTTAGATATTGGTACCGGTAGTGGTTGTATTGCAATTGCAGCGGCTTACGCTTTTCCACGGGCTAAAGTTGATGCGGTTGATGTTTCTACCGCTGCTTTAAAAATAGCAGCACTAAATTGTCAACGACATGGGGTTACGAAAAGAGTACGACTTTTAAAATCGAATCTTTTTACAAAAGTTCGTGGTGAGACCTACGATATTATCATTAGTAATCCGCCATATGTTGGTAAATCAGAAATGGGGCGTTTGCCGAAGGAGTATTGTCATGAACCTAAGCGGGCTTTACTTGCTGGACCGAAGGGGGATGAGATCATTAACCGGATTATTAAAGATGCTGCAAAGTATTTGTCGCCCCAAGGTATTTTAGTGGTAGAAGTTGGGAATAGCGCTTCTTTGGTTATGCGTAAACATCCCCGTTTACCGTTTATCTGGTTAGACTTTACTTGTGGGGAAGGGGAAGTATTTTTGTTAACTCGAGAACAATTATTGTTAGCATAGTACGAGGTGCGCATATTAAGAGCAGGCGGAGTGTGTTCTAGATAGTAGTTTGGTCAGTTGGTTTTTGGATGTTACTATGATAAAGTTAGATCATAAGCTAATAATTAATTCATATCATTTGTGCAGAGTGTTTTTGATGCACAAATTATATTGATTTCATAAAGAGGATAGTTATGCGAATTTGTGCCAATGGTTTTATCAGTTTTATTTCTAGTTTAGTTATTACCACCACAATTTATGCCGGTTTTACCGATACTAATGATCAGAATACTAATGGTCAGGAAAGTACTACTTTATTTGCGGGGAACGTTGTGATGGCTCCTCAAGGGAAAGCTTTACCGGAGATAGTGGTTGCTGATGGTTTAGAAAAAAAGGCTATTTCCCAAAAACTAAATGTTGGTGTTTCACAGGAGTTATCTTCGGGTCAAGTAAAACCTACTGTAGGAAACCCGTCATTGCCTGTTTCTGACAATGTTGCTAACAGTAACGATACGGCAAAAGCTGTCGGTCAAAAAGTTGACAGTGTGCTTGATCGTTTGATGGCACTAGAAGCCCAAAATAGTAAAATGCAATTACAGCTAACCCAACTGAATGACCGGATAAATGTGCTTGAGGAAAGGTTAATAATGGGCGGACCTCATAAACCGAAAGGGGCTGATACTATTTATGGAAAAATAGAACAGCGGCTTGATAAGTTAAGAGATCATATAGGTAGAAAGTTATTTTTGTCTCTTATCTCTAGTGTGAGTATGGTTATCTTAGCTTCTCTAGGGTACCTTATTTTTTATCGGCGCAAGGAAGAAAGTTTTCCTGGAAGCTATACCCAAGAAAGTTCGTCACCCCAAGAAAAAGAAGATGCAGATTTTAATCCTATGGAAGGCCAAGAAGGTGTGGCGGCTAAATTAAATTTAGCTCGTTCTTATATAGAGATGGGTAAAAATGCTCAGGCCCAAAAGGTACTTTTGGATGCATTGGCTTATGGTAACGATAACGAACAGGAAGAGGCGAAAAGATTGTTAGAAAAAGTAAAGCATCCAGATTTGGATCGATAAGGTTATGAGAATCGCTGTCGGCATCGAATACGATGGTACTAACTATTATGGCTGGCAGCGGCAAGAAAACGTTTCCAGTGTTCAAGAAAAACTTGAGGAAGCTCTAAGTCAAGTTGCAGTAGAGCCTATTACCGTAACTTGTGCTGGTAGAACTGATGCTGGGGTACATGCTCTCGGGCAAGTGGCGCATTTTGATACCGAGGCTAAGCGTTCTGATCGTTCTTGGATTTTAGGGACTAATAGCAATTTACCAAAAGATATTCGTGTGCTTTGGGCGCGCCAAGTTTCTCCTGATTTTCACGCACGTTACCACGCTGTTTCCCGGCATTATCGTTATATGATCTATAATCATGCAATTGCCCCGGCACTTTTACGGCATCGTGCCATGTGGTGTTACCGTGCCCTTAACGAGAAACGGATGCATGAAGCTGGACAGGTTTTGCTTGGTGAACATGATTTTTCTTCTTTTCGTGGAAGTGGTTGTCAATCAAGGAGTACCAAGCGTACTGTTACCTTACTAAGGGTAACTCGCAGTGGTAGCATGATTAATATCGATATTAAAGCTAATGCTTTTTTATTACATATGGTGCGTAATGTGGTTGGTGTGTTAGTAAAGATTGGTACGGATGAAAAGCCAATAACGTGGGTTAAGGAAGTATTGGATGCTCGGGATCGCAGGAAAGCTGCCATGACTGCCGCTGCTTGTGGCTTGTATTTGGTTAATGTTTATTATGACTAAGTTTCTGATATACTCCTCGCTAGAGTTTTTTTAGGGTTAGGTTAACGCTATGTTTAATTTTCACGATCTTAATATGCAAACGATGGTGCAGTTTTTTCAAGCTCATCCTCACAGTACCAGTTTTTTGGTATATTTTCTTTGTTTTGCTGAAGCTATGGCAGTAATCGGCGCGTTTATTCCAGGAACTATTGCTATGCCTGCTATTGGATTTTTAATTGGGCTATCGTTAATTCCTGCGGGTGCTACCTTTATGTGGGCGATCTTAGGCGCGCTTACGGGGGATATTTTAAGCTACTTAATTGGCGTTTATTTCCAAGACCGGATTCATCGTATTTGGCCGTTTACTAGATGGCCCAGTTTGTTAGAGCGTAGTGAGAAGTTTTTTTATAAGCATGGTGGTAAAAGTGTATTCATTGGGCGTTTTGTTGGGCCGATGCGTGCTATGATACCAATGATTGCTGGTATGTTTAAAATGTCGATTGTGCGATTTTTATTTGCCGCAGTTACCTCGGCTATTTTTTGGGCTCTTAGTTATATGGTTCCCGGCGCCTTACTTGGTGCTTTATCTTTAGAGTTGCCAGCAAAACTAATAGTCAAATATGCTTTGTGGGGTTTTTTAGTTTTCGTTGCCCTGTGGGGGATTGTTTGGTTGATGCAACACTTTTTTAAACAAATCTGGCAAATGACCGATTATTATATTAAGAATCTTTGGGTTTATTTGCAAAAACACCGAAGGCTCTCTTGGCTTGCTAGGTTTTTATCTGACCCCAAAGACGCTGCTAACCATTGGCAGTTGATGTTAATATTTATTGCTGTTTTGTTTTTAGCTTTGTTTTTATGGGTTCTTCTTCAAGTGTTACATCTAGGAACTTTAGTTACGATTAGTCATTCACTCTATTATCTTGTAAGTAGTTTACGCTTTACAAGCCTAGATCATATTTTGGTGCTGGTCACATTTTTTGGTGATCTATCTTTATTAGTGGTCGCTTCGGGTATGATTGGTTTATGGTTACTATGGAAGCGGCAGTGGTATATAGCCATGCATTGGTTAGGAGTTATAGGATTTAGTGGAGTTATTGTTGCCGGCACAAAGTTTCTTATAAATTCATCGCGTCCCGGGGATATTTTATATGCTATTCACGATCCATCTTTTCCTAGCGCACATGCGGCGATGAGTCTTACTTTGTATGGTTTTTTGGCAGTAATTATTGCCCGCGAACTAAAAGCGTCAAAAAAGTGGTTGCCTTATTTTGTGGCGGGCTTAATGGCATCGATAGTGTCTTTTTCGCGTATTTATTTAGGTGCGCATTGGTTGACCGATGTTTTAGGGGGGATTTTTCTTGGGTTGATGATTGTGCTTGTCGCAACTGTTTCTTATCGACGGCGCCACATTGTGCATTTACCAATCAGAGAGTTTGTATTATTTGTTATTGGTGCTTTTGCTGCAACGTGGCTTGGCTATAGTGCATTTTTCTTTGAGCGCCAAGTTGAAAAATATACGTTAATTTGGCCAAAACAAGTGATTACTTTCGATGAGCTAGCCAAAGGGAAGGAGGCCAAAATCCCTTTATATAGACTTAATCGTTTGGGGTATCCGGTGGAAGCATTTAATGTGATTTACGTTGGTGGTCTTTCTGAAATTAATCACGCCTTGCTGCATCAAGGGTGGGAACCGCAACCGGTTAGACTTAATACTCTGCAGGGTATCATAAAAAGTTTTTCTAAAAATTCGGTGATTAGTCATTTAACGATTTTTCCGCAGCTTTACCACAATAATAAAAGTGTTCTTTTGTATATTAAAAATACCAAGCAATATGGTAGGGTATTAATTTTACGTTTATGGCCAGCTGACATTGATTTAAAAGGTAGCACTGCACCTTTATGGATCGGCACGGTTGAATATCATTATGCTACACCTATAGCTATTTCCTTACGGCGTGCGCATAAGCATTATCCATTTATTGGCGCGACAGAATTTTTAGCTAAGGAGTTAGCGGCAAAAGGCTTTTCTTTGTGGAGTAAATATTACCCGCCTGCAAAGCAACCACCAGAAATGAGGGATTTGCGTTGGGATGGTAAATTACTAATTTTGCAGTCTAAATAGCTGCTTTTGCCATAATTTGGCGTTGTTGAATAAATCCCGTCATTGTCCGGTAGCCCCTATTCGTTATTGCTCGGTAGCCTCTATTCGTCATTGCCCGGCTTGACCGGGCAATCTCAAAAAACCATGAATATGCAGGCATTTCTAGTTGATTCATTGTGTTGATGGCTAAGCATTTAATTCCAATTTCTTTAGCTTGTCGCTCAAGTGTTCTAGCCATTATCTTAATCACCAAGCAGTTGTTTAAAACGAAACATTGCGGTTTCAGCCAAACTTCGGCGATGATGATCGCGTTTTTTCTTCCAATATTTCTAACTGTGATAAATAACCTGGGAAACAGTTTGGTTTCGTAAAATCCAGGATTGGTCAGATGGCTTGTGGCGGGAAGCATTTTTGCGTGGCGGAAAACAAGGATCAGCTCCGGCATGAATAGCGCATTGATAACACTCGTGCGTATCATATGCGCCATCCCCTGTTACTTGAGCAATATTCCTTCCACCTGGTTTAACATTCTTGGAAGAACCTCACTATCATGAACATTATCATCCGTTAATACACAGGCTTCAATCTTTATTGCCAGGTTTTCTTTTGTTGCATCATGAATCAATACTATTTTTATCGAACCAAACTGTTAAGCTGCCTCGTTGAACTAAAGATTTATTATAGGATGACCAGTTTTTATACGGTATTTAGTTTTTTTACTCACGTTAGTATCCTTGCAAAAAAAAACAATTAAAAATGTACTTATGAAATCGCCTTGTGTTTACATATTGACAAATAAAGCCAATACGACTTTATACATAGGAGTAACTTCAGATTTAATCAAACGTATTTGGCAACATAAAAACGGCTTAGTTGATGGCTTTAGTAAAAAATACAATCTACACAAGTTGGTATACTATGAACAATATGAAGATATGTATTCAGCAATTTGTCGAGAAAAGCGACTTAAAAAATATAAAAGGGAGTGGAAGTTATCACTTATTGATAAAATGAACCCTTCTAGGCAAGATCTATACCATGAGATAATTCAGTAACAGTATTTTGTTTGAGATTGCCCGGTCAAGCCGGGCAATGACGAATAGAGGCTGCCGAGCAATGACGAATAGGGGCTATCGGACAACGACGAATAGAGGCTACCGGGCAATAACGAATAGAGGCTTATCGGACAACAACGGGATTTATTCAACAACGCTTCATAATTTCTGTTTAAATGACGGTATTCAGCATCTCTTCAGCGTGAGCTAAGGTTTGGTTGGTTATTTTAACGCCGCCAAGCATTCGTGCTATTTCTTTGACCCGCTCTTTTTTATTTAAAGTGGTAAGCGAAACTTGAGTTTGTTTGGTATCAGTAGTCTTTTCAACTAAGATATGATGGTGACTTTGTACAGCAATTTGGGGTAGGTGGGTAATACAAATTACCTGCGTTTTTTCGGCAAGCTTGCGCAGGAGTTGACCAACGATATCAGCAGTTTTACCACCAATACCCGCGTCAATTTCATCAAAAATTAAAGTTGGGGTCACCTCTTTTTCAGCAGTTATAACTTGGATCGCTAGACTGATCCGAGATAATTCACCGCCAGAAGCCACTTTGTGTAGCGGTTGTAAAGGGTGACCAGGGTTCGTCGATACTAAAAACTCTACACGCTCTAATCCACTTATGCTAAAGTTATTATTAACGTTAGGGGAGAGTGTCGCGACAAATTTTCCTCCTACCATGCCTAGTATTTGCATTTTTTCACTAATTAACTGATTGAGTTTTGCTGCTGCAAGTTTACGTTTAGTGCTAAGTTCGGTTGCTGCTTCTAGGTAATTTTTTTCTATTTCCTGTAGTTCGGCGGTGACTTTTTCTATTTGTGTGGTTGCGGTTTGGATTACTTCCAGTTGTTGTTTGAGGTTGAGCTCGATTGCGGTTAGTTGCTCAGGTTGGGTGTGATGTTTACGGGCTATGTCATAAATATGATTTAATTGTGCTTCAACTTCTTTTTGTTTTTCAGTATCACATTCGGTAGCATTCAAGTTTTGTCGTAAGGCAGCCGCTGCTTCTTCAGTGTGAATGATCGCATTGTTAATTAATTCGATAATCGGCTCGACTTTATTATCAATATTTTTGCAGAGCGCTAATTGATTTTTGGTGTTATAAAGATTGCTAACGATGGCTGCGCCGTCGTTTTCTACTAATAAATCTAAAGCCGAGTTTAGATTGCTAAGAAACTCTTCGATGTTATTTAAACGTTTTTGTTCATTATGCAGGTTTGCAAGATTGGTTGGGCTAAAATCAACTGCTGCTAGTTCTTTTAATTGATGGCTTAAGAAATCAATTTTGGTTTCACGGTCAGTGATTTTATTTTCAAGCTCGATAAGTTCTTTTTTGGTTTTTAACCAAGTTTGGTATAGATTTTTTACCGTAGTAGTAAGTTGTTTAGTTGAGGCAAAAGCATCAAGTAATTCTCGTTGATATTCGGGATTAAGTAAATTTTGGTTTTCATGTTGGCCATGAATACTGAGTAAAAAATCGCTAAAGGTGCGTAAGGTTTGTTGCGTACAAGGATTGCCATTGATACTATTTTTTGAGCGGCCATCATTTGCGATAACCCGTCGAATAATGCAGTCGTTTTCACTGTCTAATTCTTGTCCAATTAACCATTCTCGTGCTTTGGTTTGATTAGTTAAATCAAACATTACGGTAATTTCAGCGCGGTCAGCATTACTACGAATGAGAGCAACATCGGCACGAGCGCCTAGAGCTAATTCTAAGGAGTCGATAACAATTGATTTTCCAGCACCAGTTTCTCCTGTGAGGGCAGTCATCTCTGGTTGCAGGTCAAGTTCGAGGTCTTTAATTATGGCAAAATTTTTTATGTTTATATAAGTCAACATATATACTTCTCTTGCAACAAACTAATATTTTATTCAGCTACTTACTGTACTTTCACCTTAGCTGAGAAACACTCTGGCCTACCTCGACAGTTGCGAAATTTATCCAACCTGCCAAGTTTGTATTGCGCTTGTTTTTATTTGCCACCAGTATATACAAAAATCCAAATAAATTATATATTACGTCAATCATTTCAAGTTTAGGGAATAATTATGCGCAAAAGTCTCTCTGCTTGTTGGTTTTTTTTAGTCTTAACTATCTTTTCCCTTTTGGTTGCAACTAGCGTTGCTGATACGCCAGTCCCTTCTCCTAAATCTAAAGCACTTACCGCAAATGTTGGTAGCCTAAAAGGGGAGTTTCAAGTTACGCCCTCTGGACAAGCACATTATTCTATTCCCATTGAGGTGTCTCCTGGCACGGCTGGGATGTCACCAGCCCTGGCAATTACTTATGATAGTTCTAGTAGCAATACTAGAAACGGTTTACTGGGGATGGGGTTTTCTTTAGATGGCTTAACGGCAATTACTCGATGCCCAAGTAACAAAACACAAAATGGCGTCATTCATGGTGTGGATTTTACCGATAAAGACCGATTTTGTTTTAATGGTGAACAACTTATTGTAATTAAAGGTGAATATGGTGCTGATGGTACTGAGTATCGTACTTATGTGGATAGTAAAGCCAAAATAATTTCTTATGGCAAACAGGGAAATGGTCCGGCAAGTTTTAAAGTTTGGACTAAAGGCGGGCAAGTTGCTGAGTATGCGGCAACGCAGGATTCCCAAATTAAAGCTGAAGGTAAAGATAGTGTTGCGGTTTGGGGTTTGAATAAAATTCAAGACACTGCTGGTAATTATTTAGAAGTACATTATTTTAAAGATGAAGCTAAAGGTATTTTTTATCCAACAGAAATTAACTACACTGGGAATGAAAGAGAACCAAAGGTTGCGCCATATAATTTAGTAAAATTTATCTACGAAGCTCGTCCTGATACAAGTGTTACCTATCAGGCAGGTTCCAAAAATACTTTAGATAAACGCTTAAAAACTATGCAAACTTGGCAAGGTCCAAGTTTAGTTTATGAGTATCGATTGACCTATGAAATTGGCAAAAACACTGCTCGTTCTAGAATAGTAAGTATTGAAAAGTGCAGTGGAAATGGGGTTTGTTTACCAGCAACAAAATTTGGGTGGCAGACTAATGAAGAGGGGTGGATTGAAGCTACAGATTTTATTTCTCCTACTATGTTTGTAGATGCTGGATTAAACGGAGTTGATCGTGGCATAAGGTTATTAGATCTCAATGGTGATGGTTTAACAGACATAATGCAATCAGGTTTTGATGGTGGGCGCGGAGATCACAATTGGGGTATACACAAAGCTTGGATTAATACGGGTATAGGATGGGTGGAAAATAGTAAGTTTACTCCACCAACGGTAATTTCAGATGCCGGACATTATGTAGCTGATAGAGGGGTTGTACTCATAGATTTAAACGGTGATGGTTTAGTAGATGTAATACAAGGTGGATGGGATGGTAATTCAGGGCATTGTTGGAGAATACAAAATGCTTGGCTCAATCGCGCACAAAAGCTACCCGACTACCTCATCTCCATCACCGATGGTCTTGGTAGCAAAATTTCTATCGACTACGAACCTTTAAGTGGTACCAAAGTAAAAGTCTACACTAAAGAGCACGACGCCAAATACCCCAATTTTGATTGGCAAGGATCAATGTATGTGGTTTATCAAACAAGCAGTAATACTGATATCAACGATCAAGGCATCATAAATAAATTAGTTGCAGGAGGGATAACAGGTTATTTAGAGCACGTAACAACCTATCATTACACTGGTGCTAAGTTTAATCACCTTGGTTTAGGATTTTTGGGATTCCATAAGGTTACGACAACCGATAATAGTACTAGTTTAAGCACCACCACAACTTATAGCCAGGGTTTCGATGAGCGCAACCAAAATATTAACACTCACAATAGAGGTTTACCAATTGCCAGTGAAACAAGGCTAGCTGATGGTACTTTGGTTTCAAGTGCTGCAGATGTTTGGGAATTAAAAACTTTTGGTGATGGTAGCGTTAATACTACCTATTATTTTCCTTACGTAAAAACCAATATTAAAAAAACTTTCGATTTAAAAGGTAAGCTACTTAGTACAACCACGATCAAAAACACTTACGACGATTATGGTAATCCAACAAAAATAGATTCCACAATTTATGAACATAAAACCAACAGATTCTATACAACGATCACCGAGAATACTTATCGAAATAATCCTGACAGATGGTTTATTGGCGAATTAATCGAAGCTACGGTTACTAAACAGGCGCCAAAAAATATTGATCAGACAAGGACTAGTAGTTTTAGTTATGACCCTGCTACTTCGCTATTGGTTGAGAGCGTTGCTGAACCGCACAATCCAAAATTAACTCTTGCTACTAAATATGCGCGGGACCGATTTGGTAATATCATAATTACTACGGTGTCTGGTAAGGGGATAGAAGATCGAGTTACTAAAGTAAAGTACGATGATTACGGGCAATTTGTGACGCAGACGACTAATTCTTTAGGACAATCTACTAGTCAAGTAGTTGATCCAAGATTTGGGGTAGTAGCTGAAGCGACAGATTTGAATGGTCTAAAGGTCTTTCACCAATACGATGGTTTTGGTAGAGAGATTTTACAGGTAGCACCTGATAGTACTAAAACTGAGATAACTTATAGCTGGCTTGATGTCGGATCTTTGCCAGCTGGTGAGATTTCACAAGCTCTCAAACACGTCTCATATATTGTGACCACTCATACTGATGGCGGCGCTACCAATAAAGAATACTATGATACTCTAAACCGTAAAATCGCCATCACCACGCAAAATATGGATGGCAAGACTATTTGGCAGTTGCTTTATTACGATGAGCTTGGAAGAGTATCGCAAAAGACCTTGCCCTTCTTTGCCGGCGAGCCAATTTATTATACCAAAATACAATATGATGTTTTGGGTCGAATAACTCATAGTATCTTACCCGATAATAATACTACTCAAACCATCTATGATGGTTTTACCACTACTATTATTAATCAGGCAGAACAAAAACGGATTAAAGAAGTAAATGCGGTTGGTAATTTGGTGAAAACCACCGACAATTTAGGGTCGGTTACAACTTACGATTATGATCCTTATAGCAACATGTCCGCAATCATGGATAGCGCTGGTAATAATTCAATCATCACTTATGATGACATTGGTAGAAAAGTGGCAATTAACGATCCCGACAAGGGTGCTTGGCGTTATGATTATGACGTTTTAGGAAATCTAATTAGCCAAACCGATGCTAAAGGTCAAACTACAACTTTTGCATATGACAAATTAAATCGTATGATTAGCCGGACTGACCATGCTGGTACCAGTACATGGGAATATGACACAGCACTAAATGGTATTGGCAAGTTGGCGCGGATTAATAGTGTCAATGTGACTGATAAAGCAATCCTAAAAAAACTAGTAGCCTCGACTGAAGCGTTGCATGACGGCCTTGAAACCTACACTAAAAGCTATAATTACGATAATTTTGGAAGATTATCTAATGTAAAAACTATTATCAAAAATAAAAATCAGGCTGATGTGGTTAGCGCAAGTAGCTATAGTTACGATCAATATGGTCGGCTTGATCTTGAAACTTATCCCAATGGCCTTAAAGTAAAAAATAATTACAATGAACTTGGTTATCTAGTAAAACTTAGTGATGCTGATACTAGCAAAGTTTATTGGACTTTGAATGCGAGAGATGCTGCCGGTAGAGTAATTTCAGAAGGTCGCAGCAATGGTTTAATTACCAATTATACTTATGACCAAAAAACTGGATTTTTAAAAGAGATTGCTACAGTCTTAGATACCAAGCTTACCGTGCAAAAAGAACTTTTCCCGACTGAAACAGCCAAAACTATCCCTGAAATTAGAGAGTGTGTGGGGGGTGCCGATGAATGTAAATTAGCTGTGGTTGGTGGCCCTGGTAAAAATAATCAAGTAATACAAAAAGAGATTTATCGCTATGATGACACGCTTGGTAATATTGCGATTCATCAAGACCAGGTTAATAACGTTATTGAAAAGTTTCGTTACGATGGGTTAAATCGTCTGGTTAGTATTGAGTCAAGTGAAACCGGGGTACAAACACTACGTTACGATCCTCTCGGCAATATTAGTTATAAATCGGATGTTGGTACTTATAAATATGGAGAAAATGGCGCAGGCCCTCATGCCGTTACTAGTATTAGAGGAAAAAAAGCGGGAACATTTACCTATGATGCAAATGGTGACCAAGTCGGTGGTACTTTAAATGGTGTAGAGCGTAAAATTACTTATACGAGTTACAGTAAACCGCTGAATATTATTACTCCTAAAACTACAGTAAGTTTTCACTATAATGCTGACAGAGAAAAAATTGCCAGGGTTGATAGTACATTAGATAAAACGGTAACCACTTATTATTTGGGGAACTATGAATCGGTATTAATTAAGAACAAAGATGGCACAGAAGTTACTCAGCAAAAAGCCTATATTGGAGGAAATACAGGTTATGTCAAAACTGTAAATAACAATGACACAACAAAGAACCGTACCGAAATTTATGAGATGTTGCATAATAATCTTGGTTCCGTTACCGATATAACTGATGAAAATGGTAATGTTACCCAACATTTTTCGTATACCCCATTTGGGGAACAGAAACAAACTAAAGGAGCTGTACCATCGAACCCTATTACCAATCGAGGCTTTACTGGACACGAAGGGATAAATATGGATGATATAAACTTAATCCACATGGATGGCAGAATATATGATCCGGTGATCGGACGCTTTTTAAGCGCTGACCCGTATGTACAGGATCCTGCTAATAGTCAGTGTTTGAATCGGTATAGTTATTGTATTAATAATCCATTAGCATTTGTTGATCCAAGCGGGTTTGGATTTTTTAGTTGGGCTGGAAGGGTGTGTCGTTCAATAGGCAAGGCCGTAAAAAGCGTATTTAGTAACCCGGTAGTTAGAATAGTAACAGGAGTTGTAGGTGGGATATTGCTAGGACCAGCTGGATTGGGAGTGTTTAGTACAGCATTAGGGGCTGCCGCGGCTGGAGCAGTGATCACTGTGGGGATTGGTGTGGCAACTGGAACAAATTTTAAACAGGTTTTATTTGAAGGAGCGATGACCTTTGGGCTGACGCTTGGGATAAACCACAAAATACAGGAATTGGGCTATAAATTTGGAGCCGGGGCAGCTGGAGGGACGCTAGGAGGTTTGGGCAGTGATGCTATCAATAGTTCTTCAGGTAAAAATTCAGAGAAGCCCAAAAACCCGGCAGAGGATTTTGCTGATCCTTCGTCTAGTAAATCGATACAAGATGTAACCCCTAACAACTTTACCAATATTGATAGTTTGACAATTTCGAAGTCAAATCGCAATAATGATGCTACGGTTGGTGGAACTGCTGCCGCAAAGTTTGGCGGGGTTCATCATAATGGGGCGAAGAGTGATGCGTATAAAAATATGTTTTCTAGTAAGGATACAATGACTGGGAAGGAAACATTTAAATCATTTCGTGTGGGTGCTTTGCAAATTGATGCGTATATCTCTTCTACAATTCAGAAAGGAAGCTCTAATATTGAATATGTTTATGATGTAACAAGTAGCAAGCCTCTTAGCGCTGTCAATAAAGAAGGTTTTGTTAATGTGGCGACCGGCATGGATGGTTCAATAACTTATGGCTGGACTTATTTATCTGCTGGTAGAACCGCTGATGGCAGGCATGTTCGTGACGTATCAATCCCTACTGGTTCCGACTCTTCAGCTGGAGTAACTATTTACTACGATTATGATCATACTAATCTGGGTCGTTTTATTGGGGATACGATTTATACTCTTAAGCACTTTCAGTCTCCGAAGTTTGTTCCACTACCAGCACCAATACCAATTTTTCTATAGTGAAGTTACATGGAAAAAATCATGAACAAAATCACGAAAATTATAATAGCAGGGTTAATGTGTTACCTTTTTTACCTTGCTTATTTTGCCTATGAAACTGTTAGATATGGTCATTCTCATGATTGGAATACGTGCAAACAATATATATGGTTTTTTAAAGAATCTGTTAAACAAGACATTGATCCGCCTGGTTCTCTATGCATCAGCTGGATAAAGAAGCGCGATGTTAATAATGTTCTTCATTATTGTCACAATAACGAGACGTATCCTGTAACCATATGGGAATTTAAAGATTTGGCAAATATTGATCTAGATAAAATTACGATTAAACGAAACGTTAATCTTAGTGATATAAAATTTATTTCTGGGGAAGTGCTGCATTCAGAAAGCAGCTTCCCAGTTACAATTAACTACGGTTTCGCTTTCCATAATGCACTGAATATAAATTTAGATAGCTATTCAAAAATTGATGGTACATTTGCAGGGCCTAATTATAAGGGTTTTTATGGTAAGATACATAAAATGTCTTTTAGTGATGAAAAAGGCAAGCATCAAATAATTTTTGATTATACCGATAAGCCGCATAAAACATCGTTTTCACCGACAGTATTTTTAGTATACAAAGGGCATCAGAGTTTTTATGTAATTATAATTAACTCTGAAAAGCCATTTAAAGATGCGAGTATAATTAACATATTGAATTTGCAGTAGGGCAGGGGCAACGTTTAAATCGATGTAAGTATGTGGAGCTATAAGTTGAGCGTGTGACTTACGATCTCTCTGTCCCACTATATCCAACACCTTTTAAAGCCTTTGATTTATAATGCAGCTAAAGGTAAGAACAGTGGAAACGCTAGGAGGTTAGGGAGCGACGCTATCTGTCTGGACTATCGCTTCGCTTTATTATGTTCCTTTTCCCAGTTTAATTTAGTACGTAAGACTTCAAAATAACTATAATCTTTTGGATGCAGGAGGCGTAATTTTTCTTTAGCTTTACTTATTTTAATGACGCCGCCTTGTAGCATGGTTTGGTTTTGGCCATCACAAAGGATAATCAGGTCGGTAGAGTTGGACTTATTAAAAACAATTTTTATTTTGCTATTACTACTAAGTACGATCGGTCTGCTACTTAAGTTATGTGACAGCATTGGTACTAATACGATATTTTCAAGCGTGGGGTAGAGGATCGGTCCACCGCTGGATAAGGCGTGTGCGGTAGAGCCTGTAGGGGTGGCAATGATCAAGCCATCAGCGCGATAATTACATAAAAATTTTTGATTTACATATATGGCTAGCTCTATTATGTGACCAGTAGTATAGGAAAGTAGGACGATATCGTTTAAAGCTAGGTTTTGCGTAATAGGTTTATTTTGGTTTTCCATTTTGGCTTGTAACAGAAAGCGGCGTTCCTCATGAAAATTTCCTGTTAGAATCTCATCGATTTGGTCAATATTTTTAGAGGTAATGTCGGTGAGAAATCCCAAGTTTCCTAGGTTGATACCAATAATTGGCAGTTTTTGCCTGGCGGCGATACGAGCTGCGCTTAGTAAGCTGCCATCGCCACCTACAACTACGATTAAGTCACAGTGGTCTTTTAATTTATTGCGCTCAATGATTGGAACTTTGCAACTTGGTAAGATAGTTGCAGTATCGTGTTCTAAAAAAACATTAATGGCTTTTGTTTGCAGGTGCTTGATTAAAACTGACAACGTTTTTGCTGCGCCGGGGGTGCTTTTTCGCGCTATTATGACAACATTTTTAAACTGAAATGCCATAGCAAGTTAACTAAGAGGCTTGTTCTTCATCCTCAGTATCTTGAATGATGGGAATGTTTTTTGCCTGTGATTGATTAATCCGTTCTCTAGTTTGTTTTCCTGGTTTAAAGTGAGGAGCATATTTATGGATGGTTACCACCTTTTCACCGGTTCGTGGATTATGGGCATTGCGTGATGGACGGTAATGGAGGGAAAAGCTGCCAAAACCCCGTATTTCAATACGGCCGTTTTTTTCCAGAGTTTCGCTTATGTGTTCTAACATTTGATTGATACCAAGCTCTATGTCTTTTTCAGGCAATTGCTGAAATTTGCTTACAATACGCGTAATAAGCTCAGACTTGACCATAAGACCCTCTGAATTAAATAGATTATAGATTGCTTAATTATACTCAAATTTGATGCTGAGTCATCATTTTTATGATATTTTTCATAGTGAACAATAAGATTTTTATAAAACACCTATGCTAGATAGATTAAGAACTATTTTATTATTTTTGGTTAGTATGGTTGTCATGGTTAGCGTTTCGGCTGTGGTACCACCAACTAAGTTACCAGAATCAGCGTCCTTATCTCACCCCGAAATGGTTGAAGTACCCGTGGCTAATGATGGTAATACTGAGCGAGAACAGGCCTTTACGGTGGCATTAACGTCAATGTTAGTTACTATTACTAATAACCCCAATATTATTAATGTCCCAACAGTTAAAAAGGCGCTCGCTAAGCCGGGACTTTATGTTAAGCAATTTAGCTATACCAATAAAACCACGAGTAATGGTAAAACCGCGACTTTTTTGCGAATAACCTTTAATTCTAAGACAATTAATAAACTTCTCGGTCGTGATAATTATAAGGTGGGGGCGGTGGTGGCCATTAGTAGTAAGCCTTTAACTTTAGTGTGGTTAGTAAAAGATGATGGAGTGGCAAGGATCTTGTCTGATGAAGGAGTAGATGAAGGTTTGGTTCAGATATTACGAGGCAAGGCTAAAGAGTTAGGGATGCCGATTATATTACCAACTCTTGATTTGCAAGATGCTAGTAGTGTTAAAGCTAAAGATATCTGCAAGTTTGATATAAATGTTATTAGGAATATCTCTCAGCGCTATGGGGCGACAACGATTGTTGTTGGGTGTGTTAAAAAGGCTATTTTAGGTAACACTTGGTCGAGTCAATGGTTGTTACTGCAAGGCGCAAAAAGCAGTCGGTTTAGCTTCGCTGGTCCTAGCGTCGCAAGCATGGTGTTAGAGGCTATGCCAACTATTGTTAATAGCATTTCTAATGTAGTTATTCCGGTTTCGGGGCAAGAATCTAAAGTGGTAATACGTATTAACAATATTAATGGATTAGATCAGTATAATGAGATTGTGCGCTACTTACATGGGTATAACCAAGTTATTACGCAAATAGATTTAGCTAATATTAGTGCAACTGAAGTTAAGTTGGTATTAACGGTTAAAGGTGGAGTAGAGGCATTGACAGATATTTTCAGTAAACAAAGTAGACTGGTGCCGAATACTGAAGTGGTGGAGGTGCCGCCAGGAGTTGATTTAGACTATATATACCACTTGTAAATCAAATTGATGCTGCGTTGCCCTTATTTTTTTGCGGTCCTCATTTACGTAAAAGTAAACTCCGGCCGCAAAAAACCAAGGCGCCTTGCCTGAATTTGATTTACAAGTGGTATCGTTCCACTAGGTACTAATTTTGCATTTTGAAGTAATAGCGGTATATACCACAGATTGATTAAATCTTGTATTTTGCAGTAATAGTGGTATGCACCCTACGTAGCATAATAAGATATCAGGATAATGTAGCAATGAACGGTTTAAAACAACTAGCACTTAATCTCTGCCTTAAAGATACGGCAAGTTTTGCTAACTTTTTTACCGGGAAGAATGACCAATTAGTTGCCGCACTTAGTAATCTACCCGTTAGTGCTAGTTCGCCATTTATTTATTTGTGGGGAAAGGTTGGGGTTGGTAAAAGCCATTTGCTGGCCTCAGTATGTCAACTTTTTGGGGAACATGGTTTTTCTTCTGCGTATTTACCTCTTGAAGATGTTGGGGGTTTAAGCTTACAAATTCTGGATGATTTAGAAGCTCTTGATCTACTTTGTATTGATGACCTACATTTGATTGCTGGTAATTTAGCTTGGGAGGAGAAAATTTTTCACTGTTTTAATAAATTGACTGTCCATAATAAAAAAATAGTAATTACGGCAAACGCATCTCCCCAAGCGATCCCGCTTAAACTACAGGATTTAAAATCACGTATGAGTAGTGGTTTGGTTTTTGCCGTTCATGAGCTAAGCGATGAAGAAAAAATTAATGGTCTTAAATTACGTGCCAAATTGCGCGGGCTTGAGTTTAGCGATCAGGTGGCTAATTTTCTTTTAAATCATTATGTGCGTGATACCAAAAGTTTATTTGGGGTATTAGACAGGCTTGACAAGGAGGCGCTTATTGCCCAGAGGAAGTTGACTGTACCATTCATTAAGGATATTTTACAAAAGATTTAGCAAGTTTTTAGGTAAAAAATATGCAAAAAAATGACAAATCAGTATATGCAACTAGCGATTTGCTTTCGTGCAAAGTCGCTGTTGGTACCTATGTTACTGTTCATGGGTGGGTGCGAACGCGGCGTGATTCTAAGGCCGGGGTATCTTTTATTGCTTTAAGCGATGGTTCTTGTTTTAAGCCGCTGCAGGTGGTGGTAGCAAGTACAGTGTCTAATTACAAGGATGAGATTTTAAAATTAACCACGGGATGTTCGATTATTGTTAGTGGTAAACTAACGCCGTCACCGGCCGAAGGTCAGGCGGTAGAGCTACAAGCTGAGGTTGTTAAGGTTGTGGGGTGGATTGATGATCCGGATACCTACCCGATTTCGCCGAAATATCACACCCTCGAATATTTGCGAGAACATGCTCATTTGCGACCCCGTACTAATGTTATCGGAGCGATTACGCGGGTGAGACATAGTTTGTCGATGGCTATTCACCGATTTTTTCATGAGCGTGGTTTTTATTGGATTCATACGCCGGTGATTACTTCAAGTGATTGTGAAGGGGCGGGGCAATTATTGCGTGTCACTGCTTTAAACTTAGATAAGCTCCCGGTTAAGCCTGATAGTAAGATTGATTTTTCCCAAGATTATTTTGGCCGTGAAACGTTTTTAACAGTGTCGGGCCAGCTGAATGTTGAGTCTTACTGCGAGGCTTTAACCAAAGTATACACTTTTGGGCCAACTTTTCGTGCCGAAAATTCTAATACTAGTCGTCATCTTTCTGAATTTTGGATGATTGAGCCAGAGATTGCTTTTGCTAATTTACAAGATGATGCTGAACTTGCTATCGACATGATCCGTTATTTAGTGCAAGCGGTACTAGAAGAGCGGTCAGATGATATGGCATTTTTTGCTGAAAGAATCGACAAAGATTGTATTGGGCGGCTTGAACGAATAATTGCCAGTTCTTTTACCTATATGGATTATACACAGGCAATAGAATATTTACTAAAAGCTAAGAAGAAGTTTGAATTTCCGGTTAAGTGGGGACTCGATTTACAATCAGAGCATGAGCGTTATTTAACTGAAGACTTAATCAATGGCCCACTTGTTTTGATGAATTATCCGAAAGAAATAAAAAGCTTTTATATGCGTTTGAATGAAGATGGTAAAACGGTAGCGGCTATGGATGTTTTAGTTCCTGGCGTTGGCGAGATTATGGGCGGTAGTCAGCGTGAGGAACGTTTTGACATGTTAAATATGCGGATGGATGCTTTAGGGTTAAATAAGGAGATTTATAAGTGGTATTTAGATTTACGTAGATATGGTACGGTGCCACATGCTGGTTTTGGTTTGGGTCTTGAGCGGATGATTATGTATGTTACTGGTATGCAGAATATTCGTGATACTATTCCTTTCCCGCGGGCTTCTGGTCAGGCTGATTATTGAAGATACTTATTGTACCCTTTGGGAGTAACTTTTTTCCAGGGTTCCCATTGCTGCTTTGTGGAGCGGTCCCCCTGACTTATAGTTATCATAAAAATATCGTTTTGCCGTGTGAGGGGTAATATTGTTGATAGGGTTTTAACTATGTATAAAGTTCTTATTTTAATTTGTGTGTTTCTTTGGCCATGTTTTAGTTACGGTCTTAGTTTTTATTTGCCAAAAAATGGTGATAGCTTAGTGGGTGAAGTTAAAACCACTCAAGTAAAAGTGGACGAAGATTTCTCTGATGTTGCCATGCGTTTCGATGTTGGTTATTACGAGGTGTTTGATGCTAATCCAGGAATTGACCCAGATAATCCTCCTTTAAATACAGTTTTAGTAATTCCTACCCAATATATTTTACCTCTGGAATTGAAAAGAAATGTTATTGTGGTTAATTTGGCTGAGATGAGACTTTATTATCAGCCAAGGAAAGAGAATCGAGTGTATATTTTTCCTATTGGTATCGGTAAAGAGGATTGGGAAACTCCGCTGGGGGAAATGACTATAGTCAAAAAAACGAAGGATCCTACATGGGTTGTGCCAGATTCTATTTATAAATTTAGGCAAGCTATAGGTGATAAAATTGAACGGATGATGCCACCAGGACCAGATAACCCTATGGGTAAATATGCCTTAAAGTTATCTTCAACAGCGCAGGGATCATTTGCTATTCATGGGACTAATTTGGTTGAAAGTGTTGGTCGGCGAACTAGTGCTGGTTGTATTCGTTTGTATGCTGCTGATATTGAAACTTTATTTAATCTCGTCGAGGTAGGTACTAAAGTAATTATTGTTAATAAACCTTATAAAGCTGGTTGGTCAGGGAAAAAATTATATTTAGAGGCGCATATGCCTTTACTTGAACAGCGGTTAGCAATGGGGAGCGATGTAAAGCCTGCTTTAGATGTGGTATTTAACGCCGTCAAAGATCGTCGTTTAGTAGTTGATTGGCAAAAGGTAGCCGCTATTGCTAAAGAGCATTTAGCTTTGCCCCGCTCGGTTAATTAGGATGTATGAAGGGAGGCTAATCTTATAGTGGGCGAAGCTTTTTACGGTTGCCAAACATCTTCGTCACTATTATGTTTATTAATTTATAAGCAAAAATAAACGTCAGGGGAAAACCACTTTCCCCTGAGCAATTTCGAAATTTATATCTTGATTATAGCCAATGGTTTAATTTAGCCAGCTAATTTTTTACCAAACTCGGCTAAGCCTGTTTTAAATTCCCCGTTTTTTATTTTGCTATCTACAAAGGAAATTGTGGCGGCTGGAGCTAATCCCGACAGTTTTTCCATGTGGGAAAAAGCGCGCTTATCTCCCATATTAGCCATAGTAGCAAAGAATGCGACTTTTTTTAGATCTTTTTTGTGTTTTTCAAAAAATGCTCTGATGGGGTTTGACATGGTCCAAGCCCAAACAGGTGTGCCAACAACTACCAAATCGTAATTAGTGATGTTGTTTTTTAAATCGTTAATCGGGGTGCTGTTTTGTAAGGCGGCATCTTTACCCGCAAGAATCATACCAACAATACCTTCTTTGGGTTTGGTTTCGGCTAGTGTTTCGAGATCAGCGCTTAAGATTTGAGCCAACTCCTTAGCGACAGTAGCAGTGTTGCCGGTTTTTGAAAAATAAACTACTAAAGTTTTCATGTATCCTCCTGTTCCTTCTGAGATTATTATTTATGATACAGAATCTATTGTAGCATAATTTAGCGAGTGGTTGCTAGGAGGATATGTTAAAGGGATAATCCAGGTTTTAATTGAGGTAGTTTTGCGTTTATGATATAAAGCCTATACTTATAAGTTAGGATGAATGTGAGTAATTTTTGAGGAAATAGTATGACAGCAAAAATTAATAAAGCGGTTTTTCCCGTAGCGGGTTTAGGTACGAGGTTTTTACCAGTAACTAAAGCTAATCCGAAGGAAATGTTACCCATCGTTGATAAGCCACTGATTCAATATGCAGTAGAAGAGGCAGTTGGCGCTGGGATTACCCAGCTGATTTTTGTCACTAGCTCAAGTAAACACGCCATAGAAAACCATTTTGACTCTAATTTTGAACTAGAAGCTAAGCTTGCCGAATCAGGAAAAAATGAGTGGCTTGAAATTGTGCGTAACGTTTTACCAGCAGGAGTTACTTGCGCTTATATTCGGCAGCAAAGTCCTTTGGGTTTAGGTCATGCAGTGTTATGCGCCCAAAGGCTAATTGGAAATGAGCCATTTGCGGTACTACTTGCTGATGACTTAATTAATAATCAAGGTAAGAATTGTTTGCAACAAATGGTGGATGTTTACTCTGAAGTAGAAAGTAATATTGTAGCAGTGCAGCCTGTGGATTTATCAGAAACGGAAAAGTACGGTATTGTTGGACTCGATAATTCTGTTTTAGAATCGGGCAAGTATGCAAAAACTACTGCTATTGTCGAAAAACCAAGGACCAAAAACGCTCCGTCAAATTTTGCGGTTATTGGGCGTTATATTTTAACTCCAGAAATTTTTCATTTTCTTGAAAATACTAGCAGGGGAGCAATTGGTGAAATTCAATTAACTGATGGCATAAGTAAACTTTTATCTAGACAAGATGTGTATAGTTATAGATTCCACGGCAAGCGTTATGACTGTGGTAGTAAGCTTGGCTATTTAGAAGCAACTGTTGAATATGGTATCCAACATGCTGATGTTGGTGAGCATTTTGCAAAATACTTAAAAGGGCTTAGCTTGGTTTAAACGAGCTTTATGTGGATTGCAAAAGGGCGCATATTTGCGCCCTTTTTGTTGCGGCTATCCTGAGGTTATGCGGATAAAATGCTGGGGTTTTTAGAAAGTTGCCCTGGCGAACTTATTTCAAAATGTAGAATTTGTCTCTAGTGGGGCTAGATTTCTCGTAAAGTAAAGTCAAGTAAGGTGCCCATGTTTTTTAGTCTCCTCATTTACGTAACAATAAATTTCGGCCCTAAAAAATATGGGTAACGCGGCATCAATTTAATTTACGAGGGTGTAGCCCAGATTGTAAGGAGTATAAGTAATGCCTAAGTCTGTTTTGGTACAAAACAAAATCTACGGTTTTAGTTTGCTTGAAGTGCTAATTGCTACCTTTGTTTTAGCCTGCGGATTATTGGAGGTTATAGGGGTATATATACATTCACTAAAAAGCACTGAAGAATCTTACCGACGAACTATAATCGCTGCTAAAATAATTGAAGCACATGAAACTCACTGAAAAAACTCGAGGGTTTTCGTTGTTTGAGTTTTTGGTCGCTACTTTTCTTAGTATGTTTTTGCTGGTGATTTTATGGCAAAGCTATTTAAGTGCTAAAAATGTTTATCGGATGCAAAAAGGTTTGGTTGAGCTTAGTGAAAACATGCGCTTCGCTGAATTTATTTTGTGGCAAGGTATTACCCAGGCTGGTTTTGCTGGTTGTCGCTCTATAGTTCAACCCAATTTTAGTAATCAGGTTAAAAGTAAATCGAATCTATTTTTTGGTATTCGTGGCTACGATAGCTTCAATGTGCCAGACTATATATTGAAAAGTCAGGTTGTCGAAGGGACTGATGTGATTGTTATTGGTAAAGCAAGTTCTAGGGCGACAGTCTTAGCAAACGATATCAGAAAAAATGCTAAGAACGCTAATGAAGAAACCTGTTCGTTTCAAGTTAAAAATCAACTTGTTAGCGGAGGGGAGCATGTTTTGCTAATTTCAGATTGTGAAAAGGCTGACCTATTTGATGCTACAGTAAGTCATGATCAAAAAAAGATTACTACTGATGCTAAGTTAGTTAACAAATATAGCCGAGAAACTGCTGAAATAAGATCTTTTGAAGAGATGACTTTTTTTATTAAAAATCCCTCAGATAAAGAAGGGCATCCTAACCCAGGGTTATATCTTGGTGTTACTCGTGGTCGGGTAGATGAGTTGGTTCCTAATGTCATTAATATGCAGGTTTCTTACAGTTTTGGTGGTTCTAGTGATAGTGACTATGTAAAAGCTAACAGTATTAACGCTAATGAGTGGCATAGGGTTGCAAGAGTGAGAATTGAATTGACTATGCATACTAATCTTAAGTTAGCGCAATCGTCAAAACAAAAACGAATCGATATAAAATTACGCCGGTGATATTTAAAAATAATAACGTCAGTAACAATAGTGGTTTTGTGTTGATAACAACGATGTTGTTTTTATCAATATTAAGCTTGTTGGTTCTTTGTATGTTAGAGGTTAATTTATTAGAAAATAAAACGAGTGTTTTTTTTCAAGACAAGGTCTATTCTTTCTATCAAGCGGAGGGGTATTTATTGCAAGCGGAGGAGTATTTATTACAAGCGAAAGAACCAAGCTGTGTTAGTGGTACCCTAATCCATCCTAATGTTGAATGTTTTAAGGTTACTCCTAACCCTGTTGTATCCACGTTACCATGCAAGATAGCTTTTTATCGTCTTCGGGCTACAGCAGATTATCAAGAAGCTAAAAGCATTTTGTGGAGCACTTTCCTTAAGATTGACGATGCTGCAAAGTGTGGTGGTATTAATTTAATAGCAGGGCGACAAGCGTTTTGGATTGAGAGCTGAGATTTTGTCCGCCCCGTTTTTATTTTGTCAACTATTTTTTTGCTAAATTTTTTTGTTAAATTTTACAAAAGCTTACCACATATGGTGTTTTTTTGTTGTCATAACCACATAATGTAGTATTATGGCCTTTGTGCATATACTATTAATGTATATAGATTAAAGTTGTCAAAACTAATAAAAAAACGGAGTGGGCTATGTTTACTGTTATTCAAAAGCGTGATGGACGAGAAGTACCTTTTCATGCAGGCAAAATTACTGAGGCTATTTTAAAAGCAGCCAAAACTGTTGGTGGTTCCGATCAGGCTACCGCCTTAGAGTTAACTGCTAAAGTGCTTAAGCATTTAAACCAGAAGCACCAAGATCGGGTGTTTAATGTTGAAGATGTCCAAGATGCTGTCGAAAAGGTTCTAATTGAAGACGGCCATGCCAAGACGGCTAAAGCTTATATTTTATATCGGGCTGAACGTACTCGTATTCGCGAGGGTAAAACTGCACTGATGGATATGGTTGCAGATATTTTAATTGAAACCAATCGCGAAAACGCGAATATTTCTAACTCCCCATCAGCTAAAATGTTGCAAATTGCTAGCGCGGCTTCCCGTACCTATTATTTATATCGTCTAATTCCGGAACATTTATCTGTAGCTCATCAGCGGGGTGATTACCATATTCACGATTTGGATTTTTATGGAAAGACTTTAACTTGCGTTCAGATCCCTTTAGGGCGGTTATTGTCTCAAGGGTTTAATAATGGTCATGGTTTTATTCGGCCACCACGGCGACCAGCTTCTGCGACAGCGTTAGCAGCCATTATTTTACAAAGCTCGCAAAATGATATGCATGGTGGGCAAAGTTTCGCGTTTTTTGATCGTGATGTTGCGCCTTTTGTTAAAGGGGCCAGTGATGAGGAGGTTTATCAAGCAATGGAAGCGCTTATCTATAATTTAAATAGCATGCATAGTCGTGCTGGTGCCCAAGTGCCTTTTTCTAGTCTTAATGTTGGTACTGAAACTAGCGAGGAGGGGCGGAAGGTAACGCGTAATTTATTATTAGCTTATAAAAAAGGATTGGGACATGGTGAAACGCCAATTTTCCCGAATATTATTTTTCGTATAAAAGAAGGGGTAAATTATAATCCAACCGACCCTAACTATGATCTGCTTAAACTTGCTATTTCTGTGGCTTCAGAGCGTTTGAATCCTACCTTTAGTTTTATGGATTCCTCTTTTAATAAAGAGTTTGGTGATCAGGTCAGTTATATGGGATGTCGTACTCGTGTTATGGCTAATAAATGTGGCCCGGCCGTAACCGATGGGCGTGGTAACTTAAGTTTTACTACTATAAATTTGCCTCGTTTAGCAATTAAAGCTGAAAAGGATTTGCCTAAATTTTTTCAAGACCTTGATGCTATAATTGATTTAGCAGCTGAACAGCTTTATCACCGCTTTTGTGTGCAGTCGAAGTTAAAAGTACGTGATATGCCGTTTTTGATGGGGCAGGGGTTGTATTTAGATTCAGAGAAACTAAATACTGAAGATTGTATCGCTGATGTTATTAAGCACGGTACTCTTTCTGTAGGTTTTATTGGTTTAGCAGAAGCGTTAACAGCGCTTATTGGTGAACACCATGGCATGAGTGAAAGGGCGCAAGCATTAGGCGAAAAAATCGTTAAATTTATGCGCGACAAAATTGATGCGCTTAGTGAAAAACTTCAATTGAACTATACGCTTTTAGCTACCCCGGCCGAAGGTTTAGCTGGACGTTTTGTCAAGATAGATCGCAATGAGTATGGTTTAATACCAGGAGTTACCGATAAAGAGTATTACACTAACTCTTTTCATGTCCCAGTTGGTTATCAAATTAGCGTTTATGACAAGGTTAAAGCTGAGGGAGTTTATCATAAATACACTAATGCTGGGCATATTAGCTATATTGAGTTTAGTTCGCCGCCAATAAATAACCAGGAGGCGGTTATGCAGGCACTGTGTGCTATGAAAGAGGCTGATATGGGTTATGCTGGTATTAATTTTCCTATCGATTTTTGTAATGGGTGTGGCCATGCTGGGCTAATTGATAACGAGTGCCCTATCTGTGGATCTGCCTCTATTAGAAGGGTGCGACGAATCACCGGGTATTTAAGTACAATTGACCGCTTTAACGATGCTAAGGTCTGTGAGTTAAAAGATAGGTTTTCGCATTTATGACTATACTTCGTATAGCTGGCATAGTTAAAGAAAGTGTTGTCGATGGTCCTGGATTGCGTTATGTGGTTTTTACTCAAGGTTGCAACCAACGTTGTGTTGGATGTCATAATCCTGATACGCAGTCGTTGACTGGAGGTTACAATATATCGGTTAGTGAGATTTTAAAATCTATCCTTGAAACCAAGTTAATTAGTGGTGTAACTTTCTCTGGCGGCGAACCGTTTTTACAGGCTAAGGCTTGTGCTGAACTTGCGACGTTGATAAAAGAGCAGCGTAAGGAGCTAAATATTGTGGCTTATAGTGGCTATTACTACAATGAACTACTAGTAATGTCAGGGCAAGACCCGGCAATTAAGGAGTTTTTGCAGCAAGTAGATATTTTAATCGACGGGCCATTCGATGAAACGCAAAAAGCTTATAATCTTCCTTTTCGCGGTTCAAAGAATCAAGGCATGATTGAGCTTACTAAGCAAAAACAAAATATTGAATCAAAATAAATGGTTATTAGATTTTAACTATACTGTGGCTTTGTTGAATAAATAAAGCTCAGTGTAACGGGGAATGGTGCGTATGATACGTGCGGATTTTATCAGTGTACCATTCATGCTGGAGCTATTCCCTGTTTCCCACTACGCAAACATGCTTCTTACCCAAGCCATCTAATCAAGTATATATTTCACGAAACCATGTTACGTCACAAACTATATTGTTTATAAATTTTTAATGTTTGGGGTTTCCATATGTTTAGATTATAAGTATAATAACAATAACTAATTGTAATTGTGATAGTGTCTATCTAGTTGTATTTTTATTTATTAAGGAGGATGAATTATGGATATCCCATCATCAAGACAAGATCCAAGGGAGCTTCTTGAAGGAACGATAGAGGAGTTGCTTCAGTTTGTTGATCACCAGTTTGCTGCTAGCAATTTGCCGCCAGAGACGTTAAACGAATATAAAAGATTAACAGCTAGATTGGCAAAGGTAAAATCAGAGTTAGCATCTGCTCAGCGATATCAAGATCTACAACAAGCCTATGAACAAGCAAATATTTTTTCGCGTGTATTCTATAGTTTACTTATGTTTTTTGAAAGAATTATACTTCCTAATGTTGATAGAAAAGTAAGAGATGATTATCTTAGCAGAAGATCACAATTAGAGGATCGTAGTATTGCTGTAAGCGCGGCAGCAGCTTCTTTGCTCCCTGCCGACTCCGCCACTCCGCCGCCACCACTGCCACCACCGCCACCATCTTCTAGTAAGAGAGCCATAGCAAAGGTTTCTGGAGGAGAAGCAACGCAGTCGAAACCAATCGTGCCTGACGCCAGTAGAATGGCGTTCCTTGACCAGATTCGCGGTCAACATCAATTAAAAAAAGCCAGTGACAGAGTTCCTCCAGAACCTTTGTCTGCAGAACGAAAAAAAGAGGTATCAGAAGGTGGTCAGATTGATTTGATAAGTGCTCTTACAACTGCTCTTGCAGCAAGAAGAAAGGTTGTCAAACCAGCAAAAACAGAGGATGAATCAGCGGGAGAGGGTTGGGATGGCGATGAACTACTATCAGCGCCAGCAAGGGTTGTGGTAGAGCCGGATAGGAAGGCTCAACCTGCGGGAGGTATTGTTCCTGGTAGAAAGTTGCCAGAGACGCCACTTCGGGTAGTAAGAGGGGTCGAGCGAGCTTCAGGTGCTAAGAAACTTGCAACTCCAGAATCGTCATCAGAGCAAAAAAGAGAAAATCCAAGTGCCATCAAAGGGGCAGCTAGAGGAATGATTGCTATGTTTGAAGCATCGAATAAACTTGCTGAAGAGAGAAAAATAGCTGACGCACGGAAAAAAAAGAGACCTTGAACAAAGGTGATGAGGAATTCTGTAACTGCTAAAGTATATCCATCGTACCTCAAAAGGCGGAGTTATCATGGTGAGGGCAAAGTTATTTGGAAGTGAGTGAAACGAACAGGAAGCGAGCCAATAAAATTAAACACTGGATTGCTGTGTTACCAAAACGCTGTAATGACTTTCTAAAGTCCTGCACTTTGAGCAATGGTGATTTAGAACAGGGCCAGATCCCCACGTCGAGGGTGCTTTGAGGACGGTTTTTGGCTGTTGATGGGAAACCCGTTGCGTAGAGATCTTAACGAGCTGCCATTGCTATGGTCAATTGTCAATAGACTATATAAGGATTGGGAAATCCTAATCTTTTTAAATACCTTATTTCTAAAGCTTCCATTTTTGTGGCTTGTTTATCAGTTTTGTGATCATGACCAAGAAGGTGCAAGACCCCATGAATTGTTAAGTGTGCTAAATGCGCTAAAACGGTTTTTCCTTGAGTTTTTGCTTCTTTTTTGACTATGGGCAAACAGATTACTAAGTCGCCAAGGAGTTCATGTTTGATCCCGCGAGGCGGCTCAAATGGGAAAGAAATAATATTGGTAGGTTTATTTTTTTTACGATATCTTTGGTTCAGCTTAGTGATTTCATTTATGCTAACCAAGCGAATTACCACCTCATGTTTTTTTTTATAACGCGATAACCCTACATTTATCCACTTTGCAAATTGCTTTTTACTTGGGATAGATTTTGTTTTGGTGGCGTTTTGTAAAATTACTTTATTCATTAGGTTTTCGAAATTCGCATTTTTTGTCATAGTACTGTATTGCACACTTACTCGCAATACACTCATTTATCTAGAAAATATAAACCTTATTTCGTTAGGTTTTTAAACGGATACCGCTTGCTCGTTTGGTTGCAAAAGAGGCTTATTTTTTTGTTTATTTTGCGCTTTATCATAAGCTTCAATAATTTTTTGCACTAGTGGATGACGCACTACATCGTAAGAATGAAAAAAATTAAAACTAATTCCAGGTTCATTTTTTAAGACATGCATGGCGTGAATTAAGCCAGATTTTTGTTCTTTATGCAGATCAATTTGCGTAATATCTCCAGTAATTACTGCTTTAGAGCCAAATCCAATTCTGGTTAAAAACATTTTCATTTGTTCAATTGTGGTGTTTTGGCTTTCATCAAGAATAATGAACGCTGAGCTTAAGGTGCGGCCGCGCATAAACGCTAAGGGTGCTATTTCGATCACGTTTTCTTGAATAAGTCTTTCTACCATTTTTGCTCCAACGGTTTCATAAAGCGCGTCGTAAAGTGGGCGGAGGTAAGGGTCAACTTTTTCGGCGATATTTCCTGGTAAAAAACCTAAGCGTTCGCCTGCTTCAACTGCTGGTCTTACTAAAATAATTCGGTGGACTTGCTCTTTTTCGAGGGCGTGTACTGCAGAGGCTACGGCAAGAAAAGTTTTGCCAGTACCAGCTGGGCCAATACTGAATGTTATGTCATGTTTAAGAATATTTTTAATGTAATTAATTTGGTTTTTGCTATGGGGTTTGATAATCGACTTTTTGGTATGGATATCAGCTTTTTCTTGTTCTAATGTTGAAGTTACTGAATCTTGAGCTTTTATCCCTTGGAGAACCAAATGGATTTTCGCCGCAGTTAGGTTGACTCCCGTAGCCGTTAGGGCAAATAACTCTTTCAATGCTTTTTGGGTTTTGGCTGCCTGTATTTTGGGGCCAGTGATGGTGAATTCATTGCCACGATTGGCAATAACCACCCCCAGATATTGTTCAATTTGTTCTAGGTGACAATTATGTTCCCCACATAGATTGTTTAAACGGTGATTGTTCTCAGGGGTTAATATTAGTTTCATGTTTACTCGTAAGAAATGTTATACTTTGTTGCCCTTATTTGTTCTGATCCTCATTTATGTAACAGTAAACTTTGGTGGCGAAAAAGCAAGGGTACCCCGTCTAAGTCTATTTTACGAAGAGTATAATCTTTATAACAGCTTTATTCTGAATTGGATATATGTTTTAGCTGTACTTTAAATTAATTTTACATTAAATTTAATTATTGTGAATTACAATTTGTTGTCGAAAAATCATGAAAAAGGTTGGGGGAAGGTTTTTGCCAAGATATGGCAAAGGTCTCATCTTGATTTTATGTTACTGTGTGGAATCTTAATGCTTGCTATTTTTGGTGTCGGTATTCTCTATAGCGCTAGCGGCAAGAATGTGATGTTAGTCTGGCATCAAATGGCTAATTTTTGTGTGGCATTTTTTATAATGCTAGTTTTTGCGCAGATTCCTACCTATCGTTATCAACCACTGGTACCTTGGATTTTTGGCTTAATTTTGTTGATGTTAATCGCTGTCGTAAGTGTTGGTGCGGTTAATCGAGGGGTACAAAGGTGGTTAAGTTTCGGTGTTTTTCGTTTTCAGCCATCAGAAGCGATGAAACTTGTTATGCCGATGATGCTTGCTTGGTATTTGCGTGATAAGAGCTTTCCTTTACATTTTAAAGACCTATTTATTAGTTGTGTCATTATTATTATTCCTGCTTTAATAATTGCTAAACAACCCGATTTAGGTACGGCTATATTAGTGGTAGCAACTGGGGGCTTTGTTTTACTCCTGGCTGGTATTACTTGGCGGCTGGTTTTGGGTATATCAGCGGTACTTGCAATAGCTACCCCCATTGTTTGGCATTTTATGCATGGTTACCAAAAAATGCGGCTTTTTTCTTTTTGGTCACCAGAAACTGATCCGTTTGGAAGTGGTTATAATATTATTCAATCAAAAATTGCTATTGGCTCCGGTGGTTGGTTGGGAAAAGGATGGCTGCAGGGTTCACAAGCATATTTACAGTTTTTGCCTGTTCGTTCTACCGATTTTATTTTTGCAGTGTACAGTGAAGAGTTTGGTCTTATTGGGTGCTTGTTATTATTTGGGGTATTTATTTATATTACTTTTCGTAGCTTATACATTGCGACTAATGCTCAAGATACATTTTCGCGCTTATTTGTTGGAAGTCTTGCTCTGTCTTTTTTTATGTCATTTTTTGTTAATATTGGTATGGTCGCTGGTATTTTACCCGTGGTAGGGGTGCCATTGCCGCTTATTAGTTACGGCGGCAGCTCGCTAATAACATTTATGGCGAGTTTTGGTATAATTATGGCAGTACAAAGTCATCGAAAGTTAATCGGTAGCTAAGGCTAGGATGGTTAATTAATATGAAGGATTCATATTTAGCGGCACTACATGAACATAGGATGGGCAATGTCGAGCTTGCAGAAAAACTTTATCGCTCCTATCTTGTAGATGAACCAGATAACGCCGATGTCTTACATTTGCTCGCTATTTTACTTGCATCACGACAAGATTTTTCTCAGGCTCTTTACTATATTGATAGTGCCCTTGCTGTTAACCCTAACTCCGCTACTTTATATAATAGTAAAGGGAATATTTTACGTAGTCTCAAGCGCTATCTTGAGGCGATATCTCATTACGAAAAAGCTTTACGGCTAGAGTCTGATAATGCTTCTTGTCATAATAACCTTGGAAATGCTTTTTATAGCTTAGGGAACATGGCTGATGCGAAAAAACACTACCTTGAGGCGATTCGATTAAACCCTCAATACGCTGAGGCTTGTTATAACTTGAGTTTGGCTCTAGCTCGGCAGGGCTTGTCAGAAGAGGCGGTTAAACGTCTAGAAGAGGTTTTGCATTTTGAGCCAAATCATGAGCAGGCGCACAATAGTCTAGCCTATTTATTGCAATTACAGGGTGATTTTGATCAAGCAATTCGCCTTTACAGAAAGGCTGTAGAGATTTCTCCGGAAAATGTGTTTGCTCATCACAACTTGGGGGTTATTTTGACCGATAAATGTGAGTATGAAGAGGGTATTTCACATTTTAAAAAAGTGTTAGAGTTTGAGCCGCGGCATGTTGAGGCTTTGCATAACTTAGGTGCAATTTTTTTGTTGCAAAAAAAAACAACTGAGGCTTTGGCATGTTTTTTGCGTCTTACCGAGTTATCGAAAGATTTTGATGCATATTACAATGTTGGTGTTATTTATTCAGGCTTGGGTAGACTTAAGGATGCTATTGTTTATTTTAATAATGCCCTAGAGATTTCTCCAGATAGTTTTCCTGTTCATGTTAACTTAGGTGCTGTTTATCTGCAGCGTAGAGAATTTGAGCGGGCAAGAGAGCATTATCTTAAGGCGTTGCAGCTTGAACCAGATAACGAGGCTATTAGTTATATTTTGGCGGCTATAGAACAAAAAGGCATAAAAAACAAAGCACCAGCGGCGTATCTTAAAGAACTTTTTGATCAATATGCGCCATATTTTGATCGGCATTTGGGCGTTTTGGATTATAAAGTTCCCCAGCTTTTATTTGATGCTGTACAGAATGTTTTGGGTGATAAAGTGCCGCCTCTTACGGTTTTAGATCTTGGCTGTGGCACTGGTCTTAGCGGGGATAAATTTTTACCTATTGCAAATAGGATAATTGGTATCGATATTTCGGAAAAAATGCTAGAGGTAGCTAGAAGTAAGAATATCTATGCTGATCTAAGGTTGGCGTCTATTGATGAGGCAATACTTGAGTTTTCTAATATCGATGTAATCATTGCTGCCGATTCTCTTGTATATTTTGGTGATCTGGGTGATATTTTTGCGAAATGTCGTTCTGTTTTAAAGCCTGGGGGGATCTTTGCTTTTACTCTTGAGCTTGCTGAAACATACCCATATGTATTAGAGCGTTCAGCAAGGTTTGCTCATTCTGATGGGTACATAAAAGAGCTTGCGGAGCAAAATAATTTTGTTATTTTACAAGCGAGTAATGTTGCTTTGAGAAAACAAGACAACTGCGTTATTAATGGTAATATGTATATATTCAAGACAATAGCGTAATTATATAATATAAAAAATTATATTAACGGCATTGTATATTGTATTTAAAAGATATATTTTTTTAAGGTGGTGCCGCAAGAAAGTTGTGACAAATTTTAATATTTTTACTTTAAAATCAATCTGTTATATTTGAAATAGCTATAGATATGGTTTCTACATTTGGATAATTTGTTTTGTGGTGCTATAATCGGCCACATGAAAAATTTATATGAACTAATAGATAAACCTTACAACCATGGTGCGGCAACAGTACTGGTGGTGTTTTTTTGTTTGATCCAATTAAGTGGATGTAGCGTAATTAGCGAAAGTGGTGATGGTAAACATCATAAGGCCTCTTCCTTTTTTGCTTCCTCATCATACGACGGTCCACCATCAAAAAATTTTGATGCTTCTAGAATTCCTGATGCTGTACCGAAGCCGGAGCCATTTCATAAGTATGGTACTAAAGACTATAAAGTCGCTGGACGACATTATCGTGTGCTTAAGAGTAACAAGGGTTATGTAAAAACCGGCTATGCTTCTTGGTATGGGTCTAAGTTTCATGGTGGACAAACTTCTACCCAAGAAAGGTTTAACTTATATGCTATGACAGCTGCTAGCCCCCATTTGCCAATCCCGTCATATGCCCAAGTAACCAACATGAAAAATGGTAGAAGTGTGGTTGTTAGAGTTAACGATCGCGGACCGTTTCATGGCGATCGTATTTTAGACTTGTCTTACGCGGCAGCTAAGAAGTTAGGCTTTGCTGATATGGGGGTGGCGCCAGTTAAAGTGACAGCAATTGATCCAACAACCTGGAAGAAAAGCTATGCTCCTTCTTCTAGTAACGGAATAACTATTGCTAAGACTGAATCGTTAATGAGCAAGGCGCCGTTATTCTTACAAGTTGGAGCATTTAGTGAACTTGAGAATGCTAAGCGCATATCTAAGAAGGTGAATCAGCTTGTTGCTAAGCATCAGGTTAATATAAAGCATAAGTCGGATCTTTATCGGGTACAAATAGGTCCAATAGCTAGTATTGGTCAGGGTGAGAAACTCAAGCAGTTATTAGAGAAAAATGGTTTGGAGCATGTTACTGTTGTTCGTTAAGCTCTAATACTTTTCGTGTGACTATTGTAAGTTTGACATAGCTTAAACTAACCATTAGTCATAACAAATGAAGGGGTGAATTTGTTTCAGCGTAATTTTTCCGTTCTCACGAGCTTAATATCACCAAAACTGTGTTTCTGGAGTTTAAAATTTCGTATGTTAGAATACCAACCGTTTGTAATCAAATTTAGACTAGCTACGTGGTATGAACCACATGGCTTGGTCAAGGGGGAGAGCTGCGTCTCTCTCCCTTGATAATTCCTCATAGCTTTGTCATGTGGCAAGTTGCGTGGAATAAATTTTAACCCAGTGTAATTTGGAGAAATATTTCATGAGTAATAAGGCAACGGTTTTGGTGACAAAACTAAATGCAATCATCTTTTTGATACTTAGCTATAGCTTGTTTACAACTGCATTTGCAACAGTAGGAACAGTTGAATCTTCTCCTTCGCCAACCCCAGTATCTAAAGTTATTTTGCCTTCTACTACCATTCCTAGCCCTCCAGACTTTAACGTCAAGTCATATATTTTGATGGACGCTAATAGTGGGTACATTATTGCTGAAAAAAATTCTAATCTTAGAGCATCACCAGCTAGTTTAACGAAAGTAATGAGTCTTTATGTATTAGCTAAGGCCTTACGTAGTGGGCAAATTCATTTAAACGGCCAAGTAACAGTAAGTGAAAACGCTTGGCGCACCGGTGGGTCTCGGATGTTTATTGGTGTTGGCACCAATGTCGTGATTGAAGATTTAATTAAAGGGGTTGCAATTGCTTCTGGTAATGATGCTACAGTGGCGATGGCTGAACATGTTGCTGGTACTGAAGCCGCTTTTGCTAGCCTTATGAACCAGGAGGCACATAATTTAGGGATGGCTAATACTCATTATCTTGATAGTACTGGTTTACGTGATGATAGCTATAGTACAGCATTTGACCTTGCAACTTTAGCCGCTGCTTGGATTGGAAACTTTCCTGAGTATTATCCTTGGTTCAAAGAGAAGTGGATTGTTTATAATAATATTCGACAACCGAATCGTAACCGTTTGTTATGGCGTGATGCTTCGGTTGATGGCATGAAAACCGGCCATACTAATGAAGCTGGATATTGTCTTATTGCTTCGGCAATACGTAGTGATATGCGTTTGATCGCGGTGATTATGGGTGCTGATAGCGACAATGCTCGAGCGAATAATAGTATGGCGCTTTTACAATATGGTTTCCGTTTTTTTGAGTCACATAAGGTTTTTGCTGCCAATGCTACTATATCAGCCCCAAAAGTTTGGTTTGGTAAGAAAAAGACCGCAATGTTAGGTGTCCCAGATGGTTTATATGTTACGGTACCTATGGGACAATATAAAAATATTAAGGCCAATGCTATAGTTAATAGTAATCTCAAGGCGCCGATTGTTAAAGGTAATAGTTACGGGGTAATAAATATTACGTTGGATGGTAAGGTGATAGCAAGTAAGCCTTTAATAGCCTTACAAGATAACCCGTGTGCTAACCCTATTTATAGGGCATTTGATTATATTAAATTGCTTTTTAATAAGAATTAGTAGCACTCCAGTACAATAAAATTATGCTGAATAGGTACGAAGATACCGCCACTCCTTTTAAAGGCAGGATTTTTAGAAAGGTATCATTGTGACAAAGCAATCCAGTCTTTTTAAGCTTTTGGATTGCTAAGTGCTTGTTTCTCATTAATGACAACCACGCATTTTTATTTTAGGCGTCATGGGTATAATTAAAATAAACCTAGCTACTTATTCATAAACAAGCGCTCAAAATTTTGATGTCCTTTGCTTTGCCCGCGTTTTTCAAATTTAGTAATAATAGGACGTCTTTGGTTATCCAAACTAGAGTTAGATAACTTTAATGGGGTAAACTCAGTATTTTTATCGAAGACAATATCTATATGTTCAGCATAGTTTTTCCAGTCAGTAACAATATGTAAAATGCCCCCAGTTCTTAGTTTATGACTTAAAAGTGCAGCAAATTCTGGTTGAATTAGTCTCCTTTTATGGTGACGTTTTTTGGGCCAGGGGTCAGGAAATAGAATTAACACCTTATCTAAAGATTTGTCAGGGATACATTGGTGTAAAACTGTTACGGCATCTTCGTGGTAAATCCTGATATTATTTAGTGGTGTCGTTTTTAGTAGCGAGAATAGATGAGCTATGCCAGGTTTATATACCTCGATTCCTATAAAATCTTGAGTCGGATGTTCTTTTGCTAGGTGAAAAATGGTTTCACCATTACCAAAGCCGATTTCTAGGGTTAGGCAGTGGTGACCAAAGGTTTTTTTGGGGGAAATGGGGCTGGTGGTTATATCTAGGCCATATTTTGGCCACATTTCGTCAAATATTTTTTGTTTGGTTATGCCAAGTTGTCTTTGTCTTTTGACAAAACTTTTAATAGGTTTATGCATAGTTAAATAGGCTTGATTAATTGTCTTGATGTAAGCATAATAAAAATATATTGTTTATACAATATAACAATTAATGTGCGGGCGTGGTTTAGTGGTAGAACTGAAGCTTCCCAAGCTTTAAGTGTGGGTTCGATTCCCATCGCCCGCTATTACCTTTGGATCTCATGATATCAAGACAAAGCGTGTCGCTATGCACGCTATAGATTTTAGGCCATCGTGGCCCCTAAAATCCGCTCGCATGGCCGCGACACATTATTGCGCTACGCGCGCCTCGGCCGTCCTCGTCAACGGCGCTTCGTGTACTTCGCATACTTCGCAGCCGTCTCTCAAATGACTTTACGGCGCGATGCCTTTACGGGCAAACAACGCCCTTCAAGGCGCGCCTACCTCGGACTACTAACCTTCGCTGCGCTTTCCATGGTTAGCAGCGGTGGTTTGAAATTGATGGGGGTTATGATTTCCATCAATTAAAATTTATTTCACGCGACTTGCTGCGTGACAAAGCAATGGGGGATAGTCGTCAACAAGGGGGAGGGCGTAGCTCTCCCCCCTTGACCGAGCTACGTGGCGAGTCTAAACTTGGTTCAAAACTTAAATATTGACCACGATAAAAGTTTTATTGCTGAGCCTATTAATTTCGTGGATAACTCGTTTTTTAGTTATCCACAAACGAATAAGCTTAAACGTCCGCCTTAGTTAGGGCTACACTACACCGCGCTAGCCCTGCATCTGGGTAACGCTACAATGGCTTTACGGCGTAATGCAACTACAGGCCAAAAGAAACAACAACGCATCTTCGATGTAAGCTTTCGCGAATTACTAACTTTCGCTTTCCAAGGTTAGCAGCGTTCGTGTTGTCTGATATTTCTAATACATTACCATGTATCTTTAAACAAACTGTTTTTTTATTTTAAAGATACTAAGGTATGTTCGATCCACTGTTTATGTTTTTTTTCATCCATTAAGTTTTGTTGCAAAGTTTTTGTTACTGATTCTTCTATACCCTCATAGTTTGTGTATCTTGCATAAGCAGTATTGGTATCACTTTCAATGTAGGACATGACTCTTAATATCCCTCGGTCGCTAGTTAGCAAGTTTCCAATACTAATCATCATCTTAGCAAGCCATTGCTTTATGTCAGGAGCCTTAACTGACCCATCATTATAGTTCGCAAGAATTTGGCTTAAATCTTTTATATGCCGGTCATGGTCAATCTGAAATTCTGTCAATTTATCTTTATATAGCTTACTTTCTATTTTATCGATAGCCATCTGATAAGCTTCATAAGCATCGTATTCTAAGGCAATTAAATCTTTTAAATAATCAAGAAAATTACTTTGTGTGCCAGTTAAAGTTGCCATATATTATTTCTCCTATTAATGTTAACAATTAAATTTATCTATCTGACGCATCTTAAAAATGCTACCTTTTGTCATTGCAAGGAGCGTTTTTGCGAGTAGGTAATCCAGCTTTTATAGTGCTTTTATGATTGCTTACTATTTGCAAGCTCGCTCCCCGCGATATTAACTTCTAAAAATCCTATAGTTAGTAGTAGTCACAGTACATACATCCGAAAATACTTTTTACGAAATCTAGTTTTTATCCGATTTTTGCTAATCTATATTGTGTTAAATATAATTACTTGACATTTAAATTTTCAAAGTAATCATAAGTTGTTTTATTTAAGTAATCTATTGCAAGATTCATTGGTTTTTTTCTTGAATAGAACTTTGTTTAGACTAGACTGGTTCTAGTTAAATATGTAAGCCTTAAGTAAGGCAATCGATGAAGAGTTTCCTTTGTGGATGCAAATAGCTAAGCTTAAGAAAAAAGTCAGCTACCTATAAATCATATTTTGTATCAGATAAAAGCTTATAACGTAATTACAATCCACCGGTGGTTTAGTAAATATACTATGTTTGACTTCCAGGATTTTGTGTTTGATATTTATCCTCCTGTAGGTAGGTTTGACCTTTTTTCTAAACATGCCAATATTTTAAGCAAGAATTGGCTATACCATTTTGGTAATGGCTATAGTTTCAAAAGGTCTACATTTAGTATTGCTGACGCTAAAACCAATAAATTTTGCAATTGCAAAAGTTTTTGTGGAAACATTTATTAATAAAATAGTTAACAAATATCCTGGCGAAGTAGCTGCTTCCGCTATCAAAGAAAAAAGGCAAGACCTTGTTTAGATAGATAGCTTGCGTAATGCCTATGTTTATACAGCAGTAGCGCCTATTCTATTAGAGACAAAAGTGAGGCACCTCTTGCTATGGCAATGGCGCGGGGAGAGCTATAAGTTCTCAATTTTCATACCAGAAGCTTATACGATTAGCAATGTATTTGCTAAACTAAATAAAATGCAATCCCATTTATGGTTTCCTTGTGTTACGAAACTTTAAGTTTTATCTGAAGTTTTATTAATGCAACTGTAGATATATCGATAAAGTTGCTGACAAATTTCCTTGGGAAATATTTGAATAGATTATAAACATACATTGATATAAATTTCTCAACAAACCGTTATTATTTACTTATTACATGATGGTTATTTGGGAACAATGATGATGCGCTAATAATTGTCAAAAATAAATGAGGACAAGTATATGAAGAAAAAGAGCTCTATGTATATTTTGCGTGTTGTTATCATGATAGTCTTGGTGATATTAAATGTAGGCTGTGAGTCTACTTATAACTATTATGATGGTCCTATTAAAGCTCCAGCTGTAATAGTTAATGATGTTGATATCGTGGCAAATATACAAGACAGGATAGCTACGGATCCAGCGTTAAGCGATGTGGCAATTAAAATTTATGCAAAAAATGGCATTGTCAGCCTTATAGGCATAGTAGATAACAACGCGCAGGTAAAGAGGATAGCTTTGTTGGCTCAGACAACGCCTTATGTGAAACAAGTTGATATTCGTGGATTAAAAGTAAAAAAATAAATTTCTTATTTAAACAAATTTAATTACAAACCTTGGGCTTTTAATTACTGCACCAAAATATGAGACGACATTCAGTTTTTGTTTTATAAATATAAACATTTAATATAAGGAGGAAGTAAAATGATTAAAAAAATATGTCTTTATTGCTTTGTTGGGATATTATTTTTAAATTTATCAGCAATAGGTTTTGCTAGCAGTAACCCTGGGTGTGATTGTAAGTCATCAAGCGACACAAGTGTTTCCGACCTCAGTCTTGCTAAGATGATTAAAGAACAGGTACAAGAAGATTCTTTTTTAAGTGACCTTAATATAGATGTTAAATCTAATCACGGTAATATTACGCTTACTGGTGTAGTAGCTACGAAGTCTCAAGCAGATAAAGTAAAAAATATTGCTAAGTCAAATAAATGGGTTAAAGTTATTGATGATAAAAATTTAAAAGTTAAAAGTAGTCAAGATCTTACTGCCGATTTGGAAATCAAAGGTAGAGCTAAAGTAGCTTTAACAGCTATCGGTTCATCTGGTATTACGATAGAAGCTAAAGACAAGGTAGTATATCTATCTGGTGAAGTAGTTAACCAGGAGCAAGCTGATAAAGTAGTTGCCGCAGTAAAAACAGTCCCCAAGGTTAATTCTATAAAAAGTGATATAAAGGTTAAAAAGTAATATGCCCTATAAAGAGGTAAGTGATTTGCCTGAAAAAATCCGTCATGTGTTACCAGAACATGCTCAAAAAATCTATATGAAAGCTTACAATAATGCAGTAGGAGAATATAAGGACGCTAAGAAAAGAGCAAGAACAGAAGATTCTTTGGAAAAGGTGGCACATAAGGTTGCCTGGGCTGCTGTAAAGAAGAAGTATAAAAAAGAAAAGGATATCGATGCTTGGATAGAAAAATAGTTTGAATATCTAGCGATAATGGAGGGAAGGATCTAAACAACGGTATCTCCATAATAAGATGGAGAAAATCCTTTCCTCCCGGCCATCATATATGATCCTTTTTAGGAGAGAAAAGTAGCTTTTTATAGGGATATAATCTATAAAATAAGGCAATGATTGTGAATGTAATAGGAAAGAAAGTATCAAATGCTTGCAGACAATAAAACCATATACTCTCCGGATAAAAAAAGTTCAAAAGTTTTAGTATGCTCCATGCCGCGCCTATCATGATCCCTATATCTATACGATGCCTCACAACCCAGTTTTCTTTACCTGTGAGTTGGGCATATGACTCTGTTACTGATTTAACTTCAGAAACGAGCGGTGTCAGTGGTTGCGCTAATTTCTCTGAGGTTTCATAAGCAGCTTTAGCTTTCTGGTTTTGTTTATTCATATAGCATGCCTCCATAATGCTTAGTTAAATAAAACATAATTAATGGGAATTTTTTTGCGATTAAATTTTATATAACTATCGAATGGAAAACATTAAAAATTAAGATCACTAAAAAAGCTCAATAAAATTCTTAGAGTTAAGAACATAGAGTGCATGCCAGCATCGAATAAGGCGCAAAAGTTGCTTTGTGGGGGCTATGCATTTATGGCTACTAGTAAGCTGCGGTAATTGCGTTTAATCTTACCATGTATTTTTAGCAACCCAGGTAATTTGGTTGTAAGCCTTGAATTTAATTGGTGGCCAGAGACGGAATCGAACCATCGACACAAGGATTTTCAGTCCTCTGCTCTACCGACTGAGCTATCTGGCCAAGCCGTTACCAGTTGTGGCTTGCATCGTAACTGCTTAATTCGTCAAAGTCAAATATTTGCGGGAGATTGTATGCGTTCATAACATGATGACAGAATATTTGGTTATGTGAGAAAGCTAATGATTCTAACTTGTGTTTGAGGAGCTTTGATTGCCGATTTTTACTTTATGCGGTTACTGTCAATATTTGGCAACAAACGATTAAGTGAATTGGTAGAGTAAATCCAGCCGCCAAGCACCAATAGAAATAGCACAAAGATGAGGGGGGCAATACTAATTAAGTTGGCGCTGGGGAAGAAAACTAGTAGAAAATGTTGAATGAAGGCGCCACCCCCTTTACCCCAACGGGAGCTTAGGGCTTCTACCGCGGCTTTTCCTTTTACCTTAAGATCTTGAGAAAGTGGGATATAAAATGTTTCTTTCATCGTGTCGAAGATAGAATGTTTCATCGACTTAGCCAACACGTAGCTACTAGATCCTATGTAAAGAGCAATGATTAGAATACTATTTTCATGAAGATTAAGATTAATAAGATGATTTTTAAAAATAATCAACAGAAAAAACATGCTACCAAGTAAGGCGAGGGTGAGAGGGGTTAGTAGTGAATAGCTTAACCAAGTCAAGGCTTGTATCAGGTAAAAACTCAAAAAGGAGAGAAGAATACTCGCCAAAGAAATGCCAATTTCTACTTTGCTCATATAGGAAAGAATATGGTTTGCATCGCCACCGCAGTGGTTTTCTATCATTTTCTTAAAGACGCCGTCTAGCAGGTTGAGTGAAATAAAATAACCTAACATCATAAAGAGAATTAAGATCATTGGGCGAGAAGTGGTAATATATTTTAAATGGGTGATTATTGAAACTTCTCTTTTTATTTTGGTGCCACTATTAAAGTGTTCCTCACCTACACATTTTTTTAGTTTGACCAAACTAAATGAGATCATGGCTGCGGAAGCTAAAATAACCACCACGATTTTATTTAGAGTTAATTGTAAGTTTTGTTGTGAATTAACGGCGAAGAAATGGGATAACAGTCCAGCTATCATCGGGCCAAGATTAGCAACCATATTAAATAATGGGTAAAATCGCTTAGATTCCTGTACATTATTAATGTGATTAGCCATTTGCCAAAACGAGATTGATAGCGCAAAAGCACACCAAAGTTCAGAAAAAATATAGAAAAGGGAGTAGGGCCAGTAGCAAATAATCTTAATTAAATAGCTGAGCATCTTCCCTTTTTCATAAAGCGAATCATTAACATGCAAAATTAGGTGATCTTTCAACGGGTAGGCAACTAACACAAAAAAGACAAAATAACTAACGAAAAACCAAATAATTAAATGGAATAGTTTAGAGCGAGTCAAAAAATCTGTAAGTTTAATATAGATAAGTACACAAAAGAAGGTGGCTGGGAAGACCCCCCAAACTTTAATAGCGCTAATTGCTTCAGTACCGAGTTGGGAAATAATCAGTGTATCTTTGGCTAGGCGCAGCATGTGATGGATCAGGACGATTAAAAACACCATCGCAGCAGTCCAGATAAGCTTATAGCTCTCGTTTTTGAATAATAGTACCTTGGTACGACTATAAACGTTGCTAATCATTAAAGTTCTACTTTTGACAAAAGCGGACTCTACAATAGGGGGTGTTGAGTTGTCAATAAATTATGTTTTTTTTTGAATTATGTGTTTTTTGTAACCACTCACTCCGTCATTGTGGGTAAGGCGCTTTTTGTGGAGCACAAACCTATCCAAAAAACTTTAAAAGCATTGGATTACTGCGTTACTCGCCATAATCGCCCCAGAGCAGTTACTATTTGTTTTTGATATACAACGATTTTTATTTAGGCCTATGAGGCCATAGCTTCTTGATGCATAAATATTGGAGCTAGGAGCAAGGTATGGTCAGGAAAATGTTAACTAAAGTTATTAGACTTTTCGAAACCAAGTCTTTTGTTATACTATTGTGTTGCATACTCATTGATATTAAATAAACTCTGCTTGTTCTTTTCGTATGCGCTTTGTATTATGCAAAATACTTGACTTCGAGAGGTCTATTCAAAAGATTATCGCGCTAAATTTAAAAAAAAGGGGGTAGCAGTGAAACAGTTAAAGTTAACAACTTTAGAGATCCAAGAGGTTTTTGGTGCTCTAGGGTGTTCATGTTATGGTGCAAATAAAAGATTCGGGAAAGCAATTAATGTGGTTTCAATCGGTCATTGCTATGACAAATGCTGTAAAGCTCGTGGCCAAGTGCGTACAGATTTTGCGTTTAAGCTCAATGGAGTGACACACGAGTGCTTTGAATTTATCGACTATTTAGATGACAAAACAAGTCCTATGGTGCAGGGTTCATTAAAATGTGGGTTAGGAAAAATTAGTTCTTAATCCTAAGTGTACGACTTAGAGCGTTAATTGATAATACCCATAAGAACATTAAGATTGAAAATATTACAAAGAAAATTGGGGCAAAATCTAGCAGGGTCATATTAGTAAATGTCATTAATAGTGCTTGTTGGATAAAGGCCCCGCTGCCTTTACCTAATCTTATACCCACCATTTCAGCAGCAGCTTTGCCTTTGGTTTTTAGTTCATCAGCTAATGGTATAAAAGCCATCTCTTTGGTGGAGTCAAACATAGTGTGTTTCATTGCCTTGGCAAAAGTGTAATAAATAGCTCCGGAAAATACCGCAACAGTTAGAGCCGGGACTTTTATAATGGCCATTAGTAAAGCACTATGTTTAAAAAATATCGATAGGAAGAATAAACCGCCGATAAAGATGACAACTATTGGCGTTGTTAACGCAGATATTTTCCATTTACTAACGCGTAGTAAATATCCACCTAATAAAGCTATGATCATGCATAACAGTGATTCATATAGGTTAATATTACCCATAAAATAGTGAATTTGGTTAGCATTGCCAGCAAAGTATACTTCGGTTGCTTTTTTCCATATGCCTTCTATTAGATTTAGTGAAAGGTTGTAGCAGAGGATTAGAGAGGTAATTAGAAGTATGGGTTTGGCAGTAACTATGTATTTTAGGCTGTCCTTAAGGCTTAGCTTAACCTTTTTTTTGCGGTCAATGGTAGGAGGTAGATTATGCTTGATATTAAGAGCTTTAATGCCAATTATTTTGCCGAGGATAATTAGGGACAACGATAAAAAAGTACCAGCTATGATTATTGATAAGATTACTTTATTTAAGGTTGTTTGATAATTGGCGCTATTTGTTACAAAAGCTTTGGCTAAGTATCCGGCTAGTAATAAACCAATTTGTGAGGCAAAGCCCCAAAGCGGGTAGAACCTTTTAGATTCTTCAATAGAAGTTATGTGATTCGCTATTTGCCAAAAAGAAATATTAAGCAAAGTTGTTATTAGCAATTCAGAGAAGATAAAGAATAAGCAATAGTGCCAATTACTTATTATTTGGAAGAAGTATTTAAAGGTTGGAAATTTTGTACTGATGGCTTCAGGGATTGATAAGATTAAGAGCTCATGATATGGATAAAGTACAGTAACGAATAATACGAAATAAGAAATAAAAAACCAAATCATGGTATGAAATAACCTGGTTCTAGTTAGAGTATCAGAGAGTTTTATGTAAAATAAAGTAAATAATAAGGATATAGGCAATACCAATATTTTTATGGCACTGATTGCTTCGGTGCCTAAGCTAGAAATAATTAGTGTGTCTTTTGCTACTCTTAAGGAATGGTGGATATAGAGTATTAAAAATATCATCATCGCCATACATAAGAATTTTGGCAACTCTGTTTTATGGATAGGGACGATTTTTTTTATTATTGATTTTGTTAGCACTGTGATTGTTTTTTGATACCCTTTCTAAATTTCTTGCGTAACATTAGCAAGTTTTTCTAAAAAAATAAAATTAATTTTTGTTTTAGGCGGTTTTGGTTATAATCGGTTTAGATGAAGGTGGTCGAATTTAAACTCGCCGCGAGGTATGAACCATGTGGCTCGAACAAGGGAGTCTCCACCTTGATAATTCCCTGTTGCTTTGTTACATGGCAGGCCGCGTGGAATAAATTTAAATTTGTTGTAGGGGGCAGTATATGACAAAACTTTTTGTGGTTAAAAGTGTTGATAAGGTGGTACCTATTATCCCGCTGAGTAAGACAGATTTTTTGGCCTGGCACTCATCGCAAGCAGCGAGAATTAAAAACATTATTGTTAGCAATGGATTTTCAGCTAAACCGAATACCTTTTGTTTAGTTCATGATAATAATGGCAATTTGGCAAAAGTATTATTGGGGATTGAAAATCCTGACGATTTTTTTGCATTTGGGGTATTACCACCGGTCTTGCCAGCTGGGTGCTACCAGATTGATGAAGCGAATTTTACTCCATTACAGCTAGAACATGCGGCTATTGGCTGGGGAATGGGCAGTTATCAATTTAAACAATATAAGCAACTAAAAGATTTTAAAGCTAAACTTGTATGTCATAAAGAAAAGTATGATCTACCGCACCTTAACCGCACTATTGAAGCTATTTTTCTTGTTCGTGATCTGATTAATACCCCAGCTAGTGATTTATACCCAGAAAAAATTGCTGAAACTGCGGCTAATTTAGCCAAAGAGTTTAAAGCCGACTTAAAGATAATTAAAGATGATGAGCTTGCTGCTAAATTTCCCGCTGTTTATGCCGTTGGTCGCGGTAGTGAAAGGAAACCCTTGTTATTAGATATGCACTATGGCGATGCCTCTGATCCTAAGGTTGTTTTAGTGGGGAAGGGGGTATGTTTTGATAGTGGTGGTTTACAATTAAAATCTTCGGCTGGGATGCTTTTGATGAAGAAGGATATGGCGGGTGCTGCGCATGTTTTAGGGCTTGCACAAATGATCATGAGTGCCAGACTGCCGATAAACCTGCGAGTAATTATACCTTTAGTGGAAAACTTAATTTCTGGAAACTCCTATAAACCTGGAGATATTATAAAAACTCGGAAGGGATTAACTATTGAAGTTGCCAATACTGATGCTGAAGGTAGGTTAATTTTGGCCGATGCTTTAACTTATGCTTCAGAGTGGCAGCCTAAACTAATTATAGATTTTGCTACCTTAACTGGGGCGGCAAGAGTTGCTTTAGGACAAGAGATTACGGCATTATTTTCTAATAGTGAACCGCTTATCCAAGAATTAATGACTAGTTTACATGAAGAACATGAGCCAGTATGGCGTTTGCCTTTGTATCAACCTTACCTTGAATTACTTAAAAGTGAAATAGCTGATTTAAGAAATGTGGTTGCTTCTGATACTACTGGTGGCGGAGCAATTACGGCCGCGCTTATTTTGCAACAATTTATTGCCAAAGATATTGCGTGGGCACATTTTGATATGAATGCTTATAATAACTCAACTAAGCCTGGCAGGCCGAAGGGCGGTGAAGCTTGTTGTTTACGAGGAGTGTTTAGATATCTTGAGCAAGAGGTTTTTGATGCAAAAGAAATAAGGTAACTACTTTTGTTGTTATAGCGAGTGACGAAGCAAGTCAGTGCTTTTCAGGCTTTTTTGCGATCACTTTGCTCCGTACAAAAGCTTCTTGAAACGATGTATGCTAAAGAGCTTGTGGTATTGGAACAAAATCACAAGCTTGTCTCTAGCTTGCAAAGATCAAGGTAAAAGCTTGCTGCCGTCTTCTCAAGCAATAGGTCCCTTTCGCAGCCAAGTATTTCGGCACAATACAGGATAAATTTTGCTGAAGATTACGGCAAAAGCTCCATTACCACCAACATTTGCAGCGGTGCCAAAAGTATCAAATAACATGTAGATGGCGGTGATAATCCCAATCATTTCTGGGGTAAAGCCAAGATAAGCCTCAAGCAGTGGTGCTGCGACTATAATACCGCCACCAGGAACTCCAGCCGCAGCGTATTTAGCTAGAGTATAGTAGACGGCAAAGATAATAAAATTTCCTAAAGTAGGAAAGCCAAGATGAAATGATTGGATGGTAGCGAGGGCAACAATGGTTATTCCAATGCCGCTACCTACAGAATGAATATTGCAAGTAGTAGGTATTATTATTTGTGCAAAATTCTTGTCTTTAAGGTTTTTTTCAACACACAGAGTCGTTACAGGTAAGGTCGCGGCACTTGACATACTTGAAAAGGCTGTGATTAGAGCGGGGATTATATTTTTAATTTGTTCAAAAAAATCACCTATTTTAAAGTTAACAGCAATTAGGTACATAATCATTAAGTATAATAATTGGGTTAAAGCTAATAACAATAATATTGGTCCGTACGATACTACTAGCCCAGATAAAACCCTCTCATGTTCTAGTTTGAATAAAAAACCCAGAATGAATAATGGTAGTATGGGGGTAAAGTAATGTTTAAAAAAATAGATTACTGCTGTGTTTAATTTTTGCGCCAACCAGCTAACCTTAGGGTTGGGTTTAAAAGCAAAGAAGAGTCCAAGAATAAAGCTGATTAGTAAGGCAAGCTCAGTGCTCATCAATTGTGGTAATGCTAAATTCCAAGTGGGGATTAAACTTAATTCGTTACTTACAGCTGCTATCTTAAATTTTAGTAGTGGTAGAATGTTAACGCCAACGCCATATCCTGTCATGATGCTAATAAAATTGAATAAAGTTACTAATATTATGAGTAATATGACAAATTTTCCTGCTTGCTTTTGGAGAGCAATCAAAGAGCTCCATAAAAAAATAAAAATTACTAGAGGTAAGAAAAAAACCAGAAGATTTTTTATTGAAAGGCTAAGAGCGTAAAAAAAAGCTTTAACAGTTACTGGTACTAAATTGCCGAATATGATGGTAGCGGCTAGAATACCCAGCAAGATGATTAATAGTTTAAACTTTGACCAAAGCGAAGCTATGCTCATGTTGTATCCTTATCTTACAATTAACATGAATAATAACTAAAATTATACAAACTGGCATTGTTTTTTTATGTTTTTTGTAACCATTTATGCGTAGATTGTCGGTATGCTTTATTCTGCTGATTTTAGCGGTAAATTAGGGTATCTTTACGTAAAGTTAGGATCAGAAATTTAGACCCACCACGTGGCGATTCTAAACTTTATTTAAGGGTAAAAATACCTAAATCACTTTTATGAGGAGTGTCTATGCAAAACAAAATAACCTGTGATTACAAACAAGAGATGTTATTTGAGGCAGAGGTTGAAGGGCATAAAATTATTATGGATGCTAGTCCTGAATTTGGTGGCAAAAATCGTGGACCACGGCCAAAGCCTTTAGTATTAGTGGCATTAAGTGGTTGTAGTGGTATGGATGTGGTGTCAATGTTAAATAAAATGCGAATACCTTTTGCTGGTTTTAGAATATATGTCGAGGGGACGCTGGCAGAAGTTCATCCTAAGTATTATAAAGAAATTCACGTTATTTATGAGTTTCGTGGTAAAGATTTAGCCAAAAATGAAATAGAAAAAGCTGTAAAGTTATCTCAAGAAAAATATTGTGGGGTTATTGGAGGGTTCAAACCCAGAACCAAGATTACCTACGAGATAAAATATCTGTAAATGTCGCTTATTGTTTGATTATTAACAATTTTATCTATTTGATACTCGTTCATGGTGTCTATATAATGTTCGCTCTTAGTTGAGCGAGTGTTCTCTGATAAGTAGCAAAACTTGATAAGTAACCAATGGGGGGCAAAACCTGATGCAATTATCAAAACGTCTCCAAGAAGTATATGAAAAAGCTACCTGTATTTATTCTAAAGCCGAGATTGAATCAGCTCTTGATCGTATGGCACATGAGATGAGTGAGCGTTTAGGTAATAGTGACCCGGTATTTTTGTGTATATTGCTTGGTGGCATTGTGCCGCTAGGAAATCTTTTGCCACGCTTAGATTTTCAATTAGAAATAAATTATCTTCATGTTTCAAGTTATGGTTTGAAAAACGAGATCGGGCAATTGCAGTGGAAGGCGGAGCCGACTATTGATTTGTTTGGTCGTACAGTTGTGCTTGTTGATGATATCTTGGATACTGGCACTACCCTAGAAAAGGCAGTTGAGTATTGTAAAGCAAAAAAAGCTAAAGAGGTTTATACGGCTGTTTTATTGGATAAGCGTAAACCGAGAAACCCCGGGGGTCTTGCTGAAGCTGATTTTAAGGCTCTAACTATTGACGATCTTTTTGTCTTTGGTTACGGTCTTGATTATGCTGAGTATTTGCGTAACTTGCCTGGGATTTACGCCATAAAGACCGAATGACAGTATCTCTTTGCGTGTTGCAGGAAAAATCATGTATAAAAATGTGGTGACGGTGAGAGGTGAAAATATGCCTAAAATTTTGGTTACTGGGGGCGCTGGTTATATAGGGTCGCACATGGCGCTCATGTTGGTTGAGCGTGGCTATCAAGTAGTGGTATTTGATAATCTGGTTACTGGGCACAAAGATGCGGTCCTTAATGCCGATCTAGTGGTAGCTGATTTAGCTAATGAGCGGTTACTCGAAGATTGTTTTTCTTATTACAAGTTTGATGCGGTAATACATTTTGCCTCCTCTATTTTAGTTAAAGAATCAATTCGTGACCCTGGAAAATATTATAAGAATAATGTTGCTGCTGGTTTGAATTTATTAGAGGTAATGCGAAAGTTTAATACTAAGGCGATGATTTTTTCGTCCGCTGCAGCCGTTTATGGTGAACCCCAGAAATCTCCAATTGATATCGACCACCCTAAAAATCCATTAAATCCTTATGGTAGGTCAAAGTTAATGTTTGAGAATATTTTGCAAGATTATGACCATGTCTATGGTTTGAAATCAATTAGTTTACGTTATTTTAATGCTGCGGGTGCCGATCCGAAAGCTCGGCTCGGTGAGCGTCATAATCCAGAAACTCATTTAATTCCTTTAGTAATACAAACAGCCATGGGGAAGCGGAAAAACATAGAGATTTTTGGCAATGACTATCCGACTCGAGATGGTACTTGTATTCGTGATTATATTCATGTGGTTGATTTGTGTGAGGCTCATATGTTGGCGTTAGAAGCTTTATTACAAGGGAAACCAAGCACAGTATATAATTTAGGTAATGGTGAAGGTTATTCAGTACTTGAAGTGATTAATGTAGCCCAAGAAATTACCGGTAAAAAGATTGAAACTATTTTATGTCAGAGAAGAACTGGTGATCCAGGGACATTGGTTGCGGATGCGAGTACCATTAAAAAAGAGCTTAATTGGCAGCCGCAATATACAGATTTAGTAGATATAATAAAGCACACATGGCAATGGGAGAAAAAAAGATGAAAATTACGGTGTTTGGCACAGGTTATGTTGGTTTAGTTTCGGGGATATGTTTAGCCGAAATTGGGCATGATGTGGTTTGCGTTGATACTAATGTTGACAAAATTAACCTATTAAAGTCAGGTAAGTCGCCTATTTATGAACCAGGTTTAGATGAATTGTTAACTAAAAATATAGCTTCTAAAAGGATAAATTTTACTACTGATGGTGCCGCTGGTATTCAACATGGTGATTTTCTCTTTATTGCAGTGGGTACCCCGTCGGCTCATGATGGTTATGCTGATTTACAATATGTTTATGCTGTGGCAAGAGAGATTGGTCAAAACCTAAATCGCTCGGTTATTGTGGTTAATAAGTCTACGGTCCCGGTTGGTACTGGGGTTAAGGTTAGAGCGATTATTCAAAAGGAGTTAGATAAGCGCAAGTTATCTTTTAAGTTTGATCTGGTTTCTAACCCTGAGTTTTTAAAGCAAGGTGATGCGATTAAAGATTTGACGCAAGCTGATCGAATTATTATTGGTGCGGATAATGAGGAAGCATTTAAAAAGATGTTTGATTTATATGCTCCACTACATGCGAAAATGGTTACTATGGATATCCGTTCTGCTGAGCTATCTAAATATGCAGCTAACGCTTTTTTAGCTACCAAGATTAGTTTTATCAACGAAATTGCTCAGTTTGCTGAGAGTTTTGGCGCTGATGTTGAAAAGGTCAGAGAAGGGATTGGTAGTGATACTCGTATTGGTTATGATTTTTTACGTGCTGGCAGTGGTTACGGGGGGTCGTGTTTTCCTAAAGATGTTAGTGCTCTTATTTGGATGGCGCGTGAATATAGCCTTGAGTCACCTTTATTTAATGCTGTCGAAAATATTAACTCACGACAAAAACGCCTCATTTTTAACCGCCTGAAAAAGCGTTTGGGTGATTTAGAAAATAGGGTAATTGCTTTATGGGGGCTCTCATTTAAACCGAATACTGATGATATGCGGGCGGCGCCAAGTAGAGTGTTGCTTGAGTCTTTATGGCGCGAAGGCGCTATAATCCAGGCTTATGATCCTGTAGCTATGCGAGAAGCGGAAAGGATCTATGGGAAGAGAGATGACCTAAAAATGTGTAGTACTGCAGCTGGTGCTTTAGAAAATGCTGATGCTTTGGTTATTATTACTGAATGGGATGAATTTCGCCATCCAGATTTCGCTTTAATTAAAGCGAAACTAAGGGAGCCAATTATCTTTGATGGTCGTAACTTATTTGAGCCAGATGACGTAAAAAGTTTGGGTATAGAATACCATTGTATCGGACGGCGTTGATGTCGAGAATAGTATATAACCACGACACTTCAAGATAGGGAGTGGTCATATATGCGAGGAGTGCGTGAAACGAGCAGTGAGCAATTCGAAAAGTTTAAAAACACTGGATTGTTTCGTCGCAATGACTTGCTAAAAATCCTGTATTTTGAAGTAATAGTGGTTCGGTATCCTCTAGATACAAACCTGGCATTTTGAAGTATGAGTGGTATATATGCGAGTTAACTCTTGGCAAAAAATATTAATTCTTATTAGAATGGCAGTAGTGTTTTCAAAAGACACACTACACGAGGTGTTTGGTTCATGCTTCATTAAAGGGAGCCAAAACAAACGTGTATATGCTAGCAGGATCGTGCATTCTTGGGCTGCAAATGTTTTACGTATACTAAAAGTCGAATATAAAATTTTTAACCCATATGCGGTAACCTTTAACGCTAATCGTCCTTATATTATTATGAGCAACCATTTGAGTCACTTTGATATCCCTTTGCTGTATGTTACTTTTCCGAAAGACATTATTGCGATGATTGCGAAAAAAGAACTATTCCGTATTCCTATTTGGGGGTGGGGAATGAAGATTAGTGGTTGTGTATCTATCGATCGCGAGGATAAATATCAAGCGGTAAAAGATTTACGAGCCGCCGAAAAAAACATGCTTGAAGGGGTACGGATTTGGGTAGCCCCAGAGGGGACCAGGTCGCGTACTGGTAAAATGGGCAATTTTAAAAGGGGGGGCTTTAAAATAGCGCTTAATGTTAAAGCAATTATTGTGCCACTTACGATTATTGGCAGTAATAAAATTTTACCACCAGATACCTTAGATTTTAGTACTGGCGAACAGGTAGAGATGCATATAGGAAAACCTATCGATACCGCTGATTATGAGCTTAATACTTTATCGCAATTGATGACCAATGTAGCAAGTGAGATTGGTGCAAAACTTGAGAAAGAGGGTAAGTAGTAGAGATGAAAATAAGTTTTTGGCAGAAAATCATAAAAATATTAGAGTTAGATTGGGTACTAGCAAAATACTCATTGTTGGTAGCAATTGGTTCGGTGTTTGTTAGCAACAAGCGTGCTTATGCGGTTCGTCTTATTCACTCTTGGGCACGTGCTATGTTAGGCATATTAAAAGTTAATTATAAAGTGTTTAATCCCTATGAATTTGAATTTGAGCGAGGTCGCCCCTATATCATCATGAGTAATCATGCTAGTCACTTTGATATTCCTTTGATTTATGCCACTTTTTCAGGGGAAACGGTTGGTATGATCGCTAAAAAAGAGCTATTTAAAATTCCACTTTTCGGTCGGTGTATGAGGCTTGGTGGAGGTATCTCTATCGATCGAGAGAATAGGTATCGAGCGCTAAAAGATTTAGAGGTGGCTGAAAAAATGATGTCAGAGGGTGTTAGATTTTGGATTGCCCCCGAGGGAACACGGTCGCGAACTGGCAAGATGGGGGCGTTTAAAAAAGGTGGTTTTAAAATCGCTCTTGATGCTAAAGCGATTATTGTCCCAGTTACTATAATTGATAGTGGCAAGATCTTACCGCCGGAAACTTTCGATATTAGTGTCGGCGAAAAAATAGAGGTGTATATTGGTAAGCCAATTGATACGGCTAACTATGAGCGCCAAGATTTACAGAAGTTGATGGCAGAGGTGGAGAGTGAGATTAAGAGTTATTTGGTAACTTAATATACCACTTGATACAAATCATACATTTTGAAGTAGTGGCGGTATAGATACCATTATTTGCAGTTATGTTGAGTAGTAATAATCATTGGAGATAAAATAATATGAATGAAAGTAAAAAATCTGAAACCTTAGGTTTTCAAACTGAAGTCAAACAATTATTACAACTAGTGACCCATTCTCTTTATAGTAACAAAGAGGTTTTTTTACGTGAGTTGATTTCTAATGCCTCTGACGCTGCAGATAAGCTACGGTTTGAAGCTTTATCTAACCCAGCTCTTTACGAAAGTGATTCCGAGTTAAAAATTTGGGTTGATTTCGATGATAATGCGAAAACTATTACCGTTCGTGATAACGGAATTGGTATGAGCCGGGAAGAGGTAGTCTCCAATTTAGGCACTATTGCTAAATCTGGTACCAAAGAGTTTTTGTCAGCTTTAACTAATGAGCAAAGTAAAGATGCACATTTAATCGGTCAATTCGGTGTAGGCTTTTACTCTAGTTTTGTTGTGGCTGATAAAGTTATGGTAAAAACTAGGCGTGCTGGTTTAAATAAGGAAGCGGGGGTGTTGTGGGAATCTACGGGAGAAGGGGAGTTTGATGTTAGTAGCATCGAAAAGGAAGAGCGTGGCACTGAAGTAATTTTACACCTCAAGAAAGATGACTATGACATGCTTGATTATTGGCGTTTGCATCAGATTATTACTAAATACTCTGATCATATTATGTTACCCATAATCATGAAAAAGCCTCTAGCTGAAAAAGAAACTGTAGCAGAAGCAGAGACTGTAAATAAAGCTACTGCTCTTTGGGTTTTGCCGAAAAAAGAGATTAAAGATGAAGACTATAAGCTGTTATATCGGCATCTTAGTCACGATTTTGAAGATCCTTTAATTTGGAGCCACCATCAGGTCGAAGGAAAATTAGAATATATAACCTTATTATATCTTCCAAGTCATGCTCCTTTTGATTTTTGGACCAGGGAAAAGCGTCGCGGGTTGAAGCTTTATATCCGACGAGTTTTTATTTTGGATGATGCTGAACAATTATTGCCAAATTATTTACGCTTTATTCATGGTATAGTCGATTCTAAAGACCTGCCACTCAACGTTTCACGTGAGATTTTGCAAAATAATCGTATTATTGAGCAAATTCGTTCTGGTATTGTAAAACGTGTTTTAGATATGCTAGAAAAATTAGCTAGTGGCGAGCCAGAAAAGTACACTAAATTTTGGCAAGCTTTTGGTAGTGCATTAAAAGAAGGGTTGATTGAAGATCCCAATCATCGAGAGCGCATTGCAAAATTACTTAGATTTTTTTCAACCAAAAGTAACGATGAGCAGCCAACCGTTACTTTAGATGACTATGTTAGTCGGATGCACAAAGACCAAGATAAGATTTATTATATTACCGCAGAGAATATTCAAGTTGCTAAGAATAGCCCATATCTAGAGGTGTTTCGGCAGAATGATATTGAGGTATTGTTGCTTGATGATCGGATTGATGAATGGTGGTTGGCACATTATCTAACCCATCAAGGCAAGAACTTCCAAGCTATTACTAAAGGGGATGTTGATCTTAGCAAACTCATAAAGGAGTCAGATCAAGCCAAGACCAATTTAGAGAAGTTCAAAGGTGATTACGATCAGGTTTTGCAAAAGATGCAAACAATATTAACTGACCACATTACTGAAGTACGGTTAAGTGAGCGTTTAACCGATTCTCCTGTGTGTATTGTTACTACTGCCGACGATCTTAGTTTTAATATGCAACGGATTATGTCTGCTTTTGGCCAGAATGTTCCAAAAACCAAACCTATTTTAGAGATCAATCCAAAACATAAGCTAATCCAAAATTTGCGAAAGCTTCTTGATGATGACAAGCTTTTTACTGATTGGACTAATTTATTTTATGATGAGGCATTACTAATTGCTGGTGGTAAAATTGAAAGCCTGACCGTGTTTGCTAACAGGATGAATGAGCTATTGTCACGATTAGTTTAAATTTATTCCACGTGGCAAGTTGCGTGACAAAGCAATGGTGGATGGTCAAGGGGGGAGAGGCGTAGTTCTCCCCCTTGTCTGAGCTACGTAGTTCACACCACGTGGCGAGCCTAAACTTGATAAAAACTCATTAAAAGTTACGCTGCGGCTTTTTGTATTGCAAAGAACAATGGGGTTACCTTGTTATTTGGTGTGCGATTTAGGGGGCAGCAGGGGGTCAGCTAGACCAGCATAGATAGTTGGCGTAAGACTGCATAAGGTGAGACCCATTATGCCTGACAACTCCTTGAATAGTATACAGGCTGTCGAAGTGGTGTTAGTGCAAAACCTTTCGTAAGTTTCTTGTGCGAGGCCTATGAAGGCAAAAGCTGTCCCAGCGTTCAGAAAAGCCACGAGGAATTGTTTACTAGAATCTACAAGGTTGCCGCCATAGATAATACTTATTTCTTCGATTTGTA
>CAZHSI010000004.1:0-93112 GCA_964535195.1 uncultured Coxiellaceae bacterium | reverse complement strand
ATAGGATGCCTTATCACTTGCTAAAAATTCTACGGCATGAGCAATATCTTGAATTTCACCAATGCGCTTCATCGGTACTACATCTAATAATTTTTCTCTTTGCTCGGCTGACAATTTTTTTGTCATATCAGTTTCAATAAAACCAGGAGCAATACAGTTAACGGTAATATTACGCGAAGCAACTTCTAAAGCCAAACTTTTTCCAAACCCCACGATTCCAGCTTTTGCTGCAGCATAATTAGCTTGCCCAGGATTTCCCATGTAAGCAACGATTGAAGCAATATTGATGATACGACCATAACGTGCCTTAACCATATCCCGAATACAAGCACGGCTCAATCTAAATACTGACGTCAGGTTGGTAGCTATTACTTGATCCCATTCTTCTTGTGACATCCGAAGCATAAGATTATCTCTAGTAATGCCGGCATTGTTAACTAAAATACTTGGTGCGCCATATTTTTGCGTAATTTGTTCAAGTGCAGTTTCTATCGAAGCTTGCTTAGTAACATCCATAACTAAGCCTTCACCCTTATAGCCAAACTCTTGCAAAAAAGAAGAAATAGTAGCCGCAAACTCTTCATTGTAATCAACCCCAATAGCTACCGCACCCGCTTTAGCCAGGGTTAATAAAATAGCTTTGCCAATACCTCTACTGGCACCAGTAACTAAAGCAACTTTGTTTTCTAATGACATAACGTACCTTTATTATAGTTATTGTGAATAAAATAATTCTTGCTTTGTTTACTTTTTACCATCAAGAAGTGAACTTGTAAATGACAGGGCAATTAAGACCAAACCTTTACATCGTTAATTTGTCATTATTCATTTGTTGTAATTGTGAAGAGTAACTGTGCAAAAAATGACCACCTTGCAATAACCCCTATATCTATAAACGATTGGCAACAGCATCAACCACAATGTCACTACTAATCCTTTTGTTTAAACCGACTAAAACCTTACCTGGGCCACATTCCAAAATAGTTTTTACATCATGTTTAATCATAAGTTGTACCGTCTCAACCCACCGTACCGGACTATACAATTGACGCGCCAATACATCACGGATTTTTTGTGGATCATCGTAAGCTGCAACATCAGCGTTATGGATAACGGGGATTAGTGGAGGATTGATCGTGATTGTTTGTAACATCTGGCTTAATTTATCAGCTGCTGGTTTCATTAACATACAATGTGATGGCACACTAACAGGTAAAACCTTGGCAATCTTAGCACCAAGAGCCTTAGCTTTCTCTACCGCTCTAGTAGCAGCGGACAAATGACCAGCAAGTACTGTTTGCCCAAGAGAATTATAGTTTGCCGCAACTAAAATATCATTTTGTACCGCCTCATCACAAACTCTCTTAACTAGATCGTCAGCTAAACCAACTATGGCCACCATAGCACCTTCACCATGATAAGCATCCTGCATAAAGCGTCCTCGCGCCGCTACCAGTTTAATTGCATCTTTAAAGGTTATAGATTTGGCAGCAACTAGGGCAGTATACTCACCAAGACTGTGCCCAGCTAAAAAAGTTGGAGAGATACCATTTTTAAGAGACCATAAGCGCCATACTGATATCCCACCAGCTAACAATGCTGGTTGAGTAAATTCGGTGAGATTTAATTTTTCTTCTGGACCATTTTGGATTAAATCCCACAGGTCATAACCAAGAACTTCAGACGCTTCGTTATAGGTATTTTGGATTTGTGGATAAGTAGCGGCTAACTCTTTTAACATCCCAACCGCTTGTGAACCTTGGCCAGGAAATACTACGGCATATTTTTGCATAAAAACTCTCTTTGTGGCCTCAAAATTCGTTACCTAATACCTAACTGCTACCGATCCCCACGCAAAGCCAGCACTAAAAGCTTCAAGTAACAATAGATTCCCAGGTTTTACTCTCCCATCACGTACTCCAATATCTAAAGCTAGTGGTACCGAGGCAGCAGAGGTATTACCTTGATCTTCAACTGTTGAAATAACTTTTTCTAGCGATATCCCAAGTCTACGTGCAGTTGCTTCAATGATACGCTGATTGGCCTGATGAGGGATTAACCAATCGACATCCTCTTTATTAATGTGATTAAACTTAATAGCTTCTTCAGCCACTTCATATAATTTGGTAACTGCAACCTTATAAACTGCATTACCTTGCATTTTAATATACTGCCGTGCCGGAGCATTATAAACATCACCATCAACCCGTAGTAAATCACCGTAACTACCATCGGTATGTAAGTGTGCAGAATAAACCCCAGGTTGGTCACTAGCTGCTAGCACAACCGCACCAGCCCCATCACCAAATAAAACACAGGTAGAGCGATCTGACCAATCAATCAGCCTAGTTAAGGAGTCAGCTCCAATTACTAAAGCATATTCTATAGCACCGCTACGAATAAATTGATCGGCAATACTTAAAGCATATACAAAACCGCTGCATGCTATATTAACGTCAAAAGCTGGGCAGGCTGTTTCGGTCATACCGAGATACCGTTGCAAGGTACTTGCCGCATTAGGAAAAAATAGGTCGGGGGTACAAGTGGCTAAAATAATCAATTGAATTTTACTTTTGTCTATACCAGCTGCTTCAATAGCTCGACGCGATGCCATACCAGCCATTGAAGTAGTATTTTCACCAACTGACATGACATGCCTCCGCCTAATGCCAGTGCGTTCAAAAATCCACTCATCGGAGGTGTCTACTATTTTTGCCAAATCATTATTGGTCAAAATCTTTTCTGGCAAATAACTGCCAGTACCTATAATACGAGAGTATTTCATACTAATTTCTATGTAGGTGATATATCTTCAAAAATTCTTGTTAATTCGTCACGAATTACTTGGGGTACATTTCTTTCTGCCTCAACCACCGCTCTTTCTAAAGCGTGAAAAAATACCCGAGCGTTGGCGCCGCCATGACTTTTTACTACTACCCCCTGTAAACCAATTAAGGTCGCACCGTTATATTTACCAGGATCAATATCTCGAGATAAACTACGCAGTAATGGTAAAGCAAGCATGGCTAAAACTCTAGTGAAAAGGTTACGTGCCATATTTCTTTTGGCACACGACACCACAAGCCTTAAGGCTCCCTCAATCGTCTTAAGCACAATGTTGCCAATAAAGCCATCACATACGACCACATCGACATTCCCTTTAAACAGATCGTCTCCTTCGACGAAACCCACATAATTTATATTGGTGTTTTTTGCAAGGAGCTGCGCCGCTTGTTTAATTTGTTCGTTACCTTTGATCTCTTCTGAACCAATATTGAGCAAGGCAACCCGTGGACGAGAATTATTGTCAATCACCGAAGACAATACTGTGCCCATCACAGCTAACTGGCAAAGGTACGGGGCTTTAGAATCAACATTAGCTCCCAGATCTAACATAATCGTGCTCTTATCAGGATTCATCGTCGGAAGACATGTCGTAATAGCAGGTCGATCAATGCCGGGTAAGGTTTTTAGCACAAACCTTGCCGTAGCAACCAAAGCTCCAGTATTGCCAGCGCTAACACAAGCACTAGCTATACCATCTTTTACCAAGTTAAGTGCCACCCTCATGGAAGAATCTTTTTTATAGCGCAGAGCCTTAGATGGTAGCTCATCCATTAAAACCTCTTCAGAGGCATGATGGATGGTAATACGCTCTCTGAACCTAGCGCTATCTTTTTCTGCAGCAATAGCCTGGTTCAATACCTCTTCCTTACCCACCAAGATTAGATGGACATTAGGGTACTTAGCTAATAATCTGAAGGCAGCAGGTACCGTAACAACGGAACCATGATCGCCACCCATAGCGTCTACGGATAGTGTGATCTTTGCCACGAGATTATTGCTCTTCTTTGTCAGCATCAGTAGTCTTAATAGGCTTTGGCGCCACTACCTGACGCCCACGATAATAACCATCTTTAGTCATATTATGGCGACGATGGGTTTCGCCGCTAGTTTTATCTGCAGACAAGGTTGGCTGGGTTAAAGCATTATGCGCACGACGCATGCCACGCTTGGATCTAGTTACTCTACTTTTTTGGACTGCCATTTTTCCTCCAACGTCAAATAAATCAAAATTCTAGTTGGATGAATATAACCTTATGACTTTGGTATGTCAAAGTTAATATCCGATCTAATATTACAATTTAGCTCCTATCTTATCCCACATCCTCCCTCACCCTCTCTTCTCCACGCCTATCCTTACCACTTAGCGTTTTAGGCACTTTGCTTTCGTTGCCATACATTGCTTCGCTCCTACTTACGCTGACTTCAGCTACTTCTACAAAATGTTAATTCATCCATCCTTTGTAAATTCCACCACCGGTTGCAACATACATATAGGTTTGATCTGAATACAGAGCATTGACATATGTGGAGTCGGTAACATCTCCGTTATTCATAGATGACCAGGACCAAGTGCCATTAGAATTATTATTATCGTATCTGTAGACTCCTACATTGTTTAAACTAGTATCAGTAGGATGACGAAGACCAGCATACAAATAAGTTTCGTCTGAAACCAATACCCGAACTGGATTGTTCAACGATGACCCAACCTGCTTCCAGCTGTGGTCGGAACCAGAATTATCTAATCGGTAAACATTGTTGTCAGTGTACGAATCACCAGAAGCACTAGAAGAACCTGCGTATAAATGACCATTGCCATCGGTATAAAGTGAAAATACATAAGCATTAGTTTGGGGAAAGTTAGCAGACTTCCAAATGGACCCACCTTGTGGGTTGTTAAGATAATAAACACCTATACAACTAGTGGTGGCATAACCTGAACCATATAATACCCCATTAAATAATGCTAAGTTACCGACTGCTGCAGTTACTCCCCAACACCATTTACCATCAACAGCGATAGGATTACTTCCATGATCAGAACTTCTTACACCATTATTAGTCGCTATATACAACATCCTAGGATCTGAGGCAAAACTGTTTATTACCACTTCATTAATAGTCGCTGTATTTATCCAGTTTGGCGTAGAACTACTAGTATCAACCCTATAAATTTTACCATTACTAGTTCCCGCATATAAATAGGAGATCCCATCATTGCCGGTATCATTACCCGAATGCAAGGCTTGTATATTTTTGTCAGCTAAACCTGCATTAAACAACTCCCAATTAGCTCCGCCATCTTTTGACCTGAACACCCCGGCATCGGTAGTACCTACATATAGGTAGCCATCTTGATGTTTGCAAAAACAATAATCCTCTCTAATTGTGGCTTCATTATTGTTAGCGCTTTCCCAGGTATTACCATCGTGCATAAAGTAAACCCCAGCACCATTAACTGCAGCATATAAAATGTTATCAGCAGCATCTACATATAATGCATTGATTATGCCACCTATTGTATTTGCCAGATCACCTTTATCTACTTTTTTCCACGATTCATTAGTCAATTGGTGAATACCATCATTAACGGTACCTGCATATCCAGTATTGTTATACCAACACAAAGACTGTACGCCACCGCTACCTGTTAGGGTGTTTCCTTCCAGCTTCCATTCATTATTTTTACCAAGTGAATAAACTGCACCATCAGATCCAGAGGTAATACCGGCATATAATAAGTCACCATTTAGACCTAAATAATTTACAGTAGTAGAATTACTAGCGGTAATTTGACTCCAAGTATCAGAATTTAGCTTATAAACGCCGCGACCATTGGTCCCGGCATATAACAAGCCATCACCTCCAGTAGCAAAAGACAAAACGCTAACCCCTGCTGGCCAACCATTACTAATTGGCATCCAATCAGTAGTGCCATCAAAAACAAAAATACCATTGCTACCACCAGCGTATAACATCCTGTCGTGAGAACATAGAACATTTATCTGGCCTACTCTAGAAGCATCTCCTACTTTAGTCCAAGTCGAGGTTGATTCGTTTAATTTAAAAACTTTGCCATTACTAGATCCTACATATAAAGATCCATCATTATGTAAAACCATAGATAACAAATACTCGCCAGGATTCAATTCAAGTCCAGCTTTAATTAAAATCCAATGCTTTCCTTGATCATTGGTTTTATAAACGCCTCCTGGATATGTTTTGCTTGACGCTAGAACATACAAAAACCCAGTGCCATTAACCCCCGCTGCCGCAAAACCTTTGGCATAACCGTAAATTCCATGGGCCTTAGTGGCTAAAGCGGTAGGGGCAAAAAAGGTATTAAGTTTCCTTGAATAAAGATTAATTCTGAGAGTATCGCTTTCTGTTCCTTTAACGGTAAAAAGTACTGTGGTAGATGCATTAGTCTTTGCGTCGCCAGTATAGCTAATATTGAATGTACAGGTCCCATTAGCTGCAGTAGCTTTAGTTAAACAAGAAGAGTTTTTATCAACAATTAAACTGTTATCGCTAACACTGTAAGAAAAAGTGCTTGGCCCGTTGTTATTATTAAAAACGGTGATTGTCCCCGCCTCAAGCACGCCATTTATAGAGAGTAAATTGTAATTAGATGAACTTAATATGACCGGCGTTCCCGATCCGGCTACAGGTGTAAGAGGCGTTGGTTCTGGATTATTGTTATTGTGCGTATTATCGGAATTGGAGCCTCCTGATGCCAAAGCAATAGCAATACCACCACCAGCAATAATTCCTGCACCTAAAAACGTACCCAACCAATGTGAGCCTCCACTATAAGTACTCACATTAGTACTAGCAGAACAAGTTTGAGCAACGAGAAAGACCGCTGAAAAACAGATGACAACCAACAATTTTTTGAACGATTCCATATTAATACTATCCATCTTCCATTGCTTAGATTCTAAACCAAAGCTAGAGCTGTCGGCCTACGACATTGAAATAATGATATCATAAGCATAATAAGAAATAAAGACCACAAAGAGACACACAAATTGCCTCAAATTAAATCTTACCGAAAGTGAAATTTGTGCTCTTTGTGACCCAGCAAAAGAACACATACAACTTGCTAATTAATACAATGAAATGTGGTTAAAAAAATTAAATTGCCATAAATATTGGAATTACTGAAACCTGTAAATCAATACCTACTCTCTCACTAGTTCTCAAACGTACGTTTAACTATTACCGACTTATAAACTTCGATTTGGTCACCAACTTTGATGTCGTTATAACCTTTAATACCAATACCACACTCCATTCCTTGACGAACCTCTTGCACATCATCCTTGAACCGACGTAACGACTCTAATTCACCCTGGTGAATAACTACATTATCACGCAGTACTCTTAGTAAGTTACCACGTTTAATTAAGCCTTCGGTTACCATGCAACCAGCAATCGTACCAAATTTTGATGAGCGAAAAACATCGCGAACTGAAACCAATCCCACTGTCTGTTCTTCATATTTAGGTGCTAACATTCCTGTTAGTGCAGCTTTTAGATCGTCAAGTAATTTATAAATAATGCTATAGTAGCGTAAATCCACCCCTTCCCTTTCTGCTAAAGCTTTAGCAACTGCATCAGCTCGTACATTAAACCCAACAACTATTCCTTCTGACGCCAAAGCCAAATTAATATCAGATTCAGTAATACCACCAACTCCGCTCGATATGACTTTGATCTTAACTTCGTCAATCGCCACTTTACTTAACATATCTGTAATAGCTTCTGCAGAACCTTGCACATCGGCCTTTAAAACTATATTTAAAACCTTGGCACCGCTTTCTTGCATTCTCACGAAAATATTTTCGAGTTTCGCTGCTTGCTGTTTTGCTAACTTAACATCACGATACTTACCCTGACGAAACAAGGCTACTTCGCGTGCTTTTTTCTCATTAGTAGTAACAATCGCTTCATCTCCAGCACGAGGAATTCCAGATAAACCTAAAACCTCTACAGGAATTGAGGGGCCGGCTTTGACAATTTTTTTGCCAGCATCATTAAACATGGCACGTACTCTGCCATAATGTAAACCTGCTAGTAACATATCTCCCTGATTTAGGGTGCCACGTTGTACTAAAATCGATGCTACAGGACCATGACCTTTATCCAGATGCGACTCGATTACAACCCCTCGAGCTGGGCCCTCAACCGGAGATTTAAGCTCTTGTACTTCTGCTAAGATCAGGATAGATTCTAAAAGATTATCCACCCCCTCCCCAGTTTTTGCAGAAATCTTCTGAAAAATAGTATCCCCACCCCAATCTTCAGAAACGATATTATATTTAGTTAGCTCGGTTTTAATTCTCTCAGGATCAGCCCCTGGTTTGTCAATTTTGTTAATCGCCACAATTAATGGAACCTTTGCAGCTTGTGCATGTTGAATAGCTTCAACAGTTTGTGGCATAACACCATCGTCTGCGGCTACTACCAAAATTACAATATCAGTACAGACAGCGCCACGCGCACGCATAGCAGTAAATGCTTCATGACCAGGAGTATCTAAGAAGGTGATTTCACCACGAGCAGTATTAACATGATAAGCTCCAATATGCTGCGTAATCCCGCCCGCTTCTTTCTCTGCCACTTTAGTACGTCGAATATAATCTAAAAGAGAGGTCTTACCATGATCAACGTGGCCCATGATAGTCACCACGGGTGCTCGAGTTATCGATTCAGCTGTGGTTATATCTTCTTGTAATGTTAAGTGATCTTCCAGTACCGTTTCTTTGATTAGCTTAGTTTTAAACCCCATCTCCTCTGCCACTAAAGCTGCCGTATCTTGATCGATTACTTGATTAATGGTGGCCATTGCTCCCATCTTCATCATGCTTTTAATTACCTCAGCCACTTTTACCGACATTTTTTGAGCCAATTCAGCAACAGTTAAAGTCTCGGGAATAGGAATTTCTCGTGCCACCTGTACAGCCGGTGCTGCAACTGGAACAGCCGCAACACCTGGTTTTTCAACCAAATCTGGTTCTTTATGCTTTAATACGGCGGGTTTTACTAACTTCTTTAGCGCCTGCTTAACCTCTGCATGGACACGCTTAGGTTGCTTGGCTAACGTCTCTGGTGACGTAGTTTCAATAGTCACCGCTTTTTTGGGTATTAATACCTCAGCGGCTTTATCTTGCACACCCTTTTTAGCTTCTTGGTTCCTGATACTCTCTTGCTTTTGCTGTTCTGCAAGCAACAATTTCGCCTTTTCTTCTTCCATGAGGAGGTCTTTATCAACATCATGGTGCATCCGACGTTTACGCACAGTCACACTAATGATATTGCGTGCTGAAGCTTGGGCAGCAGAACCTGGAGGAGTTGAGGTTTTTTTGAGTGTTAAAGTTTGTGGAGTCTTGGTTGCAGCAACCGGGGAAGACTTCTTTAGATGGCTTAGTAAAAGATTTTTTTGCTGATCGGTAATGGTTGATGCTTGCTCTTTTACTTCAATACCAGCATCTTTTAAGCGTAGTAATAGCTGCCTTGCAGGAATTCCCACCATTTTAGCTAATTGTTCTACTGTGATATCTGCCATATTACTATTAAGTCTCGAATAAATATTTTTTAATTATTTCTTAAAATCTTCCACCAAGCACATCATCCACCGCGGACAACACCTAAAACATAACAGCTATTCAAACCAGTATTTACGCGCCGCCATGATAAGTTTGCCTGCATCTTCCTTACTCAACTCTTCAATACTACTTAAATCATCTATCGACTGTTCAGCAAGATCTTCTCGAGTAACAATGCCATTACTCGCGAGCACATAAGCAAGATGTCGAGTCATGCCTTCAAGGTCTAATAGATCTTGGGCTGGCTCCACAACTCCAACCTGCCCTTTGCTAGATAGAGCCTGCTCTAATAAGACATCACGAGCGCGCCCATGCAATGCTTCCGCAATATCTTTATCAAATTCTTCAATCGATGCTAAATCTTCAACTGAAGTGTAAGCCACATCTTCTAAGGTACGAAAACCTTCGCGTACTAAAATGTCAGCTAAATCACTATCTACCGCCAGGTGTTCAACAAAAACAGCACCCAAGCTTCCTGATTCAGCTTTAACCTTATGTTCAGCCTCAGCAATACTAACAACATTAAGCTTCCATCCCGATAATTCACTAGCTAACTTAACATTTTGTCCGTTACGCCCAATAGCTAAAGCAAGCTGATCATCACGTACGGCGATATCCATACTCTTACGATCTTCATCAACTACGATAGAAGCAATTTCTGCTGGGGCCATAGCGTTAACTACTAACTGTGCTGGGTCGTCGTCCCATAAAATTACATCGACACGCTCACCGCCCAGTTCATTTGAAACATTTTGTACTCTTGATCCTCTAATACCGATACAAGCGCCAATAGGATCAATTCTACCATCATTAGTCTTTACCGCTATCTTAGCGCGTAGTCCCGGGTCACGAGCTACAGCCTTAATAGTTATTACATCTTCAGTAATTTCTGGGACCTCTAATTTAAATAATTCAACTAGCATTTTAGGAGAGGTCCTACTGACAATTAACATTGGCCCCTTACCGTCTTCACGCACACCGCACAAAATACCACGAACCCTATCATGCAAACGTACTGCCTCTTTGGGGAGCATGCCATCGCGCAAAATTACTGCGTCAACCCCATTTCCCATATCTAAAATAATTTGGTCACGCGCAACTTTCTTCACCACTCCCATAACAAGAGTATCGATCAGGCTCATGTAGCGCTTTACAATATCTTCACGTTCAGCGCGCCGAATTTCTCTCATAATAACTTGTTTTGCCATCTGCGCAGCAATACGTCCAAATTCTACTGACTCAACGGGTTCTTCAATAACATCACCAACTTCAAGCTCAGCATTAATGGTTTGTGCTTGCTTATGAGGAATTTGTTTTCCTGGAAATTCAAGGGATTCACTATCAGCAACCACCGACCAACGACGAAAAGTTTCGTAATCACCACTTTTACGATCGATAGCCACTCTAATATCAACCTCTTCTAAGTAACGTTTAGCAGTTACTGCTGCCAAGGCACTTTCAATCGCATGGAAAATAACCTCTTTTTCCATATCTTTCTCATTGGATACTGAATCGACAACTAACAATATCTCCTTATTCATATCTCTATCTCACCTTACAAATCTAGAATTAATTTAGCCCTACTAATATTTGTTATAGCAACATCAATAAACTTACCATCTACTGTTAATTTTAAAATACCATCAACCACTTCACTTATCCTGCCGCTAAGATCACGTCTCGTGCTCTTCTCATGCAATACAGGCTCGCGCACAACTATATGAACCATACTGCCAATGTACCGTACGTAGTGCTCAAGTTTATACAGTGAGCGATTCAATCCTGGCGATGAAACCTCAAGGGTATAACTACTAGAAAACACCCCCTCAACATCAAGTAAACTACCAATTTGGTTACTGATTTCACTGCAATCGTCGACACTAATACTCCTACGTAGAGTAGTCGTCGGTACATCAACATATACCCTCAATAAAATTTTACGCTGGACTCTATGTAAATCTATATGCCAAACAATATACCCCATCGCCTCTACTATCGGAGTAATTAAGCTTTCTATTGTAGATTCATCTACTTTCATACACAGTCAATATTTAACCACTTAGCATTACTAACAAATATAAAAAATGGGCATAAAGCCCATTTTTAAAAATAAATACATTTTTTAAAAACAAATTAATTTACAACATAATAGCCACATAACCATATCATGCAAAAATATCCAACTAATTAATTTGGTAGCGGGGATAGGATTTGAACCTATGACCTTCGGGTTATGAGCCCGACGAGCTACCAGACTGCTCTACCCCGCGTCAATTCCTTAAAAAAATCAATCAAATTCAGGGCGCCATTATATAGGCTAATGTTATAAAAATTCAAGGTTAATCTTAAAATTTGATTTTTTTCTAAAAAACTTAACATGAACCATCCTCTGGTTTATTGTTATACCACGCCTATCATATTGAATTATAACAAGATTGTCATTGATGTACTAAATATTAACTGGTTACTGCCTCTGACTTTGATTAGTGAAGTTCACGGTAAATGCATCTAATTTTGCTCCAATATCTTCCCAGATGAGCTGGATCTGCCCAAACCTTAAGGAGGACCGCATTTATCTCTCAAACGCAGAATTCATTACTCCTCCTTTTGTTAAAAGGAGAAATTTTTAATATTTTTAATCCATTAGCAATAATTTTGTTCAAAAATCAGATGCATTTCACGTAAGTAAAATTGACGAGATTTGCCAACCAATGGTACAGTCGCCAAAATAAAAAACATACACCCATACAGGTTTTTATTATATGAGAAAAAAAATTGTCAAAGCAGCAACTGTTACAACAAAATTTTCAGCATACTGGCTAGCATTTTTTTTGTTAATGACTGGAATATGGGTTAAAAGAAAATTTGGCGAAGTGAGTTTCGAACAAGTTATATATCATCTGCAATTTGGGGCAGAAGGTGTACTTGAAGCAGATACTAGTCTAGTCAGAAGCTTTATAAGAAATTGTTTTATTTTACCCACATTGTTAGCGCTGTTTATTTATTCATTTGAAAAATTTATCTTATCGACAGAACAATTGGGTTTAAAGCAGGTTTTAACCAAATTTACTTCCGCAATAAAAAATGTTTTTATTATTATCCAAAAGATGCTGGTAGTAATTTTCCGTACAAAATTTCCTATAATATTTGTATTACTTTCATCAAGTTTTTTCCTATCCAAAATAGCTTTTTGGACATACATTACCAGCAGAAGCGAAAGTAACTTCATAGCAACAAATTATGTTACCCCCCGCAATATAACTTATCCAGCTAACAAGAAAAACCTAGTTTTAATTTACGTTGAATCTTTAGAAAATACCTACTCAAACAAAGAAATTTTTGGAGAAGATTTGCTAAAATCGCTTAACGATAAAACCAAGCAAGCGATAACCTTTAAGGATTTTAAACAAACAACCGGCACCGGTTGGACCATAGCAGGAATAGTTTCTTCTCAATGTGGGATCCCTTTAAAGTCAATCATTGTGTCCGACGGTAACAGTTTAGGTGAATCTATCAAGAAGTTTCTTCCCAACGCTATTTGTTTAGGCGACATCTTAAAAAAAGCTGGTTACAAAAATATTTATATTGGCGGCGATGATCTTTCCTTTTCGGGGAAAGGAAAGTTTTTTCAGCAACATGGCTATTCAGAAACGTATGGCAAAAAAGAATGGCAAGACTTAGGTTATAGAAGATTTAACGATTGGGGTCTATTTGATGATGAACTATTCGCTTACGCCAAAAACAGAATTATCCAGTTAGAGAATAGTAAAAAACCCTATAATATTACCATAACAACCATTGATACTCACCACCCATCTGGACATATCAGCCCCACCTGTAAAAAGCAAGGCGTTACAGAGTTTACCGGTATTGTAAAATGCACTTCAGATATCGTTGCAGACTTCATCGACTTTATGTCAAAAAAAGGTTATTTAAAAAATACAAATGTCATAATTCTTGGCGACCATCTTGCGATGAAAAATACTGTATATGACAATCTGCTAAGTGAAAAAAATCGCAGGGTGTTTAATAGGATTATAACGACAACCCCTTTGCAAAAGAATCGAGATGACATCTACCACTTTTCAATGTTTCCCACGATCCTCTATAGCTTAGGGTTTAAATTTGAGAAAAATAGATTAGGCTTAGGAGCTTCGGGCATTGGAGAATTAGATCCGAACTTCGCTCTAATTGCTGCAAATGATAGTGAATGGTCAGACCAACTAGCTAAATTTTCAAGAAGATATCTAGAGTTTTGGCAAGCCAAAGAATAGTATAAACATCTCTATTAAAAATGATACTACTACCACAAATACCGCGGCACTTGAGACATCCTTGATGTCTCTGATTTGTTCATCATAACTGGTAGTTACTCGATCACATAATTTTTCTATTGAAGTATTTATTAATTCTAAAACTAAGATTAAAAGATAAGTAAATAGAACTACGACTTTGATTATATTTGGCCGGTCTAAATATATAATTAGCGGCAGTAAAATAATTCCTACTAACAGCTCCAAGATAAATGAAAACTCTTGTAGCGCCACTTTTAATCCACTGACTGAGTTTAACAAGTTTTTCGTCAGCTTATTAATAAATTTAGTTTGTAAGTAAAAAAGCATAGTGTATCTGTCAGCTCCACGATAAACAATATTTCATCGTTACAAAAAGTCCAGACAACCACAAGCATCTCTCTGTCATTTAGATTTGTTTTAACTCGGCTTTGAACTATGAAAAATACCGAAGGCCGGACTCGAACCGGCACGGCTTGCGCCGCTACCACCTCAAGGTAGTGTGTCTACCAATTCCACCACTTCGGCATAAAAAATTTACCAAACCTACTCTGCCCCTCCAATAGGTAATGACCCACCTGTTGAAGTTTGCTCTGGTATAACAAACGAAGAATTCATATTTTGTTTTGCTTGCTTAGCAACCATAACCCCGAGGGTAACACTAGTTACAAAAAAGATAACAGCAATAACAGCAGTAAGCTTGGTGAAAAAAGAGATAGACCCTATACTACCAAACATAGTATTAGAAGCACCGCTACCAAATGCAGCCCCCATATCTGCGCCCTTACCATGCTGTACTAAAACCAGCCCAATTAAAGCTACTACTGATAATACATGAATAATAAACACTAATTCCTGCATAATTTAACCTCTTTATATAACTATTCAAGCTGAATTTTTATTAAAAATCACTAATCAGCTAAATTACTACTAAGCCTACTACCCTACCCAACCACAGCCAAATTCTCATTTAGAAAAAACCTACGTGTAATTTGGTTTTCAATATAACCCCACAGCACTTTTTGTCATATATTAGTTATACTGACTCTTCAACTACACTTCTTACCACATCAGCTAAATTCTCACAAGCTTTAGTGATTAAATCGTGATCTTTTCCTTCTACCATGACTCTAATAACTGGTTCGGTGCCAGACGGCCTAAGTAATACTCTGCCATTTTTCCCGAGCTCCTTGGTTGTTTTCACTACCGCTTTATTAATCCTATCATTATTGTTGAATTCATTTGGATATTGGCATTGCACATTAATTAACACTTGGGGGTATTTAACCATTTCAGATTTTAATTCATTGAGTGATGCTTTACGAACGCTAACTGCATTTAAAACCTGGAGTGCGCTAATAATACCATCACCAGTCGTTGTAATACCCAAATGAGCAATATGACCAGACGACTCACCCCCGAGTAACCAATGATTATTATGCAAAGCCTCTATAATATAGCGATCCCCCACTTTAGTACGCTTAAAATCAATTCCTAGGTTTTTTAAACTGTTTTCTAGCCCCAGGTTACTCATGACGGTACCAACAACCCCACCTTGCAACGTACCGCTAGTAACTCCATGTTTAGCAATAATAAAAACCAGCTCATCACCATCAACAATCTCACCTTTGTGATCTACCATAATCACTCGATCACCGTCCCCATCAAAGGCAATACCCAAGTCGGCTCTTTCGGCTAACACAACTTTGGCAAGGCTCTCGGGGAACGTAGAACCACAATTTTCATTAATATTAAAACCATTTGGGTCGGTGCCAATTTCAACGACGGTAGCATCTAACTCGCGTAGTACCAAAGGCGCAACATGATAGGTGGCGCCATGAGCACAGTCGACAACTATTTTCATACCAGATAAATTACTTTTGGTGCTAACTGTACTTTTACAAAACTCAATATATCTACCGGCAGCATCATCAATACGTTTCGCTTTGCCAAGTTTAGCCGCATCAACTAACTTCATTGGCTCATGCATTGTTTCTTCGATAGCATCCTCAAGTTCATCGGAGAGTTTTTTACCAAGCGAAGAAAAAAACTTTATCCCATTATCATAGTATGGATTATGCGAGGCGCTGATTTCGATACCAGCTTGGGCACGAAAGGTTCTAGTTAAATATGCAACCGCTGGGGTTGGCATTGGTCCAAGCATCCAAGCATTAACTCCAGCAGAAGATAGACCAGCTTCTAAAACTGACTCAAGTAAATAGCCAGAAATACGAGTATCTTTACCAATTAAAACTTTAGCGTCACCAAATTTTTCATGTAAAACCTTACCCACCGCCCAACCCAACTTTAAGACAAATTCTGGATTAATAATACTTTCACCGAAACGACCACGAATACCATCGGTACCAAAATACTTTTTTGCTTTTACCTTATTTTTCACTTGCTATTCACTAGAATTTGTATCGTCTGGTTCCTTGGAATTATCTAATTTGGATCCCTCTTTCGGAGATTCTTTAGCCTGATCCTCTTGAGAAGTTTCGGCCAAACCTTCAGATAATGGTTCCAACGTCACCTCTTCTTTGTAACCTTTCTTTTTAGTTTCATCACTAGAACGTGATGGACGTGGACGACGCCCTTTCATGATACTATCAATCTGTTTCTTATCTATAGTTTCATACTTGATCAGCACCTCAGCCATCATTTCAAGTTGCGCCAAATGGTCTTTCAATATTTTTTCTGCACGCTCGTAGTTGCGTTCAATAATCGAGCGAATCTCGTGATCGATTTCAGCAGCGGTGGCATCAGAGATTTCTTTATGTGACGTTACACTTCTACCTAAAAATATCTCCCCTTCCTCTGTACCATAAACCATCGGTCCCAATTTATCAGACAATCCCCAGCGCGTTACCATATTACGTGCGATAGAAGTAGCTCTTTCAATATCACTAGATGCTCCAGTATTCATATAATCTGAACCAAATTTAATAACTTCAGCTACGCGACCACCAAGTAGCCCGGCAATTTGGCTTTCTAGTTTTTGTTTCGAATAATTATGATAATCTTGCTCCGGTAAAAACATGGTAACCCCAAGCGCACGCCCTCGTGGTATTATGGTTACTTTATAAATTGGATCGTAACCAAAATCAGCCAGAGACAAACCAACAATAGCATGACCAGCTTCATGATAAGCTGTCGCTCGTTTTTCTTCTTCGCTAATAACAAGTGAGCGTCTTTCACTCCCCATTAAAATCTTATCTTTTGCTTTTTCAAAATCTGACACTTCAACATGCTTTTTATTAGCACGTGCAGCAAAAAGAGCGGCCTCATTAACTAAGTTAGCAAGATCAGCTCCGGAAAGTCCCGGGGTACTACGAGCAAAAATTGATGGATCGACATCTTTGGCGGCTGGTACCTTTCGCATGTGGACCCGTAAAATCTGTTCTCGCCCCCGAATATCAGGAAGTGGAACTACCACTTGACGATCAAACCTACCCGGTCGCAGCAAAGCTGGATCTAAAACGTCTGGTCGGTTAGTCGCAGCAACAACTATTACGCCCTCTTTACCAGCAAATCCATCCATTTCAACTAACAATTGATTAAGAGTCTGCTCACGCTCATCATGACCACCACCAAGTCCAGCACCGCGATGGCGTCCAACCGCATCGATTTCATCGATAAAAATTATACAAGGTGCATGTTTTTTAGCGGTCTCAAAAAGGTCGCGTACCCTTGCAGCACCAACCCCAACAAACATCTCGACAAAATCTGACCCAGAAATTGAATAAAATGGTACTTTTGCTTCACCAGCTACGGCTTTAGCCAGCAAGGTCTTTCCAGTACCTGGAGAACCAAGGAGCAAAACACCACAAGGAACTTTGCCACCAAGCTTTTGAAATTTTTTAGGGTCTTTTAAAAAGTCGACAAGCTCTTGTACCTCTTCTTTAGCTTCTTCGACACCAGCAACATCGGCAAAAGTCACTTTAACTTGATCATGGTTTAATAAACGTGCGCGACTCCTACCAAAAGAAAATGGACCACCACGACTACTACCACCACCTTGCATTTGCCGCATGAAAAATAACCATACGCCAATTAAAAGCAAGATCGGAAACCAATTAATAAAAATATGGGTCAAAATACCATGCTGTTCAGGTGGGTTACCGCTAACATCGACTCCTTTTTGTATTAATCGTGACAGTAAACTCTGATCCTCTAATGGTATATATGTTGATACTTTACTGTCATCTTTCTTTACTGCATTGATGTTATTGGTCTCAATAGTAACGCTTTTGATATTGCCACGGTCAACCTCCTGGACAAACTGAGAATATGCCACCTTATCGGTGCCCGCCTGTTTAGGACCATAATTGTTAAAAACCACAATTATAATGACCACAATTGCCAACCACAAAAATAAAGTTTTAATAGTGCTATTCATATGAATATTATATTACCTCATGACATCAAAATCACCAATAGTTCTCCACAACAATTCTTAACCTATATTCCTCATAAACAGATTTTATAGGCCTCGTAAAATCAAATTTAAGCTCGCCACGCGGAATAAATTTAAATCCAGACAAAACGCCCTCACGTTCTGCGACAAAATAAGGGCAGCGCGGCATCAATTTAAGTTATGAGTGGTATATATCCTCTTGCCAGCAGAAAAACCTCGCTAGATCTGGCTCTTGAGGCATCTGGTTTAATTACTTTAACTTCAGTAAAACTCTTACGTAGAGCTTGCAAGAAATCTTTAAACTCACCACTTTGAAACATTTTAATTAAAAAAATACCCCTTGGTTTTAAAACAAGTTTGGTGAATTTAAAAGCTTTATTTGCTAATTCCATTGCCCGAGCCTCATCAACCACCTTTATTCCACTTAGGTTTGGGGCCATATCAGATAAAACAAGATCAACTTTTTTAGCACCTAATTTATCATGCAAAGCCTTTACTACTTCATCATTAGTAAAATCACCCTGAATAAAATCTACACCAGCAATTGGCTGCATTGGCAGGATATCCAGAGAAAATATCCTACCATTTCCCCCTATTATTTGCCCTACATATTGTGACCAACCACCTGGTGCCGCCCCCAAATCAACCACAACCATGGTAGGTTTAATGATTTTGTAGCGCTCATTGATCTCTGTAAGCTTGTAGGTAGAGCGCGCCCTGAACCCTTCACTCTTAGCTTTTTTAACGTAAACATCCGAAAAATGCTCTTTTAACCACCTATTACTACTTGATTTTTTCACAGTTTCTCACAGTACTTGACTTAATACTTTTTATAAGTTAAAAAGTAACCACTAAATTGCATTTGAAGCAATTAGGATACATAAAAATTGGTTTACAATAAAGTACTATCGATTTTAATGTAAGGATGTTTAATTTATAATCAAGGAGTTGAAATTTATGGATAAAAGCATTTTGCCTACCACCGCTTTAAATCTTCACGCTTTAAGAGAATTAAAGAACCAGCTTCACCTTTTAAAACCATCTGTAGTCATTAAAGGAAAAGGTTTGACTGACGAAGTTGTTCATAATATCGATCGCGCGCTAGATGAGTCAGAGTTAGTTAAGATTAGGACTTACGCTAGCAGTGCCGAAGAACTAACCAAACTTGCCGAAGCAATCTGTACCAATGTTAAAGCAGTTTTAGTCCAATCCATTGGCTATATTATTGCGATTTATCGAAAGAATTTGGTAGTTGAGGAATAATCGTAACTTAAGTAGCAAATATTTATCCTATTTTTCGTCCAAAATGCAATTATATTGCAAATTGGATGGAAGATAGGGTGATATACCACTTGTAAATCAAATTGATGCTGCGTTGCCCTTATTTTTTTGCGGTCCTCAGTTAGGTAAAAGTAAACTCCGGCCGCAAAAAAACCAAAGCGCCTTGCCTAAATTTGATTTACAAGTGGTATCGTTCAGCTAGATGCTAATTCTGCATTTTGAAGTAATAGCGGTATATACAAAACATTTTAAAAACACCATGACTTATTACTATTTGTACATAGGTCGAACTTTTTCTATGAATAAATAAATTAACGTCAAAATAGCGATACATCCAGCTAAGATCAATAACATATACCGCGAAAAATAAAAAGCTAATAAAGAGAGCGCAGCTAATACTATATTAATGCTTACAACCCCCAGAAGCACCCTTGTATGTGACCAACCATATGAGTTTAACCTATGAAAAGCATGCAGCTTATGTGCTTGATATACTTTATCACCATTAATAAATCTGCGAATTAGAGTTAAAGTAGCATCAAACCAAAATACTCCGTATAAAATTATCCATAATAAAATTGGAACTTTATATTTTTTTTCTCCAATCATCGCAAATAAAATTACTAAAAAACCAAGCAAAGTGCTACCAGCATCCCCCATAAAAATCTTGGCAGGAGGTTTATTCCACACTAAAAAACCAGTAATAACTAACGCCATCCCCCAACTTGCATAAGCTAGACCAAGGCCGCCGGCACGCCAAATAAAATAACCCCCCAATCCAAAGACAAATAGTGCTTCGATAGCAGCTAAACCATCAATACCATCCATGAAGTTGTATAAGTTTATTGACCATAATAAAGCTAAAGCCATAAAAATATAGCCAAACCAACCCCAGTATATAACTCCAATACCAACATTTAGTGAAGGAAAACCATCAACAATCACTAAGCTATAAACTACTGCTATTAATTGAATTAAAAACCGCCAACGCGCTGTTAACCCACTTTTATCGTCCCAAAAACCGATAAAACCAATTAAAAAAACAGACGGTAGAAACATAAACAAATACTTAATCTTCACAAAATCAATAAAATACAAAGCTAACAAGAAAAGCGACCACATGAATAGAAATATGATCCCTCCGCCTCGCGGCACTGGTATGGCATGCGATGAGCGTTGATTAGGAAGATCGAGGATCTTTTGTTTTATGGCGTATGACCTATAGATACCAATAAATATATAAGAAAAAATAAACAATAACGTTAGCGATATAATTAATATCATATTATGTTCACACAACTACCACTACTCTCCTCTCGTTACCCCGCGAGGTAGTCCGTAGTTTCCAGTTTTTGAAAACAAATTAAAGAGTATCCAATAAAACTTATAGTCTAGTCATAAGATACGGATATTAGAACAATTTTCCTTAGCAAACAAGCTAGAAAATGCTTGCCGCTTTTGCTGGTTATGCAAAAAATACTTTTTAAATTTAACATTAACCTTTAAACCAAAAATATTGGCCACATGTAATACAAACGTATCATAACAGTACACTGCTTGCACATTATTCATGGCCATTAATGAAAAAATATCTTGGGGTGTGGTTTTACCACGCAAATCCAAATCTACAATACCATCATAGTTAGCGCAATCATTAACAGCATCTTGTTTTGTTCCCAAATGTACCACATAACTGTTACCCCGTTCTTTTAAAAGAGTAGCAAGCAATATGTCTCTATCCTTTGGTAAGATCCTAAATTTACCAGAATCAACATAATTACTAAAAAAAATGATATTACTTTTATTTAATAATCCAAACTGATTATAAGGAGTAACCATAAAATCCAGATACTCATTAGGGGTTATTGACAAAGGAAAGTTACACTCTAAATCGTAGTACTTATAAAAAGAATTTACTATAAAATCAGAAATTGGTCGATTAACTTTGTGTGACATAGAATCATACAAAAAATAATCGACGCCACCAAAACAAGAAATAATTTGTGGTAATAACTCTAACCGCGAAACAAACAACACTTTTTTAAAGTTAATGCTGGTATCTGGTAAAGATAAATTCTCTGAAAAAATAAATCTCATACCTGCGGTAGGTTCTACAATCACCTGGGAACTACCTTTGTTAAGTTTAGAGATAAGCGGTTTAAAATATAATTGGTCACCTAGATGCATTAACTGTGGATAATTAAAATAAAAATATATCGCCTCATACTCAGCAAATGCCTTTTTGGAGTTGGTATAGATAACACCATCAATAGACCGCATTGTATATTTACGAGCTAAATTAGCAATTTTTTTTAAATAATATCCCATCAAACACGCTCTACATAGCCATAGCTATCTTTATTAATTTCAACATAAACCCTCAACTTATCTGTCCATGATATATTGCGCCATAAATTTACCAACATATTTTAAAGTATTGCGGTTTTATAAAAATCTTCTTCTTAAAATGACTTTTTTCAAGATCTCTCTAAGGGCGGGAGGTATACAACACCTTATATATTTTTTCATTTTGGCTTTAAAAGTTGCCTGGGATACTCTTGCTAATAGACTACTAATTTCATGTTCAGCATGAACCAACCTTTCTGATAACCGGTTAATTTCATGATCACTTTTAGCTAACTTTTTTAAGGTTTTAACTTCAACCAAGTTCTTTTGATACAAATACTTAGATATGGAACTAAAATTTTTTTCAAAATTTTCAGGAGCTAATGCTTCTAATAAACAAGATATACTTAGTACATTATTGGCCTTACTAACAAAATTTAAAAACTTGCTATCGATTAATTTTCGATATGCAAACCAAAAATCAGCTAAATAAGCATCGCAATACTTCCAGGGCTTTCTTATATTGGTAAGGTGCAAAATCGTAGGATTAAATAATATATCCTCAATTTCGGCTATCTTCTTTCCATAGTAATTAGCAACTTCTTCTACCTGAGAGCTGAGATTTCCTAACATCAAGTTATAACGTAGGTCAAGATATACTACTTGTTCACAAAAAATACTATTAATTACATCTTGATCCATAAAATGGCCGGTATCTTTCTGAAGTTTCCACTCAATCATAGAAGCAGAAACATTTTTCAGCCTCATGTTTTTTAAATTTAATAACATAACACCAGAATTAAAATAATGTTGTAGCAATAATTTTTTTGCATGGCCTTCTATAACTTCCCCAGCAAAATCTTTAACTACTCCAGCGTAACAATCTTCTATATCTGTAGAATATAATTCTGTTAGATCATTTAATACGAGAATATCTGAATCTAAATAAAGCACTTTATCAAAATGTATTAGTATATTTGGGATATCAAATTTTAACAAAGCAGCCGAACTCACATGCTGGTGCTCTTTAACCCGCCCCTCATATTTATTTTCAAAATTCAATACAGTAACCGATGCGTCTTTACATGAAAAACTTTCTAACAACCTTATACTAACATTCTGCAAGTCTACTCCAATAATAAATATAGAATAACGGGTAGATATTTGTTTGTTTTTTAACATCGAACCTATAGCCACAGCTGTAGGTTCTGCATAGCTTTCGTCGGTGATAAAAACAACAGGTATGGGGTATTCAGCTGGTTGTTTTTTAGTAATACCGGGCTTTAATTTCTGCCATAAATCAGGAAAATAATCAATTACTTGCCTCAGCTGTACATCATTAGCGCCATTAATTACATTGATCATCCCCAAGGTTTTCTCTTCTAACAACCCAAGTTCTCGCTTGGGGTTAATATAAATTAACTTTCTTATATTATTATCGACAACATTTATCTTGAGGTTACTCCTAACTGCCGCACACCAAAACCAAATATCGTCAGCGGTAGGACAAAGTGTTAAAAATAATTTTTCACTTTGTATCTCACCTAAAAGAACATGGGGGGGGTAAAGTACCCCGGCACAGCCGGTCGGAAAATTTAAAGATGATGGTAAATAATACTTACCATCAATTTCATGCTGCCATTGATTATAGTTTTCAGTTTTATCATTACTAAATTTAACCCTATGTGCTCGGTGACAATGGATATACTGTGGAGATTGCAAATATGACTTGTAAAGTTCAGAAAGCCAATTAAACGGATAATATATATCGTCATCAGCAGTTACTATAATATAATTTGAAAATTGCTCTAATGCCGGTATTAGTTTCTTATAAGAACCAATTTCACGACACCACCTAATTGTTAGTCCACACTCTTTTAAATCCAGGAGTACTTGTGGTAAATTGTTTTCTTTTTGAGGAAACTGCTCCTCACCTAACCATAATATGAGTTTATCTGGCTTTGTTTCTTGGTTTAATAACGAGTAAATACAATAGTGGATCTCGTTAATCCGATCTGGAATAGATGTGAGACTGACTAATATTCGTATACTTCTGTTTTCTGAACTAAGACCACCCGGAGAATAATTATGCATTACGTATTGTAATTTTGTTTTATTAATGCATCGTAGTCCCTCAAAATAAGTAACATATTCTTCTAAATCATTATCCGCCATAAACTTATCTTTCCTTCTAGACTACATATCTATTTACAAAATAGATACCATGTATAAATTTATTCAAAAAGCTGGCTTCCTCTTAATTTTTTTCTTTTAATACTTTCTCATAGACATCAATAGTTTGTCCAATGGTATTTTTCCACCTAAATTGTTCAGCTCTGATACTACCTAACTTTATGCGATATAATCTCTCCGCCGAATCGCTAGCCAAAAGTCGCATGGCTTCACTTATTTCACCCGTTACATAAGGATTTACTTCTATAGCAGCGCCACCAGACACTTCTGGCAGCGAAGTAACGTTGGAACAAATCACAGGAATCTTACTAGCAAATGCCTCAATAAGAGGTATACCAAACCCCTCATATAATGACGGAAAAATAAATACACTTGCTCCCTTATAGATACAACGCAGCTCATCATCAGAAGATACATTTGATAACCAAACGAGCGATCCCTCTTGTTGTAATAACCTCATTCTTTGCATCAATTCACTAGCGCCCCAGCCATATTTACCAACAATTACTAATTTTCTATCCTTCCGAATCGACGCTGGCAAAGAAAGATAAGCATCAATTAACCTATCAAAATTTTTCCTAAGCTGAATAGTCCCAACAGAAAGAAAATATCCTTCTGATAGATTATATTTTTTTATAACCTCCTGCTGATAAGAAGCATCAATCTCTTGATACCACTTATCATCTGCCGCGTTATATATCACCGTGATCTTTCTTTCGTCAACCCCAAGATATTTTACAAGATCATTGGCGGCATGTTGGGAAATTGTAATAATATGATCAGCAAGCGATACGTTATATTTTAAGCGGAACTTCCTTAGCACCCCACCTAATTCTGACCTTACCCCCCCTCCACCAAACCACTCAGGATGCACAATAGGTATAACATCATGAAAGGTAACTACAGTTGGACATGTCATTGGCATTACCCGAGGATCAGTACAATGGTAAAGATCTACCCCAGGATTAAAACGAAAGCCTTTACCAAAAGTAGCTACGTTCTGCAAAAAATAGTATTGATAACTGTGCTGAAAAATTACATTTTTTCGCAAACCAGAAATTGTGATCTTGCTCATCTTTGGCGCAGAAAAAGCAAACCCTTGACACTCAATCTTACGTAGCGCCAGATGCTCAATCAACTGCTGCGTATAATGACCTATACCATCAACCAGATCTTTCATTAAAGCAGTTGTTGAGGTTCCTACTGAGTAAGAAAACATCTTTTAATTCCCCGTTTAAATTGGTGACGGCAAAAAAGAATTTCATTTTGTATTTTTGCCCATCTTAATAAGGCGATCATCTAGTTTTGGTAATAAAATAGATGTTCTTTAAGCTTGTCCCATCGCGAAACTGACGAACTCTTTTGCAAAAGTTTCCCAACTCCGCGGGACAAATTCATTTTTAATTTTTGATTCTATACGTTTTCTCTCTATTGTATCGCTAAATAAAGAAGATATCTTCTTTATCCACCCATCTATATTATCAGGTTCTACCATAGGCATAATTCCTTGCGCTGCTTCATTTAAAGCAGCAGCTGTAGAAATAATACAAATCTTCCCATAAGCAAGCGACTCGGCAACTCCTAAACCGTACCCCTCTACCCTCGATGGATAAACAGTAAATAAACAATGTTTATATAATTCAACTAGCATATCATCATAGATATCACTTAAAAATGTTACTTTTTTAGACAGCGAAGGGTTGCTTTGATACAAATGCCAGACTTCCTCTGCTAACCAACCTTTTCTACCAACACAAATTAAATCTGGCATATCAATAGAACATTCTTCAGCCCTTAACCATGCTTTAAGAAGAGATATATGGTTTTTTCTGACCTCAATGGTGCTGACATAAAGAACATATGGCTTTCTTTTTATTTTTTCTAATGGTAAATCATTATTTTTAACATCGTTTCCCAAATAAATTGTTTTCAACACCGGGAGACTAGACATACCATGCTCTTTTACTAGCTTTTTAAACTCTGAACCAGAAAAATTGGAAACAAATGCAAGTCGATCAAATAAATAATTTAGATGATAAAAATAGTCAAAAAAAACTTTACTCTCATTAAGACCTGCGAAGTATTCAGGATGAGTAAGAGGAATCATATCATGTACAATACTAACAAGCTTTACTCCTTTTCTTTCTTTTAGATAAGAAAAAAACTGATATTCATCTTTTGACCAACAGGTCTTAACTCCTACAAATACATCCCCTTCTTGGACTTCGATATACCCTGCTAAAGCTTTTTTTAAACTGGTGCGTAGGCTGTCTGGCACTGCAAAACTTACAACCTTCTTTATAGAAGATTTGACCTTAGAAATGAAGAAACTCCAAGCAAATGAATGCCCTTTAGATTCTATTTTTTTGATCACATCTCTTACCTTATCGTTCGGTAAGACATGTGGAAAGCCACTACAACACACAAAAATATACTGTAGATTATTTAAATTTGATAAACAATATCTTGCTAACTCCATTTCTACCCTAACAATACCGGTTGGTGGTCCTTGCCAACGAAACAAATTTGTAGCATCAATTATAAGTTTCATAAGCCCAACCTTTACAGCCAGCTACGAGTTATAAATTACATTATCCTTAAAAATTTCATAATAATTATTCAATTGCAAAGTTAAGAAACTCTTTTGCAAAAGCCTCTCCTCTTATACCCGAGGAAAACAGGTTTTTAGGGTTTTTGCCCAATAATTTAAAAGTTTTCAGTTAGCAACTGTTGCAACTAAGATTTATATTTTTTTATGTCACCATAAAAAAATTAATCCAACTTAGATCCGCCACGTGGCTCGATCAACGGGGAGAAGCACGCCCCTTTGACAACCCCCAATAGCCTTGTCACGCAGCTTGCCACGTGGAACAAATTTAATCGTATTTTTAACTGAAAAATTATCGTAATATAAGTCAAAGGTCGTCTTTTAAAAAGATGGCAATTACTGGCACTTAAACACTTGACCTCTCACATACCAGAAATTTTCGACTATAATAATGTACTAAAACCTGTCTTTCATAGCATCAAGTTTTTCGTTAATTACTTTCAATTGAGATCGTATACTAGCTTGCGATTCATAATGAGCTCTAATAAAACCGTATGATAATTTTACAATAATTTTTCTTAAAAAACTCGCTATTTTACCATAAACAGAACTAACCGATTCTGCTGAATATGCTAATGATTTACAATACATACAATCATCCATATTATGGATATTATCGATATTACCAGCTTGCTTTAACAGAAAATTATAAGCATTAATATCATAAAGAGTGACAAAATTAACCGGAAATTCTTTCGACACATCATTGAATTCCTTCGGATAAGATCTAACATTATTAGCAACCTTTAAGCCATCATGAATTTGTTTAACAATAATTTCTTTAGAAAAACCAGGTAAAATCCTAGTAAATTGAAATTCAATTATTGATTGTTTAAAACTATCATCCTGTAACGAAATAATTTTTTTAGCTATTTCTGCATAATCAAGAGAATCACACGCCAAAGGATGTTCTCTTAATAATTCTGCAATAGCAGTTGTACGATAACCCACCACAGGCAAACCCATTTGCATTGCTTCGATAACAGGAAGGCCAAATCCCTCATGCTCAGATAAACAAAGAAAAACATCTGCTTCTTTATAAAAATTGTCTAAGTCAGCCTGTGAAACCTCACCAGGCAATTCTAAATTAATACCAAGTGATTCTGCTAGCTTTATCAAACCACTTATATAACCCTTAAAAGCATCATTCATTCTTCCTGGAAATTTCACATTAACAGTTTTATTAGTAAGTTTCTTTAAATAACTTGCTACCAACAAAACATGATTATGCCCTTTATGGGATACCACACGACCAACGAAAAGCAAATTTATACAATTAGCATTCTTAAACTCCAAGCTTCTATTATTAATTTTTCTTTCAACATAATACGAAGCTGGATAAACGACCGCTATCCTATTTGCATTTATACCCAAAAACACCAATTGTTCTTTAGTAAAGTTTGAATTTACCCAAAAAACTACTGAATTAAGTTTACTAATTGCAAATATATTATTATATCCTCTCATTGTCAGTCTTAAACAACGCAACGAATAGGGAGCAAGAAACCAAGGTGGTGTATTATTGTGCCATCGTATAATTATGGGAATTTTAATGTTTAGCAAATACTCATCAACGATATCCCAACCATCGCACCAATGATAAACTATTAGTGACGGGTTAAGTCGATTAACCGATAAATCCAAGTCTTTTATATCTTCGATTATAACGTCAGGATGATTTTCTGACTTATAAGTCCCAGAAAACAAATTTACCTTGTACCCTAACTGCTTAAATAGACGATACTGAAAAACTGAATCATAACCAATTGAATCTGAACTCTCGATTAGACCTTGAACAAGGATGAAAATACGCATTGTTACCCTTTATAATAAAACAGCTTTATAACAAAACAATTCTTTTTAAGAAGTCGAAACTTTTATCATATTACTATAAAAATGTCCAGATGTTCATTTTCTTCACCAGGGCATCCTCATTAAAATTTAGTTTTCAATATCATTTTTAAATGAGAATTATACCAACTAAACTTCTTTCTTAGTTTTTTGATACTTGTTTTTTTACCTTTATGTTGCAACAACATATTCAAAGCGTGTCGCTATGCACGCTATAGATTTTAGGCTACCTGACCCCTAAAATCCGTTAGCATGGCCGCAACACATTGTTGCGCTGCGCTCGCCCCGCCCATCATCCCCGGCAACGACGCTCCGTGTACTTCGCACGGCTCTCCGCAGCCGTCTCTCAAGTATCTTTACGGCGCGATGCGTTTACGGGTCAAAAGAAACAACTATGCAGTTACAACACACGACCTACCTCGGAGCACCAACCTTCGCTGCGCTTTCCAAGGTATAGCATAGTGAAAATGTTGACTCTAACCTAAAAATTGTATAGCTTGCAACTAAAGTTTAGCAACTACACATATTATAGATACCATGCATCTAATCATACTATCCGGCGGTGTTGGCAGCAGGCTCTGGCCAGCATCCAGAAAATTACACCCTAAGCCTTTTATTAAAATGCCAAATGGGATGAGCATATTGCAAAACACCCTACTTCGAGCGATGGGCCTTCGCCCTAATGGCATAATAAATGTCACCAATGGAGAGTTTTTATTCAAAATCAATAAAGAATGGGAGGAATTACCACATGACATACAAAAACAAACAATAAAATTCCGATATATTCTTGAACCATTTGGCAAAAATACTGCTGCTGCTATTGCTATGTCATGCTTATGGGTCGCAAATAAAATTAATAAAAATGAAACATTACTTATTTTGCCATCGGATCATTTAATAACCGACCAAGAAGCATTTAGTAATGCCGTGGGTCAAGCAAATAAATTAGCTTCTGATCAAGATAGAATTGTAACATTTGGCATTGTACCAAATGCGCCAGAAACTGGCTATGGATACATAGAGTTTGACCATGATGGCACCGTAAAAAAATTCGTAGAAAAACCATCCATTGACAAAGCCAAAGAATATTTAGCATCAAGTAAATATTTATGGAATTCTGGGATGTTTTGTTTTAAAGCACAAGTAATGCTAGAGGAGATGGCACAGTATTGCCCTGATATCCTTTCTGCATCGCAAATCTGTTTCGATGCCTCAGTTACAAGAAGCAACGACAATATATTTAATATAGATGCTGAAAACTTCCAGAACGTAAGAGACAGCTCTATAGATTATGCCGTAATGGAAAAATCTAATAAAGTATCAGTGGTTCCATGCAATATCGGATGGAGCGATATTGGCAGCTGGAATGCTATTAGCCAAACCATCAAAAGTGATGACAATGGTAATGCCATAAATGCTACAACAATTATTGATAAAGTCAGTAACTGTTATATTGAAGGAACCAACCGTTTGATTGCAGCAATCGGAGTTGATAATTTGGTTGTTGTTGATACCCCAGACGCGTTATTGATAGCTAACAAAAACAACGCTCAAGATGTTAAAAATATCTACAACAACTTAGCCAATTCCAAACACCAAGCTCATGAAACTCATCTCACCGTACATAGACCTTGGGGTAGCTATACGATTCTTGAAGAACAAAGTAACTTTAAAATTAAACGGATTGAGGTTAGTCCTGGTGCGAGCCTTAGCCTACAATCACACAAACACCGTTCTGAACATTGGGTAGTAGTTGCAGGACAAGCAAAGGTTATTAACGGCAACCAAGAGTTATTGCTTAATGTTAGCCAATCTACATATATTCCTGCAGGATGCAAACACAGATTGTCAAACGTTTCAAATTCAGAAATTTTAGTTATAATCGAGGTACAAACCGGCAACTATCTTGGTGAAGATGATATTCAAAGGTTTGAAGATATTTATTATAGAGGATGTGTTAAATGACTCTGTCGCTTTGGTCAGATATAAAAAAGTCTTATAAAATGCTTGGGGTGGCCTTACATTTTGCCTGGGGTGATACTAAAGCTCGCTACAGCAGAAGCTTTCTTGGTCCATTTTGGATTGTGCTTGCCACCATGATAGGAGTTGTTGGCTTGGGCTTTGTTTGGGGAACCGTTTTTAATCAACCGTTCAAAGAAATTATTCCATCTATTACCTTAGGCTTGGTATTTTGGAACTTCATGTCAGGGTGTATCGTTGAAGCTCCCACCATATTTGTCTCTAATGCTTCTATAATCAAAGGGCATCCTACCCCATACATATTTTTTGTTTTTAAACATCTTTTTAAGCACCTGATCATGTTAGCACATAATGCTTTGATTATTATAGCTATATGTATATTTTTTGGCATTCTAAAAAGCCACTTAGATTACTTATTATTCCTTATTGGATTTTCTTTAGTATTAGCTAATTTATTTTGGTTATCTTTAGCATTAGCCCTAATGGGGGTCAGGTTTAGAGACATAGAATTAATTTTGGGATCTGTAATGCCGCTAATATTTTTCTTAACGCCAGTTATTTTCAAATCACAACAAGTAGAATCGATAAAAATGCTAATGTACATCAATCCATTCTCCAGCTTTATTAGAGTAATGCGCGATCCATTATATTCTGGCTTGACAGCCTACGAACCTCTATGGGTATGTTTAATTATATTAATTGTAGGAATAATACTTACTCCAATAATATACCGTAAGATGATAAAGGAGGTGCCATATTTAGTATGATATCCTCTCCAGAAATACGATTTAACAATGTTACTATAGAATATAATTTATATAATAGTCGTTCTTTTAGTTTACGTAACCAGCTCATATCCTCCTTATCCGGAGGCATGATTCATAGAGATATTGGACGAGACGTCGTAACTGCTGTAAAAGACGCCTCTTTTACTTTGCACGCTGGTGATAGAGTTGCCCTAGTTGGAGGAAATGGCGCTGGAAAAACGACTCTCTTACGTGCTATGGCTGGCATTTATCATGCAGCAAAAGGTGACATTACCATTAATGGCACAGTTTCTACCATTATTGATATAGGTGCCGGAATGGATGAAGAATTGTCAGGCATTAAAAATATTTGTCGTCTCTTACTCTTAAAAGGACTCTCGATATCAAATCTAGATAAGGTAGTCAAAGATATTGAGGAATTTTCTGGTTTAGGAGAATACCTAAAATTACCAGTAAGAACTTATTCTTCTGGCATGAAAATGCGGCTAATGTTTGCCGTAGCCACCATGTCTAATCCTGATATTTTATTAATTGATGAAATGTTTTCAGTAGGCGACAAAGATTTTCAAGATAAAGCTAAAGCACGTATTGAAGAAAACATAAAAAAATCTAAGATTTTTGTGTTTGCCTCCCACGATACGAAGTTAATAAAAAAATACTGTCATACCGTTTTTAAGATGGAGCATGGCAAATTAACCCGGGCTTCCATAAATAGCTTATAATTTAAATTCGCCATTGGACTACTTTTCTCCTATAATGGCCTAGGTTTTCTATAGTTTAAAGGCTGTATATGCCAAACACCACAAAGCTATCAACAATTACTTCCTTAAGCCCACTTGATGGACGCTATGCGGAGCAATTAACCGATATCACTCCACTATTCAGTGAGCTGCATTTAATCTTAATGCGTTTAACTATAGAAATCGAATGGTTAAAAACTTTAACTAATGAAGCACACATCAAAGAGATCAAACCTCTTGATAAAAAAAGCATAGCATATCTACACAATATAATCGCAAACTTTGCCATAAAAGATGCTGCTTATATTAAAGAGATCGAAAATCTAACTAATCACGACGTTAAGACGATTGAGTATTTTCTTAAAGGAAAACTAGCTACGCATAAAACTTTAAAAGCTTATCAAGAACTTGTACATTTTGGTTGTACTTCTGATGACATCAATAATTTAAGCCACGCTCTTCAGCTCGCGAAAGCACGAGATGAGGTATTGCTGCCGTTAATGAAGAGAATTATTTTACAACTTAGCAAAATGGCAAATAACTATGCTGAAGTTCCTATGCTCTCTCGCACTCATGGTCAAGCCGCTACTCCAACCACCTTTGGTAAAGAATTCGCTAACTTTGCTTATCGGCTAACACGACAATTTGATTACCTACTTATCACCCCCATTCTTGGCAAATTCAATGGCAGCGTCGGTAGTTACAACGCGCTTATCGCCGCATATCCTAAGGTAAACTGGCAAATAATTTCACAGAAATTTGTCGAAAAATTTAACCTAACTTGGAACCCATATACAACCCAAATTGAGCCGCACGACTGGATTGCGGAATATTGCAATATTTTAGCACGCTTCAATACTATCCTTATCAGCCTTTGCCGTGATATTTGGCACTATATCTCTATTGGTTATTTGCACCAAAAGCCGAAATTGAGCGAGGTCGGATCCTCTACCATGCCGCACAAGATCAATCCAATCGATTTTGAAAATGCTGAGGGTAATTTAGGCTTAGCAAACGCTCTTTTTGAACATTTTTCAAGTAAACTACCAATTTCACGCTGGCAGAGAGATCTATCTGATTCTACAGTTATGCGCAATTTGGGGGTAGCTATTGGTTACTCAATTTTGGCGTATAAATCGATCGAGAAGGGATTAAACAAACTAACCATTGACCATAAAATAATTGAAAAAGATCTGGATAATCACTGGGAAGTACTCGCAGAAGCAATACAAACCATTATGCGCCGTTTTAAAGGAAAAAATCCCTATGAACAAATGAAGGTATTAACTCGCGGCAAAAAAGTAGACAAAAAAACTCTCCACTCTTTTATAAAGAAACTAGACATACCACAAAATATTAAGCAAAAACTGCTTAAACTTACGCCGAACAGCTATATTGGCAACGCAGCAGAGCTGGCAACAAAAATAAGTAAAACCGTTAATACTATTTAGTTAAGCAAGGCGCTTTTTGCGAAGTAAGACGATCTAAAAAATTTGATCAGTACTGGATTGTTCAAACCGAGCAAGGCTCATTTTGAGTAATCACGGCAAAAGCAAGTTACAAAATTGCAATAGTCACTACCCAACTTGTCCGGGTAATCAGCAATCGCAAAAGATCGCACAAATCAAATTTAGGCTTGCCATATGATGTAAGCCACGTAGCTCCAGAGTAACAAGGTTCCCCCCTCTTAACAACTCACCATTGCTTGGTCACGCAAAAGAGCAGATAGAATAAATTTAAACCTTACAATGATCAAAGCTTATCAAGCTCTTTTAGCTTATACGAGGCTGGCGTTAGCAACCTTCAAAACACAAGCTATCGAAGAAATAAACGCTATAACTCTTTTTTAGCTTCACTTCCACGCGAGCTACTACCATTAAGTGTACAATTGAGAATACCATAATCAGGAATATATATAGCACTATAACCACCTTTGTCACCACTGCAGCAAAACCATACTGCACAAAAAGTACCGCCTTCTGGGCGTACTTTCCAAGAACGTACATGTTCATTCTTATCATTAAGGCAGTCAATAGGCACCGTACGTCCTTCACCCATACAATCTAGCCTATTTATCCAACCGGACGGATCCAAGTCAATGGGTTCCACCATACAGCACCGCTAACTACAGACACCTCTTTTTCACATAAGTTCTTGATCATATACGCCTCTGATTTAATTGTAATTGTTTTTATTATGGTAAAACTTTTTACTCTAACAAGCAACGTCAAGACACTAGAGATATCTCGACGTCTCATGCTAGAGCTTTTTAAACTTAAACTAGGCACTAATACCCAGAAGATGCATAATCAAAGCTAAAGACACTAAAGAAATGACAGTGCCAATAACTGCACTACTGCTAGATTCAACCTTAATTACATCATATTTAACCGCAAACATAGTGGCAGTAATTGCCGAGGGCAGTGCCGATAATAAAATAGCCTCTTTAGCCCAGTTCCCACTAATACCAAAAGCCAAGACAATGCCATACATCATAAGTGGGTGAAGAAAGTTTTTGCAAAAAATATTAGCAAGTATATAGCGATCAAAGTGAATCTTATTCGCAGACATGATCAATCCCAAGGCAAACAAAGATACCCCAGGAGTGGTATATCCAAACAGCTTTAATGAGTCAACCAGTAAAGTTGGCAAATTTAAATTAAAAATAGAAATGGTAACACCAAGCATTGGCGCCAATACTAAAGGGTTTGTCAATAACTTAAACATCATATCCCAGATGCTAGTTTTTACCCCGGAGTCTTGGGAAAGTTCCAAAATCGTCACAGTCACAGGAATCATAATTAAACTAGTAATAATATTACCAATCACAATAGAAACTATAGACTCCTCACCAAATAAAACCATAAAAACAGGAATCCCCATAAAAGCCATATTAGGAAAAGAACACATAAGTGCTGACTGGCAACTATGATTTACAGGACGATGATAAACATAACGATTAACCATAAACACTAAAGCATACATACCAAGTAAACCAAGTGCAAAACCACCCATAAAACGATAATTAACTAATGCCTCAACATGGGAGGTAGCGGTTTTAAAAAGCAACAGGGAAGGAAAACTAAAATTAAGCATATAGGTAGCAAAGTTACTACTATATTTAGGATCAATGATCTTGCGATTACCTGCAATCCAACCCATCATAATAATAAAGGCTACGGGGACTAATGCTTTTAAAATTAACTCCACAACACACCTCTCACATAGCTAAAAAACTATCGACCACCTTTACCAATCTTTTGACCAGGTCGTCAACCTGACGCTCATTGATAATTAATGCTGGTAATAAACGAATGGTATTATTATTAACTACATTAAGTAAAACCTGATGTTTTAAACCAATCGTAAGGACATTAAAGCAAGTTTTTTCTAGCTCTATTCCTAGCATTAAACCGCGCCCCCGAATAGCAACAACTTTACCACTCAATTTTTGTTGCAATCTCTCTAGCAAATATTGGCCAATCTCTTGCGTATGTTGCAGTAAATTTAACTTTTCCATGGTTTCTAAAACCGCTAACGCAACTGCACAAATAATAGGAGATCCACCAAAAGTATTGCCGTGTTTCCCTGGACCAAAAAGATTACACGCCTTGCCGCGCGCCAAACAAACTCCAATAGGAAAACCGTTCGCTAGCGCTTTAGAATTAGTAATAATATCTGGAACAATCGTAAAGTTTTGATAGCCAAACCACGTACCAGTCCTTCCAATACCAGTTTGCACCTCATCTAAAATCATCAACCAATCATGTTGGTCACATAAGTCACGAACTTCACGCAGGTATTCTTTAGTTGCTGCAAAAATCCCACCATCCCCCTGGATAGGCTCTAGCATGATAGCGATAATATTAGGATTTTCCGCGGAAACTTTTTTTAGTTCATTAATATCGTTTAAAGTAACGTAGGTAAATCCTGGTAAAATTGGCTCAAAACCTGCTTGTAACCGCGATAGACCAGACGCACTTAAGGTAGCAAAAGTTCTGCCATGAAAAGAATTTCGCATCGTTACTACTACTGGGTTTTGTAACCCTTTTTTGCGAGCATAGACACGCGTTAACTTTAACGCCGCCTCATTAGCTTCAGCACCAGAATTACAAAAAAATACCTGCTCCATCCCGGCTACTTGTGTAAGTTTATCGGCAAGTTTTTCTTGATTAAGAATGCGAAAATTATTACTCGTATGAAGTAAAAGTTTGGCTTGCTCAGTAACTGCTTTAGTTATTGCTGGGTGAGCATGCCCTAAATTGCAAACAGCTACCCCAGAAAAAGAATCAAGGTATTTGTTGCCCGCCGTATCCCATAACCAAACACCTCGGCCACGAGTAAAAACAAGGGGCATTTGACTAAAATATGTCGGCATAATTGTACTATGAGTCATGGTAATTTTTCCTATAATCTAAATTCATTGCATTAGCATATAATATGATACGATTAATCTTCCTGAAATACCTATCAATAAACTGTTCATTAGAATGACTAAAGTTAAGTGAGGTTAATTTAACTTTGGCAGCGAAAAAATCTTATTTAATAACAGCGTAACAACATACTATTTTTTTAAATATTTAGTAAATAAATGCAACATATTTGCTTTTTCAGTAGTAAAGTTGCTCTCAAGGAATTGAAAAAATTGTGTTAACCTTAAATAAGTTTTTTTACTTATAGTATGTTCAATACAACAAGCCTCTCGCTCAGCTTCCTCAGAATCTAGCATTAAAAACTCAGTTAAAAACCTAAATAAAATTTCGTGTTTGTTCTTAACATCCACAGCAATTTTCTCGCCATTCTCCGTTAGCCTGGTATAGCCATATTTTTCATGAATAACCAATTTCTGATTATTTAATTGCTTCAATGCCGAATTAACACTAGAGCTTTTTACCTTAAGTTTATCTGCAATCTTCCCCACTCTAGCAACACCATAAGCTTTTTGTAACTCAAGAATAGCCTCAAGATAATCTTCCATAGTGGCGCTTAAATTATTAGCTCGATCAATCATCAATATCTGTTCTCTTTTTAGGCTAAACTTAAAATTTTAGATGAATCTAACAAACTGGTTCGTAATTGTCAAATTACTTGACGGCTTTTCGCATCAATTATAAATTTAAATATTAATAATTGACTAATATTTTATGGATATGATGTATTTGATCACGAACTTTTGCAGCCTTTTCAAACTCTAAATCTCGTGCATAACGATACATCTCTTTTTCAAGAGTTTTGAGTTTCTTTGCGATTTGTTCTGGCTTGTCCGCTAGGTACTTAGCTACTTCTTCAGTAATCTGATGCTCCTTAGGAGTTTCCGCTACTACCAAATTAGTTTCTGGCATAATGTCACGAATAGCTTTAACAATACTTTTGGGAGTTATATTATGCTTAATATTATATGCTCGCTGAATGCTCCGCCTACGAGCCATTTCATCTAAAGCAAGCCGCATTGACCGTGTCATACTCTCAGCATACATAATAACTTTACCATGGATATTCCGTGCGGCCCTCCCACTCGTTTGAATTAGAGATTGTGTCGAACGTAAAAAACCCTCTTTATCAGCATCTAAAATTGCTACTAAAGATACCTCGGGTAAATCTAAGCCCTCCCGTAATAAATTAATCCCAACTAAAACATCAAAAACCCCAAGGCGTAGATCCCGTAAAATTTCAACCCGTTCAACCGTCTCTACTTCTGAATGTAAATATCTAACCTTAATCTGCTGTTCGGCTAAATACTCGGTTAAATCTTCAGCCATCCGCTTAGTTAAAGTGGTAACTAACACCCGCTCTTTGGCGTTAACTCGCTTTCCAATTTCGGAAAATAGATCATCAACTTGATTTTTAGCTGGTCTCACCTCCACTTCTGGGTCAACCAATCCCGTTGGCCGAACCAACAATTCTACTACTCGATCAGCCTGTGCCATTTCATAAACACCAGGCGTTGCCGAAACATAAATGGTACTTGGTGCAATCTTTTCAAATTCAACAAATTGCAAAGGTCGATTATCTAAAGCCGATGGTAATCGAAAACCATAATCAACTAACGTGGTCTTACGCGAACGATCTCCCTTATACATCCCATGTAACTGCGGCAAGGTAACGTGGGATTCATCAATAACTAATAACGAGGGCGAAGGCAAATAATCTATTAACGTGGGTGGCGGCTCGCCGGCATTTCTCCCCGACAGATATCGAGAATAATTTTCAATTCCAGTACAATAACCCAACTCTAACAGCATCTCTAGATCATATTCGGTTCGCTGCTTAAGACGCTGCGCCTCTAGTAACTTATTTTCTTTATAAAGAACCTCTAAACGTTCTTTTAATTCACTTTTGATCTTATCCAATGCCGCTAAAATTACTTGTCTTTGTGTAACATAATGGGTTTTCGGAAAGATCCTGATGGTTAACACCTTACGGATGGTTTTACCGGTTAATGGGTCAAAATAAGAGATACTCTCAATAACATCATCAAAAAACTCTAACCGAACAGCAAAGTCCCCTGCTTCTGCCGGAAAAATATCGACAACTTCGCCGCGCGCTCGATAAGTTCCACGATGTAATTCCAAATCGTTTCGCGTATATTGCAACTCTGCCAAACGCCGCAAAAGTTGTGATTGGTCGATTTTGTCGCCACGAACCAAACATAAAGCCATTTTATGATAGGTTTCTGGGTCACCTAAACCATAAATGGCTGATACTGAAGCCACGATAATGGTGTCTTGACGCTCAAATAAAGATTTGGTAGCAGCTAAGCGCATTTGTTCAATATGATCATTAATGGCTGCGTCTTTTTCAATATAAGTATCAGTAGTGGGTAAATAGGCTTCGGGCTGGTAATAGTCATAGTAGGAAACAAAGTACTCTACTGCATTATTGGGAAAAAATGCACGCATCTCCCCATAAAGTTGCGCTGCTAATGTTTTATTGTGTGCGATGATTAAGGTGGGGACCTTGGCTTTAGCAATAACGTTAGCAAGCACAAAAGTTTTTCCACACCCAGTAACGCCAAGAAGAACTTGTTTATGATTACGATTTTTTAAACCAGCTGTTAACCTTGCTACTGCATCAAGCTGAGCATCGGTTGCCGTAAAATCGGCAGATAAAATAAAATTATTTTGCATGTTAATTAAAGAAAACAAATTTTGCTATTATTAATGCTGCTAAAACATACATCATCCAGTGAATCTTACGCCACTTACCCATAACTATTTTTAGTAAAACATAAAAAACCACGCCCGCAGAAATCCCATTGGCAATACTATAAGTAAACGGCATAATTACCATCGTTAAAAATGCCGGTAATGCTTCACTAAGATCTTCAAAATCTATTGTCTTAACAGTCGACATCATAAAAACGCCGATTAAAATCAATACCGGAGCGGTAGCCGCAGCTGGAATTATAGTAAATAACGAACTTAAAACTAAAGCCGAGATAAAAAGCAAACCAGTCACAATTGCCACTAAACCGGTTCTGCCGCCAGCACTTGTTCCTATAATTGACTCTAGATAAACTGTAACTGATGGCAATCCCAAAAAAGCCGCGAAACAAGCACCAGCTGCGTCAACAAACATTGCCCGGCTAATAAAACGTGTGCCCTTTGCAGTATCTAAAATTTTTGCCCTATCAGCAACAGAAACTAAAGTACTAAAAGTATCCATTAAACCAACAAAAGTAAAAGTAAAAATTATTGGAATAAAGTTAACATCTAACGCTCCACGAATATCCATTGCCCCAAAATCTAAGCTAGACAAAGATGGTAATGAAAAATGAATATCACTAACATTAGTTATACCTAAAGGTATACCAACTAAAGTACTAACAACAATGCTAATTAAAATAGCGCCCTTAATTCGCAGCACTAATAATGAGGAGGTTATTACTAAACCAATTAACGCTAATAAAGCATCAGGTTTACTAAAAACCCCTAAACTAAGATCCCATTCAAAAAATGATAAACTCGCTACGCCATGCGATGCCAAAACTGTCTCTAGCGATGGCCCAAGATGGGCATTAACTACTATGAGGTGAGACATTTTTAACCCAATAATGGTAATAAAAAAACCTATACCAACTACTAAAGCTCGTTTTAAAGAGTCCGGAATAGCTTCAACCAAGATTTGGCGTACTCTGGTTATGGTCAAAAGTAAAAAAGCTATCCCTGCTATAAAAGCAATACCAAGAGCAGTTTGCCAAGAAACAATACCACCCGTCTTAGCAGCAATAACAGCAAAATAAGCACCCAACCCTAACCCTGGAGCAAGAACAATCGGAAAATTTACCGCAAGCCCCATAACAATGGTAATCAAGCCGGTACTAAAACAGGTAGCTAAAAATATAGCTTCCTTATCCATGCCAGTAGTAGATAACACCGTTGGTACTACCGCTAAGATATAAGCCATTGTTATAAAAACTGTTACACCAGCCAATATTTCCGTTGAAACAGTAGTTCCATGCTTTTTTAGCTTAAAAATTCTATCTAACATTTAGCCCCCCGAAAGAGAAATAAGCTTTATCCCCAAACACTAAAATTCACTGCCGTAGTTATACAATCTGCAAGCCAAACAAATTGTAATATGTTTTAATAAATAAGACAGGTTTTTTTAAATCCTATACTAACCAACCCTATATTCTTGCGGGTTTCGGCGATCTTTACTTATAATTGCTTTTATATGATTCCTGTTGTAGAATCATACGCTCTTTTAACTATATATATGTTTTTTAGTATAAATTTATGAAAACCTTCAATCAAAGTAAAGACCACAAAAAAGAATGGTACTTGGTCGATGCCGAAAATAAAACCTTGGGCCGCTTGGCAACAACCGTTGCAAAATATTTGTGCGGAAAAAATAAACCAGAATACACCCCGTCAATTGATACTGGCGAGATGGTGATAGTTATTAACGCCGAAAAAATTCGTGTTACTGGCAACAAGCTCAAAGACAAAAAATATTACCACCACACTGGTTATCAAGGTGGCATTAAAGAAATTTCTCTTGAGAAACAACTAAAACAAGCCCCGGAACAGGTTTTGAAACACGCAGTTAGCGGCATGTTGCCGAAAGGTACTCTTGGCAGACAGATGTTAAGTAAGCTTAAAATCTATGCTGGTACTAATCATGTGCACCATGCACAAGAACCAAAAACATTATCTGTCTAACCCAACAACTTAAGGCATAACACTAATGACAAAAAAACAATATTACGGCACTGGCCGACGCAAAACTTCAATTGCAAAAGTCTTCATGTGCTCTGGTAATGGCAAAATTGTGGTTAACTGCAAACCATTAGAAGAGTATTTTGCTCGTGAAACATCACGCATGGTAATCCATCAACCATTAGCAATCACCGACACCTTAAATAAATTTGATGTTACAGTGACGGTCAGGGGTGGCGGCAATAGCAGCCAAGCTGGCGCTATTCGCCTTGGGATTGCACATGCACTCTTAGATTACGATCAACAAACAACCACCAAAAGCAGCGCTGAAGAAAGAACAGAACTACATAAGTCATTAAGAACAGCCGGGTTATTGACTCGTGATGCTCGCAGAGTAGAACGCAAAAAAGTTGGTCGCCATAAGGCACGTAGAGGCCCGCAATTCTCTAAACGTTAGTCTGTTACGCATTACTTTCCACAAAGTATCTCGTAACCTGGTAGAAAAGGATTTATATTGTGCTTATACTCGGCATAAGTTTTATTTCCTACACAAAATTAATTTTGTGCAGGACGACCCCTCCAACTGGGGGATCATCTAACGGCAAGATCGCGGACTCTGACTCCGTTAATCTAGGTTCAAATCCTAGTCCCCCAGCCAAATTACGAAGGGGAAAACAATAATAAATTGGAGTAATAGCAATGGCATTCAAACACTCAACCATGACTTTATATTCTGATGCTTTAAATATTGACAGTCACAGGGTTAGGATAGTTTTAGCTGAAAAAGGAATAATGGTTAATATAATCTATGTAGATCATAATCACCCATCAGAAGACTTACTAACTATTAACCCATACAACTCATTACCAACTTTAGTAGATAGAGATTTAGTACTTTATGAAGCTAGTATCATAACCGAATATCTCGATGAACGCTTTCCCCATCCTCCGTTATTACCAGTTTATCCAGTAGCACGTGCAAAATGTCGTCTAATGATATATCGCATGGAGCACGATTGGCTAACTTTAGTAGCAACCATCCAGGCAGGCAAAAAGGAAGAGGCTGATGAAGCACGCAAAGAATTGCGGGGTCAACTAATTACTGTCGCTCCAATATTTGCTGAAGCACCCTACTTTTTAAGTGAAGATTTTTCATTGGCCGATTGTTGCCTAGCCCCAATGCTCTGGCGACTAAAACGCTTAGAAATCGAACTACCAGCCCAAGCCAAATCGATTCATGACTACATGAAAAGGGTTTTTGCTCGTGACTCATTCCAAAAAAGCATGTCCGATTTAGAACGTGAACTAGGCGGGTAAGCAAACAATGACATCAGCGAAACCATACTTAGTTCGCGCCATCTACGAGTGGCTTCTGGACAATGAATTAACCCCGTACGTTGAGGTAGATACAACTTTTCCTCGAGTAGGCGTACCCAAAGAATATATAGAGGAAGACAATTATCTTGTTCTTGATATCGCACCAAACTCAGTGCAGCACCTTATAATCGATAATGAGGCTTTAACTTGTAAAGCTCGCTTTGACGGTACTGTTCACGACATCTATGTTCCCATCATAGCCATTTCTTCAATTTACTCGCCGGAAAATGATCAAGGCATGGAATTTCCGAAAGAAGAAGAGGAAGAAGAGTTACCCAGTGACTCTATCACAACCACATCTTCCCTGCTGCGAAAAAACAAACCCCACTTAAAGGTTATAAGTGGAGGGGAAGATTAAATATTGCACTAATCAGAGCAAATAAAAAACTGGTTATCGGTTGCATAACAAAATCTATAACTCTTAATACTAGCAAAGCGAAAAAAATACCTAAACCAAAAGGCACCAGACGATCGTAATACACTGCAATATAACTGGGTAATAAGCTAGCTAAGATATTTCCACCATCAAACTGAGGAATCGGCAATAAATTTAAAACCATTAACATTATATTAATGCTAATCCCAGCCATACCGATCATTTGTATCGCAAAAGCCCCTGGAAAATTAAATGCCAATAAAATCGTTGCCCCCTTGGCAAGGGCTGCCCAAATAATCGCCATCACAAAATTAGCCATCGGACCAGCTAAAGAAATTAAAGCCAAATCTCTTCGCGGATGTCGTAAATTACGACCATCAATTGGTACTGGCCGCGCCCAACCAAACACCACCCCACTTTTTAGCAAGAGTAAAACTCCTGGAATCAGAATTGTACCCACAAAATCGATATGCTTGGAGGGATTTAGGGTTAACCTACCCAAAATACGAGCAGTCTTATCACCAAGCAAATATGCCACATAACCATGAGCCACCTCATGAACTGTTAAAGCAAACAACATGGGGAAAATCCACATTGCTATTGTCTGTATTGTAGTTAACTCCATGATATACCCTAGATTTTAATTCAAATACTCAAATAACTTCACAACCTTTTGCACACCACCTATCGTACGAGTTTTATTAGCAGCAAGTTTCGCTTGAGTACGAGTAGTCAAACCCATTAAATAAACTACTTTATTTTCAGTAACTATTTTTAAATTAGCTGAACTTAAACCTGGGGTAGCAAGTAACACTGTTTTCACCTTGGTAGTTATCCAAGTATCATTCGTAAGATCTAAACCAGATATCGGCTTTTCAACTGTAATCTCATTATAAACCATTTTAACTTTGGCATTAGCTTTAACAATCGTCTCGGCCTTATTACGTAATTCAGCATTAGCAGTTTGTCCCAGTAATAGTACTATATGATTAAAACATACTACTGATAAATGTGTTTTCCCATGGAATGCTGGGTCATTATCAAGTTGATGTTGCATCGTAAAAGTAAGATTACGATCGTCAAGTATGGTTTTCGTGCTACGATGATCATAAATAACTGCCCCAGTAGCCGCACCAGCAACAAATACCGCGGGAACACACCCTTGCAATATTAGTCCTATTAAAAGGACCGTTAAGATTTTTTTCATACTGTTTCCTCACCTTATTGCAAATAAAACCTTGTCGATCAGGTCACATAAACAATGAATAACCAAAATATGTATTTCTTGAATACGCGGGGTAACTTTACTTGGTACACGTATTTCAATATCTCCTGCCTCTAAAGCGTCGGCCGTATCACCACCATCTTTGCCAGTTAAAGCAACAACGTGCAATCCACCTTCATGTGCTTTACTAATAGCGCGCACAATATTCAGCGAATTACCACTGGTAGAGATACAAAATAACACATCACCTTTCTTTCCTAATGCCTGTATTTGTTTTGCAAAAATGTCTTCATAACTATAATCATTAGAGATAGCTGTCAAAACCCCGACATCGGTATTTAAAGCAATTGCCGGCAAAGGACTGCGCTCAATCATAAAACGGTTTACGAGTTCACCACTAAAATGCATCGCATCACAAGCAGAACCACCGTTACCACAACTTAAGACTTTACCCCCACTACGAATACACTTAACCAACATTTGACTTGCTTCAACAATACTAGGAATCAAGGTCGTTGCCGCTAAAATCTTTAAATTGGCACTGTCAGTAAAAATAGTCTTAGTGTATTCGACTAGACTCATAGTTGTACCTTCATTTTCAAAAGAGGCGCGTGCGTCTTTTTACTCTCATCGGAAGTTTTTGCTTTACGATAAGCTTCCTCAGCTTCGCTAGTCTTACCCAGGGCTAATAAAGCATCACCTAAAGTTTCGTTAATATCAGCCAAATAACCTGTGTCGTCTATCGCTGCTAAAAGATCGACAGCTTCTTGAGGTTTTTTCATGGCAATTAAAACGCGGGCATTACGAACACGAGCAATTTGCCGCAATTTTTTACTTGGAGCTTTCTTTACAATAAAGCGCAATCTTTCGTCAGCTAACTTTAAATCATTAGCTTCTACGGCCAACTTTGCCAAAACAAAAGCAGCAAGACTGGCATAAGTAGACTTAGGATAATCTTTAACAAGCTTTTCCCCAAACAATTTAACCTCGTCACTTTTCTTTTGTGTCACAAGATCCAAGATCTGCATATACATTAAAGAAGCCTGTTCCGAGCGTCCGATTTGATAATGTTGATAACGATGCCAACCAAAGTTAGCCACCACAACAAATAGCACAGTAAACAAAAGATAATAGCCATACTCTTTCCACCAGACTTTAACCAGCTGTACTTCTTCTTTATCTGACATTGGCATAAAACACCCTAATTATTATTAAAAAACTTTTCACTCAAAAGCTCGGTTAGCTTAATATTACGTTGAGGTTGATCTTTGCGTAAATATTTAATCAAAACCTCCTCTCGCGCTAACTCGTTTTCCCCCAAAATTATAGCTATGGTCGCAGCACTTTTGTTAGCACGTTTTAACTGCGTGCTTAAATCACCACCGCCACAATTAACTATAACATCTATGTTATTATTTTTACGAATTTTATCTGCAAGAAAAAACCCCTTACTCTTAATAGCTGTTCCTTCGCCTAATAATATAAAATACACTGTATTAGAAACAGGGGGATGTAAGCTATCGCTAACTAACGATAGCAATCTTTCTAAACCTATAGCAAAACCAATAGCCGGGGTCGACTTACCGCCCATTTCAGCTACTAAACCATCGTAATGCCCGCCAGCGCACACAGAACTCTGGGCCCCCATCCCTGATATATTTATAGGCACCCACTCAAACACTGTCAGACAATAATAATCTAAGCCACGCACTAAGTTTGGATTCACCACATATGGAACATTGACTTGATCTAACATGCTACATAAATCATCAAAATGACGACGCACCTCATCATCAAGACAATCAACAATCTTAGGCGCCCCCTTAATCAATTCTTGCAGTTCAGGATTTTTGCTATCTAAAATCCTCAGGGGGTTAAGCAATAAACGCCGCTTACTATCTTCGTCTAAAACGTCATAATTATTTTTAAAATAATCCACTAGATATTCACGATATTTAATACGAGATGTTGTACTACCAAGAGTATTGATTTGCAACTGTACTCGTTGCTCTATATTTAACTCTTGCCAAAATCTCAAAGCAAGCAACATTAGCTCAACATCGATATCTGGTCCTGATAAACCATAGGCTTCCACACCAAACTGATGAAACTGACGATAACGCCCTTTTTGCGGACGCTCATGTCTAAACATTGGACCACAATAAAACAAACGCTGTGTCTGATTGTAAAATAACCCATGCTCAATACCGGCACGAATACAGCTCGCAGTCCCTTCTGGACGTAAAGTTAAACTATCACCATTCCGGTCTAAAAAGGTATACATCTCTTTTTCTACTACGTCAGTAGCCTCCCCAATGGCACGAGCAAATAGCTCAGTAAATTCAACTAACGGAAAACGAATTTCTTGGTAACCATATTGCGCAACAATCTGCCGTAAAACTCCCTCAACCATAGACCAATACTTACTGGTGCCAGGTAAAATATCGTTCATTCCTCTAACTGCTTGAATATTTTTCATTTGCACAGTCTTTATAATATATTATTGTAACTTAGCTTTTGCTTTTGCCTTGGTTTTGGTTGTCGGAACTACTGCCCCAGGCTCATCAATTATCGCGCCTTTGCCAACGCTACCAACTCCTGCCGTTTCTTCAATACCAGTACTAGACTCGGGAGAATTAGTAGTTGTAAAGTCAGATGTTGAAGGCTGTTCCGTTACCGTTACCTCTGGTGCATCGATAGAAACATTGGATGTAGTAGCAGCATTAAGTGTAGATGCCATCTCTGCGTCTTTGCCAGCAAATAACTTAACGGCAAAAAATGTAACTATACTTAAAACTAAAACTCCAGCTAATCCCGACAAAATAATGCGAGCTTTTTGTTTTTCTAACAACCCCTTGAGATCAAACTTACATTCCACTAAAGAGTTAGATGCAGCTTTTTTAGTTTCAAAACTAGGATAAACATTTAATCGACGAAAACTTTTAATTATAGTATCACTTGGAATTTGTAAAAACTGAGCATATGCTTTCAAATATCCCTCAGCATAAACTTGCGCCGGAATCTTACTGTAATTATCATCCTCTAGTGCCAGAATAACTTGCTTACTTAATAATAATCTTTGCACCACCTCACTAATACTAATCCGTCTAGCCTCCCGCGTAGCTTTAATTATTTGTCCTGGTGTCTGTGTGGCTATATCTATTACTTCTAAAGAATCGTTACTCATACCTAAATCCCCTCTTATTTTGACCGATCGCATATTGTATGCGAGTTTTTGTAAGAATTGAAGCAATTTCAACGGACAACAGTTAGTTGGTCCCCGGTGCTTTTGAGATGCGTCTTTTTTTATATTTATTGGGAATAACCCATTGCTATGTCACACATAACAAGCTGCATAACATAGGCTTTCAGAAACTGTGGCAACCTAATTTTTTGTGGTCATTGCAATTTTTGATTAATAGCCCATACCAAGCTAGAAAATTCATCCACGCGAAAAAAGCTTAGCTAAATTTGCGAGCGTAAATGGCACCCAAGTAGGACGGCCATGACCACATTGTCCGCCACGCTCGGTAGCTTCAAGTGTACGCAGTAACTCATCCATCTCTTCAACACTTAACTTACGGTTAGCACGCACACTACTATGACAAGCCATCGTTGCTAGGATTTTATTCCTATTTACCACAGCACTGTCTACACTATCATGCGATAAAAGATCGGCAATAATATCTTTAAGCAACTGTTCGACATTAACATCCTGTAACAACACTGGCAGTGCCCGCACCAAAACACTGTTTGGCGACGACCATGTAAGAGTAAACCCAAGTTTTTGGAAAAGATCACTATTAGCTTCGACACAATTAATTTCCGTATTATTTAAAGTTACTGCTATAGGTAAAAGTTCGGTTTGCTTAGGGATTGCTGTTGCTTCATATAGCTTCTTTAATTTCTCGTAATTAATTCTTTCGTGCGCTGCATGAGCATCCACGATCACTAAACCATCCTTATTTTCCGCTAAAATATAGATACCATGTAATTGGGCTAAAGCAAACCCCAGAGGGGGCAAAATAGGCGTATCGAAACTTGGTTGCGCCTGAGAAACCACGCCCTCGACTGCCATCGATTGGTAAATAACAACATCATCAATATTTTTTTTGTCTTGAGAAAAACTTTTGCCATTAAAAGCCCAATTCTGCTGTTTTAAAGCAAAGGCATTAGGATCAGCCGGTATAGCTTTGGCCGACACTCTTTCATATGTTGCCGTTTGCTCAGCAGCCATAAGCAGCGACTTTGAAGGTGTAGCAAAGTTTAAATAATCTTTTGACTCTGTAGAAGTTAAAGTGCCACTTACTGCTAATGCCGCTTTTAAGCCTCGCGCTATAAAATCGTGAACTAACCTACTATCACAGAACCTAACTTCAGCTTTAGTGGGATGAACATTAACATCAACTAAAGAAGGCGCGATTTTTAAATATAAGACCACTACTGGATGACGCCCTTGAACGATTACATCTTGGTAGGCTTGTTTGATAGCATGTGCCATGGTTTTATCACGAACAATTCTACCATTAATATACAAATACTGCTGATCAGATTGACTTCGCGTATAGTGTGGTTGTGAAATCCAGCCAGTTAATTTTAAAGCATCGTCGCCAAAATCTATGGCATAAGCATTTTGAGGAAACTCTTGGCTCACGATCTCCCCTACCCGTTCAATACACGCCTGAGGGGTTTTGGCTACAGGTAAAGACCAAATGGTTTTATCGTTATGCTTAAATAAAAAACCCACATCAAAACGACTTAGAGCTAACCGTCCAACCATCTCCAAGATATGGTTAAATTCAGTTTGCTCAGTCCGTAAAAATTTACGTCGCACTGGCACGTTAAAAAATAGATCGCTTACCTCAACCGTGGTTCCTATGGGATGCGAGACTGGCTTTAAGGCCAACGTGGCTACTTCTCCCTCTTGAGAAATTTGCCATCCTGCTTTATCAGCAGCAACTTTAGAAACTAATTTAAATCGAGCTACCGAACAAATGCTAGCAAGCGCTTCTCCCCGAAACCCTAGACTTGCAATTTGCTCTAAATCATCAAGCGTTTTGATTTTACTAGTAGCATGCCGACTCACCGCAAGCTTTAGTTCATCTTTAGCAATACCAGAACCATTATCACGTAAGCGAATCAACTTTATCCCACCACCTACAATTTCCAGATTAATTTCGGTAGCGTTTGCATCTAAACTATTTTCTAATAGCTCTTTTACTACCGAACTTGGGCGCTCAACCACCTCACCAGCTGCGATTTGACTGATTAGATGAGAATCTAAGACTTTAATATTCATTAATAAAACTCCCAATTAACACCGATTTACTAAATAGATTTTTTAGCTATATACTGTTAATTCATGTTTTTAAGTTTTACGGCAAAGCTTCTCTGAGAGTTGCATATTTTTGTGGCCTAAACTTAGCCAAATAGCTTCCTGGCGGTGGGTGACGAACAAAATAGGATTGTATACCATGTGCCAAACGAACAGCAACCTCTTCTTGATATCTAGCATCACGTAATTTTTTCTCTTCTGGGCCATAAGTAATGAAACCAACCTCTACTAATAAGGAAGGAATATCTGGTGATTTCAATACCACAAACGCTGCCTGCTCCACCTCAGCAAAATGTAAACTAGCTACCCCAGACAATGCTTGTAGTATCTTGCTCCCAATTTCTAAACTTGCACTAATGGTAGCTGTTTGGGCTAAATCTATCAGCACCGAACGTAGCAAACTACTCTTATCAGAGATCGCTTGACCTAATTCTGATTCATTTTCCTTTTGCGCTAACCAACGAGCTGCTTCACTAGTAGCGCCCTTTTGCGATAAAGCAAACACCGATACCCCATGAGCAGTATTATTAATATAGGCATCAGCATGAATAGAAATGAACATATCGCCTTTTTTCTCGTGGGCTATGCCAAGTCGCCTCCGCAAAGGTATGAAATAGTCATCGTTCCGAGTAAGAATAGCATGGAACCCACTAGTTTTATTTATGATTTTTTGCAACGCCTTAGCTACCGCCAAGGTTATTCTCTTTTCTTGAGTACCACTATAACCGATAGCACCAGAATCATGGCCACCATGACCAGGATCAATAACGATTATAACTGGCCGCCCATTGTTTCTTTGGTCTTTATCCTGATATGAAACTTCTGGTACAAAATCTCTGTCATTAGGGCTTTCTGCAAGTTTATTTTCTGTAACAATGCTCTCTCCCCGAGCTTTGCTATCACGGACGGTTACACTCCCATAATACTTATCAAAGCCTTTTTCATAATTCTGATACATTTTATCGACAAGATTCTGATCTAAATCAGCTACCGTAGATAATTGCTGTGGTTTTAAAGTAACTTGTGGCTCTTGGTTTTTTTCAACCGGATATAAATCAAACACCAGCCGCGCTGGTTTCGACATCGTAAAATGACGTAAACTTACAGGTTTTTTTAAAGCCAAAACCAAACACAACCCCGTACCTTTTTTGGTGCTACTGATTGAAACAATAGGAGTTTTAGCAACCCCCTGAGCTATTAACGAGGTCCTAAGTATAGCCTTTTTTATATCAATAATAACTTTATCTGGAAAAGTTGTAGTAACATAAGTAGTCTCGCCCGTAACATCAAGCACTAATCTGGTTTTAGCATGATCAGTAGATAACCGAATTTTAGTTATTTTGGTAATACTAGATAACGCTTCTTGTCCAAAAACAATAAATAAAAATAGGATTAATATCTTAGAATAAAATTTCATTACGTTACTAACTGTTTTATTATATTTTTACCTTTAGCAGAAGCTGCTTTAATTTCTAATATTCTATCCTGACTCTGAGGTAAGAATTTAAAACTACAACATAAATCCTCTGCTGGCAGATACTCTTTACCATGCTCTGGCCATTCTATCAAACAAATATTTTTTTCGTTAAAATAATCTGCTATCCCGATATACACCAATTCCTCAGGATGTTTTAGCCGATATAAATCAAAATGACAAAATATTTGGTTCTTAACTTGATAAATCTCAAATAAATTAAAAGAGGGGCTGCGCACATGGCGCAAATAACCTAGCCCACGTAAAAAACCACGCACAAAAGTGGTTTTGCCGACACCAAGTTCTCCCCGTAAATAAATGACAGTACCAGGTAAAACTACTCGAGCTAACCCCCCACCTAACTTTCGCATAGCAGCTGCTGAAGTTATCACCATATTCCCATCGCCTCCGTAAGTATGCGCCTAACCTCTGGCAATAAATCTAAAGCAAGTATGCCGATCATCCCCTTTTTTGCTGCTAAACGGTCCCCTGCGAGAGCATGTACCAATACCCCCAAATTTGCTGCGTCACCTAAACTTAACCCTTGCGCAATCAAACCAGCAATGATTCCACTTAAAACATCACCCATGCCAGCACTTGCCATCCCTGGATTACCGGCGTCACACACCCTAATTTCTTCGTTTACTCCAGCGATTAAAGTACCAGCCCCCTTTAAAACACTAATCCCACCAAAAGTACGTTGAATACTTTGCACCGCTTTTAAACGATTGGTCTGGATGTTCTGATTAGTTGTTTTCAGTAATCGTGCAGCTTCACCAGGATGCGGCGTTAAAACCCAATTACCTTTCTTAAACCTACGACTAGTCGCCAAAATATTTAAAGCATCAGCATCAATTACCATTGGCTTTTTTACTTTAAGTGCGACATTCAACAAACTCTTACCCCAACCAGATGTTCCTAAGCCAGGACCAAGGATGATGACGCTAGCTTTAGCCAAGAGAGGATGCAATTTTTTCCCTGCGTTTACTCCGTGTGCCATAATTTCAGGGCATACTGCATTAATTACTAAGGCATTTTTTTCCCTGGTAGCTACACTAACCAACCCAGCACCGACTCTTAACGCTGCTTCTGCTGCCATACGTACAGCGCCACCCATCCCATAATCACCACCAATAACTAACACATGACCAAAACTTCCTTTATGAGCCGTACGCTTACGAGGTGGAAGTGACTTTATTTCTTCCATTAAGTCTAACTTCTTGGCAAAAACATCAACCTCTTGCCATATTTTTTCTGGCAAAGATAAATCATGACAGATTATAGCACCCGTGTGATTACGCGCTTCGCCAATTAACAACCCGATTTTTAGCCCAATAAATGTGACCGTAATATTTGCATTAATTGCCGTACCAAGAACATTACCACTATCAGCGTTGACACCCGACGGTAAATCAATCGCCAAAACTGGGGTGTTAGTGGCATTAATTGCCTCGATTGCTAATTTAAATTTCCCGCTAATCTTGCCAACAACTCCAATTCCTAAAATAGCATCAACAATAACCTCACTTCCCTCTAATTCTTTCGCACTAAACGGCAATGCTTTAATCTTTATTTTTTTACATTTTTGCGCGGCACGTGCTGCCGCACCATTTAATGCTTCATATGGCACGAGCTGCAAAATTTTAACATTTAATCGAGCCTTTTTGGCTAAATATGCAACCACATAACCATCACCACCATTATTACCTTTACCACACACTACGGTGACATTTTTTGCCTGCGGCCATTGTTTTCTTAGGACTTGAAAAGCGCCTTTTCCTGCACGCTCCATTAAAACATTAACACTAATACCAAACTTCTCGATAGCTATTTTTTCTAACTCACGGATTTGCTCAACTGTATATAATGCAGTAACATTGTTTGTCATAAAATCTATTCTATCCATCAAGCCTGCTATGAATATAAATCAACATTACAATCTTAACCAAGCAGCGTGCGAAATCAAAAAACTTGGCAAAACACTTGGTTTCAGCCAAATTGGGATAACCGATACTAATCTATTGCAAGAAAATATTCATCTAAAAAAATGGTTGGCGCTCGAGTTTAACGGTGACATGAACTATTTTAAAAAAAATATTGATATCTATGCTGACCCTAAAAAACTGCTGCCTAGTGCTACTAGAATAATATGCTGCGGTCTAAGCTATCCAAGATCCTCCTCCCCTCATGATCCTTTAGCAGCGTATGCCAGCTTAGAGGACTATTCTGCGGTGGTTACTCAACTGCTCAAAGAATTCATTAACCAAATTAATCTTAAATTAAAAATTCCACAAAATACGCGCATCTTTGCAGGCGATGGCCCGATCCTGGAAAAAGCTTTAGCTTACAAGGCAGGCTTAGGCTGGTATGGCAAACACACGATTTTAGTTAACAATAACCTTGGTTCGTTTTTTTTTCTTGGCGAAATTCTTACTGATCTCCCCCTACCCATAGATCAGCCAACAGCCAATCGCTGTGGCAATTGTATTAAATGCATTGAAAACTGCCCGACGAAAGCTTTAGTTGCCCCAGGTAAACTAGATGCGAGACGCTGCATCTCCTATTTAACTGGCTCACATAAAGGCTCAATCCCGTTAGAACTACGCCCAGTTATCGGTACTAAAATTTTAGGCTGTGACCTATGCCAAGAGGTGTGTCCATGGAATAAACATGTACCAACCACACCAAACAATCGGTTTGAAAAAGTACCTTCCTTTACTTCAGATAACTTAATCGAATGGTTTTTATGGAATGAAGAAGAATTTAAAGAAAAAACTCGAAGTTCACCATTGCTTATCAAGCATGAATGCTGGCTACGTAATATTGCAATAGCGCTTGGTAACTCACCCAAAACCCCAGAGACATTAGCCGCTTTGAGATTACGCTTAAATCACCCCTCAGCATTAGTGCGCGAACATGTAGCATGGGCGCTGAGTTCCTAAACCTTTAGGCAAGTAATCCTTATGATTTTTTACCTAAAGCGGCAAAATAAAAAGATTTTTAATGTAATACTTCATTTCATCGATAGAATCGTAAATATCGCTTAAAGCTTGATGTCGAGTTTTCTTGTGAAAACCTTTGGCAACTTGGGGATACCATCTTCGCGCAATAATCTTCAAAACACTGACATCAAAATTACGATAGTGAAAGTATTTTTCTAGTGTTGGCATATAGTTATACAAAAAACGTCGATCTTGACAAATAGTGTTACCACACATCGGTGATTTACTTTCGGGCACATATTCCCGCAAAAACTCTAACGTAAGTTTTTCAGCTTTAGCCGTACTAACTTTGCTTTTTCTAACTTGTTCAGTCAACCCTGTCAAACCATGTTGATGCACACACCACTCATCCATCTTGGCTAACACTCTATCGCTATGGTGAATTGCAAGCGCAGGCCCCTCGGCTAAAACATTTAAATGTTTATCGGTAACAACTGTAGCAATCTCTATAATTCGATCTTCATCTGGGTTTAATCCAGTCATTTCTAAATCGATCCAGATTAAATTATTTTGGCTTAGTTTCATCATATTATTCTCGTAAAGAAAGATACCTTGACCCTTTTTCTTAAGTATGATAATCATTTTTCTTAAAATATTACAAGTTCTTTTGTGACTGCTGATGCTGTCATCGCAAATAAAGCGTAAGTTGTTTCGTGGGGCGACCGAAAAAAAATACTAGATCGCTTCGCATCCCCACAAGCTTGGCTAATGATGGTGGCTAATGGTGGTACGAACAGTTACATTCTTTTCTTTGCTTAATTACTTGGAGATAGTTTGATGATAACGATAATCTTCTTTGCCATATTAGCGTACCTTGCCGGATCCTTATCAAGCGCCATTATCGTTTGTAAGCTCTTTAAATTACCCGATCCGCGCACTGAAGGCTCGATGAACCCAGGAACTACTAACGTCTTACGCCTTGGCGGAAAAATCCCTGCGCTAATAACCTTGATCGGTGATCTACTAAAAGGACTGTTACCCGTACTTATCGCTAATTTAGCCGGCATAAGTGGCTGCTCTTTGGGATTAGTAGCGTTATGCGCTTTTTTAGGCCACCTTCTACCAATATTTTTCAACTTTCAAGGCGGTAAAGGCGTAGCAACGGCCCTCGGGGCATTTATAGCATTATCACCAACAGTCGCGCTTATTGCTCTTACCTGCTGGATTGCGATAGTGGCAATAACACGATATGTTTCACTTGGTTCAACGGTTGCCGCTATCGTTGCCCCAATAACCATATTAATCTGTTCAGACAAAGGCTATTTTTTGCCCACCCTGATAATGGCTGGAATTATAATTTGGCGCCATCGCGAAAACATACAAAGACTACAAGCTGGGATTGAAAATAAAATCAAATTGTAAAGCCAACTGGACGTGAGTAAGCCTTTATTTCCATATCGGTTTTCTTTCCTAACCTTAAATAGCGCATCCCAGCATAAGCAATCATAGCGCCATTATCGGTACAAAATTCTAACCGTGGATAGTAAACCTCTACTCTTTCCTTTTTTGCCATAATATTTAACTCCTCACGAAGTCTAGTATTAGCGCTAACACCGCCAGCTACAACCAACTGGGAAAATTTATGCTCTTTTATTGCACGATGACATTTAATCACCAGGGAATCTATAGCAGCATCTTGAAAAGCTAACGCAATATCAGCTTTGGTTTGCTCATCACTGCCAAACTTTCTAAAATGTTCAAGAGCACAAGTCTTTAAACCGCTAAAACTAAAATTCAACCCCCGCTTCATCATTGGCCGCGGAAAAGAGAATCTGCCACGACTTCCTCTTGTAGCAAGTTTTGCAAGCTCTGGCCCCCCCGGGTATGGCAATCCCAAAATCTTTGCCACTTTATCAAAAGCTTCACCCACTGCATCGTCTAAGGTTTCACCTAAGATTTTATAATCACCCAAAGCTGTTGCTTCAATAATTTCAGTATGCCCACCAGAAACTAGGAGCGCTAAAAAAGGAAAGTCACAACAACTTGATTCTAAAAATGGTGCAAGAATATGAGCCTCCAAGTGGTGAACAGGTATTGCCGGTACCTTCAACACTAAGCTCATACTTTTTGCAAAAGCTGCCCCAACTAGTAAAGCGCCAACAAGGCCAGGTCCAGCTGTATAAGCAATAGCATCTAAATCTTGTAAAGTAACCTTGGCCGCTAGAAGTAGCTCTTGTACTAACGGTAAAAGTTTACGTATATGATCGCGTGACGCGAGTTCAGGCACAACCCCGCCAAACTCAGCATGAAGGGCAATCTGGCTGTGTAATTTATGCGCTAACAAACCGCGTCGCTCATCGTAAATGGCGACTCCAGTTTCATCGCAAGAAGTTTCAATACCTAAAATTATCATTATGATTGCATTGCCTCAAATTAATCAGTACAATCCACGACCATATTAATATAAAGGGGTGTTTTAATCTATGCCAACTATAAAAATTAAAGAACATGAATCTTTCGATGGCGCTATGCGTCGTTTTAAACGAGCCTGCGAAAAAGCAGGAATACCTGGTAAGCTACGCCAAATTGAATTTTACGAAAAACCTACTACCAAACGTAAACGTAAGCGTTCCGCCGCCATTAAACGCCAGCAAAAGCGTATTAATCCTAGCGCACAAAGCCCAAGAAGCATAAAAAGCACAAAAAGTACAAAAAGCACAAGAAGCACAAGAAGTAAAACCAAGGAATAGATCATCGTGGCTAGCCCTTTATTTCAAAAAATCCAAGAAGACATGAAAAATGCTATGCGGGCACGCAACGGGGAACTTCTTGGCACTATCCGCTTGTTACTTGCAGCAATTAAACAGCGCGAAGTTGATGAACGTATCACGCTAGACGATAACCAAATTATTGCCACTATCGATAAAATGATCAGGCAACGTAACGACTCCATCGAGCAATATCAAAAAGGTAACCGTCAAGATTTGGCCGATAAAGAGCTTGCGGAAATTGTCGTATTAAAAAAATACATGCCGCAAGCCTTAACCGAGATTGAAGTTGAAAATATTGTTAAGGAAGCAGTCACAAAAACGGGCGCCACGTCTATCAAAGACATGGGGAAGGTTATGGCAGAAATAAAAAACAAAACCCAAGGAAGAGCCGATATGAGCAAAATTAGCGCTATGATTAAAGGAATGTTGGAACAGCAAAAGTAACCTCGGCAACCGCCAACTAGTTTTTCATGTCAAAAATCATTCCACAAAACTTTATTGATGATCTGTTATCAAGAGTTGATATCGTCGACATTGTTGGCTCACGTATCAAATTACGCCGTATGGGCAGTAACTTTGTGGGTCTTTGCCCTTTCCATACCGAGAAAACCCCATCTTTTACTGTTAGCCAAAATAAACAATTTTTTCATTGTTTCGGCTGTAATGCTCATGGCAGTGCGATCAGCTTTATTATGCAGTTTGAACGCTTAAGTTTTATCGAGGCAGTAGAAAATCTAGCCAACCAAGCCGGCTTGACTATTCCTAAAACCAGTGGCTACAACAATCAAACTCGTTACACTGAGCTTTACCAAGTAACTGAAAAAACAGCGATTTTTTTTGCACACCAACTATCACGTTCGCCGCGCGCCATAAACTATCTAAAATCGAGAGGATTAACTGGCGAGATTTGCAAGAAATTTAAGGTAGGCTATGCTACCAACGATTGGGAAAATCTACGCTCAATTTATGGCACATCGTCCCTTACTAAACAACAAATGGTAGCCGCAGGAATTTTAGTTGCTAAGGATAACAAAATCTATTCCCGTTTTCGTGATCGCATTATGTTTCCTATTCACGACATCCGTGGTCACATTATTGGCTTTGGTGGACGCGCTATTGATAACGATCCTGCAAAATATTTAAATTCCCCAGAAACCCAGATTTTTCACAAAGGGGAAGAACTATATGGCTTATTTGAAACTAAAAAAACTGAACGTAACTTAAAATCGATCATCGTTGTTGAGGGTTACTTGGACGTTATATCTCTTGCACAATTTCATGTTAATAATGCCGTAGCAACTCTTGGCACAGCAATCTCAACCAAACAAGTACAATTACTCTTACGCAATGCCACAGAAATAATATTTTGTTTTGATGGTGACGAGGCGGGACGTAAAGCAGCATGGCGAGCTCTGGAAAACTCCCTCCCGTTAATGCGAGATGGTATTCAAATAAAATTCTTATTCTTGCCAGAAGGCCACGACCCTGACAGCCTAATAAGAAAAGAAGCCAAAGAAAATTTCATCAAAAGGCTTGCACACGCCACGCCCCTATCCGACTTTTTCATTAACCATTTAACGTACAATACTAATATAAATACCATTGACGGCAAAGCTAAGTTTGTAAAAACTTGCGGAGAGTTACTAAAAAAAATGCCCCAAGGAATTTTCCATCAATTACTAACAAGTAAAATAGCAGAACTGGCTAATATCAACGTTGAAGAACTAAAAAATCAGCGTATTAATCACAATTGGGATGAAAACCGATCTGTAGCACAAAACCAAACAAAAGAAGAAACCCAACCAATAGTCTCAACCGATACAACCAAGTTACCAGCTATTATTCAAAATACGATTAGCATCTTATTACACCATCCAGAGCTTATATACCATATCGAAAAAGTCGATGATCTAAGAAAAGTCAGCTTAAATGGTATTGCCATACTCCTCGAACTGGTTATCTTGTTGAAAAATCAACGAAATATCTCAATGGGAGGAATACTTGAACATTGGCGAGACCGTGAAGAATTGTCTATTTTAAATAAATTAGCCTGTAAAGAGCCAATTATTCCAAAAGAGAACTTGAAAAATGAACTTATTGATATTATACAGTCATTAAGACAACTTGAAAGAGAGGAAACGATTCAACTACTTTTAGCAAAAGCAGCTAGAGAAAAGTTAAATTCTGAAGAACGCAAACAACTACAACATTTAATTGAGACATCAAAAAAATAGGTCACTACATATGCAAAAGAAAAAACTAAAACACTTAACAAAAACAGCTAAACCCAAAAAGCAATTGGTGGCAAAATTAAAAACTAAAAAAGTTACCAGAGTAACCAAACCCAAAAAAGAAAAACTATTCGCCCAAAAGATATCACCGAAAAAGATCTCAACTGAGAAAGCCAGTAGTAAAAAAGTTAAGCTCGAAAAATCCAAAGTGATAAAAACCAAAACAGTGCAAGAGCCTGTTGAAATATCTAGTAGAGCCACAACCACGACTCCTAAAGCCAAAGATAACATCTCAAATAAACAACAAGAAGAGCTAAAAAATCTAATAGCCAAAGGCAAAGATCAAGGTTATTTAACTTTTACAGAAATTAACGATCACCTACCACCAGAAATAGTTGACCCAGATCAAATAGAAGACATCATCGGCATGATCAATGAAGATGTTGGTATCCCAATTTATGACGAAAATCCAGGACACGAGGCCGCAACCACCTCAACATTTAGCGAAACCACCACTATTGAAGAAGAACACACAACCACAGTAACCTCCATTGAAGATGAGACTGGTCGTACTAACGATCCCGTAAGAATGTATATGCGAGAAATGGGCACAGTAGAATTATTAACTCGTGGCGGTGAAATTGCTATTGCCAAAAGAATTGAAGAGGGTTCAAAAAACATCTTGTCAGCTATCGCCCACTTTCCTGGTATTGTTGAATCCATCTTAAATGAATATGCTAAAACCGAAACTACTGACAAACGTCTTCAAGATATAATATCAGGATTTTATGATATCGAAGAGTGGCATACCCAACCTGTGGATCCTAAAAAAATAGCTACTGTAGTCAAAGCTATCGAGGAAGAGGTTGATAACTATGAGGAAGAGTTAATCACAAAATCTAGTAATAAAAAAACTGATGATGATGAAGAAGATGATGAAGATAAAGATGAATTAGCTAGCGATGAAGATTCCAGTGACGCTGACAGTGATTCTGAAGCTGGCGATGAAGCTGGCGATGACGACCTAGATTTATTCGAATCTGGCCCCGACCCCGTGATTGCAAAAAAAAGGTTCACAAAATTACAAAAACTATATCAGCAATATTTAAAATCCCGAGAAAAACACGGCAAAACCCATAAGGACACTACTAAAATCTTAAAACAATTGGTAGCTGATTTTACGCAATTTAAACTAACACCGAAAGAGTTTCATAAACAAACTAATAAAGTAAAAAAAGTCTTTGAACATATCCGACTAATAGAACATACCATCATGGACTTATGTGTCAAAAAAGCAAAAGTCCCGCGTAAAATATTCATCAGCTCTTTTCCTCACCATGAAGTTGACCTAACCTGGGTCAATAAACTTATCGCTGCTAACAAAAACCACGCTACCGAGCTCTTGCAATACACTAGCGATATCCAACGCGAACAGAAGAAGTTACAGACCATAGAACAAGATATCGGTTTAAGTATCACTAAAATAAAAGACATTAATCACCAAATTACCGTGGGTGAAACTAAAGCACGTAAAGCTAAAAAAGAGATGATTGAGGCTAACTTACGCTTAGTTATTTCAATTGCCAAAAAATACACCAATCGTGGCCTACAATTTCTTGACCTAATTCAAGAGGGAAATATTGGCTTAATGAAGGCCGTAGATAAATTTGAGTACCGCCGTGGTTATAAATTTTCCACTTATGCTACTTGGTGGATTCGCCAAGCCATCACGCGCTCAATCGCCGACCAAGCGCGGACTATTCGTATCCCAGTACACATGATTGAAACGATTAATAAGCTAAATCGAATTACACGACAAATTATTCAAGAAACTGGTATTGAACCAACCCCAGAAGAACTTAGTGTTCACATGCAAATGCATGAGGATAAAGTACGTAAGGTATTAAAAATTGCCAAAGAGCCGATCTCTATGGAAACCCCCATTGGCGATGAAGAAGATTCACACTTAGGGGACTTTATTGAGGATTCAAGCACCCTCTCCCCCTTGGATTCTGCCACCCATTATGGGTTACGTGAGGCAACACATGATGTATTATCCTCACTTACCCCACGTGAAGCGAAGGTGCTACGAATGCGTTTTGGTATAAATATGAACACCGACCATACCTTAGAAGAGGTTGGCAAACAATTTGACGTTACCCGCGAACGTATTCGACAAATTGAAGCCAAAGCACTAAGAAAGTTACGTCATCCAAGTAGATCGGAGAAATTACAAAGCTTTGTTGATTAACTAATTAATCCAACAGGAACAGGTACTAACTAAAAACGGGAGACTGTAAGATTAGATCGAAATTTTTACATCAATAACTCATTATAAAAATTATGGACAAATAACATAATGCTTTGTATATTTGAGAATAATCATGTAGCATACATGGCTTCCGACAAGGTGTCCCAAGCTATTATAAAATGGGAACTATCGCGGAACACTCGTCAAACAAGGTCGGGCTCATAGCTCAGTTGGTTAGAGCAGTGGACTCATAATCCATTGGTCCTAGGTTCAAGTCCTAGTGGGCCCACCAGTAAAATCGCAGAAAGATTAATTTCCCAATAAAATAGCCGCCAAATCTTTATCAGGAGTGGTTATTGGTTGAATATTAAATTTTTCGACCAAAACCTTTAATATATTAGGAGTAATAAATGCTGGTATAGATGGCCCAAGTCTAATATTCTTTATTCCCAAAAATAATAGGGTTAATAATATAGCCACTGCTTTTTGTTCATACCATGACAAAACAAGGGATAATGGCAGCTTGTTAACACTACAATGAAAAGCATCAGCTAACGCGACAGCAATTTTAATTGCCGAATACGCATCATTACATTGCCCCATATCTAATAAACGCGGGATACCTTCGATATCGCCAAGCTTCTTATCAAAAAACCTAAATTTACCACAAGCCAAGGTCAAAACTATACAATCCTTAGGCACTTTCTCTACAAATTCAGTATAGTAACTCCTTCCTGGTTTGGCACCATCACACCCTCCCACGAGAAAAAAGTGTCTAATTTTGCGTTGTTTTACTAAAGCTATTACTTTACTAGCAATGCCAAGTACCGTATGGTGAGAAAATCCTACCATTACTGATCCCTTATTAAATTCTTCGATAAAACCAGGCAGTTCTAATGATTTTTTAACTACTGTCGAAAAGTCTTTATCTTGACCAATATGCTTTATACCTAACCAAGCAACCAAACCAGTAGTAAAGATACGATCTTTATAGGAAGCCTGTGGTTCTTGAATACAGTTGGTGGTCATAAGTATAGCACCAGGAAACTCAGCAAATTCTTTATGTTGATTCTGCCAAGCAGTACCATAATGCCCATAGAAATGGGGGTATTTTTTAAGCTTGGGGTAACCATGAGCCGGCAACATCTCGCCATGTGTATAGACATAAATTCCTTTATTGGCCGTTTGTATTAGTAGCATCTCCAAGTCTCGCAAATCATGACCAGAAATTAAGATGGCTTTACCTTTTTTTACGCCTAAAGGTACTTCGGTAGGTACAGGTTTACCGTAGTGTTCCGTATGGGCACTATCCAACAGCTCCATCGTTCGCAAGTTGATTTTGCCACACGTCATAATCAATCCAAGCCATTCATCAATAGACAGGTTATAACGCAACATACTAGCTAAGGCTTTAATAAAAAAATTATAAATGGCCGGATCACTTTTTCCTAAGATCATAGCGTGATCAGCATAGGCTGCAATGCCTTTGATACCAAAAAGTAAAGTATTTTTGAGCGATTGAATATCTTGGTTAGGTTCAATTTTATCAATAACCTTAAAGGCGCTACCCAAACTGACCATCTCATCAATAGTACTTGGCAAAATAAACGCTGCAGCCTTGGGTAATTCAGCAACCAAACTGCCTGATAGTTGCATTTTATGCTTTAATTTTTCTCTAATCGCACAAACTTTTTTAATTAATGTAGATATTTCTTCTTCTGAAAAGTTCACATTGGTAACAGTAGCAAACAACCCTTCAAAAAATAGCTGCTCTAGATTATCAAATTTGATATTATTCTCTTGGGTTAGTTCTACCAAGTAAGCCAGCCCTTTAAGAGAATAAATTAATAGATCTTGGAGAGTTGCTACATTTGAAGTTTTGCCACACACCCCTTTAAAAGTGCAACCACTACCTTTGGCAGTTTGTTCACATTGATAGCAAAACATTGGCTGAGTTTCTAGATACATTTTCACGCTCCTTGTCTTAATTAAGATTAAATAATTGTTACCCTGGGGCTCACGCATGTCAAGGCAAATTCTGGTTGTCTGTTAACAACTTAGTAGCTTTACTTGCAATTGGTTTTTGTTGGAGTCATAGGATTGGTGAATGGAGAAATGAGCTTAAACCAATAAAAATAAAAAACCTTGGCCGCAAAGCTATTAGTTTGTTCCGGGATGGTTTGGACTTTATTAGAGTGCTGCTGTTAGGAAGTGTCCATGCTTACAAAAGCTTTAAAAGTTGCATACAAGCCTTGGTACCTGTAACAATAGTCTATTTGGTGACAGATATATGAAATTTTTTGTCATGCATTAAGCGACTAGACTTAAATAAGTTGGTAGATTATTATAAGGAAGATATTAGACACTGCTGAAACACAAAAATGCAGAGATAATTACTAAAAGAATCAATAAAGTGGGTACGTTTATGTTAATGAATGTAAACTAGGGACAAATAAAGCGCGCAGCTCCCTAAAACCCTCACAATTTGATTCAGACGAAATAAAAAGATACGTAAAAGCCAATGCTGTAATGATTGTGCCCGTAGCTCAGCTGGATAGAGCACCGGCCTTCTAAGCCGGGGGTCACAGGTTCGAATCCTGTCGGGCACGCCAATAACACTATATTTTCGACTAAGCTACCAGACTCACCAATAGTTTTTAATTTGCGGTACTTACTTTTTTAACAATTGCACCCCTTTTGACTTTCCTTTTGCATGTCGGATATAAGCTGTCCAGCCTTATTGAAAGCTAGAAACTTTATTTGTAGGAAATAGTATATAATTGTTGATAAACAACCTCCATTAACTAAAGATATCTCGCTTTTAGTCAATGCAGGCAAGGAGTAAATTTTAGAGGTTTTCGTAGCCATAAATGCACCTTTAATATATTAGTTTAAAATTTTTACGAATTAGTTACATTATAATAATTATATGGGTTAGTTGGAATAGTTACCCCAGTAATTTTAGCAATTTCAATAAAAGTAATAGCTGTACAATAGCCAGTAACCATATGTTTTATAAAAGGTTCATTCCTAAAATATCTATCTGAAGCTGTTTTACACAAAGCACCAACTATAATACCTCCAGACAGCCGAATAGATTTAGCCAACCCAATAACATTAACCAAATAAGCAAACGTCGCTACGCCTATCGCTAATCCATATATAATTTTGTGCTCTATTCCTCCTGAGATACATTCGATCTCTTTTGAGGTTAAATCAACAATCAAGCCTTGTGTAATTTTCATAAGCTCACCCTCACTTTCTTTTGTTTTACCAAAAATAATCAGTACAAACAATCGGCTATCTTTGTTTTATAAAGAAATAAAGTCGATTTACTTTAGGGTGCACTTTTTAAAAAATATCTAAAACCAGTCAAGCAAAATACCACCCTAAGGCGTTAAATTATTTTAGCTTCCTCACGGTTAAGGTAAAAATCCTATCCTATTTAACCTTGACCATCAGATGCCCCAATTTTTTAGCAAAAACCAACCAACACAATATACAAATTAAAAAAATTATAAAAATAACGGGAGATAAATCTAATAAAGAAAAACTGACAAAAGACATTAGTAATGCCTGCTGTATAAATGAGCCTATACCTCGCCCTACCCTTACACCAATAATCTCTACGAAAGCTTTGCCTTTAGTTTTTAATTCATCATGTAATGGAATAAATACAATTTCTTTCAAAGGATCAAACAACGAATGTTTTATCGACCTACTAAAAATATAATGGATAGCTCCAACGTATACTGAAAGTGATAATATAGGCAAGGTTAAAATAACCAAATCAGGTGTGGATTTATAAATCATAAAAAAACACATGAATATTGAACCAGTAATAATTATTACGAATGGGGCAATCAAAGCAGACTTTCGCCAACCAACCAAAGGAATCAAATAACTACTGATTAACGACGCTATAATAGTAAATATTGCTAAATACCTTGTTACATCGGCCATAAATAAATACATCTGATTATCTTTACCAGCAAAAAATATTTCAACGGATTTTTTCCATAAACTTTCTGATAAATTATATGAAACATTATAACTCAGCAATATTAAGGTAATAAAAATAATATATCTCGAAGACAAGATATGTTTTATTTTAGCAAAAAAGTTATCCGTATTTTTATAAGCAGTATTTTGTAGCACATCACTATTTAATATCTCTTTCTTTATTATTCTATTTAAAATAATTATACTTAAAGACAACAACAGGCCAGCTATAGTTATACTAATAGTTATAGCATTTAACATTTGTTGCCAGTTAGCACTATATTTAACAAATATTTTAGCTAAATTACTAGACACCAAAGTCCCAACTTGAGCTATAAGAGTTAAAATCGGGTAAAATTTTTTAGCTTCATTAACACTAGTAAGACTATTCACAATACTCCAAAAAGAAACACCAAACACTATGCCCGCCCATAGTTCAGCAAATAAATAATATAAAGCATAATACCAATAACTAATCATATTAAAATAATACCTTAAGGCTGGAAAATTTAAGATAAATTTGTCTAAGTTAATAGTTAATGAGTGCCTAGAAGGATAAATTACTAAGGTAAACAAAATATAGTACGCTAAACAAAACCAACACACCAAGTGCAGCAATCCCACCTTCGAAAAATTATCCGATAGCTTCATATAAGCTAACATAAAAAATAACGTCCCGGGTAAAACTAACCATAACTTAATAGTACTAATCATTTCGGCACCTAAATGAGAAAGTACGATTACATTTTTTGATAAATATAAAGTATTATATATATAAGTTATTAAAAAAATGGCAATAGCAATAATTAAAAACCTACAGGTAGGAATGATTTTTTTAATGGCCAATAAAACCTTATTGACCATAACAATATGTTTAGGCAATAAAGGCACGATCTTCACCTCAGTTTTATTGTACCCTTAAATAGCTGTAATGTCATTAATCAGTCTTTTCCAATGTCGGCAACATACTGATTGTCCGGTCTGTTGTGTGACAACTATCTTTTGCCGGCTGACGACAATTACGGTTACCGGTTAATTAGCTAAAAAGTATAGGTATCTTTTATTAAGATAATGGGCGGGAATTGTATCCGCATAGAGTATAAGAATTTTTTGTTAAAGTTGGCGTATTTTAAATACGAAAAACCGAATTTTTTCTCCTTAAGGTAGGCGTCGAAAAAGCTTAAAAGATACAAGTTAATGGTAGTAGTTATTTCGTAGCCATCACCCGCACCTAAATTGCCAAAGTTTGCTAAGGCATAATTAAATATTATGCCTACATTTTTTATTGTCGATACCAATTCCCACCCCAGATCCTTACAAGTTAGAAAAACTTATGGTTACTATAGATTCACAGAAGCTAACCACAGAAAAACAAAGAGAGTTTATATTGTCAGCTGAAAAACTTTACGAAGAACCAAACCAGAAGAAGATCATTAGACATGATGAGCTGTAACTATTATGGCATAAAATATTTTGCTTATTTTTAATTATATTACCTGCTACCTGATCTGCGCCATTTTATAGGAATAATTAATGAGCCCAAGGTAAATAAACAAGAAGAATTAGCACTTAACCCTGAAGGAAGACCGCCGTGGTTACTGATCACAACTTTATCTGGGTGAACCTCAAACATGAGGCTTGTACCATGCATGCTATAGTCGCAGTGAATGATGGCGTTGCTCCCACAAATTTCCCACAACATGTTTTTGGTGAATTGAGTAACTAGGCTGTAACGCTTGACTAATCTGGCTCCCCGGGAAGGGATTGAACCTCCGACCAAGTGATTAACAGTCACCTGCTCTACCGCTGAGCTACCGGGGAATAATCGATATTATTCATCGGGTTGTATCGTAACTGCTTAATTCATCAAAGTCAAATAATGTGTTTCCTCTGTCCTTTTGACAACGATCGCTGATAACCATAGAGAGCATAGCAAGGGTTAGTAGTCCGAGGTAGACCGCGCGCTGAGGGGCGTAGTTGTTTCTTTTGTCCCGTAAACGCATCGCGCACCGTAAAGTCACTTGAAAGACGGCTGTGAAGTACACGAAGCGCCGTTTACGAGGACGACCGAGACGCACACATGGGACGCCACATTGTTGTGGCCATGTGTGCGGATTTTAGGAGTCAGAATGGCGCCAATCTATAGCAATACGCCCCTTTTTTTTTAATGATGTCTCTTCCTTTTATGGGTATTATTGGCACCCTTTGGGGGTATTTGAGGTTGAGATTTTTTTTGCTTGGATTTATGGTGTTTACGCTTCTCTTGTGAGTTGTTATTATAAGGTTGGCCTTGCTTGGAATAATGTTTTTTCTTTTTATGTTTTGTACGCGGTTTGTTTGAAGGTGGCATATCAAACACAGCCTTACCCTCCTCGCCTGTGGCGGTTAGCTGGACATACTGAATTTTAATACCTATATATTTTTCTATTTTTCTTATCTGGCATAATTCGCTAGCTTGCGCCATAGATATGGCTACGCCAGTTTTGCCAGCGCGTCCAGTACGGCCAATCCTATGGACATAATCCTCAGCAAACTTAGGCAAGTCGTAATTAATAACGTGGCTGACATCAAAGACATCGATGCCACGGGCCGCAACATCAGTGGCTACTAAAAATTGAACTTCACCAGTACGAAATTTAGCTAATGTTCTATTACGAACATTTTGCTTGAGATCGCCATGCATCGGAGCAGCGGCATAACCTAGCTCATGTAGTTCTTGAGCAAGCTTGGCGGCATTACGTTTGGTTGCTGAGAAAACAATTGCCTTATAAATACTTTCATTTTGAAGTAGCTGCTCTAAAAGATTTTTTTTATTATGCTGATCTTTAACAATATGGATTTTTTGTTTAATAAGGTCAGTGTTAATTTTATCTTCAGAAATATTTATTTTAACGGGGTTTTTCAAAAGATTTTTCATAATTGAGAGCAAACGGTCATCGGCTGTGGCGCTAAATAGCAAAGTTTGCCGAGACGCTGGGGTTGTCTGGATAATGGTTTTAACATCATTAATAAAACCCATATCTAGCATGCGATCGGCTTCGTCAACAACCAGCATTTCTAAGTGTGTTAGATCAAGTCTCTTTTTTTCCATGTGGTCCATTAATCTTCCAGGAGTAGCTATAATAATATCTACATGGCGAGAGAGTTCTTTAAGCTGACGATGATAAGACACCCCGCCAACGATACTTGCAATATTAAATTTAATAGATTTGCCGTACTGACCTATCACTTTAGTTATTTGTGTAGCTAATTCACGGGTTGGCGCTAAAATGAGAATGCGTGGCTTACCAATAGATTTCTTGGTAAGCAGTAGTTGTAATGCGGGCAAAACATAGGCTGCAGTTTTTCCCGTCCCCGTCTGCGCTGAAGCAACAACATCTTTCCCTGCGATAATATGCGGGATAACTTGTGATTGTACTGGGGTAGGCTTGGTATAACCACAAGCTACAATTGCTTGAAGAATTTTTGGGTGTAAATTTAGTTTTGTAAATGCCACAAAGGTTTCCTCTTAAGTAAATTAGGTATATCTCATTCTGAGATGATAGGCTCTATATGCTCCAGCACTCTAATGTAAAACATGGCACATGTCCAATAACTTCGCATAATTTTCCCTCATAGACCCTTATTTTTGAAATAATTTAAACTTTTTTGATCGCAAAACTGTCTCATAGTTCAAGATCCTAGTGCATTTATAGCGAGGGGCTTGAAATATCTTATATTGACTTTCCAAAACAGCAATAACATAATTTTTTAAAAGATGATGGGGTACCACCCTCAGGCTAATAACCCCTAGGAATAATTATGACAAATACTGATTATGCCCCACTTATTACTGGATTACTGATTTTTTTAGCTAGCCTTACCTCGCTCAAGCTTGGGATCTCTGTAGCAATTATTGAGATTCTTTTAGGGATACTTGCCTCTTCTTGTGGCCTCAAGACAGAAGATTGGATGCTTTACGTGGCTGGTTTTGGCGGCATTTTATCAACCTTTCTTGCTGGAACCGAAGTTGACCTAAAGTTAATGCGAAATAAAATTAAGGAAAGTTTTTTAGTCGGTAGCTTATCTTTCTTTTGTCCTTTTTTATGCACCTTCCTTTATACCTTTTATGTGGCACACTGGGAGTTACCAGCAGCATTGATTGCCGGGATAACTTTATCTACAACTTCGCTTGCGGTTGTATATTCTGTCTTAGTTGAAACCGGTTTTTCCAATACAGCAAGTGGTAAATTTCTTATGGCTGCGACGTTTATCACTAATATAGAAAGTGCTTTAGCTCTAAGTATAGTGCTCCTAAAACCAAATTTTTATACTATAGTTTTTGTAATCATCTCGTTTATCATTACCTTCCTAGCCACTAAGTTCACTCATATTATTATTGACAACCCTAAGTTAAAAAATAAAGTTATCGAGCCAGAAATTAAGTGTATATTTCTATTATTATTAATCTTTGCTTTTTTTGCCAAACTAGGGCATAGCCAGGCAATCTTGCCAGCCTTTTTGCTGGGCCTGCTAATGTCCAAGCATTTATCTGAAAATAAAACAATTAATAGTCGCTTAAGAACAGTTGCCTATGCATTTATAACCCCTATATTTTTTATCGTTGGAGGGATGAAAGTATCATTACCCATAATTGCCAACTGTATAGGGTTATTTGCTATTTTATTTATACTTAAAATAGGCACTAAATTTCTTGGTGTATATTTCCTGGCACGAAAATTTTTACCTCATAATAGCACCTATGTTACTTTGCTTATGAGTACTGGGTTAACATTTGGAACTATTGCCAGCATCTGTGGGTTAACTGCAGGCATTATAGACAAAACACAATATTCTGTATTAATAGGAGTTGTCATTGCCAGCGCGATTATACCAACTTTTATTGCCCAAAAGTGGTTTATGCCAAAAGAAGACAAGACCTAAAAATTGATCATGCCATCATTTTTACATCATATAAATTTTTGACACCTACTTTTTCCTTATTGATAAAGCTTGAGTCGGACATTTAGCGGCACATTCTAAGCATTTAATACAATCACCATTTAAAACTAAAGTTTTCTCCTTAGATATGATTTGTAGGCTCATTGGACAAACTTTCTCGCATAACTTGCAATTTAAGCATCTTGCTGCGTCAAGCACCAGATAACCGCATGGTTTCTTTTCACCAATAACCTTACCTAAAGTGCCAACAGGACAAAAACTGCACCAAGTCCGTCCACGAATAAATAAAGCAATAACTAAACCTAGTAATGTGGTCACTGTACACATCAGCCAAAACACCCTCCCCCAATGCTCTAAAGAAAAAGGATCTTGATATAGACGATAACCCATTAATCCCATCAAAAAAATTAGTACTGCCCATCGTAGTGCCATATTACGTAAAATTGCGGGTATTGGCCGTTGCGGACTAATATAAAAAACTAAACGATCATAAAAGGCACCACGCGGACATAAATTACCACATACATAGCGACCATTGAAACATGCCCCAATTATTCCCATAAGCATAACCAAGGGCACAAAAAAACCTAACCAGGTATACTTCCAACCAAAACTAATAACAATAAAAACTATTGGTAATAGCAACCATTGGACTATACGTCGTCTAGCCATTTTATCTTTAACACTTACGATAGTATGTGGCATAAAATAATTTATAATCAAGTTTAGACCACACCGCGTGGTAAGAACCACGTGGCTCGGTCAAGGGGGAGAGGCGCAGCTCTCCCCCTTGACCATCCTCTTGCAATGACAACTTACTAAAAAACCTGCACTTTGAAGCAGTCGTAGTATATTACAATGAAAATACATAAAAATCAGCCCTCTAATATGGGTTATTTGTCATACCAAAATCGCATAAGCGGCATTATTGATACGGTTTAAAGCGTGTTGACTAGTTGAGAGCCTATTTTTATCCACAAGCATATGAATAACTAAATAGTAAAAAAAGCAAACTAGAGGATATCATGACGCATACAAGACCGCCTCACTTATCGTTAATATAGCGGGCAATAACGCAATAATTTGTACGATCAGACGGTTTTGAAGATTAGGATTTATTGCGCCAGTCTTAAACAAAATTACTCCACCTATAGGAACTGTAACTGCTGTTATATCTCCTACCGTTTTTAGCCGACTACGCTCTTCAATTTTGAAAGCACTTAACTGTTCTTTAGCCGTACCTTGCATAGCTGAAATTATGTTAGTTGCTGCTAAAATCCGTATTATTCCACCTTGCCTATTATCACCGTGTCCTCGATACACCAAACTAGGTGCTAAGACACAAACAAAATAAGGCGCAGACACTAGAAAATTTGTTAATAAACCTTGCTGCATTTGATGTTTTATAACCGCGTCTGTTTCATTGGTTGCTAGTGATTTTGCAACCGATCTGCCAGATTGCTGGGCGTTTGCCAAGGAGATAGGACTAATAAATAAAGAAAAGAAAGTAAAAACGCCCCGAGCCTTTAAGGCGCTTTCACCACCAATAATCGCATCCATTAAGACATCTGAAGATTCGGTAATGGCACAACAAATATTAGTAACAAAAAATGGGATACTATAGTCTTTTATCTTCTTAAAGGACTCTACATAATCACTCCAGGTATCATTGCCAGCATCAAATAATTGGTACTTTTGATATTCTTCATTGTAATTAAGAAATGCTAAAAGTCCAACCGTTGTCCCACTCATAGCCAACGCTTCGCTCATTGCCAAACGGGGTAATTGTCCGGCTGGTAATAGTTTGCCACCCCCATAATAAATAATTATCATTAATCCAGCATTAGTCAAAGCTGGCAAAAACTCCAACTCTGGGTGCTCCAACATCAAGATATTTTCACCTGTCTTACCGGTAAGCTCTTTAGCTGTTACACCAAGATTACCCCATTTTAAATAGCTCTCAACCATACCACCAACCTGGGGTGGTAACCCTGCTTTTACAAAACCGTGGGGTACCAAAAAACTAACAGCTACCTGAGGGGCTGCTATTATTATATGACCAAGCAAAGAGGTTCTAATTATCTTACCAGCTTCCGGGTAATTTCCTTGTGCTTTTTCCGATAAAATAAGTCTATTAGTGTTTCTTACCAATTCTACTAAACTTCGCCTTAACCGAATTCCAGATTCAGCAGAATTATAAGCTGCCTTATATGGTCCAACAAAAGCAGCGTTACGTATACCTTTGTTAACTGATTTTTTTATAAATTCTTTAAGCATTGTGGGGGAAGCCCCGTCTATAACGATATAGCTAGCACCTTTAGACCACGTTTGCGTAATTAACGGCAAAAGTTTTTCTGTTTGGGTCATCTCCTCGGCTTTAGGTTTTTTTTCAGCTATATTACCTTTAGTATCTAAAGGTGATGTTATAGGAACTAAACTATTGGTTGATTCAACTGTAGCAACCTCAAAATTCTTGATTACCGATTCAGTTGGGGATAAGGGTATTACGTTGTTACTTAACTCCTCAATATCTGGGGCTGCTATCACATATGTAGCCAAAGCTACATTCTGCGAAGAAAAACCAGCATCCTTCTCACTTGACTCATCTGTCGTTTCCTGATGATTAGCAAAAACTCCTAAAGCTAATACATTAACAACAGCCATCAATATCATTGATAAAGTTTTGCGTAACAAATTTTGAGAAATTTTTTTAGATAAGAAAAGTGACATTGATAATTACTCCCAATGTAATAGCCTAAAAAGTTTATTTTACGATGCTCGCTATATATCTGAAACAACCTCAGTTGTCTAGGCAATTTTTCTAAACCTTAAGGCAAGAAAGCTAAGACACGTAGATCTCGGACAAGGGCAAACTTACATTTTACTTCGCTCTCACAAGCTTGATTCGTTTAACCTCTTTCCTCGGAAGAGGTTCTCTTAAATTATAATCTAAGAGAATATTGCTATGAAAGAAACTATACGGGATGTCACGTTTTTTTTAATTTATCTAACAAACTATCAATAAACCTAGCTTCTAATTTGACATCAACTTCCATATACCAAAAATTATCCCCCACCCACTCTTGGTCCGCGCATTTAACACTATCTTTCTCGGTCATAAGAATAATTTCTTTTTCAAAAGGAAAATCAGCATGAGAAAAAGCATAATGATCGGGAAATGAGTGCTCAATAATGTCCAAATGTAATTGTCGCAATGTTCTAAAAAACTTTTGGGGCATACCAATCCCAGCAACTGCGTGAACAACCTGATCTTTAAAGTCGTGGGCCGTTTTTACAATACCTGGATTCTTGATGTTTCTGAAAAACCCTGGCTCTAAACCCATGCTATATTCGCCAGGCAGGGTTACAAAAGATACTGCGGTATTAAAGTTTCTTACAACAAAATCCACCTGCTTTAATCTACTAACTGGTTCACGCAAAGGCCCGGCCGGCAAACAAAACTTATTACCAAACTTAAATTCTGCATCAATTAGCGCAACTTCAAGATGGCGTGGTAACTTGTAATGTTGTAAACCATCGTCACTAATAATGACATCACACTTATATATATCTAATAATCTTTTTACACTAATAACGCGATTACTACCAACAATCACCGGACACGAAGTACGACGCTTAATTAATAAAGCTTCGTCCCCGACTTCGTTTACCTTACTACTAGCGCTGACAGCCGTAAAACCCTTACTTTTTCTGCCATACCCTCGGCTAATAATACCAGGATTGTATCCATGTTGTTTCAGCATATTAGCAAGCCCTATTACCATAGGGGTTTTGCCAGTACCACCAACTGTGATATTACCAACAACTACTACTGGCACAGAAAACCTTGCTGCCAGAAAGACCTTACAACATAATTTATATAAACTAAAAAATCCGCGGTAAACAAAAGAACAAGGCAATAGCAAATAACTAACAACTGTGCGCTGATACCAAAATTTGGGTAAACAAAGTTTAATCAAGATTGCTCCTAAACCGAAGAATTATGCTTAAACTGCATCATATATAACTTAGCATATTGCCCTTTATGCTCCAAAAGCTCCTCATGCGTACCAATTTCAACAATTCTGCCATGGTCAATAACCATAATTTTATCAGCATTCTTGATTGTCGAAAGTCTATGAGCAACAACCAAAGTCGTGCGCTTTTTCATTAAAACTTCTAGCGCCTCCTGAATATAATGCTCTGACTCGGTGTCAAGTGCAGAAGTAGCCTCATCTAAAATCAAAATCGGCGCATCTTTTAGTAAAGCTCTAGCAATTGCAATACGCTGACGCTGCCCACCAGACAATAACAATCCATTCTCACCCACCATAGTATTCAAACCTTCTGGCAAGTGTTTGATAAAGTCCATAATATGTGCTGCTTCGGCCACACGTATGATATCCGCTTCTTTAACCCCATGGGATGCCCCATAAGCAATGTTACGCGCAATGGTATCGTTAAATAAGGTTAGATGTTGTGACACTAAAGCAAACTGCCTTCGGAGATCGAGAAGCTTATAATCACAAATATCAATATCATCCACCAAGATTGAACCGCTATTAACATCGTAGAAACGTGGCAGAAGACCAACTAATGTTGATTTACCACCACCAGAAGCACCAACCAACGCTACCGTTTGCCCGGGATTAACGACAAAACTAACATCATGCAGCACTATTTTCTTTGAGTTCGTATAGCTAAAAGTAACGTTACGATATTCAATTTTACCACGAGCCCGATTAATAGAATTGGTACCAATGTCACGTTCTGACTTCTCATCAAGCAACGTAAAAATACTATGGGCACCAGCAACCCCTTTCTGGATTTCCGTATTAACTTTGGTTAAACGTCGAAGTGGTGTAAGCAAACGTACAATAGCAAACACAAAAGCTACCAAACTTGCAGCAGTCAAAGTACTATGAATAGTAGATTGGGTAGCAACAAGAACAATAACTGCAATGGGAAAAGAGGTAATAATTTGGGTCAAAGCACTCCCTAAAGTATTAGTAGCCACAACCTTCATCTCTTTCTGCTGATTTTGCTGAGTAGCATCAATAAACTTCTTCGTCTCATATTTTTCACCACCAAATATTCGTACGACCTTGTAATTATCAATACTTTCTGCTGCGACTTGGGTAAGGTTACCCATAATCCCTTGCAAACTAGTACTTAAATTACGTAAACGCTTGGCAGTGTAACGTGTTATAAAAGCAATAATCGGCGCTGTAAGCAAAAACATTAAAGTTAGTTGCCAACTTTGCATAAACATAACTACAATTAAACCAATAAGTAACATTCCTTCTTGTAATATTATAAGTAAAGCATCGGTAACTGCAGTGGCTACCTGCTCGGTATTGTAAATTATCATCGATAATAATTTGCCTGAGCTCTCTTTGTCATAGTAGCTAGCTGGCAAAAACAGTAAATGCATAAAAATTTGCTGACGAAAATCTCTTACCAAATTACGACCAACCCTAGTTATATAATAATTAGACAAAAAATAAGACACACCACGAAGCATAAATACCACAACAATGATAAGTGGCAGCCAAATAAACCAAGGTTGACTTTCACCTAATTCCCAACTGCTTAATAATGGTTTAACCGCATAGGTCAAAAAAGCGTCGGTACTAGTTGCTAGTATTGTTCCTAAAATTCCCAAAACAAAAGACAACCAATATGGTGCTGCTTGTCGTGCTAATTTTAAATAAACCGACCAACTGTCATAACCTTGAGATTTCATTTTATCTTTTTTAATCATACCAAATATGCCTTACCTTTTGCCGATAACATTCAGGCTCGAGTATACCCGAATTATCATCAAATTTAAAAGTAATTGCCCCAGCTCGTGAAACATCCAGCAATTTCGCCTGTTTTGCGAGATATCTTGCCATAACTTTTTTATGGGGAAAATGAAAGCGATTGTTGTATCCCACCGGAAAAATAACATACTGCGGGGCAACCGCCGCAACTAATTCCTCCGTAGATGAGGTGGCACTACCATGGTGCGGCGCTACTAAAATAGTGCTCTTTAAATCGGAGCGGTGATTTTCTAGTAGCAAATTTTCTGCCTCACGTTCAATATCACCAGTTAATAGTAAAGAATTACTTCTAGTCACGATTTTTAACACACAAGAAGCATTATTACTATCCAAAAAGGTATTTGCTGGCGGCGATAATATGTAAAAATCAACCCCATCCCATTGCCAATGCTGTCCATTAATACAAGGAGTAGCTGCGTACGAGGTGTATTTTTCAGGGACACTAGTTACAATATTACTAACTGGCAATGAACTTAACACAGAAGTAGCGCCACCGCTATGATCACTATCACCGTGACTTATAATCATCGTATCCACACTTTGGATCCCTTTTTGGCGCAAATATGGAACAATAATACTGGCGCCAGCATCGTTATCAAAAAATCTTGGACCGGTATCGTAAAGCAGAATATGGCTTTTTGTTTGCACTACTGCTGCTAAACCTTGCCCCGCATCAAGCAAAGTAAACCATACTTGGCCATCAACCTCTGGCTTTGGCGGCACATAAAAAAATAAAGGCAGCAACCATACCAAACCAAGCAATCTGGTAGGAAACCCGCGTGGAGCAAGCAATAATACAACTCCTATACTTGCAGTAATTAAAACCCACCAATTATAAATTGGATGGTACCAACTACCATTAAAGTTATGGGATAAAAATGTCAACCACCACCATATTAAATATAATAATTTTGCACTCCCCCATAAAATACAACCACCTAAATTACTCGAGATCAATAAAGTTATAGCGCCAAGTAAGCTCATGGGTACCACCACCAAACATACACCTGGCATGGCAATCAAATTGGCAATAATTGTTATAAAAGAAAACTGTTGAAAAAATAACAAAGTAAAAGGCAACAAAGCCACGGTTACTGTAAGCTGCATCCGCCAAAACTTACCTAAATGAGATTGTGCAACTTTAACATAGCCATTACTTACATAAATAATTGAGGCCACCGCACTAAAAGATAACCAAAAGCCTATGGTGAGTATGGCAAGAGGATTGATGATCAGTACTAAAAACAATGACCACAACCATGCGTTCCATGATTTGGTATTACGCCGCATCAAAACCGCAAAACTAAACATCACTAGCATCACCAACGAACGCTCTGTCGGTATTGAAAACCCAGAAACCGCTCCATAAATAAATCCAAATACCAAGCCAACAATAATACCTGCCTCTTTCGCGGGTATAATTAAAGGGAGTCTACGCGATAATCGCCATAAAAACTGCGCCAATAAAAAAGCAATACTTGCCACTAAGCCAATATGTAGCCCAGCAATTGCCACTAAATAGCTCGTACCAGTATCACGCATTACTTGCCACTGAGGCTGGGTAATTTTATCTTGAGCACCGCTAGCAAAAGCAATAATAATTGGCGCTAACTCCTCATCAGATAAAACTTCTGCCATTTTACTTATAAGAAACTGGCGTAAACGGGAAAGTGGATAATGATAAAAATGGGATTCTAAAATCTGATTAAGTTCAGAATCAATTACATAGCCAGTAGCACGAATATGATGCATTAATAAATGCTTTTCTAAATCGAAACCGCCGGGGTTTAAAACTCCGTGGGGACGCTTTAAGCGTACTAATAATTGCCACCTATCCCCAGCGCTTATTTTCGGCACTATTTTTGATTTGCCATACCACCCTAATTTTAATTTGGCACTTACTTTTTTCCCGGCTACAGTTTTTGTTTTAAACTCAAAGCTAACACCATAATGTTTGTTAGATGGTGGTGCTGCAACATAACCGGTTACTAATACCTTCTTCCCTTCTAATTCTAAAGGTAAGCTCCAATTAGTAACAACATGGGTATAAACCAATATCCAGGAAAATCCTAATCCAAAAACCAGAACATGCAAAATAAATCTTTTTACCTTTGGCGCTACTATGAACCACATAGTAATCATAGGAATTAATCCCAAGAGCCAATATAAACTTGGAAGAGTTCGACAAAATGTTAAGGTAAAAACACCTAAAAAAAATGTAAGAATCCAGCAGGGCATAACCGGTAATTATATATAACAAAAAAAATATATATCCCCGTGGTTAGTAAAAAACGACTGCGTCACCTTGTGTATCGCCCCAAACTTAACGCAGCATTCATGGTCAACCAAACCCAGGAGACGGAGGTTCATTACCCACGTCATCATCTAAACCAATTTTTAAGTCTGCCCCCATAGCATTAATGGTCTTTGCCATCTCTCTTAAAATTGCTTGTAACAACTGATTCGCTGTAGATTTGAATGTTATCCAACTCCAAGCCCATTCACCCAAACCTATCGCTGGTGCTGCCTTTCTAACAATTGCCACAAACTCTTCTTTAAATCTTTTTGAGCGTGCGGCTCTTTCCATAGCTGGTTTTTTAAAAAAATCTTCACATAAGGACTTGAGTTTACTAGCTACCAATACTATTTGGGCTGCCTGCTCGGAATCACTTTCTGCAATACTTTGGGCTAATTGAAAAAGTTTATTTATTTGGCTATCAAGTAACGTCTGTCCTGCAAAATGTTGCTGACATAATTTCGCAATTTTAGCTCTACAAGCTTCTTCTTGTCCTTGCTCAATAGATAATTTATAGGAACTCACATCAAAATTTGAATCATTGTGGCGCCTTGCAGAAACCTCATCGTCCATAATAAGATCATAATGTCCTACCTTTGCGTGCACATTAAAATAAGGACGAAGAGTTAAATCAATATGCTCATCAATTATAATTGCTGGTATTACCCCGGATCTTTGTATCTTATCTTGATCAAGAAGAGCATAAAAAACCACATTAAAACCAAATTCCGCAGCAAGATGAGTAAACGCTTCATTAGATAACATACCTGCATCTTTTGTTTCTGCTGCTGCCTCTTCTGCAGCTCCTGGCATCACCGTATTAAGAAAATCTCTTAAAACAGGACCTAAAATAACTTGTCTATCCGAAGGCAAAGTAAACTTATCCAAAAAAAGTTCCCTTAATTGCTCTACACTTAGTGAAAGCTGATAATATTGATTAAAAATCAAGGTAAGCTTTAGTTCTGCTTCTTGCGACAGTTTACTTGGTATAGATATAAAAGCATTAATCAAAAATATAGCCGTACAAGATACTGCACAATTATTCTTCCACTCCGATATCTCTGCTACTCTATTTTCGGCTACAATTTCAGCTTTAGCCACTACTTCTCTTGTTTCCATACGTTTCCTCCCTCTATTAAATCTTTTCCTATCCTTTAAATTTATTTCACGCGGTCTTTCGCATAACAAAGCAATGGGAAATCGTCAAGGTGGAAAAGCGCAGCCCTCCCCCTTGACCGAGCTGCGTAGTTCATACACGCGGCGAGCCTAAATTTGATTTCTTACGTTTTTATTATATCCGAAAGTATAATAGCCCACAACAGCAATCAGTTTGGTTTCATAATATATCAACGGCACACGATTACGTAGCCACGGCGGAACACTCCATTCTTGCAACAACTTATTAAGCTCATGAGTACCCTGTCGTTTAAATAGCTTTACTCTTTCACCCTCTTTTCGTAAACATAGTTTAATTTTCTTAGGATCTAATTTTAGTTCATTTGCTAACTGCAATTTTAATTTATTTAAAGCTGGCGATGACCTTTTGCTATCTAAAGCCACCAAAGGAGGCATAGCATATAAACCATGGCGAAAACGGCGCACCTCTGCACCAAACCACTTAACTAATGGCATAGCGTCGTAACGAGAGTTAACAACCGTACGAATAACTTCTGCTAACTTCACTTCACTTGGTATCGGTAATGACAAGCGATGCAACCAAAAACGTAAAACATTTTTTTGCCGAACAAGAGGAAGTTTTTTCAAGGACTTCACGTCAATAATATGTGCTTTTTCTTGATCTGCAACTTTAAGCAAATCCTCTTCTGCCAATATATTTAATAGCTCACTTGCTTCGCAACAGTGTCTAGACACGCGATTTAAAACTTTAACACAGGCCGGCCACCTGTTTTTTATATGGGGCATTAGTTGATGTCGAATAAAGTTACGATCAAATTTAGTGTTGCTGTTGCTTTCATCTTCAATCCATCTTAGCTTATGACATTTAGCATAAAATAAAATATCTTCGCGTGAGCACCCCAACAAAGGCCGTACCAACCAGCCACGAGCAAACTCGACCTTCTCCGGCATAGCCGCTAAACCCTTAGGTCCAGCACCACGAAACAATTGTAATAATAAAGTTTCAGCCTGATCATCAGCCTGATGGGCAGTTACTAAGCATGCCCCTTTTGGCAAAACTTTGGCAAAAATTTCATACCGTAATTTACGTAATATTTCTTCAAGGCTATGAGCACCTGGTTTAATTCCTGGAGCAATGCTTTTAGAAATATAGTCGATATGTAACTTTTTACAAACCTGATAGCAATGCCTATCCCACCTTTTTGCATGTGGACTAAGATTATGATTAATATGGATGGCAGTTAGCTTAATACCTTTTTTACTTTTAAAAAATGTACTCAAAAGATGCAGGAGGACATGAGAGTCAGCGCCACCACTGTAGGCAATAAAGATTCGCTTGTATGGTGCTAACAAACCTAGCAGCTTATTTAACATTATATCAGCGGTCTTCTGGCTTACTTCGCAACTCTCCGTGCTTGTTCCTCGCAATGACATATGTCTATCGGCCAAAACTCATTAGCTTGTCATAACGCTCTTGAAGTAGCTTATCCAAAGTTAGTTTGCGTAGCTGATGTAAGTTATCGTTTAAAGCTTTTTTAAGATTTTGTGCCATTACACCATAGTCACGATGAGCCCCACCTAGGGGTTCTGAGACAATCTGATCAATTAACTTCAACTTAAACAACCTATCTGCCGTTAACTGCATCGTTTCTGCAGCCTCAGCTAATTTATCTTGGCTGCGCCATAAAATTGAGGCACACCCTTCGGGTGAAATTGTGGCATAAATACTATATTGCAACATTAATACCTTATCACCAACACCAAGAGCTAATGCCCCGCCCGAACCACCCTCTCCAATTACTGTACAAATAATTGGCGTTTTTAACTTTGACATAGCAAACAAGTTCCGCGAAATAGCTTCGCTTTGATTACGTTCTTCAGCACCAATACCAGGATAAGCTCCTGGAGTATCAATAAAAGTAAAAATTGGCAGCTGAAACTTCTCAGCCATTTCCATTAAACGTAAAGCCTTCCGATACTCTTCAGGATTGGGCATCGCAAAATTACGCTCAAGGTTTTCTTTAGTAGTACGCCCTTTTTGTTGACCAATAACCATCACTGGTTGCTCATTAAGCCTTGCCGTGCCACCAATAATTGCAGTTCCCTTGGCAAAATGCCGATCACCAAAAAGTTCATCAAAATTAGTAAAAATGCGCTCAATATAATCTAAAGTATGGGGCCGTTGTGGATGTCTTGCTAACTTTACCACTTGCATTGCTGTAAGTTTGGCAAAAATAGACTTAGTCAATTCTTTACTTTTAGCTTCTAACCGCGCTATTTCTTGGCTAATGTTAATTTTATTATCGTTACTAACGTAACGTAACTCCTCGATTTTAGCTAATAATTCAGCTACCGGTTGTTCAAAATCTAAAAAATCAAGATTCATTGATAGTACTCATCTAAATAGTTAATTTGGTGAATTATAGCAAACTAAAGAATTATTTAACAACATCTTCAGGCATAGTGATAATATTCTCTTATCAGCGTCAATCTCCACCAAAGCGCCTTCAGGCAGAGTAAACATCAATCCCACCCCACCATCCTTAAGTACTTCACTTACTGGTACTGGATTGGCAAACGTTACTCTCTCCGCATTAAATAAAACACGTTGCATATAATCAATGGTAAATTCTGGCCAGTCATAGGTACCATGAAAGGCTATTAATCCTGTTTTCGCATGGAAAGCTGGATAGCTAATAATAGAAAAGTAATATCGCTAAACCCGACGATGATTTTCGGGTTATTCCTTGTAAGCTCATAATCTAAAAAATTTAGAAAAATCATGATTGGGATTTAAAAATTCATCAGCACAATCCGCATTAATATCAACACAAGCTATTCCTGTAATAGTAAATATACTAACTAACAGCACAAAAACATTGTTAATATTTTTTAACAGCATTATCACTCTCCTTTTAATCAATTTTTGTAATTATTCAGCACGAGGAAACATTAGCACTATAAAGCAGTTGTAAGTATCAAGGCTATAAGCTATATTTTTAGACAGCAATATATAAGAAAAATGCATTATAAGTGCAAATCTAGGATAAACATATGTATTTAATGATAACTAAAACTTTAGTTGCTTCTAGTATCTTTTTACTAACTATAGCCACCGGTTTTTTGCCTTTAAAAATAATCAAACGGGATATCCATCTTTTTAGCTGGTGCGATGCTTTTGCTAGTGGTGTATTTTTAAGTACCGCCCTACTGCATCTTCTTCCTGAAGCTAGTGAAAAATTTGGCTCCACATACAACTACCCTTTAGCTGCTCTTATATGCATCATAACTTGTATCTTGCTGGTAGTGATAGAGCGAGGAATACTTATGTATAATAATCGACACCTCACCAATCACAAGCCGATCGTGCCAATATTTTTAGTGTTGTTATTAAGTATACATTCTTTAGTCGAAGGGGCAGCAATTGGCGCCAATGCTAATTTAATCGAGACTATAACCATATTTTTTGCGGTTCTTGCTCACAAGGGGTCAGAAAGTTTTGCTTTAACCATAAACCTTCACCGGTTTGGTATCACAATAAATACCATTAGACAAATAATAGTAGGGTTTTCTCTTATAACGCCGCTAGGGATTTTTATTGCTTCTTACGTTCTGTATGCAACTGCCACCGACTCTGGCAATATAATCTCTGCATATTTTAATGCTATAGCCGCTGGAACCTTCTTATATTTAGGCACAGAGCATTTAAGCGAAAACAAAAATTCTTTTGAAAAAATCAGCGGAATAGTCGCCTTAATATGCGGAGTAACATTAATGGCAGTAGTAGCCTTATGGGTTTAGCAAGCTCCCCCCTCCAAGCTAATCCCCTTCTAATCCATGGATCGGTTTTACCGCATTCCAACGTCGACAACTAGGACATTGCCAGTATAAATTTTTACCGGCAAATCCACAGTGAACACAACGATATACTGGCTTGTTCTTTAACAATCTATCAAGAAACTCTTTTAAAAGGAGAAGTTGACTTTTGATATCATCGTCGACGCGATTAACATATAGAGCCAACAGCTGTCTTAAACCACGTAAAGAAGAGCAACGTGGTAATTGTTTTGCAAGATATTCCGTAGCAGCAACATTACCACTCTTATTTAACAAATAATCGCTCATGGCTAAAATATAATAAACTCTGGGGGCCTCCTCAATTCTCTGCGTTAAATACTTAATAAATTCTTCTTCTTTATCTATTTTTTTGTAACTTTGAGTTAAGAGGTCGAAGATCTCTGATACATATTCAGCATCTTGCTCATATACCATATGAAAGGCTTCTATTGCTTTAGTGTATTCAGAAGATGCAAAAAAAAGTCGTCCCAAAACGATACTAGCCCGAGCACATTTTTTATCATGTTTCAAAGCATTTTTCAGGTAATTTCTTGCTTCCTCATAACGACGGTTAGCCAAAGCTTCCTCTGCCAATTCGCAATAATAATGGGCAATTGCATATCGCATATCAGCACGACTTAATCCCTCCAGTTTTTTGGCAGTAGCTATTGCCTGCTGCCAATCTTTCTGCTGTTGATAAATATTCAACAAATTGGTTAAACTAACAACCACATCACCTCCAGTGTTAATCAGTTCCAGAAATAAACGTTCAGCTCGATCCATCACTCCCGCACGTAAATAATCCTGCGCTAATTCAAATAGTGCCTGCATCCGATATTTTTCGACTAACTGGGGTCTGGCGATTAAGTTTTGATGAATACGGATCGCGCGATCAACTTCACCGCGACGACGAAAGAGATTACCTAAAGCCAAGTGGGTTTCAACAGTATTAATATTGACTTCTAACATTTTTATAAAAACATCAACCGCCTTGTCAGGCTCGTCATTGATTAAGTAATTCAAACCAAGAAAATAATCAGGAGAAATAAAACCTTCATCATGGTCAACTTCTTTGGATTTTCTATAATTTACACCAGCAAACCAACTGGTAACGGCTGCTATAGGAAGTAATAATAAAAGCAATTGTAGCATAGATATTATTCATCTTTAATCGGCATTGAGCGCAAGTTCTCCACTTCTTTTTCAACAACTTTTAGACGCGATCTTATACGAAAAACCTCGGTCTTAGCTTTTAACCATGGAAAAATTGCTGCCAGTAAACCCAAGCAAATACCAACCCCAAAAGAAGACACTAATAATAAAGAAAGAGCTATTTCCTTGGTACCAAGATAATAATTAAAGGACACTACGGTAGAGTTCAATGACGCAAACGTTAGACCTATAAGCATAATGATTAATAGCATCAAATATGAAAGTATGCGCATATACTCCTCCATTCCTCGTAAAATAAATGCAACCACCTTGAAATAATTTATTGCGCACCAACAAATATAGGTTTGAGTAATCTTTATTTCCCAACCCAGCCCTAAAGCCTACGCTTTTTGTAGACTCCAGGGCTAGGACGCATTTCTTATGGCAAGGGTTTGAGACACAATTTCTACTATGAAAAATTATGCCAAACACCCTATTCTTGCATCATTTGCTTTTTCAGTAAATCACCCAACTGGGTATTAGCTGGAGTATTACTACTACCAAGTTCTGGTTGCATTTCTTTAATTGACAAGCTGATAATGTGACTCTTCTTATCAACACCCAAAACTTTAGCGTCTATTGCATCACCAACTTTCAATAGCTCAGCAGCATCTTTTACTTTCTCGCGACTGACATCTGCCGCTTTAACTTTACCGACAACACCATTACCCAAATCAATTGTAGCGTGCTTAGCATTAACTTCAGTCACTACCCCCGCGACAACTTCCCCTTTAGGATGTTGCTCTAAGTATTCAGAATAAATATCTTTCTCTAGCTGCTTTATCCCCAAAGATATGCGTTCACGATCAGCGTCAATGGCCAAAATAACGGTTTCAATCTCTTGTCCCTTCTTGTAGTCACGAATAGCTTTTTCGCCGGGATCGTTCCAAGAAATATCCGAAAGATGGACTAAACCGTCAATATCACCTTCAAGGCCGATGAAAATACCAAAATCAGTAATGGATTTAATGACACCATTGATCTTTTCACCTTTTTTATGTAGGAGTGAATACTCTTTCCAAGGATTAGATTTACATTGCTTCATACCAAGAGAAATACGACGACGTTCCTCATCAATCTCTAATACCATAACCTCCACTTCTTGCCCTTGGGTCACCACTTTACTTGGATGAACATTTTTGTTAGTCCAGTTGATTTCTGACATATGCACCAAACCTTCAATACCAGATTCAATCTCAACAAAACAACCATAGTCAGTAATATTAGTAATGCGACCAAATATTCTTGAGCCTACTGGATAACGACGACCAATATCACGCCACGGGTCTTCGACTAACTGTTTTAAACCCAAAGAAACTCGGTTCTTATCCCGATCATATTTTAAAATCTTAACCTTAATCTCATCACCAACTTTCAATAATTCGTTCGGATGACGGATACGTTTCCACGAAATATCAGTAATGTGCAGTAAACCATCAATTCCACCAAGATCAATAAACGCGCCATAATCTGTAAGATTCTTGACAACGCCAGTTAAATCTGCCCCCTCTTCTAAGCTATTTAGCAATGCCTCACGCTCTGGGGTATTTTCAGCCATTAGTGCTGCTCGTCGCGAGACGACAATATTATTCTGTTTTTTATCGACCTTGATAATCTTAAACTCTAAATCTTTACCTTCAATAAAAGAAGTATCGCGTACCGGCTTAATATCCACTAAAGAACCAGGCAAAAAAGCACGGATTTTGTTAATCTCTACCGTAAAACCGCCACGTACTCTTTCGGTTACTGTACCTTTAACTAATTCACCATTTTCAAAAGATTTTTCTAAAGCTTGCCAAGATTCAACTCGTTTGGCCTTTTCACGAGAAAACGTAGTTTTACCTTCACCATTCTCAAAGGCTTCTAGCACTACATCAATTACATCGCCAACTTTAACCTCTAAAGCGTTATCTTGATTGCGGAATTCACTAATAGGTACGTAGGCCTCTGACTTTGAGCCATCAGCGTAAACCACGACAAAATCTGGGGTAATATCAACAACTTCTGCCTTTCTAATAACTCCTGCTTGAAAATTAATCTCTTGAACACTATTAGCAAATAACTCTGCAAAATTTTCTGTCATAACACTCTCATTTAAATCACTATACTCCAGATAATATAGGAAAGTTTAAAAATGCATGTTTTTTACATGCGCCAAAATCTGGTGCAATACTTCGTCGATACTTAACCTGGTAGTATCAATTATCACTGCAGCAGGATCAGGTTTTGATGGTGAAACAATACGTTTCAAATCACGCTCATCACGCGCTATTAAATCCTTTAAAATCTCGTCTAAAGTAGCATTTATACCTTGTTCTTGCAACTGTAGCAAGCGCCTTCTTGCTCGCTCCTCGTTCGTAGCCGTTAAGAAAAGCTTAAGTGATGCCTCCGGAAACACTACAGTTCCCATATCACGCCCATCAGCAACCAAACCTGGTAATTTACAAAATGAACGCTGTTTTGCAAGAAGCACTGCTCTTACTTCAGGGATACTTGAGATACGTGAAGCCACATTGCCGCATTCTTCTTGACGAATAGCGTGAGTCACATCTTTGCCCTCTAACATGACCCTTGAGGTTGTTCCTGGACTATTAATGAACTGAAGAGCTAATTCTTTTCCTGTTGCTGCCAACAATGGAATATTATCTTGGGGAATTTTTTCCCTTATAACTACTAGAGCAAGGGCACGATAAATTGCTCCACTATCTAGAAAATACCAACCTAATTTTTCAGCTAAAAGCTTACTAACAACCCCTTTACCAGCGCCGCTTGGACCATCGATCGTAATGACAGGAATAACTTTATCATGGGTTACTGACATATACCTATACGTACTCCAAAAAAGCAAACTTATATCTAGTAAAATCTAACTTTGATCTTACGAGCAATATAAATCGATCACTCACTTTTTTCCTCAATTACTTGCTGTACCCCTACTAGAGACTCGCCTTCACTAAGATTAATGAGTCGTACCCCTTGAGTGTTTCTACCTATCAGCGAAACCTCGTCAACCCTAGTACGCACTAAAGTACCATGATTGCTAATTAACATAATTTCAGCACCAGCTCCTACGGGCACAGCACTAACTGCTTTCCCATTACGTTCACTAATCTGAATGGCAATAACGCCTTGGGCACCACGATTAACGTTTGGAAACTCACTAACTGCAGTACGCTTACCATAACCGTTTTCAGTAGCTACCAGTATTGTGTCATCAGCCTTAACCATAATCAAAGAAATGATCTTTTGGCCATCCTTTATTGTTATACCACGAACACCTCGAGCAGTGCGCCCCACGGCTCTCACTTGATCTTCATTAAATCTAATTGCTTTACCAGCATCACTAAATAACATTACATCCTGTTTTCCATCGGTTAGTGCCACACCAATTAGATTATCACCAGGTAGTAAATCAACCGCAATAATGCCGCTGGTACGTGGATTAGAGAATTGCTCTAACCCTACTTTTTTCACTATTCCTAACGCTGTTGCCATAAATATATAATTATCAGTTAAATACTCTTTGATTGGCAAAATGGTATTGATGCGCTCCCCTTCTTCTAAAGGCAATAAATTAACCAGTGGCTTACCGCGAGCGATTCTGCTACCTTGAGGTAATAAATAAACCTTTAACCAATAGACTTTTCCGCGGTTAGAAAAACATAAAATAGTATCATGAGTATTGGCAATAAATAATCGTTCGATAAAATCCTCTTCTTTAACCGAAGTAGCAATTTTACCTTTACCACCGCGATGCTGTGCTTGATAATCAGTAAGCGCTTGAACCTTGGCATAACCATCATGAGAGAGGGTTACTACAACATCTTCTGGGGTAATTAAATCCTCACGGGTTAAATCTTCTTGGGTTTCGATAATTTCGGTACGACGATCATCAGCAAATAATCTTTTTATTTCTAAAAGCTCTTTGCGTATTACTTCAAGTAACAAATGCTGATTATTTAATATATCACTCAATTCCTTAATTTTATCAAGGATTTCCTTGTATTCACTAAAGATTTTATCTTGTTCTAATCCAGTTAATCGGTGCAGACGCAGGTCTAAGATGGCTTGTGCTTGCACTTCTGACAAACGGTAACCCTCAGCAGAAAGCCCAAAGTTTTTGTCAAGATCTAAAGGACGAGATGTTTCTATATCCACATCTTTAAGCATGACCTTAATCGTATCACTTCGCCAAATACGAGATAACAACTCCTCTTTAGCAGCACTTGGATTCTTGGCTTTTTTAATCAGAGCAATCATTTCATCAATATTGGCTAACGCCACTTCCAAGCCTTCCAAAATATGAGCACGATTACGCGCCTCTTTCAATTCAAAAATACAGCGCCGGGTAACCACCTCGCGTCGATGACTAAGAAAAGCTTCAAGTAACTGTTTTAAATTTAAAGTCTTTGGTTGACCACCATCTAAAGCAACAATGTTAACTCCGAAAGTAACTTGCATCTGAGTATTAATTAACAGGTTGTTTAAGATAATCTCAGAGATTTCTCCCCGCCGTAATTCAATTACCACCCTCATCCCTTCTTTATCAGATTCATCACGAACGGCGGTAATCCCTTCAATTTTTTTGTCTTTGACTAATTCGGCAATACGCTCCAGCAAACTTGCTTTATTTACTTGATATGGTAATTCATTAACAATAATTGATTGTTTACCGTTTGATTCGTCAGTTTCAATATTAACTCTGGAACGCACACAAATCTTACCACGACCAGTACGATATGCTTCTTCTATGCCCGCACGACCATTAATGATACCAGCGGTAGGAAAATCTGGTCCGGGAATAATTTTGATTAAATCTCGTAGTTCGATATCAGGTTTATCAATCATGGCAATACAAGCATCGACAACTTCGCCTAAGTTATGGGGCGGGATATTGGTCGCCATTCCTACAGCAATTCCTGATGAACCATTAACTAAAAGATTAGGAATCGCTGCTGGCAAAACTTGAGGTGCAAATTCGGTGCCGTCGTAATTGGGAGCAAAATCAACCGTTTCTTTATCCAAATCCGCTAACAAGAAATGAGTTATTTTTTCCAACCTAATTTCAGTATAACGCATCGCTGCCGGGGCATCGCCATCGACCGAGCCAAAATTGCCCTGACCATCGACTAGTGGATAACGCAAAGAAAACGGCTGTGCCATACGCACCACCGTATCATAAACTGCCACGTCACTATGGGGATGATATTTACCAATAACATCACCAACGATACGTGCAGATTTTTTATAAGGTTTATTATATTCGTTACCAAGCTCATGCATAGCGTACAGAACCCTTCGATGCACCGGTTTTAAACCATCACGAACATCGGGAAGCGCACGACTTACAATGACGCTCATCGCGTAATCTAGGTATGATTGTTTTAGTTCGTCTTCAATGTTAACTAAAGTTATTTCTTTTGCGTATTGCGACATAGTTTATTGGTAAAAAATATTTAAAAATCATATAGTTATTTTTATTTAAAAAACTTTGACATTCTACCATAAAATTAAAACTAATAACAATGGATAGTTTGGAGCACAGTGAACAACATATCTACCGTATTCTAAATGCGGTAGTTGTATCTAAGGGCATTACACCATCGTAGTATAAAGTCACGTGACTCAATCAAGGGGAGCAAGCTTTACTTCTCTCCTGATAATTCCCCATCGCTTTGTCACACGAAAAACCGCATGGAATAAATTTTAAACCAGGGAATCATGCCTGAATTCAAACTACAAACGGCATAGAACCTAAAATGTAAGCTCTAATCTAACTGTAGTAAAAAGTACCTCCAGTTACTCTATACCTCTAAGCTGACTTTTTAGTTGAAACAATCGCTGGCTTAGACTGCTTTTTCATTTCAGCAACCACTTGATCCGTTATATCCAGCTGCGGATTAACGTAGGTAGTATTAGCCTTGTTTACCACCAAATCAATCTTTTGATCTTTAGCGATCTTACCAACAACACTCTCAACCTGTTTTAATATTGGTGTAATTGCCTGCTTTTGCGCTTCAACCAAGTCGCGCTGCAAACTAGCACGCACATCTTGCAACTTCTTATTTTTATCAATAATTTTTTGTTGCTCTTTCTTCAAGTCCTCTCCTTTGATACTGGCGCTACTCTGCCGATACTTATCTAAATCATTACGCAAAGTATTCTGTAAATTAACCAGCTCTTGTCCGCGCGGATCAAATTTTTTCTTTAAATCGGCTTGGATCTCTTTAAGTTGCGATAAGCTCGCAAGAACTCGATTAACATCAAGCACGCTAATTTTTAGCTCTGCAAAACTAAATGACGAAAAACTAAACATCGATAACACCACAATAAATAAAACAACTTTTTTCATACTCCCCCCTTATAAAGTTAAATTAACAATAACCCATTAATGCAGATACCTCGTTCCCAACTTACTAACGTAAACATTCAGTATATTTTTATTTCACTAAACTTAAGCCTTAAAACAAAAACTATCTCCTTCCCTTACAGCTTATAGCAACACCACCCACGTTATCCGAAGTAATGACTTTTCCTCCTAAACCAGAACCCTCTAATAATCCAGCACTCTTATACCCTGTAATCTCACCTATTCTGCTGATAGTAGCAGCATTAATTTGCTGCCCAGCCCCGATATTAATACTTCTTAACCCGCATACTCCATTCATCACATTTTCACATCTATTGGTTACAGAAACACTCCCTTGAAACACAAAAACCTCTTGATTAGTTAAGACACTACCACGAGCAACCAACTTAGTGGCAATGCCAGTACCACGAAAAGCTATGGTCGTCAAAGGACTATTCAACTTGTAGTTTGTCGTTTCACCCTGGCCACTTATATTAATCAATGCTCCTTTAACAATATTGCCAACATATTTATTACTGTGTGGTGCCGCTTGATTAAATGAGAATTCACTAACGTAAAATTCACTTGCTGGCTGTACAACAATAATGGAGTCATCCTTTAGCCTAAGTTGAGCTTTACTATCCTGTTTAGTTGTTATCTTGTCATATAAATAAACTGTAGAGCCTCGCTGCAATGGTCTCTGCTCATTATTTCCACTTGACACTGCCGCTTGACCATGTATAGAAATAACCACACCTATAGGTGACCTGGTTATAGCATAAGTAGCACTACTAAAAATGCTTATTCCCCAAAAACCAAGCAATATTAACACTCGCCTTAATTTCATAAGTATCACCCAATATAAATCATTATTACTCTGTTGAAATCTCACATTCTAAAGGTTCCAGCAATAACATATAGTCCCAAGCATTGCTTCCTAATGTATAATTAAAATTAAATCCAAAATTATAATTGGCCTTTAACGTCGCCAAAATTGCATTAACTACATCGTAACTCAAAGATTCTTCTCGAATTGCTTTGTCAAAAAGATCTATATAATCGTAGTAGTATGTCGCAGGCTTACCAATAGGGTATCCCTGAACAGTAGAAATATATTGAATAGCATCCCAAGAATTTTTTCCGGCAATAAACCCATATATATGCACTAAAGGAAGGCTTGAGCCAATAGTAAGCGCACCGACATCTATCGTAGCAGTTATCTCCTTATTTATAATAATTGCTGAACCGGTACCAGTGCCAACATTATTACCACTAACACCCAATGGACTATAAATAGGCTCATAAACACCAGTTCCTCCAGACCCCAAGTACAACCAATTAAGCTCTGTAGCACCAATCCCCGCAGCCTGCGTAAAGTTAGCACCATAAATAACACCCGACGACCCCACATTGACAGCATTTTTTATAAAAATATTACCTAAAGGGTAAGCATAACTACCCACATCATCGGTAAATTGTATATTACCACCAGCATCTAAAATCAGATTGGAAACAAAGCCTGGCAAGTTCATAACATTTGAATTAAAAGTTATATTACCACCTGCTTGTAAAGAAACTTGTGGAGATAGCTTTACTGTGCTGTTATAGCTTTGGTTACCTACGGTGGTAACTCCAGGTACACTAATAATCGAACCATCACCGCCTTTAACAATTGGACCATTAATAATGGTTGTACCATCGCCAATAACATTCATATTATTCAATGGGACTCCGGAAACATTGGCAAATGGAACCCCACCAACCGCTTCGGTAAAAATAGTGATGCCGGGGGTATCAACGGTTAAATTTTTAGGAGATGATAGTGAGTTACTATCTATAGTACCTAAAAATGTTATATTGCCAATCGTTGGATTGGTCGCTATTAAAGTTGTATCACTATTTAAAATTATGGGGCTTGCGTATAATTGAGTGCCATTAGTATTTATATTTAAACCACCCGATCCAGCACCAAAATAAATTTTGCCATTATCAGCATTTACATCTAACCCTTCAAGATAATTAGTTAGACCAACTGTATTACCAAAAGTTACATTATCTTTAGCGTTAACCTTAAGAGTAAAAGCGTCACCCGAATTCAAACCACCTTCAACAACATTAGCAAATGTTACATTCCCGGCACTAGTTGTTAACGTAGTATTAGCAAGCAACCTTACCAAATTATGATAGACTTGGTTGTCACCAGCTATAATAGAGGGTGCACCAATGCGAGTTTCACCAAAAGCGGCTGTACTTAAGTTACCAGTAATATCGATAGCTCCCCCAAGAATATTTATTCCCTTACCAAACAATTTTAAGTCACCTAGTTCTGTTACTTCACCATCTAGTATAGTCGCTCCACTACTACTGTTTAATATCACATCTTGACCACCACCCTTAAGGGCTGAGATAAAGTGGATATTGCCACCAGAAGTTG
>CAZHSI010000003.1:0-94512 GCA_964535195.1 uncultured Coxiellaceae bacterium | reverse complement strand
CATGCTTGCGGGGATGATAGGAAAAAACCCCGCCATTTTGCAGATGATGGGCTTGTGTTTATCGCCAAATATTAGCCTATCCTATGGTAATGAAAAGGTTGTAATGTGGTTGAAACAATTGGCAGACAAGGAGCGCCAAGCTCATGGTAAGCTTGTGGTACTAGAAGCCATGCTTAAATATCACCTTAATAATCCACCCCCAGCCTCCCCGGATGCTCAAAAGAAAGCGCACTTTATAATAGAACTATTGGAAAACAAAAGGCTTTTTAGTCCGGCAAGCAAGGGGGGTAAGGCGGTTGATCATGTTTTTTCGGTGATTTGTGACGCGTTAGGGGCCGGAAAAGCAAAAGCTCTTAGCGAGCTCGAAGCAGAGATAAAAAGCGTAGAGGGTACAAGGATCGGTCAGGAGTCTGCTGCTGAAGTTAAACCTAAAAATTAAGCCAAACTTAATTGCTTTGTCGCGCGAAAGACCGCATGACATAAATTCTCCCGTAGCCGAATTGCAAGCTATTTTTGCAAAACTTGTCGCAAACAGTAGACAAAATGCGGTAATTGTGGAAGAATGTGCGCTCATCCTCAAGAAAGGTAAAGTTTTTTATGGATATACGAAAAATAAAGAAACTTATCGACTTAATTAAAGAAAATAACATCGCAGAGATCGAAATTAAGGAAGAAAAAGAGTCGGTTCATATAATCTTAAATAGACAAAGTGCGAATTTTGTATCGAACGAGCAGGCGCAAGTAGCGAAAATGCAATTGTCTGAAGTAAAATCTCCAGTTGAGTCACAAAGTCCTAAAGAGATCGATAAGAAAAACACCATAAATTCACCGATGGTAGGGACGGTTTATTTGTCGGCGACGCCTGGTGCTAAATCTTTTGTTGAGGTTGGACAAAAAGTTAAGGTGGGTGAGACCTTATGTTTAATCGAAGCCATGAAAATGTTTAATAAAATTGAAGCCGATCGGGCCGGAACGATAACTGCACGCTTAGTTGAAAATGCTCAGCCAGTTGAATACAACCAGCCATTATTTGTAATCGAATAGCTTATCCATGGGTATGAAAAAAGTTCTAATAGCAAATCGCGGTGAGATTGCCTTAAGGGTGCACAGAGCGTGTCATGAGCTTGGCATTAAAACTGTGGCAGTTTACTCTAGCGCCGACCAATCACTAATGCATGTTCAGCTAGCAGATGAGGCTGTTTGTATTGGCCCCCCTTCCGCAATGGAAAGTTACTTGAATATTCCGGCCGTAATTAGTGCGGCAGAAATAACCGGTGCTGATGCGATCCATCCTGGCTATGGTTTTCTTGCGGAAAACGCGAAGTTTGTCGAACAAGCGGAAAAAAGCGGTTTTACTTTCATTGGTCCAGAGTCTGATACTATCCGTGCGATGGGAGATAAAATCTCGGCCATCAAAGTGATGAAAAAAGCTGGGATCCCGTGTATTCCCGGGTCAGATGGGCCGCTTGGTAAAAATGATCGAGAAAACCTTGTACTTGCAAAAAAGATTGGCTATCCCATTATTATTAAAGCGGCAGCTGGTGGTGGTGGTCGAGGGATGCGAGTGGTGCACGAAGAGAGCGAACTTATCAGCGCGATCAATACGACGCGGCTGGAGGCTAATACCTCATTTAAAGATCCAACCGTGTATATGGAAAAGTTTCTCCAAAACCCGCGACATATTGAAATCCAGATATTGGGAGATGGGAAGGGGCATGCGGTGTATCTTGGTGAGCGTGACTGTTCTTTACAAAGGCGGCATCAAAAAATTCTTGAGGAGGCTCCAGCTCCAGGGATTACCCCAAAACAACGCCAAGCTATCGGCGAGCGTTGTGTGTTAGCCTGTCAAAAGCTTAAATATCGCGGCGCAGGAACCTTCGAGTTTTTATATGAAAAAGGGGAATTTTATTTTATTGAAATGAATACCCGGGTGCAAGTTGAACATCCAATTACTGAAGAGACAACGGGAATTGATATTGTTAAATGGCAAATTCTAATTGCTATGGGTGAAAAATTAAATATTAAAAGCAAAGATATTGCGATCAAAGGGCACGCGATTGAGTGTAGAATTAATGCGGAAGACCCAGATACTTTTATGCCATCACCAGGAAAGATTAATATCTTTCATGCCCCAGGTGGCCCAGGAATCAGAGTAGACTCTCACATCTATCAAAGTTATGTGGTCCCCCCTTTCTATGATTCGTTAATGGGGAAAATTATTAGCTACGGTGATACGCGCGAGATTGCTATTGCAAAAATGAGAAACGCCCTACGCGAAATAGTAATTGATGGGATCAAAACCAATGTGTCACTCCATCAGCGAATTTTGGAAGATACCAAGTTCTTACGCGGCGGCGTGAATATCCACCACCTGGAAAATATGTGTAAGAACAAAGGTGAGTAGTAATACCCAGTAAAATTATCTATCCAACATGCAAAAATTGTCTTTAGGGATATAGTTAGTGGTTTTTTGGATCGTAAATGGTCAGTTCGCTAGAATAGTATGTTTTTAAGAGCTGCGCTTGGGTAGTCATACCTAGCTTATCTTTTATGTGGAGGATATGGGTTTCAACGGTACGATCAGAAACCTCCAGAAAATTGCCAATCTCCTTATAAGTAAAACCTTTGCTTAAAAAGATTAAGCAATCTAGTTCGCGGGCTGTTAAATAAGTTTTGCTACCACGGGTATTGAGGGGGTATTTCTTTAGTTTGAAGCTGTTTTTTAAGGCTTCAGAGACGTGGTTTTGTTTGCTAAATTTTTTTTGAAGGTTGTTAAGTAGGGCATGGTAGTTAGGATTGGTGTTGAACCACACCAAAGGGTTTTTTTCACCGGCTTTTATTAAGCTGCGTCCCTGTTCTTTAAAATAGAACATGAATCTTTCGAGGACATTGTAATGGTTGATATAAAAACCATGGGAAGGGTTTTCAGCTCTAGTTATAAACCAAAATACATCATAATACTCCCCAATTTTTTCTATAATGCTAAAGTTGCTTTTAATATTGCACTGTTTATGCAAAGGGGCTAAGAAATTTATGCTATCTAGATCCTCGATAAAAAGATGGATTTTATTTTTATTTGACGGGAAGTTTTTATGGATGATATTAAGGGCCTTGATATCGAAAAGAAATTGTCCTTGGGTTTTGTATAGCAAAAACTCATCTATTTTTTCATCAGTAGCGAGGTGGAAATAAGTACCATCTTCATAGGCCCTAATGAAGTAACAGGCAACAATACCAGTATCAATTAACAACGGTTTACATATATTACAAAAATCTTCTCGATGAATTAGAGACACATAATTTTTTGGGAGGACAATAGTGCTCATGTTTTTTGCCGTTATGAATCAAATTTCCCATTATTTTACCACGCGAAAGATCGCATGGGATAAATTTAAATCGATAACTTACATAAAGCTATAGCGGATACCAATACTAAATCTTAACTCATTTGTGGTGCTGTTGGGTTCAACTACGCCTACATTTTTAAGTCTTTGGGGCGCAGATTTGCCATATTTAAAATGAGTATGACTAACCATGCCAGTTAGAAAAAGGTCATGGTCAAGGCGATAATTTAGCTCTAAACCTATTTCGCGGATTAATTTGGTGCCTAAATTTAACTTAGCTTTGCCAACATAGTGTTCGTCTTCATCATAGGTATCACTTTTAGTTTGCGGCCATAATGTTGTACCAATATTGATATACGGCGATAAAACCAGCGCTTCAAAAAGTGCACAGTTTATTTTAGTGCCGAAGAGTGCTTTGCCATTGTGATAGGTGTGGCCGCCTAAGATAATATAACGAAACCCGAAACCACCATAAGGAATTATTTGAAAATATTGGGTATCTAATAATACTAAACCAAGTTTAGCATCTACGTTAGTAAAATCTGTCGAAATTCTGTGGCTTGAGGGCTTATGATCAAATTGAGTAAAGCCCTCATAATTTATTTTTCCGGAGATATATTCTCCGGTTATGTCAGTATACAGCCATTCCCAAAAGATATTTCTAAGATTAAGCGCGCCGCCAAAAAAAGCCCATCCGGAATCTTTAACATCTTCTGGTACCAGGGAGGAGTCTAAGTCAGGATAAGTCGTATTAATATCTTTAGCAGCTTCGTTAAGGCTTGCAGCTGTTTCTAGATAATTAAAATACATCGTAGAAAAGCTAAGGGCTAAGCTATTATTGATCGCGGCAAAGATATTATCCGAATCATCGTATACCATGGCAGACTCCGCTAATGCCGTGGTTGCTAACGTGAGCATAGCCATACCAATAAAACTGATAGTTACGCGTATCGTCATCGCGCGAAACGAGCGGAGTGAGTGATGAAGCAAACTAACCTTTGTTAAAGTTTTTCTGCATCGCCTCGTGAGGAAAAAATCATGGTGTTTGTAGTGACGGCTTGAGAGGCAATTTAAAAATAATGATAAAAATGCTCTGTGCTTGTAAAACATATAATTAGAACCTCCTCTGCATTATATAACTAATAAAATCTTGCAACAATTTATCGTTTATTTTGAGTTGCTTCAAACTTTTTTGCGCTTGCGCCATAAGTTTAGTTATTTCGGTTTTAGCTGCTTTTATGCCAACCACAGCTGGATAGGTGATTTTATTTTGCGCGCTATCGGTACCAACATTTTTGCCAAGGATAGCAGCGGTACTTTCAATATTTAAAATATCGTCTTGGATTTGAAAGGCAAGGCCAAGGTTTAATGCAAACTGCTCAAGTAATTTTAGTTTGCGTTGATTGATATCCGCAGCGATCCCCCCTAATTTTACGGCGGCACTAATTAAGGCTCCGGTCTTTAAGAGATACATTTTTTTGAGCTGATTTTTGCTCGGGGTGGTGCCCATTAAATGTAAATCAAGATATTGTCCGCCGGCCATCCCGTGGGGGCCAGAGGCTTCTGCCAGGATGTTATTCATCAGGATCTTTTTTGTTGCAGATAAAGTTTGGTCAACAGTTAATATTTGAAAAGCTCTGATGGCTAAAACATCGCCAACTAAAATTGCGGTAGCTTCATCAAAGGCAAGGTGACAAGTTGGTTTGCCATGACGTAAATTATCGTTATCCATCGCGGGCAGGTCATCGTGTACTAAGGAAAATGCATGGATCATTTCAATAGCGCAGGCGGGGGCGTCTAAGAGCTTGGGATTTACTCCATAGGCTTCGCCAATGGCATAAACCAAAATGGGGCGCACTCTTTTGCCGCCACCTAAAACGACATATTTTAAAGCAGTAGCTAGTTTTTTGGGGGTGCCACCGCGAGCAAGGGCTTGTAAATTTTTTTGTAGCAAAGTTTCGACGCGCTTTTTTCGTTGCTGCAAAAAGGTATCAAAGGAGGTGGCTCCTTTAGTTTTCATCTAGATGTTCCTCGTAAAATAAATTAATGCATTATTGCTCTTATTTTTTACGGCCCCCATTTATCAATAAACATAAACCCCGGCCATAAAAAAGGCGTTGTGCTTAAATTTATTTTACGAGGAGTATAGGGACTGTTTGCGCTTTGGTCAAAGCTACGGCGTATTTTAATGTGTGAATCCGGGATTTATGCAAAAATTTATGCCACGCGGTTATGAGAACATGATTGCTGTGGCGTTTGGCATATGGATTTAGGTTTACCAACAAGTTAATTGTTAGGCATCGATCACTTGTTAAGTTAATGCTAATATGATATATAAGCTATCTCTGTTATTAGGATGTGGAATAAATTATATGAATGATTCGGAGGTTTTTATGGATAAAAGAATGATTGTCGGTGTTGCTTTTGCTTTGCTTGTCTCGATCCCCCATGTTTTTGCAAAAACCCCAGAAAAAGAATTGATATCTTTGCCCGCTTTAGGTCATCCGTATTTTGGTGTTGTAGCAGGAGCAAGCATTGCAAAGATAGGTGTGTCGCAGTTAGATACAGGCAGTGGAATAATTAATGGCTTCAGTCAGTATACCCCCACTAACAGCTACCGTGGCGCTTTTTTGTATGGAATTGATGGTGGTTATGAATTCAATTTAGGATCGACAAACGGGTTATTGTCATTAGGCTTGGGAATTTATCAGAATACAAATTATTCCTCAAAAGGGCAAGTGACATATGTATATCAACCAGACCCCAGTCTCAGCAGCACTTTGTACAATTACGAATATAAATTACAAAGCACCCGTCTCATGTTTGAAACTCAACTCGCTTGGCAGCTGTATCTTGGTAGACACAAGGTAATTCCATATGTTGCGGCTGGTGTTGGGCCCTCATTAAATTTTGCTAATAATTACCAAGAAACGGTCGTCAGTTCTAAAACGTTACGAGGAGGGTTCAATAGTAATTATAACGTTGGGTTTGCCTATCAGCTTGGTTTAGGGGTTGCATGTCCGTTTAATACTGAGCACGATCGGTTATCATTATCATATAGATATGTAGATTCGGGGTGTGCACATTTTGATAGTAGGAAAAGTCACGCTAGTGCTTACCGATTAGATGTAGGAAGAATTAGATCTAATGAAATTTATGTTGGTTATACGCATTTATTTAAATAGTTAGAATTGTCCAAAAGTGTTGTGAAGCGGAAATTTTACAGGGATATACTAGGAAGCTTGATATGATAAATAAAAGTAAGCTGTTATCAATGTTGTTGTTCTTAATCGGTGCAGTATTTTTATCCATTAATACAATTGCAGCAGATGCAATTACTATCACTCCTCTTAAGCCATTGCCTGCGAAAGTTGCAGCAGGTACAGGACCTTATTATGGAACATATCGAGTACAAGCTATACCAAATAATGAGATCCTTATTGCTGATATAGTTCCGCCAAGTATTAAGCAAATAACGGGTGCTGGTTATTGTGATAGTCTAACGAAAATGCCAGCCTCAGGTGAATGTACGCTTAAACTTCAACTTCAAGCCCCAAACATTCTTGGTAATATCGCAGCAGAGATCGTCGCGCTTGATGAGTTTGTAAGCGGTCTTTATGTAGTTAAAGTAGATGTGGTTATTGCATCGCTAGTGCCGACAGTGACGTCTATAAGCCCGAACTCTGGTTCGGTAGCTGGAGGAACAAAAGTAACAATTACTGGGACTAATTTTATTGGGGATAATATAGCGGTTAAATTTGGCGAAGCGTTTGCGACGTTAGATAACGTGACCCCTACCCAGATCATCGCGACTGTGCCAAAAGGTGAGGTGGGAACAACAGTAGATGTAACGGTAACCACACCGACAGGGACTAGTAATTCTTATGGGTTTACTTATAATACTCCAATCCCCACCACGTATACTATTATTTCAACAGCGGGTGAAGGTGGTGCTATCAAACCTCAGGGTCAGGTTCAGGTACGGTCAGGTGAATCACAAGAATTCAGTATTAATCCAACAAAGCCATGGTGTCAAATAGGAAGCCTAAGGGTTGATAAAGTAGATGTTGAGCCTCAGAGTCCTTATACATTTAACAATGTTGTGAATGACCATACTATCGAGGCAACATTTAGTTGCCCAAATTCAATATCTATAAATAATCCAGACCCTATAGTAGTAGGAGGCACATTCCAATTTTCAGCGACAGGATCTCCAGGGAATGTAGATATAACAAACTTGGTTGATTGGCAGTCTAGCAATATTGCCATAGCTACAGTCGATAATAAGGGATTAGTGACAGGTGTAGGAGCAGGTACTGCCGATATAACCGCGACCTTGGAAGGAATGGAGGGGGGCTCGGCAAAAATAACTGTGAACCAATCAGGGGAACAGCTTATTTATGAAGAACGTGAAGGTGGTGGGTATATAGTTTCTATAGCAGACGAAGTGAAAAGTGAGGTTACAGAAATTGTAATTCCAGCTACACATAACGGTCAGGACGTTGTAGAAATAAAGGAAGAGGGTTTTAAGGGAGCCACTAACCTAACTAGCGTGACAATACCTGAGTCAGTAACAATTATTGGTGCTTCTGCCTTCGAAGGCTGCGGGAAGCTAGAGAGTGCGGACATACCTGAGTCAGTAAAAAGTATAGGTAATTCCGCCTTCAAAGACTGCACTAGTATAACCATCATAGAAATACCTGAGTCAGTAGAGAGTATTGGTGATTCTGCCTTCGAAGGTTGCAATAAAGTAGAGAGTGCGGTTATACTACCTGAGTCAGTAAAGAGTATTGGTGTTTCTGTTTTCAAAGACTGCACGAGCCTAACCAGCGTGGAAATATCTAAGTCAGTAGAGATGATTGATAATTCTGCCTTCGAAAATTGTGTAAACCTGAAAATCGTGACAACATCTAGTTCAGCCCAAGGTCGCAGGCAACTGCAGAGCATGACAATACCTAGTTCAGTAAAAAGTATTGGCGCCTTTGCTTTCCAAGGTTGCATTGGTCTGACTAGCGTGACAATACCTGATTCAGTAACAAGTATTGGTCAATATGCCTTCAAAGATTGCACGCAACTGCAGAGCGTGCACGCTCTGCGGAATGATCCGCCAAGAGCAGGCGCGGGTATTTTTGACAACTGTTCAGCTGAGATAAAGATCTTCGTTCCGCAAGACGCTGTTGATCGTTACAAACAAGCATCTGGTTGGAATACTTATGCCTCCTATATTGAGGCTGATGCTTAATCCAGATTTGGTTGCATAGCTAGAAAATTGAACAAATTGGTGGCTAATTGCATTATAAGTAATGGGCCTTTTTAGGTTTTGTTGAATAAATACATTTATACGACAAATTGTAAACGGGCCCTAGCTCTCGCAGCAATTTTACTCCGAGGAATTCGTTACGTGGGTTGACGGGAGTATGCCCTCCTCCTCCTCCTTCTCCCCATTTTTTGTTTCAGGAGCAATTGCAAAATCTACTAATTTTCCTGCCGATAAAATTTGTACTTTTTGTTCAGCAGCCTTTAGCGCAGCTTGACACTTTTGAGTAAGTAATACCCCATCTGCAAAGGTTTTTAAAGAGGTATCAAGATCTAAGATGTCCCGTTCCATCGAGTTAACGATCGTTTCTAGTTGCTTTAATGAGTCCTCAAAATTAAATTTTGTTGCTTTCTTTGGTGCCATAATTAATCCTCAGTAATCATTTTTTTGGTAAAAACATATCGGTAATGGTCCCCAGATTTGCTTCGGCGGCCATCGTGATGGTTTCTGATAAAGTGGGGTGCGGATAGATAACATGAGCAATGTTTTCTGCAGTAGCGCCAAGATTGATAGCTAAAGCTACTTCTGCAATCAATTCACCAGCGTTGGTCCCAACAATGCTACCGCCGATTATTTTTTTTGATCGCGGCTCAAAGAGCAATTTTGTGATCCCTTCTTTTCTGCCTAAACTTAAAGAACGGCCGGAGGCAAGCCAGGGGAAAATTCCTATTTCATAGGGGATATTTTGGCTTTTAGCAATGGTTTCAGTTAAGCCGACGGTCGCAATTTCTGGGTCGGTATAAGCAACACTAGGAATATTTTTTATAGAAAACTCTGAGTTTAAGCCAGCAATCCTTTCTGCGACTAATTTTCCTTCAGCCATTGCCTTATGAGCAAGCATAGGGTTACCAATGACATCCCCCAGCGCAAAAATATGCGGAACTACAGTTTGCCTATTTGGGTTAACAGCGATAAACCCTGTTTGGTCAACCTCTATCCCTACCCTATCAGCACCAATTAATTTACTATTAGGTTTGCGACCGACTGCTACCAGAATTCGATTAAATTTTTCTGGTTGCGTTGGCGTTAAAAGATCTTTTCCAGCAAAGGTCACCCAAAGACCGTCCGCTCTGGCTTCTACGTTGGCTACTTTTGTTTCTAATAAAACCTTATGGATTTTATTGGCATTATACTGATTAAACGGCGTGACAATGTCTGCATCCATACCAGGAACTAGTTGCTTCATAAGTTCGACAATGGTCACTTTGCTGCCAAGAGCACTGTAAATCGTGGCCATCTCTAAGCCAATAATCCCACCACCAATAATGAGCATTTGTTCAGGAATTTCTGGCAGGTTGAGAGCTGCAGTTGAATCCATCACTCGAGGATCGCTAGGGATAAATGGTAATGCTATTGGTGTGGAGCCAGTAGCAATAATGGCATTTTCAAATGAGATCAGTACTGGGTTTTGGTCGCCGCTAGGATTAGTTACTGCGATTTGGTTAGAAGCAACGAACACTCCTTTGCCGGTGATTAGTTCCACTTTACGTTGACGAGCCAACTCCCTTATGCCCATAGCTAAGCGCTTAATAATAGCTTCTTTAGTTGCGCGTAATTTATTGAGATCAATGGTGGGTTCGGCGAAAGTAATTCCATGGGTACCATATCCTTTGGCTTCATCCAAAATATAAGCAGCGTGTAATAAAATTTTTGATGGGATACAACCAACGTTTAAACATACTCCCCCAAGGGTGGGTCGCTCCTCAATTAAGGTTACATGTTTTCCCAAGTCAGCGGCACGAAATGCCGCAGTATAACCGCCGGGACCACCACCGATTACGACTACTTGGGTTTTTATTTCTCGACTATGCATTACAATAGTCCTAATTCTAGTTTGGCTTGTTCTGACATCATTGAACGATCCCATGGCGGATCAAAAACCATGTCGACTACCACCTCTTTAACCTTTGGTAAACTTAAAACCTTTTGTCTAGCATCTTCTGCAATTATTGGTCCCATTCCACATCCGGGAGCGGTAAGTGTCATTCGGATCGTAACGTTAGCTTTATTTTCTTCAGTATCAGTGGTATCTACGCCATAAATTAAGCCGAGATCAACGATATTTACCGGGATTTCTGGATCATAACAGGTACGAAGCACATTCCAGACCTCCTCTTCTAAGGGGGTGTTTTCATTTTTGGTTAGGGTAACAGTTAGGTTGGGTTTATCGAGGGCGTCCGCGTCTTTCCCTTCAATGCGATACATCTTCCCCCAAGTAGTTACTGTATATGAACCACCTAGTTCCGAAGTAATCGTAATCTCAGTATCTTTCGGTAGCCAGGCAGTTGTGCCAAATGGTACTTGGATTGCCGTTACGTCACGGGTTAATTTTATGGTTTCTGACATAGTTTTTTGTTTCTTTTTATATACAAAGCTATTCGGTAGAAATAGCAAACGGATCTTTGGTTAATGCTGCTTTTAGTGTATGCCATCCTAAGGTGGCACATTTAACTCGCATAGGAAATTCTGCCACCCCGGCAAGCACGGTCAACTTCCCCAATTTTTCTGGATGTTCGGTTTTGCCGGTGGTTACTAATTTTTGGAATTCATTAAATAATTCTAATACTTCAGCGATGGCTTTATTTTTGATTGCATCGGTCATTAGCGATGCTGATGCGGTTGAGATTGCACACCCCGATCCTTGGAAACAGACGTCGGTGATTATGCCGTCTTTTTCATTGAGATATAAGATTATTTTGTCTCCACATAACGGGTTATAGCCTTCTTTATTATAGCTAGGGTTCGCTATTGCACAAAAATTATGTGGGTGTTGACTGTGATCAATTATTATTTGTTGATATAGATCTTGTAATTCGTTCATAAGTACAGTACTTGCAGTAAATTATCGATAAAAAATCTTTCTCACCTTTTCAAGAGCCAGCACTAAAGCATCAACCTCTTCTCTAGTATTGTATATACCAAATGATACCCTGGTGGTTCCAGGGATGCCATAAAAATCCATTAAAGGCATCGTACAATGGTGCCCTGCCCTAACGGCGATCCCTTCAGTATCTAAAATTGTTGCAATATCGTGGGGATGCGCCTGGTTGAGGGTAAAGGAAATAATCCCTGTTTTTTTACGGGCTTTGCCGATAATTTCTATCCCGCTAACGCTAGCAAGCGCGTCGGTTGCATAGCTTAATAACCCTGTTTCGTGATTAATTATAGTACCGATGCCAACCGAGTTTATAAAGTCTAAGGCAGCCCTCATCTCAACAACCCCAGCAATATTGGGGGTACCTGCTTCAAATTTTTGTGGCAAACCAGCATATTCAGTCTTGCTAAAGGTTACTTTTTTTATCATGCTGCCGCCCCCTTGGTATGGCGGCATCGCCTCTAATAACCTTTCTTTGCCATATAAAATCCCGACTCCGGTTGGCCCGTAGAGTTTATGAGCAGAAAAAGCGTAAAAATCGCAATCTAAGTCTTGTACGTCAACAGCAAGATGGGCCGCGGCTTGTGCTCCATCGACTAAAACCGGAACATTAAGGGCATGTGCTTCGGCAATTATCTTTTTCAGCGGATTAATCGTTCCTAAGGTGTTTGAAACGTGAGTAATGGCGACCATTTTCGTGCGGCGGTTAAGTAGCTGTGCATAGTGGGCTAAGTCGAGGTCCCCCTCTTGGTTAATTTTTATAACTTGAAGTTTGGCTCCAGTTTTTTCGCTGATTAGTTGCCATGGCACAATGTTGGAATGGTGTTCCATGTGGCTAATAATAATTTCATCATCGGGTTTAAAGTTTTTATAGCCATAGCTTGCTGCTACCAGATTGATCGCCTCAGTCGTACCGCGCACAAAAATAATTTCTTGGCCTTTGGGGGCGTTGATAAAGCGGGCAACCTCTTTTCTGGCGGTTTCATAGGCCAAAGTAGCGCGTTCCGCTAGCTGATAAATGCTACGGCTAATGTTAGCGTTATCATGGAAATAAAACTGTTCTATAGCTGCAAGGATGCTATCAGGTTTTTGCGTTGTGGCGGCATTATCAAGATAAATTAACGGTTTCCCCTTAATTTTTTGGTGTAATATTGGAAAATGTTTGCGTAACTCATTAGGCATAAACTAACCCCGCAGCAATTTTAAAACGGTTATAGTTGGTAAATCTATCAGTAATTTCTTGAACAAAAGCTGCGATAAGTATTTTAGTGGCGGCGTCTTTTGTTATGCCGCGGCAGCGCAGATAAAATAAAGCTTCATCGTCGAGTTGCCCTACGGTGGCGCCATGAGTACAAATTACATCATCAACATATATTTCTAATGCGGGGGCAGTGTTAGCGGTAGCTTCGCTTGATAATAAAAGATTTTTGTTGGTTACATGCGTTTCTGTTTTTGTGGCACCATTATAAGCGATAATCCGACAATCAAAGTTGTTTATAGCTTGGTCGTCGATAATACTTTTAGATAAAACATTGCTGGTACAGTTTGGTGCTAGATGCTTAACGCATATTTGATTGCTCATGTTTTGTTGCTGGCGCAGTAGATTTATCCCCTGGCTCTCATAATAGGCATGTTCCCCCGCTAACGTTACGTTTACGACATCATTGGTTAGGTGTGCACCTTTACTAATAAAATAGTTACTAACAACGCTACCCGCTGCCTGGTCAATATTTACGGTCGTTTGGCAAGTAGCGTGATCGGTATTGGCAAACTGGAGTTTATAATGAACAATTTTACTATTAATTTTGGCATTAATATGGATTTTTGCCTCGTTGGTATAAGGTATCTCCTCCCCTAGACTTACATGCTCTTCGATAATGGTAATGGTACTATTTGGTTCGGCAGTAATCTCAAAAGTATTATGCCAATCTTTTGCTGTAAGAAAAAGCAGATGTAGCGGTATCCCAAGGTTAGAATCTTTTGGTATTTCTAAGGTCGTGCCGTTAAAAGTTAAGTCAGAGGTTAAGCTAGATAATGCTGGTTGATAGATACCATCTAAGATTACCAAAATATCGGTCCCCGGAAACTTAAACTGATTATTAATGTAATTTTTGTTGAGCGTTAACATATGTTTTGGCATTATATCTCACTGGTAAATCAAGTTGAGGCTTTGTTACCCTTATTTTTTGCGCTCCTCATTAAAAATAGGAGCACCGAGCCTAAATCCATTTTGCGAAGAGTACAGCTCCACTAGTGCTTTACCCTAAAGATTGATTTATGTTTGTATAGTACTAGATTTTGTGTTGAGGAAAAAGAGTCATGAAGAGAAAGCTTTATAATCTTGCAAAAAAATTAGGGGTTACTTTAAAAAAGAAAAAGCTCCTTATTGCGGTTGCTGAATCTTGTACTGGCGGTATGTTGGCAACCACGATTACTGATGTTCCTGGGAGTTCCGCTTACTTTGAACGTGGTTTTGTCTCTTATAGTAATGTGGCAAAAACTGAGCTTTTAGCGGTAAAAGAACTTTCCCTCAAAAAGTTTGGCGCGGTTAGCGAAAAAGTAGCGGGAGAAATGGCAATAGGCGTTCTAAAATACAGCCACGCCGAGCTTGCTCTGGCGATTACTGGGATTGCTGGGCCAACGGGAGGAACAAAAAGTAAGCCCAAAGGGATGGTTTGTTTTGCTTTAGCTTACAAAGGGGTACCGCCTAAAACGATTACCGCTTATTTTCAGGGTGGTCGTGACGCCATAAGGATGCAAGCGGTTGAATTTGCTTTGAAGTGGTTATTGTTAGAGCTTTAATTTATGCATATGATTTAGTTGGCTGGTTTTAGAAACCGGTTCCGCGTTAAGCTTGGTTTGTCCGGGGTGATAGGGTAAGTCAGGGTTGTGAGGAGAGCGCTGTTAAGATGAGAAAATGTTTAACCTTTATATACCTAATTCTTACTGGCATGGTGTTTGCCGACACTAGCCCGGGAGTTTCCGCTGTCAGCAAAGAAGATGTTTTGCTTAGCAATGTAAGTTATAAAAATCCTAAATATGCTTTAACGCCGTGTAAGGGAGTTAATATTTTTCATTCTGCTAAAAAAGAGGTGGCGTTAACCTTTGATGATGGCCCTAGTAAAATATACACTCCAAGAATTTTAGAAATTTTAAAACGAAATAATATAAAGGGAACTTTTTTCTTTGTGGGGGTTAATATCAACCAGTATCCTGAAATCGTCCAAGAAGCCTATCGCAATGGTAACGTTATTGGTAATCATAGTTATTCTCATAAGCATTTGAATCGTTTAGATGGGGAGGATATCGAGCATGAAATGAGAAGTAATAGCGCCATCATTAAAAAAACGATTGGGGTTTATCCGCTGTTATTTCGTCCACCCTATGGGGCTTGCTCTGCAGGGTCAGTACGGGTGGCGAGAAATCTTAACCTTAAGACGATCATGTGGACGGCGATGGTAGATGATTATCATGTCGATCGTACTAGCTCCGAAAAAATAGCGACCCAAATTTTGGAGTTGGTGTATCCCGGCGCGGTTATCGGTCTGCATGATGGTGGTGGCAACCGTGAAAAATCGGTTGAAGCTTTGCAAATCATTATCGATTCTTTACGTAAAAATGGCTATCGTTTTGTGACGATACCTGAACTTCTTGGGGTTCGACCATATGCAATCTCTGAGCAAGAAGAAGAACCAAATATATCCCGCGCGTAACTTAAAGTGGCGCGGTGTTTATTCCATGCGGTGCGTCTAAGTTTGATTTACTAGCGGTACATTTTGTTAGATGTCATTCCTATATTTCGAGCTTGGGTCTGTGCTTCGCTCCGAAGTTACTTTTTGTTCCCTGCGGCAAGGGAAGCTTGCCGCAGGGAAACGACGAGAGTCTTTAGTTTTTTGTTAATCCCACAGGTGATGGCGTTGCTGATGTTTCTGGAGGAGAAGAACCTTGTAAAATCGCAAGAGTTCCTTCGGCTTTTGCCAGCAAGCGCTTTGTCCGAGCCAAGTCCCCGTTATCACCGCTTAACCTCGCTAGTTCTGTTTCATCTTTTTGCATCTGTTCTTTTAATTTTTTTATCTGTTGCGCCATGGTTTCTTCTTTATGCTGCTTTTGTAAAAAACCGCCGGCCATAGACTGGCTATCTTTGCTGGTTTTTAGTTCTGCTTCTAAGCGCGTAATATCTTGCGCGTGTTGTTTAATGCGATGGTCAAGACTGGTGATAACTTGTAGTGCTTGTTCTATGTCTTTTTTAAATTTAGCAATAGTATTAGTTTGTATGGTTATTCTAGCTTGTATTCCTGAGGCATGGGGGGGGCCCTCCCGCGGCCTTTCTAGCAGGATATATGTCTACATGAGCTAGTGCTGATTGTCTTTCTGCCCTGGTTTTTGCAAGCATGGCATCAATATCAAGGGGAGCTTTCTGGCTAGAGCTAGCAGCACGATGCTGTAGTTCTTCTTTAATACGATCCATTGGGGTTTTAGGTAGTTCTCTACTTTCTTGTACAGCGTGTTTTAGTCGTGTTCCGCGTTGTAATGCACCTGCTAGTGTAACGGGCGATGAAGACTTTGTTGCTAGGGGTGATCTTGGCATTGATGGTGGTGGTGGCGGTGGTGGCGGTGGCAGTGGTGACAAATCTGGGCTTGATGATGGCATAACAGCGCTCTCTTCTATTGTTGGTCCAGGAGATGATGGGCTACTTTTTTGCTCAAGTTGTCGCTTCAGCGCCAAAATTTCTGCTCGTGCTTCTTCTAATTGTGCCTCAACTGATTTTAATTCTGTAATTTTTGTGTCGGCGCGAGTAATTTCGCCTAATAAACCATCCCTTAACTCAGGGTGTAATTTTTTTGTGCCAATTAATAGGGTCTTAATGGCTAGGATAAAATCTTCTGGGATATGGAGTTCTTTGAGATTACTTAGTAGTTTTGTATAATCGCCGCTTGTTAGTATAGAAAAAATAACATTTGCTTGCGCTTCATTTAAGTTAAACTCACTGATTTTTGCTGCCATTTGTGTTTTAAATATATTCCGCGTAGCCATTCGTGTTTCAGCGGTTTCTCCCTCTTGAAGGTCTGTAAACTGCTGTTTACCATATGCTTCGGTATAAGATAGCTGTTGTAATATTGCGATTAACTCTTGACTGTCGGACTCACGAGCCTCTTCCTCGTTTTCTTTATTATCGACAAGTAAAGGTAGGATATAAGAAGCAAGACTAGTAGTCGCACTACCCACATAGCTTCCGACTGTTGCAAAAATACGACTAAATATTGGCATAAAATAACTCCTGTAATTTTATTTTGGGAATGAAAAAAGCAAACTCTATTATACACGAGTTTCGCACTTGCCATCAAGTCATAGCCAAAAATCTACCGTAGATACGCATTTAAGTATTTCTTAACACTGATGTAGTATACTTTTTAAGTTGGCTTTAGTAGCAAATAGGCGATGGCTAAAAAACCAAATATTTAAGATGCTTTTATTAAGATGCTTTATCTGCTTGCGGTTGACGCGGACTTACTACGAAAAAATGCGTGGTTAAATGAAATCACAAGCGAGGAAGGGATATGATTAAAGAGCTTTCACAAAAGCAACTATTTGCTGTAACCGGCGGTAATGCATTATAAGTATCAGACAACACAATCGGTTACGATTTGGCTGTCTGATATAGGGTAAGTGTCAGGTTAAGTTTTGACTATTACAATGATTTTAAATCATCTTTTGTTGAAATAAATTTTCTACCAACAACTTGGTTCTTCAATTCATTCCATACAAATTCATCCGGATTTAATTCAGGAGAGTACCCAGGCAAATAAAACAACCCCAGCTTCCCTTTGGTAGAAGCAACGTATTCCTTCACTTTTTTTGATCGATGAATGGTATGACCATCAACAATCAAAAAAACTTTGTTCTTTGCACCAACAAGCAATCTGGATAAGAACGCAATAAACTCCTTTGTTTTGATAGTACCTTCTACAACCATAAATCTCATTTCACCTTTAGGACTCACTGCTGAAATGATATTTAGCCCAAGCCGTTGTCCATTTGATTCGACTATGGGTGTTTCACCTTTGGGCGCCCATGTTGTCCCTGCATGAAAATCTGATCTTATGCCTGCTTCATCACCAAAGCAAATCTCAGCTTTAGCATGTTTTGCAAGTAACTTAATTTTCGGGTAAGTCGATCTCAACCAGTTTTGAACAGCCTTTTTATTCTGTTGATATGCCTTAAATAAAGGTCGTTGGCAAGTTAATCCAAGCTGTTTTAATAGCCTCCACACAGACGCCGTACTCAACTTTATGCCTAATTTTAAATAAATCATTTTTTGTACTAATTTTAGCGTCCATAGAGCAAATTCAAGGCGATATTGTTGCGGATTTTTTTGAACAATTATTTTATAAATTAACTCCATTTGTTTGCCATTTAGTTTCTTCGGACGACCGTTTAGCTTTTTCGATTTTAGTGCATCCCAGCCTCCAGATCGGTATGCTGCTAACCAATTATATATGCGGGAACGTGCCATCCCTAATGCCGCAATAACTTCCTCTGGATTTTGACCTTTTTGAACCTGCGTTACCGCTCTGACCCGAATTTCTTCAAGTGTTTTGTGACTTAATTTTCTACCGTCTAAATTTTTCATAAGAGCAGTATATTATGTGATCATACTTATGAAAAGATTAATAATAAGCATGAGCATGCTATGGAAAAGCACTTTAGATTCGTCGCTAATTTTTTTATTAGCTGATAGTTGATCGAACTCTTTTTTGTTCCGTTCAACTTCTTCTCTTACTGATTGTTTATTAACACTTGCCACTTCATCCTTCGCCAGGTAATTATTTGAGATAAATTATAACATGGCCTTTTTTGACGCACCCAGGTGCGCGCTATTGCGCGAAAATCCGTTGGCTGTGTAGATTGGTATATTTATTGTAATTCTTACGGAGCAAGCGGATATATAAGTCCTTCTGATCTATTTTTATAGGGTAGTTGAACAAAAAAATTTTTCTATTAAAACCTGTCAAGCTTTTTTTAAATTATTTTTTACAGGGAGCGAGCAGTTACCTATTTGTTTATATAACTCTTCAATTAATTCACTTTGTTCTCGCGCCTGACGCTTTTGTTTTTCGGAAAAATTCGATACTATTGCCTCAATAGCTTGTTTTTTCCAATTATACATTTGCGAGCTATGAATACTATATTTGGCAGTAAGTTGACTTTGAGTCTTTTCACCCTTTAAAATTTCCAAAACAATTTTAGCTTTTTCTTCAGCGCTATATTTTTTTCGAATACCAGCCATTTTTTTCCTCCAGTTTTACAGGAGTATCTCATTTTACTTCTTAACTAGTGGTCTAAATTTTGGGGACCGCTATATAATGTTTAGCTTAGATTAATAACTAATTTTATTAAGAAACATTTGAGATGCATTTAAAAAAAATGCTCCTACTATATAGTTGCTCCCTAATAATTATTAGGGAGAAATACAACTTACAATATTTTAGTTTTTAAGGAGGGTACAATATGAGTAAACAAGAAAGGGGGTTTGCCTCTATGAGTAAAGAACAGGTTGAAAAAATAGCAAAAAAGGGTGGAGAAGCTAGAAAAGAGGAGCTTGGACCCGAAGGTTATGCCGAACTAGGAAAAAAAGGCGGAGAAGCTAGGAAAGAAGAGCTTGGACCAGAAGGTTATGCCGAATTAGGAAATAAAGGTGGGGAAGCTAGAAAAGAAGAGCTTGGTGCTGAAGGTTATTCAGAATTAGGAAAAAAAGGAGGGGAAGCTAGAAAGAAGGAGCTTGGGCCTGAAGGCTACGCCGAATTGGGAAAAAAAGGAGGGGAAGCCAGAAAAAAATGATTTCAGACTAATAGCAATTACTTAAAGTATGTTTGATGCAAAACTTAACTTTATAATTTTAAGGAGGGTATAAAATATGCGTACAAGTAGTAAGGGGTTTGGTTCTTTAGACAAGGAAAAAGTAAAACAAATAGCAACAAAAGGTGGCAAGGCGAGAAAAGAACAACTTGGCCCCCGAGGCTATGCAAAACTGGGAAGAAAAGGAGGGGGAGCTAGAAAAAAATGATTTTTCTGGTACTTAAATTAAGGAAGTAGGTGAGAGTCATTCAATCCGTGTAAATAGCCGTTAAATGGTTAAGCTCTGATTAGATCTGACAAGTGGTGAATAAAACGAAGTGGAAAAGAAGCAGTGAGTGAATGCGAGCGAGCGCGCCCATCAATAGCGCTGAAGCGAGTAGCTTTCACTGCGGAAGTAGAAACTAGCTTGATTGTGGTAGCCATAATTAGGGCGGACGATTAAGCCTATTAATTTGTGGATAACTAAGAAACGAGTTATCCACAAAATTAACAGGCTCAACAATAATTATAATTTTTACCATGGTCAACATTTAAGTTTTGGTTTATTTTTTGTCGTAAAACCTCATAAGGAGTTTTTCCTTTTAAACCACCATGAGGTCTGTCATAGTTGTAAAATTTTTCCCACTCCTTAACTTTTTCAATAAGATCAACATCATCACGATAGGTTAAAAGCTGGTAAAATTCACGTTCGTCACAACCGTGAGAACGCTCTACTTTGCCATTTAATCTAGGTGTACGTGGCTTTATGTAAACGTGGTGTATTCCTAGATCCTCTTATGCCAGTGAACTTTGGCTTGAAATGCATGGCCATTGTCAGTTTGAATAGTATGTATTCTAAAAAGAAATTTTTTTATTACATAATTAATAAAATCAATAGCATTTTCTTGAGTATGTCTGGAATAAATTTTAATCGCTCTAATTCTAGTAGAGTCATCAATAGCTGTATATTGGAATTTCTTAATACGCTTATTTGCTTTTTCAAAATTTAAAAACTTTACGTCTACTTGCACTCGGTGTCCTGGAACTTGTTTTTCGTAACGTTTAAAGACACTAGGGATATTCCTTTTTCTCATATTTCTTGGCAGTCTATTAACGCCGTATCTTAATAGAACACAACGAGCTCCAGAGGCTGATACTTTAATGCCATGATAGCGCATCAGATACCAGACTATACGTTATTGCCCAAAATGATAAGTGCTTCTTAAGTGTAATATCTTTTCTTCAATTTCTTTAGATAATCTCAAGGTAGGATTTTCGGGGCAAGGTTTACTATTTATTAATCCAGCCTCACCTTTTTGTAGATAATCTTTTTGCCAACGATAAAATGTATCTCTACTTATGCCAAAATATCTGCAAGCTTTGGTTTTATTGCCGTTTTGCTTGGCATATTCTAAAACCCGTAACTTACGATTTATATCGCTAAGCTCTTTTCTAGTCATGGATCACTCCTTAGTTTTTGATTTAGTTTACTTTATTTTACCAAATCGTACGGCCAAGTCATGGCTTCCATAGCAGGCCTATTCAGCATAGTGACTTGACAATTGCGAGTTAAATTGTTAATTGTCGAGACTTGACAGATTATCTGTTTGGCATTGTTTTTTCGCTTGTTTTAAGTTAAGTATAGTTAAGTAACATGAATGGGTGGTTTTGGGCTAGGAAAATTCTGTAGTACAGTAATTAATATCTAGAGAGAGTTATATGCTAATGAATAATAAGGTTAAGTTATATTTGGTTTTGTGTTGGTTATTTATAGGTGTTGTCAGTTCTAAAAGTTATGCAGTCACCTTCAATTATAAATTTGATAATATCGAAGGTTGGAAGAATTTTGTTACATCAGTTCAGGTTAACCCAGCGGTAGACATAGTTACTATCAATTTAGCTGGAGTTGAAGACGTCATGCATCTGCCAGTATTTACCGGTAGTGAACTCTCCTTCACAAATATTGATCGTTTTATTGCTGGCGCAAGTGATGCGACAAAAGAACTATTTGGTTTACTAAAAATTTTAATGCAAACTCAACATTTGAGGGGATTACAAATAACTGGCAATCATAATTTTATTATTACTATGACAATATTGCGCCAACTAGAAGAAAATGTAAATTTGAGAACTGTTTACTTAAATCCAGAAGCGCTTGAGATTTATGGTCCACACATTCCTGGTAATGATTTGCCCGTACACCGTATGTTGGCACAAGCAATGTTAAATAATTTTCATCTTACGCGTCTTCCTATTAGAGGAAATACTATAATAGCTTATGAAGGGGACAGAACTTTAATAAGGGACATTGTAAGGCGCAATGTATTAATAAACCAATTGGCAGAACATGGAGTACCATTATTACCAGATATGATTGCTCTACTTATGCAGGGAAGACTACACATTGAAGGCTATGAAGAAGATATAGCTAAGATCGTAGGTTTGCAAAGGCAGATTGTTGATGGGTTTCGGCGTTATACGGGGGGGGCGTTAGTTTTGGAGAACTTAAACCCTAGATATATACCTCCGGCCCAGGTACAACAGGTACAAGAAGTGCCATATCCAGTAAACACTACTTTACCGCCACCTGCCGCCACAGGTATCCCAGATGGTGGTGCATTTGGTGTTGGCCAGAGTAAAGAATAATTAGATAACTTCTACTAATTCACTTGATTCTCAAGCCCTTATAAACATAGGGTTACGTAGCTTTCTATTGTGATTTTGGTTTTTTACCACAAAAATTAATTTTACAAAGGAGAAAACTATCAATTCAGAGATAGGGCCTGCACTCTATCTGGCAGTTAAAAATATATTTGGATTTGATATTAAATATCGTGTACTAAACATCGTGACTCAAAATATATGAATAATTTGGTCGAACAAGATCATAGAGGCATCAAATCACGGTGTGGTGTTATGAAAGGATTTAAAAATATTTTTTGTGCTTTGAAATTCTATATAACATTTGAAGAGATACGGCAATTTTTTCGCATGAAAAATAAAACTTGTGCTGAATGACGTAGGATAAATACGCTAAAAATTCAAAGTTTCAAGCAATTAGTTATAGCAACAGCATAAAAATAGTTATGCCGGAACTACAATACTAAAAAAATGACTCATTTTTGATAGAACCAAAATTTCCTAGTTTCATTGGAGAGAAACGCTTAATCATCCCAAGCTAAGATTAATGTTTTTTGTGTGTGGTATGACTGGTTGGAGCTAATCCAAGTTATTATTACCTATTGAATTTAAATATATTTCCGTTGGAGTCGGATAGTGTTGCTAAATGGCACTACTTTAAAAGTTGGCTACGGTGATTCTTTGTTTGATTTTATGCGATAATAGTATTAACTTTAACGTTTTAAGAGGTAAATATTATATGGATGACAACCGGAAAAAAGCTTTATTATCAGCCCTCTCGCAAATTGATAAACAATTTGGCAAAGGCTCTGTTATGCGTTTGGGTGAGTATGAAGCCGCGAAAGATATCCAAACTGTTTCCACGGGTTCTTTAGGCTTAGATATTGCTCTTGGTATCGGCGGCTTGCCGCGCGGTCGGGTTATTGAGATCTATGGACCAGAGTCTTCGGGTAAAACTACCTTAACTTTACACGTTATTGCTGAAATGCAAAAGCAGGGGGGGACCGCTGCCTTTATTGATGCTGAGCATGCACTCGACCCATCTTATGCTGAAAAATTAGGGGTAAAAGTAAAAGATTTATTGGTTTCTCAGCCTGACACGGGTGAACAAGCCTTGGAAATTGCTGATATGCTAGTGCGTTCTGGTGCCGTTGATGTCATTGTTATTGATTCAGTTGCAGCTCTTACGCCTAAAGCAGAAATTGAAGGGGAAATGGGCGATCAACATATGGGCTTACAAGCACGGTTGATGTCGCAAGCTTTACGTAAGCTTACAGCAAATATTAAACGTTCTAATACTTTAGTAGTGTTTATTAACCAAATCAGAATGAAGATTGGTGTGATGTTTGGTAACCCTGAAACCACGACGGGTGGTAATGCTTTAAAATTCTATGCTTCAGTACGCTTAGATATTCGCCGCGTTGGGGCAATCAAGAAAGGGGATGAGGTTATTGGTAATGAAACCAGGGTCAAAGTAGTGAAGAATAAAGTCGCGCCCCCCTTTAAAACGGCTGATTTTGAAATTATTTATAATCAAGGAATTTCTCGTGAAGGGGAAATTATTGAACTAGGGGTGTTGCATGGGTTCATTGATAAATCTGGGGCATGGTACGATTATAAAGGAAAGCATATTGGTCAAGGAAAAGAGAATGCCCGTGAATTTTTAAAGGAGAACAAGCCAATCGCCACGGAAATTGAAGGACAATTGCGAGCCAAGCTATTGCAAAAAGCAGTGCAAAATGACACGGAATCAAAGCAGGAAAAAGATTAGTTAAATGGTGTCGCTACCCAAGTTACGCTCATTAGCTCTCAATTTATTGGCTCTTCGCGAACATTCAAAGGTTGAATTACGGCAAAAACTTTGTCAAAAAGGTTTTGCTGAAGCTTTAGTTATGGCGGTGATCCAAGAATTAGCAGAGAAAAAACTGCAAAGCGACCAGCGCTTTATTGAAAGCTATGTGCATATGCGAAAAAAGCGTGGGTTTGGTCCACGGCGTATTCAGATGGAACTAGTTGACCGAGGGATTACGAAGGAGCAGGGGGTAGAGGCTTTAAAAAATAACGAGGTTAATTGGTTAGAGTTGGCAAAAGTAGCGCGGACTAAAAAGTTTGGGAAAAACATCCCTGATGCTTATCGTGCGTGTTTACCGCAAATGCGTTATTTATATTATAAAGGTTTTACTAGTGAACAAATCAAGCAAGTTTTTGGCCATGAAGAAGATTTATAAAACAACAGAAATTAGACAAGCATTTTTAGATTATTTTTCTCGACACAATCATACAGTGGTTGCAAGCTCCTCCTTGGTGCCGGTGGGTGATCCTACCTTGTTTTTTACTAACGCTGGCATGGTCCAGTTTAAAGGGGTGTTTTTGGGCCAGGAAAAGCGCAAATATACTCGTGCCGTTACTGCACAACGTTGTCTCCGTGCTAGTGGTAAACATAACGATCTTGCTATGGTCGGCTATACTAATCGCCATCATACTTTTTTTGAAATGCTGGGTAACTTTAGTTTTGGTGATTATTTTAAAAAGGAAGCAATCCATTATGCTTGGGATTTTTTAACCAAAGAGTTAGGGATTGATCCTAGTAGATTATGGGTTACCGTACACGAAAAAGATCAAGAAGCCGAAAAGTTGTGGCAAGATGAGTTCAAAAAAACTGGGACAAAAGCGCAAGGCTTGAGCCATTGTGGGGATAAAGATAATTTTTGGGCAATGGGGGATACGGGACCTTGCGGTTATTGTAGCGAAATTTTCTATGATCATGGCGTCAATTTAGCTGGCGACCCCCCTGGAGGTAAAAATGAAGGGGAGCGTTATGTGGAAATTTGGAATTTGGTTTTCATGCAATTTGAGCGTAACGGCGCGGGTGAGCTTACTCCCTTGCCTAAGCCATCCATTGACACTGGGATGGGTTTAGAGCGGATTGCTGCTGTGATGCAGGGGGTCTACGATAACTATAGTATCGATGTTTTTGTGGAGCTCCGCGATAAATTTATAGAGTTGTTGCACACCCAAGGCGCTATTGCTACAGCCACCCTAAAATCTGAAGATGTCAGGATTGCCGGAAGAGTAGTGGTCGATCATATTCGAGCCGCAGTATGTCTCATTGCTGATGGGGTTATCCCGGCAAATGAAGGGACCGGTTATGTGCTACGCAGCATTATTCGTCGAGCAATTTATTACTTATATAGAATTGGCGTCCAAAAGCCCCTCTTTTTTCAATTGGTTTCCCCGTTAGTTAAGCTATTAGGCGACACTTATGCAGAAATGAATTTAGCAGAGGCACAAAACCAAATTGCCGCAACCATTGAACAAGAAGAAATTAAATTTTTAGATACCCTAGATCGGGGGGTAAAAATTTTTGTAAGCGAGATTGCTAAATTAAAAAATAACACCATTCCCGGCGCGCTTGCCTTTAATTTACATGATACCTATGGTTTGCCGATTATTTTAACGGCCGAACTGGCACATGAGCGGGGTTTAATTTTAGACCAAGCTGGCTTTGAGATCGAAATGGCAAAACAGCGAGAAATATCGCGAGCGGCGGATAAAACTGTAACCCCGCTTACGCTTAAATTAGCCATTGATGTTGATACTAGATTTGTTGGTTATACTGAAAATAGTTGTGTTACAAAAATTTGTGGCTTATTTAAAAAAGATGGTACCCCCCTTGAAAGTATGCAGCATGGTGAAGAGGGTATTGTCGTATTAGAAGAGACCCCATTTTATGCTGAATCTGGTGGTCAAGCGGGTGATAGTGGTGAGATTTATGCAGGGCAGAGTGGCGTTTTTGTCGTTCAAGACACTCAAAAACAAGCTACTTTTTCTTTGCATTATGGCTATCTTGCTCAGGGTGCTTTGATGATGGGCGCTGAGGTAACAGCAGAAATCGATCAGGTTAAACGCCAAATGACAAAATTAAACCATTCGGCAACCCATTTGTTGCATAATAGCTTACATCTGGTGCTTGGTGGGCACGCCAATCAGCGCGGTTCGTTGGTAGATAGTAAGCGTCTGCGATTTGATTTTGCTCACCCGACGATGTTAAACCCTAAAGAATTAGAGAGTATTGAGCAAATAGTGAATACCCAAATACGCGCCAACTTGGCCGTGAAAACTGTAGTTAAGTCTATTGTTGAAGCAAAGGCAGATGGTGCGTTTGCTTTATTTGGTGAAAAGTATGGCGAGGAAGTGCGCGTTGTTAGCATGGGTAATTTTTCTAAGGAACTTTGTGGCGGTACTCATGTCAAGAGCACGGGTGAAATCGGTTTATTTAAAATAGTAGCTGAGGTTGGTGTTGCTGCTGGGGTGCGTCGCATTGAAGCGGTAACTGGTGAAAATGCCCTTATTAGAGTGGGAAAAATAGAGGCTTGGCTGAAAGAAGCGGCTAATCTGCTTGGGGTCGGTTTAGAACAGGTGGGTGCCAAGATCACGCAGCTTGCTGAAGCGGCGCGCCTTTCAGAAAAAGAACTTTCCCGCCTCCAAAGTGAAGTCATGTCTGGCAAAAATAAAGAGTTAGCGGAGCTGGCAGTAAAAATTAAGGGAGTTTCAGTGTTATCAACCAAGGTGCCAACGGTTGATAATAAAATGTTGCGTCAAATGACCGACGCTCTCAAGCAACAATTACACTCTGCGGTAGTGGTATTAGCTACTGTTAATCCGGCAGCAGATAAAGCGCAATTAATAGTTGGTGTTACTCAAGATTTAGTTACCAATATTAAAGCTAACGAACTTTTACAGCATATAAATCAGCAAATAGGCGGCAGTGGTGGTGGTAGAGCAGATATGGCCCAAGGTGGTAGTACAAATATTTTTGCGTTACAAAAGGCTTTGGACTCGGTTTTTTCTTGGATTAGGAGTAAAATGTAAAAAAATTTTAGCTCTTAAGTATTTCTTAATGTTTGTGCTGTAGACTGTGTAATATATATGTTCCATCTAAGAAACATATATGTTAGTTTCATAAACGGAAATTTTTATGGAGAATTTAAGATGTTAATACTTACAAGAAGGATTGGTGAATCCCTCATTATCGGTGATCAAATAACAGTTACGGTGCTAAATATCAAAGGCAATCAGGTGCGTTTAGGTATTGATGCTCCTAAAGAAGTTTCGGTACACCGTGAAGAGGTATATCAACGGATCCAAGAAGAAAAACAAAAACAGGTAGTATCGCCGGAAGAACAACAAGCATAATTTTTATTACCTATTTTATTGCTCACCTCCCGTTGCCAAACGGGAGGTGACATGCAAAATAAAGGATCTATTATGCATATTGTCCAGATGAGTAGTTCGCGAATATAAAAAAATAACCAGATTCTTTTTAGCACTTATCCCTTATTTTTCTAACGTATCATATACAATAATAAATTTTGTGAAACATTAAAGATGCTTTCAAAATCTGCGTCTTTTGTCATACGATTGCGTTGCATATTTGTTTGCAATGCTCATTTACCTAAAAGTAAACTCCGCTTGCTCACTTCATGCCCGCCTTGTATTATTACAAAATATTGGGTTTTGAAAGAACTCTATTGCCGCCAAGAATTGGCTTTTAATACACTCGCAAGAATTGTTTTTGCATTAAGTGAACTATGCTCGAACAAAAAGTTTTAAAAGTATCGCAAGTTAATTTGTTAGCGAGGAAAATTCTTGAGACCAATTTTCCTCGCATTTTAGTCAGTGGTGAAATCTCAAATTTAGTCAAACCCAGCTCTGGGCATATTTATTTTTCGTTAAAAGATGAGTCGGCCCAAGTGCGTGCCGTTATGTTCCGCCAATATAATCTTGGGCTTAAATTTACTCCGCAAAATGGTACCCAAGTAATTGTTACTGCAGAGGTTAGTCTTTACGAAGCTCGTGGTGATTATCAACTAATTGTTAGTCGGATGGAGCTTGCTGGCGCCGGCATGTTATATGCTAAATTTTTACAATTGAAAGAGAAGCTGGCGACCGAAGGATTATTTGAGCCAAAATATAAAAAGCCCTTGCCAAAATTGCCAGAGACGATTGGGGTTATCACTTCGCCGACGGGGGCGGTGATCCGCGATATTGTCAGTGTCTTAAGGCGGCGTTTTCCCAGTGTCGCAATAATTATTTATCCAGTGTTAGTACAAGGACAGGAGGCAGCATCCAATATTGTGGCAGCTCTTGAAAAAGCTAATATCCGAAAAGAATGTGAGGTCTTAATTTTAGCTCGAGGCGGTGGTTCTATTGAAGATTTATGGCCATTTAATGAGGAGATTGTTGCCCGCGCTATTTTTGCCAGCCATATTCCCATAGTCAGTGCAGTGGGGCACGAAACTGACTTTACGATTGCTGATTTTGTAGCAGATGTTCGCGCGCCAACCCCTTCTGCTGCTGCCGAATTAGTGGTGCCTGACCAACAGGAGTGGTTAAAGACCTTAGAACACTTTAAGCACCGGTTGCTCCATTTAATGCACCATAAATTGCACCATTTGAATTTGTTGTTTACTAATCTTAAAAATCGTCTGCAACACCCGGCTTATTATTTAGCGGAAAAAAGTCAGCGTTTAGATGATTATGAACGGCGCTTAATTTTAGCTATGGAGCATAAATTAATTTATTGTAAACAACACCTGGCTAAACTTAGCGCCGCGCTTAATGCCATAAGTCCGCTGGCAACCTTAACGCGGGGGTATGCCATAGTTAGTAAAGATGAGGCTATAATTAGTAGCGTTAGTAATGTCAACGTTGGGGACCATGTTAACACGAAACTAAAAGATGGTAGTTTGCAATGTTTGGTGCAGCAGATAACTGTGAATAGTTAGCGGCTTTTGCAAGTGGCTCTGTAAAGTATGCGACAACAGCTGTTTTTCAAACGCGCTCAATTTGAATTTTAATCCTGCTAAAACTACCATTTTTAATGGGGCGCTGCACTTGGTGAAGAAGGACTTAAAGTCTGTTGTATTTTTTCTCTTGCCTCATAAAATGGGCCTGCTGTTGCAGCTTCTACTTTTTTCCGTAACTCTTTGTGCTTTTCCAAAAACGAATTATATTCTTCAGCTATATTACTTAACTCACTTTGGTTATGCGCGGGATCTAAGCTATTTATTTTAGAAACATATATGGCATTGGTTGCAGCTATTAAAGCATCTTCTGGGAGTCCTAGTTCTCTTAGCTTAGCTATAACCTTTTGTACTGTAATACCAGGTTCGGCACTAAGAAGATGCTCTACTAATTTATTTACAGATTTTTCTAACTCTTGTTCTCGAGCGGCATCTGTTTGTGGCTTTTTGGCTATATTCCTAACATTTTCAGCGAGTATTTCAGTTGTTACAGCAGTTACTTCGGCATCTTTCAGGCCTAGTTTTTTTAGGTTATCGATTGCTTGATTTACTATGTTGTCATTTGTGACAGGGTCTCCTGCTTTTTTTTCACACTCTTCTTTTGCGTCTTGCAAAAGTTGTCTTGCACAGCTCTGTCTAGCTATCTGTAAATCATTTGTTGCTGGATTTATGCTTTTGGGGGTAGATGCTACTGCTTGTAACGCATTTATCCGCGCAGCATAGAGGTTCCTTTGAGCGGCTTGTGCCGACTGTAATTGTTTTTCGGCAAACGTAAGCTGTTGTTCTTTTGCTGCTATTTTTTTTGTTGTTTGTTCGTCAAATGGACGAGGTTGTTCTTGAAGTTCAGCAAGTTCTTTTTTAAGGCCTGTTATCTGTTCTTTATATCTTTTTATATTATCAGCATAAGCATCTTCCAGAATCTTCATCTGTTCTGAAGTAAGGTGCTCAGCAATTTGTTCGCGACGTTTTTTTGCGGCATCCCGTCTTTTTTTAAAATCCCTATCACTTTCTCCAGCATTTTGTGTAGGTTCAGTAGCAATAACATCCCAAAATTCTCGAAGCCTTCGCGGATCATTTCCAACAACTTTGTTGATTAAGGTCTCCATCTGTTTTGCAGTAAGGAGCTTAGCGACTTGTTCGCGACGTTTTGGGGTGGCATCCTGTCTTTTTTTAAAATCCTCTTCGCTTTCTCCAACTTGCTGTGTAGGCTCAGTTGCAATATCATCCAAAAATTCTTGAAGCTTTTTCGGATCATCTCCCACAACTTCGCTGATTAACGTTTGTAGTTGTTGTTCTGGTCCTTTGGTTTTGCCAAGCCACTTTCTCTTGGAGACTGATATCTGATTTATATTAGTAATCCAAATAGACCAAAATTGTGGCCCTTTGGGCGGCATTGTGCTTGAAAGGATTGTTTCGCGCCCATCAAAATAACATTTTTTTCCTTGCCTTAAACATGCCATTTCTGCGAGGTGTTGTTTGCTTTTTGGGATGCCACTCCATTCAACTTTATTTTTGAATTGACGAGCGGCAGCCTCAAAGCTTGCTGCATCAAAACTTGTTATAACGACAAATGGGTGTCCATTTTCATCATAAGTAAGGTATGCTCCAAAACCAGCCTTGATACTTAACCCTCTTCTTTTTGATGCAAGTCCCACAGCATTAGCTAGCAGTGTATTGTATTGTCCCTTGGTTAACTTTTGGTTATGGCGGATGAGATCGATGGCTTCTTGTTGGGCTCCTACTCCCTTTTCTGCGGCTTGTTTTGCAATGTCTTCTTTTTCCTCTATTTCATTGAGTATATTACTGGTGGCCTCTTCATTCGCTAAAGCTTCCAGGTCTTGTTGCTCATTCATCTCTAAAGCGAGTCGCATTTGGATGTATTCTAGCCATTTTTTTGCTGCAGCTTTGTCTTGCACCTCATGCCTTTTTAAGGCCTCTTCTATTGATTCATTTGGTTCTATCTTGAGTAGTTTTCTGAGAACATCCTCGGCAGCTGTTTTGAGGTCAACTGGGCCATCAATCCTTTCGCTAGGTTTGGTTCTAGTAAAGTCGATAGGTCTTGCAGATTTGGGCAATGGACCTTCTAGTATATTTCTGAGGTAATTATAATTTGTACTATCAGTGCTACCCGGTGTCGCTGCTCCTGGCTCTTGCGGTGTCTCCTCCCTCTTCGACTCTTGCTCTGTCTCTGCTGGTTGTTCTACCGTTGCTGCACTTGCATCCCTCCTTGGTGTTGCTGTTTCAGTCCTACTTTGACTTGGCAGAGTTTTTATTACGGCACTAACGATATCACTAAAGTGTTTTTTGAGTTGTTCTTTGGTAGGTTGAGAGAGTGCTGGCGCAAGTAATGCACTAATTCTTCCAATGGTTGGTACTGAGCCTGGGATTTCTTTACTTACCTTCTTAGGTTTTTTTTCTGTTTGTGGTGCTTCACTCATAGCGGTCCTCTCTAAAAAATTTGTCTTCCATATTTGTAGCTATTCAGCATAATTTTATTGTGCTCTAACAAGCATAACATATGCTTGTTCATTAAACCCCAGGCTGCGTCGCAAAAAACGCGGTTTGATCTGAGCGCTTTTCAGCAAACCAACAAGGCTGGGATATAGCAATTACCAAAACCTAAGCTCGAGAAACGCAGTAAAATTATGCTAAATATATGTTTGCTGCCGATGTCTATTGTCTATTTATGTTTCTCCAGCGCCACCAACCATGATTGGTTCTTCAGGTTTTACTGGCGGTTGTTTTTGCCAGGGTAACCCGTTTGTTTTAGCGTATTGCATAAGACGTGCGTAACATTTTTCGTCATTAGCGTCATTATCATAACCTTTGAGCTCGATGCCATATTTTTTTAATTCAATCCAAAGATAACGTAATATGCTTTTAGTGCCGGCGATTACTTCAGCATTTTCCCAGCCTTTGGCAGCAATAATGTCAGCAATCTCAGCAGCCGTGGCTATTTGTTCCTTAGTAAGGTTTCTATTGGCCGACATCCGCTGCCCCCTTTTTCTCTTCATTGTGATTGTTATTTCCTGGAGGTGCCGAGACGCTGATTGCGTCTCCATAGTCATGAATTACCCAGCCAGTAGAGGTGGTTATAAACTTTGTTGAAGTTTCTTCATCGAACACCGCGTTAGAATTAATGATTTGTAAAAACGGAAAAGAGTTATTGCAGATATACTCAATATCTGTAGCATTAACATCTTCTAGGTTTTGTGGTAGTTCGATGCCCAAACTGCGTTGGGTCCAAATATCGTAAATTGCTTGTGAATCCTTGTCATTGGCTGCCATAACCATTCCCAGTTAATTTTTTCGGATGCTATTATAGCAAATTACTATTTGATTTACAAAAGGCCACCGGTTAACATAAGAATCTGTTAAAAAATCGCTTTGTTGAGATTAGACATGACACTTATAAAACTATTCGTTCTGCTGACCACGCGCCACAATAAAGGAATTACTCGGGATTATTGCTTGGGCCAATTGCACAAGGCTTCAGCCTTGGTCCGTGGGAGCATCGCGGCTGTTGCTGTCTTGGCTTTGCTTGTGGGGTGTTCCCCCTATCAAGTCGACGTGGAGCAGGGCAATATTCTTGATAAAAAAATTATCTCACAATTATCTTTAGGGTTGAGCAAAGATGGGGTTAAGACCTTATTAGGTAGCCCGGTGTTAATCGATCCGTTTGATGAAAATATTTGGCTCTATGCTTGTACCAAACAGATCAATGGTGGCAAAATCGATAAGAAAAAATTAGTTCTTAAGTTTAAGAACGATAAGCTAAGCTCAATACAGTAATATACGCAAATATTGCCGCAAATAAAATTAAGTGTAGCCAATGTCCCAGTTAATTTCTGACAACCGAAAAGCTCGGCACAACTACCAGATAGAAGATACTCTAGAAGCTGGTGTGGTGCTTGCTGGTTGGGAAGTTAAAAGCTTGCGGGCAGGTAAGGCGCAAATCGCTGAAAGTCACATTATCATTAAAGGTGGTGAGGCGTATCTAATAAACGCACATATCTCTCCTTTAGCTACCGTTTCTACCCATATTGAAGCGGTGCCTGATCGTAGTCGTAAACTCCTGCTTAATAAAAGGGAGTTAGATAAATTAATTGGGGCAGCAGAACGCAAAGGTTACACGCTTGTGCCCCTAAACCTACATTGGAAAAATAATCGGGTTAAAGTGGAGGTTGCCCTTGCTCGAGGGAAAAAGCTTTACGATAAACGTGAGACCGAAAAACGCCGCGAATGGGATCGCCAAAAGCAAAAGTTGATGAAAGGTAAAGGTGCTCGTTTTCCCTAGCCATCACGCGGTGGGCGATGAAGAAAAAAACATCTAATCACCGTGGTTTTAGCAGGCAAACACAGCGATGGAGAAATTTATCGGCTAGAGGAGCTTTACAAAAGTAGAACCAGGATTAATGGCGCTTACAGGCGCAAAATTTCGTGCTAGCCCAACCGCAAGCGCACATTTTTTTAGGCCGTAGGGTTCGGATCTACAAATCTCCCCACTTGGCTTGCAAGATACTGATGGCCGTCAAAGCTGCGGTCTCAGTGCGAAGGATTCTTGGCCCAAGGGTGACTGGCAAAAAATATTTTTCTTTTGCAAGGGTTACCTCTTCCCTACTTAAGCCTCCTTCTGGACCAACTAAGAGAGTAATTTGGGTTGGTCTTTCTTTGAAAGTGAGGGCGCTGAGTTTGTTTGGTGCACTTGGTTCGAGCACCAAGCATAAATCAGATGAGGTAGTGTTTAGCCATGTGGTTAAATCTTTTCCAGGAAAAACTTGCGGGACATAGCAACGCCCAGATTGTTCGGCGGCGTTAATTGCTATCCCTTGCCAATGATGATGACGTTTTGCTAAACGTGCAGCATCGAGTTTAACATTGCAATAAGCAGTAAATAACGGGGTAATAGCATTGACTCCGAGCTCAACAGTTTTTTGAATCGTAAAATCCATTTTGTCACCGCGAGAAACCCCCTGCCCTAGGTGGATTGCTAATGGCGATTCATTCTGGCGGGATATAAATTCTTCGAGAAAAACGATGGCTTCATGTTTGTTAATGGCCGAGATGGAGGCTTTAAATTCACCGCCAGGGTTGTTAAAAACGATTAATTGGTCTTTAGGTTTTAAGCGTAAGACTTGTAAAATATGTTTAGAGGCATTAACCCCTAAAGAGATCTTTTGTTTTATATGTAACTTAGTAGTAACAAAAATGCGAGGTAGCGACATATACCGCTCGTAAATTAACTGGATGTTGCGTTTCTTTATTTTTTTACGATCCTTGTTGTTTCCCCACAAGGAAAGTCCGGTCGTAAAAAGGCGCTATGCCTAAATTTAATTCACGAGCGGTATCGTGGTTCTGTTATTAGCTTTACTCTAAAAAAATAGGGGCGATTACGCCCCTATTTTCACAGCCATTTAAGCAAGTTATTTTGTCATTACTTTTAAGACATCACTAGTAATCTCAAGTTCTGCTTTGCTATAAGCGAGACTTGCTTTAGCAACAACGAGGTCGAGACTTTTATCTTTAGCAACTTTAGCAACTGCTGTTTCCATCTTCTTGGAGAAGTCTTTTAAGGCGTCTTCTTGTGCAGCATTAGCCTCATTTTGAAACTTTGCTTGCATCTCTTGCAGCTTTTTTTGCTGGTCAACAATTTTTTGTTGTTCAGCTTTTTTTGCATCTTCTTTCATTGTTGGGCTATTTTTGCTGAAATCTTCGATAGCTTTTTGAAAGTTTTTTTGTGCCTCATTTAATGCTTTTTCTTTGACATCAAAATCTTTCTTAAATTTGGCTTTTGCTGTAGCTATTTGTGGTGATTTCAGAAAAATTTCATTGACGTTAATTACCCCAATTTTCAGCTCGGCAAAAGCTGCGGTGCCTAGTAATAAACAACATGCGGTTGTTGCTGCAAGTAACATTTTTTTCATTACAGTAATCTCCATTAAAATTTTAAAAAAGGGTGTATATACCCCGAATCTATTAACGCCACTTTTATACCACATTATCCTGCTTTTTGCTATTTGCTTTTAAAATTAGTTTTTCCATGTTTTTTAGTTCCTTGATTAATTCTCCTATAAGAAATAGAAAAGAATGTCCTACAATTAGTTGATAAGTTTTAGTCTCTTTTGTTAGTTCTTCGGCAGTTTGGGTAATTTTAGTTAACGTTTCTGATAAGATTAATGTGTTTTGCGGTAGTTCTATGGTGTCTATGCAATTAGCTAAGTGGTTAAAATTATTGCTAATTATGTTATGAAGCCACATTATTTTATTTAATTGTTGATTTATTAGGGTGGGCGAAGTTGCCTCACGTAGACTAAGATATATTAAATTAATTAAATGGCTTAAGCTTTGTTCACTACTAAGAATGGCCATGAAAATCGGTTGCTTGGTGGCAAATTCTCTACTGCCAATGACTGCTTCATAAACTAATCGGGGTTGGGCGGCGATATCTTCGGTTATTTTAGAATTTAGCACCGAGGTCTCATGCTCTTTTTGATTCAGTCGGTTTTCTATGTCAATGGCGGCAGCATAGAGGCTATTTAAATTACGCAAAGTAACAGCTATATGGAAGCGTAAGCGATCGCGAGCATGGATTGGAAAGATAAATCGGGAAACTAGCAAAGCGATAATAATACCAACGGTAATATAAAACCCTCGTTGTAATGCTATATCTATCCCCACTTGTTGTCCGCCTAAAATTAAGATAGTCGTAACGCCACCTAAGGTTCCCGCATAATTGATATCTCCATGTTCACTGGCAATATAGGCAAAAACGATGCTGGCAACAAATACGGTACTAAAAATTACCGTGGTGTTGTCACCGAACAGCCACAAAACTGTGATGGTTGTTGCTACGCCCGCTAGGGTTCCTAAAAATCTCATGGCGGCTTTACGTACCGCCCCACCGAAGTGGGTTTGTGCGCTCATGACCACCATGATAGTAATAGGAACCCATTGCCCTGATGGCCAAGCAAAATATTTTTCTATAGCTAGGCCAATTAAGCAGCCCAAAGCAGTTTTGATACCATGAATAATGCGAAAGCGGTGGGGTTTAAAAATGTTTTTTACTAAAAAGTTTTCCTTGCTTTTCATAAATATTTAATTACAGTAACTACATTTTTACTTTTAAACATAGAAAATTATATCATACCAATGGTCTTTACCAAGTTTAAATTTATGCTACGCGGTTTTGCGCGTGACAAAGTAGTGGGCACAATCAAGAAATTGAATGGCAAGAACCGGCGGGCTCCATTTTGCTTGTTAGTTTTGAGTTTGTTCTTTGCTTTATCTTTGCGTGTTGCGGCTGATACCCCCCGTGTTTTTAATAATGCCACTTTAGGACCATGGTCGGTTTTATTTTATTGGGGCGGCACAGCTAAGCAAGTTTTTGGTGAAGTCTTAACGGGAAAATATACTGCCTGTGGTGAAAATATTTATGCTGCAGAAGTTGCTTATACCCTTGACCAAAATAATTTGTTTCGCCGGTTTTTTAAACCAGTATTTGATGTGGTTCAGGTTGCGGGTAATTTAGCTTATCGGCACGATTATGCCCATCATGATAACGTTAAAGAAGGAAATTTATATTTAATGTGGCGTTTTACGCGTTTTCCGTGGCATCAATATCTGAAAAACTCAATAGCGATTGGTGAAGGTGTTTCTTATGGCTCCCATTCGCCGTTTGCGGATAGAGAAAGTGATAAACCAGATAGCGAGTTTAATCGTCTATTAAACTACCTATTATTAGAAGTTACTTTTGCTTTACCTGCTCATCCAAATTTTGAGCTCGCCTTACGCTTACACCATCGCTGTACTGCTTGGGGAACTTTTTCCGGAAATGCGAGCGCTGGGTCAACTAATGCTGGGATAGGGTTACGGTACCATTTTTAAAGAATTATCGGTTCTTATTTGTGTAGTTTTTCTTGTAAAAATTTGCCGGTATACGAATTATTATCTTTTGCTACTTGTTCTGGGGTGCCAGCAACCACTAATTGTCCACCTTTATCGCCACCTTCAGGGCCAAGGTCGATGATCCAATCTGCTGTTTTTATAACGTCTAAGTTATGTTCAATTACGACAATAGTATTACCCTGATCACGCAGTTTATGGAGGATGCTAAGCAGTTGTTTGACATCATGAAAATGTAAGCCGGTAGTGGGTTCATCTAAGATATATAAAGTATTGCCAGTGCCACGACGAGAAAGCTCTTTAGATAATTTTATCCTTTGGGCTTCACCCCCAGACAAGGTGGTTGCACTTTGTCCTAAATGAATATAAGCCAGACCAACTTCGGTTAGTGTGTGTAATTTGTGGGCAATCGTAGGAATTGCCTCAAAGAAGTGGCTAGCAGACTCAACAGTCATGGCTAAAACTTCTGCAATATTTTTGCCTTTGTAAGTTACTTCAAGAGTTTCGCGGTTATATCTTTCGCCTTTGCAGACGTCGCACATGACATAGATGTCGGGTAAAAAATGCATTTCAACTTTAATTAAACCATCGCCTAAGCATGCTTCACATCTGCCGCCAGAGATGTTGAAACTAAAACGACCTGCTTTGTAGCCTCGGGCACGAGCCTCAGGGGTTTTTGCAAACAAATCGCGAATCTCCGTGAATAAACCGGTATAGGTTGCCGGGTTAGAGCGTGGTGTACGTCCAATGGGGCTTTGATCGATTGCCACTACTTTATCGAGTTGTGCTAAGCCAACTATTTTTTCGTAAGTTTTCGGTAAGGAAAAGGCAGCTTGGTTTAGTTCACGAGCAGCGACAGGATATAAAATATCGTTAATTAAGCTTGATTTTCCCGAGCCAGAGACCCCGGTAATGCAAGTGAATAAACCTATAGGCAGATCGATGTTAATATTTTTGAGGTTATTTTGTTTGGCGTTACAAATTCTTATAACTTTTTTGGGATTAAAGCTCGTTCGTTGCGGTGGGAGAGAAACTGCTAAAGTTCCTGATAAATATTTACCGGTGAGAGAGTTTTTTTCTAAGAGTAATTTTTGGGGTGGTCCTTGAAACACAACGCTGCCACCGTGAATGCCGGCGGCAGGACCAATATCAACCACATGGTCTGCGGTTAAAATTGTCTCTTCATCGTGTTCTACGACAATTACGGTATTGCCTAGGTCACGTAAATTAGTTAAGGTTTTTAACAAGCGCTGATTATCCCTTTGGTGAAGGCCAATGGTTGGTTCATCGAGAATATACATTACGCCGACTAACCCTGAGCCTAACTGACTCGCCAATCTAATTCTTTGTGCCTCACCGCCAGATAAGGTTTCCGCGCGGCGATTTAAGCTTAAATATTCCAGGCCAACATTTAATAAAAAGCGTAGTCGGTCATTAATCTCTTGTAAGATTTTTGCCGCAATTTTTCCCCGTTTATCGGGGAGTTTTAGTGTGACGAAAAACTCTAATGCTTCAGCAATTGGCAGTGCAGTAATGTCTGAGATATTTTTTTCGGCAATAAATACATGGTTGGCTGCTTTTTTTAAGCGGGTACCGCCACATTCTTGACAAGTAGTGACACTTAAATATTTTGCTAACTCTTCCCGTGCGGCTTCCGACTCCGTGTCGCGATAACGTCTCTCCAGGTTAGGGAGGATCCCCTCAAACGGATGAATTTTTTTTACCCGTTTGGCGCCGCCAAATACATAATGAAAAGCAATTTCATCTTCGCCGCTGCCGTAAAGGATAATTTTTTTTATTTTTGCTGGTAGTTCCGTAAATTTAGTATCAAGATCGAAATGATAATGATTGGCTAGAGAGGTGAGCAGTGAAAAATAATAAGGATTTCTGCGATCCCAACCACAAATAGCGCCATCAGTAAGGCTCAAGTGTTGGTCAACGATAATTTTTTCTTCAGTAAACGATTGTTTGACCCCCAGGCCATCGCAGCTGGGGCATGCGCCGTTGGGATTATTAAAGGAGAACATCCGTGGCTCCAGTTCTGCTAAACTATAACCACATATGGGGCAGGCAAATTTTGCTGAAAAAACTCGTTCTTCAGGGGTGTCGGCATGATGAATTATAATCCGAGTAATGCTGTTAGTAAGGCGCAAAGCTGTTTCAAATGAGGCAGCTAATCTTTCCCGTATTTTAGGGTTAACTTTGAGCCGATCAACCACTACTTCGATAGTATGTGCTTTATGTAGGCTCAAGGTTGGTGCTGCCGCTAGTTCAACAATTTTACCGTCGATGCGTGCGCGGATAAAACCCTGTGCTTGTAAATCTTCAAAAAGTTTAAGGTATTCCCCTTTGCGTGCAGTGACGATGGGTGCAAGTAAAGTAACTTTGGTCTCTTCAGGCAACGCCAAAACATTGTCGGTCATTTGACTGATGGTTTGAGCTTCGAGCGTGATTTTGTGTTCGGGACAGCGCGGTTGGCCTGCGCGGGCGTAAAGTAAGCGTAGATAATCATAAATTTCAGTTACGGTACCTACCGTGGAGCGAGGATTGTGTGAGGTTGATTTTTGTTCAATGGAAATTGCTGGCGATAACCCTTCAATTAGGTCAACGTCAGGTTTTTCCATGATCGCTAAAAATTGCCGGGCATAGGCGGATAAAGATTCAACGTAACGTCTTTGCCCTTCGGCATAAAGTGTATCAAACGCGAGCGACGACTTTCCAGAGCCAGAGAGACCAGTAATAACAATTAGTTTATCTCGAGGTAGATCAAGATCAATGTTTTTTAAATTGTGAGTGCGAGCACCCCGGATACATATAGTTGACATAGGAGGAATTGTAAGGAATTTTTTCTCGATTTGCTACCAGTATAATTTGGGGTTAAACAGGACCGAATTAGCTTAGATAGTTTTGCACGGATCTTGGGGGGGGCAGCGGAAAGTGTGTATGTATGCCTATAACGCCTCTTAGGCTAAATTAATTACTTCGATTTCTAATTCTTTTACTATTTTTTCATATGCTTTAACTGGATCAGGAATATACGGTTTACCAAAAGTGATTTTAATTGGTGATAACTTCGGCAAAACTGTGCCTATGGGTAAGACCTTGAATGCCCCATCAATATGGATTGGTACTAGTGGCATTTTTAGCTCACGAGCTAAAATACCTACCCCTTTTTTAAAGGGTTGTATGGTACCATCGGGCGAGCGACCCCCCTCAGGGAAGATGCACATTACTCTTTGGCTTCTTAACACATAGCTGCAGGCACGCATTGTCTCAAGCAAATTAGTTGCTAAATCAAGAGGGATAATTCTCCCAATTTTTATGATATGACGGACTATCGGGACATCAAAGATAGTGTTTAGCCCCAGGAAAAAAATTTTAAATTTTAACCAGGTTGGTATAGCAGCTAATACCAAGAAAGCATCGATATAACTAGTGTGATTGGGGCAAAGGATAAATGGCTGATCTTTAGGTAAATTTTCTGTACCGACCACTTTTAGGCGCCAGAGCAGTTTAGTTACGATAAAAATAAAAATAGAAGCAGTCATCGTTACCATTTTTGCAAAGAGGCTAGGAGTAATATCGATTTTGTTAATAATGGTTTTCGTTGGTTTAGTGTTTAAAATATTTTGCCAGAGCTCTTGGGTGAGAAGAGTAACAATTTTTTCACTGTTAGCTTTTGGTTCAGTAATTGCTTGCTCTAGCGTTAGTACTAGATCTTTTACCGTAGCTATTTTGGCGATTAAAGGTTCTGGAATTTGAATATTAAATTGCTTTTCTAAATTTGCTACTAATTCGATCCGGCTTAACGAGTCAAAGCCCAAATCAATATTTAAATGGTCATTTAAAAGTACGGGTCTTGCTCGTTGTCTTTCTTTAGTAATCACACTGATGATTGCTTTGTAGGTTGGAAGATTAAGTAAAGCAAGATCTTCAGGGTTTAACTGTTCTGTGGCTACTTTGGCGGGTTTACCCATTATCTCCTCTAAATATTTATGCCGGATCTCATGACGTTTTAATTTACCTAAATTGGTACGCGGTAAATCATCTTTAGTAAGGATAAACCCCATAAGAGTTTTGTAGATAGGATAATCTTTAGAGTAGGTTGCAAGGGCGAATTTAATCGTTTCGTAGATTTTAATTTCCCCAATTTTTTTGAAGTAAGCAAAATCGGGAACGATCACTGCTACCAATTTTTCTTGGGTACCCTCACCAACTGCGAGGACACATAGCTCTTTAATATAGTGGTCTTGCATATAGTGGTTTTCGACCTCTTCTGGCAAGATATATTTACCAGAGCTCAATTTAATTAACTCTTTTTTTCTGCCAGTTAAAAAGAGATAACCCTTTTGATCGAAGTAGCCTAGGTCTCCAGAGTAAAACCAACCATCTTTTAACGCCTCGGCAGTTTCCGCGTCACGTTGGTAGTAACCCTGCATAACGTTTGGCCCATGAATGGCTACTTCGCCAACGCCACTAGCGTCTGGTGCGATAATTTTAATACTGACGTCAGGCATCGTTTTACCAACTGATCCTATTTTAGATTTGGTCAAAGGATTGAGTGTAACAATTGGCGCGGTTTCGGTAAGGCCATAACCTTGGATTATCGTGAAGCCTATTTTATTAAAAAATATTTCAACCTTGGGATCTAAGGCAGCGCCGCCACTAATAAGGTATTTTAGACGCTTACCAAACGTCTTATGTATTTTTGCTAATAATCGCTTATTGAGGTTAATCCCAGTTAGTTGGCGTAGTTTATAGCCAAGGTTGGTTAGGCCAAATAACAGGAGGCGCATGATTAATGGTAGCTTATTAAGCTCTTTTTTTATGACATGACAAAAGAAGTTGAAAAATAAAGGAACGCCAACAAAAAAGGTTGCTTTTGTTTCTTGTAAACATTGGATAATTTCCTCCCGTTTGTTGGTGGCAACGTAAGTGACTTTTATCTTGAGGAAAAGCGGAATAATCACTGTCACCATAAAAGGAAACGCATGGTGTAAAGGCAGGATAGCTAAAATGTTTTGATTACCTTCGAAGAAGATGTTTAATTTTTCTACGCTCTGAAAATTGGCATAAAAATTTTTGTGAGTAAGTAGCACCCCTTTCGGCTTACCGGTAGTGCCCGAGGTATAGAGGATAGAAGCGATGTCATCCAGGCTTGTCTGTGTGTTTAAATTTATTATGCGCGAAGCTTGAGCTTTATTAGCAAAACCTAAAAAATCATGAAAACCACAAAATTCAGCTAGTGGTTCACCAATTTTTTCTTGGTCGAGTAGCACAATTTTTGGTGGTTTCTCTATCCTTTGCGTAGCAGCGTAAACTGTTGCTAGCAGTAATGGCGAAGTAAAAACTATTTTATTTTCTGAATCCTTAAAAAAATACTCGAGGTCATCTGCGGTTGCTTGCGGGTCGAGTGGTACAGCTATAGCTTTAGCAAGTAAAATGCCAAAATAAATAAACACCCATTCCGCTCGATTTTCGAGTACGATTGCCACCCGCTCCTTTTTTTGGATGCCAGAGTAAATTAGAGCTTCAGCCACCTTTTTTGCATTATCGTATAACTCTTGGTAGGTGTATGGCTGATAGCCAGTGGAGGTTTTGATTTGCAAAGCAACTATTTCTGGAGTTTTTTTTACTACGAGGAGTAATTTTTCTGTCAAAGTGTAGTAGTTGTTTTGCATAAAATTTGGCACTTTCAAAGGTGGCTTTAGTGACCTCTTTGCCCTCCTGCTTTAGTCAAAATTATTGAGTATGCGTAGTAGATACCATTGCCGCTGCCATAGGAGTGCCTAGTGGTAAGGCCGCTGCTGCTTGTGGTTGATCATCAGTAACAATTGTTAGCGTGCCAAAATAAGTTATGTTGGTATTTTCTTTGCTATTTGGTCTGCTAAATTTTATGGCAATACCTTGCCCTTTTTCGCAAGCAATTTCTGCGTCTCTAGGCCACATATGGCGGGACATGGCAATGCTCGATTTTTCAGCTAGGTCATCAAAAAATGTTGTATTTTCAGGGTTACTTAGGGTACTAAATAAACTTGAAGTATCCGCAGCTGGTGCGACCATGTTTTCATTGGTACATGCTGCTTGGATATCTACTTCGTTAATGTGATTAGGATGCAGTACAAATAATAATGGTTGTGTAAAGTCGGCAATTTTAAACAAATTATCTTTACCGCTAAAGCTAATTGATAGAGCTATGTTATCAAAAAGATCGCCACTAAGTTTGCTTAGAACAGTCATGATGCCGCGGGAATTTAGCTCCATAATAGAACCTAAGTATAAATCATATAGCACCTCGGCTTCTTTGCCCTTAATGAAGTTTTTCCAGGCGCTTAGGTTAAAGAGTAAGCCGTCAGTTCTAAGGCTTACTTTGGTGTTTGGTTTACCAGAAAATAGTTGTACCCACTGTGCTTCCGCCGGTGTTTTGGAGCAATAGGCGTTTACTTGCATAGTGTCAGACCTTGCATGACCGGTTATGGGAAAGAACGTAATTATGGTGCTAACAATTATTAAGAAATAGAAACTAGAATTTTTTTTCAGCATATCTTTTCCTCATGTTCTACAGTTTAGTTATTATTTTTTTTATCATCAGCCATGAACAAGCTGGTATTATACATTTAATTGCAGGAATAAAAAAAGATATACTTTTTAAGTTTGCGACGCTGATTTTAATTGCCACAGAAGTAGTTAGACAAAATTATACATTAATGTATTATTTACACTATCAAACATCGTGGGTGATGGTTATATGAAAAGACTGATTTTGATGGTTTTTTTGTGGCTTATTTTTTTAATACCAGTGTATGCCAAGTGGTCACTGATCGCAGATGCACCGACAAGAAGTTCGTATAATAAAGAGATCACGGTTAATCGTGATGGCACAGCCACGGCAGTGGAGGAAATAAGTAAAGTAATTCTTACCGAAATTGGGCGTAGTCAAGATGCTAATATGGTATTATATTACAACGCTGATAGTGAAAAAATAGAATTGCTAGGTGCCAAGACTGTTTATAAAGGAAAAGAATATCAACTTGATAAAAACCTTGTAGAAGATAAGCCGTTAGCAAGTTCCCCGGATGGGTTTGATCAGTATCGTCAATTATTACTGGCTTTTCCTAGAGCAGAAATTGGCGCGAAGGTATATGCAAAATATAAATCCTTGATAAAAAAACCGCTCCTAGATAATTTTTACGCCGATGTTTTTCAATTTGGTAATGGCGAGTTAGTCGCAAATGCTAGAATCAAAATAAACTCAAAGTTACCCCTTTATGTTTTAGTTAATGATCCGGAACATTGTTTAAGGATAACCAAAAGCAAGACGAAAGAAATTTATAGTTTAGAAATAGTTTTAACCAAGGAGGTGTATAAAGCGGTAAATAACGAGCCTGGTGCTGTTATTATCAATCACAAACATATTCCTTGGGTGGCGGTTTCCAGTGTGGCGCAGTGGGAAGATTTTGCAGCAAAATATGGCCAACTTATAGCCAAAGTTTATACGCAAAAACTCCCCCCTGATTTTGTAAAAATCCTAAATGCAGCCAAAAAGAAGAGTAACGAGGTTGACCAAATTAATACGGTGACATCGTTACTAAATGATAAGATTCGGTTTATGGGTGATTGGCGTACCGTGAGTGGTCGTTATGTGCCACGTGATCTTGATAAAATCAGTAAGACCCAGCTGGGAGACTGTAAGGATTTTGCTGCGGCCACAGCCGCAGTTTTGACTAAACTTGGGTTTAAGGCACAAGTTGCGGTCACGATGCGTGGCTTGACGCAAACTTCATGGGAAATTTTACCAAGTTTCTACGCTTTTAATCATGCCATCGTGAAAGTTACTACTCAAGCAGGTAAGATCTATTGGGTTGATCCAACTAATTTTGAAAGTATGGCTGACGGGATTTTTCCGGATATTGCTGGTAAACGTGCCTTGGTTTTCGATACGCAAACTCCTAGTTATGAAAAAATTCCGGAAATTGATTATAGACGTGCGGTTACCGGGTTAAAAAGGCAACTAAAAATTCTTAATGATAATAAGGTGGTGGAAAGTGGTAGCCTGATTTTACAAAACGAATGTACTCCCGGGCTTGTTGGTAGCGCGCTGAAGGTTTCAAATGAAGCCATAAAAAGTGCTATTTTTTACGCCTTGGCTGGCGGCACTAGTATTGATGAGAAAGATAAAAAAGAGATGCGACTATCTAAACTTGATTCACGGATTGTTAAAGATATCACCGTTGCTTATCGTTTTGAGCGTGAAAATGAGGTTTTACAAACTAATGCTGGTTCGGCGCTGAAACTAACTTATGCGGGAGTGATTCCTAATATTTATAACATATCACAAGATAATGTGGCTGATGTATTAATTGATGGTTTTCCATCAACCATGACTAGGCAGACAATTATCAAAAATGTTACTGTGCGTAATGTTGCGGCTCTAAATAAGGAGCTAGAAACGCCATGGATTAAGATAAAGCGTGCGTGTAGGTTTAACGCAGACAACGATTTGCAAATAGATGATACTGTGGTTTTATATAAAAATTTAATCTCTAGTCAGGATTTTAAAAAACCTGAGTTTGTTGCTTTAAAAAAATGGCTTAAGGGCAATTTTAACGATGTGATTATTGTCTTTGAGCAAAAATAAGCATAGGGGCTGCTGTTCGTAAATTAAATTGTTATTACGTTGCTTTGTTTTTGGGCGATCCTCCTTGCTTGGGTTTAGGTTTATTCCATGCGGTCTTTCGCGTGACAAAGCAATGGAGTCTAAATTTGATTTTACGAGTGGTATAGTTCCACTAAAGATAATTCCAGTGTTTTGAAATAATAGTTGTATAGGTGTCACATATATGAAAAAAAACAATCATAACCCTATGGTGGTGCTCGATGGTAACGAAGCAACCGCTAACGTTGCTTATCGTACTAATGAGATTTGCATTATTTACCCCATTACTCCTGCATCATCAATGGGGGAGCTTCCTGATCAATGGGCGGCAAAAGGTTTAAAAAATGTTTGGGAAGGTGTGCCACAAGTAGTGACAATGCAAAGTGAAGGTGGCGCTGCTGGTGCTGTGCATGGTGCTTTACAGCTTGGGGCGCTTGCGACAACTTTTACTTCGTCCCAAGGTTTATTATTAATGATTCCCAATATGTATCGGATTGCTGGTGAACTAATGCCAACAGTGTTTCATGTGGCGACACGCGCTATAGCTTTTCATGGGATGTCAATTTATGGTGATCACTCTGATATTTACGGAGCGCGTGCTACTGGTTTTGCTATGTTAAGTGCTGCTAGTGTTCAAGAAGCACATGATATGGCACTGGTTGCTCAAGCAACGTCGCTTGAGAGTCGTGTGCCTTTTTTACATTTTTTTGATGGGTTTCGTACCAGTCATGAGGTAGCAAAAATAGAGTTGTTAACAGATGAGCAAATTCGTTCTCTCATTTCTGAAGAAGCGATTCTAGCCTGTCGCCATCGTCGGTTGACCCCAGAAAAGCCAACGATTCGTGGAGTTGTATCTGATTCCGATATTTATTTTCAAGGGCGTGAAGCGGTTAATCCTTTTTATAATAACCTGCCTATGATCTTAGTAAATAAACTAAGCGAGTTTGCCGCAGTTACTGGGCGTTCTTATGAGTTAATAGAATATTACGGTGATGCCAATGCTGAAAGAGTAATTGTGGTTATGGGCTCAGCAGCGGAAACGGTACAAGAAACTGTTAGCTATTTAAATCAGCTATCGGAAAAGATAGGATTATTAAAAATTCGCTTATTCCGCCCTTTTCCTAAAAAAGCATTTCTAGCTAAGCTTCCTAAAACATGTAAGGCATTGGCAGTGCTAGATCGTACCAAAGAGATCGGTGCCGCGGGGGAACCTTTATATGAAGAGGTGGCAACAACCTTGTTGGAAGATCATGTTAATTTACATCGTCCACGAGTAATCGGTGGCCGTTATGGTATTGCATCTAAAGAGTTTACGCCGGCGATGGTTAAGGCTATCTTCGATGAGCTAACAAAGGCCGAGCCAAAAAATCATTTTACGATCGGGATTAACGACGATCTTACGCATACTAGTTTAAGTTATGACCCAGATTTTGATATTGAGCCAGAGGAGGTTAAGCGCGCAGTTTTTTATGGCTTAGGTGCTGATGGTACTGTCAGTGCTAACAAAAATTCTATCAAGATTATTGGGGAAGAAACCCCGCTTTATGCGCAGGGATATTTTGTTTATGATGCAAAAAAAACTGGTTCGCGCACCGTTTCCCATCTACGGTTTGGTCCAAGTAAGATTCGTTCTGCTTATTTAATTAAGCAAGCTAATTTTATTGGTTGTCATCAATTTAGTTTCATCGATAAGATGTTAGTGCTAGAGCGCGCAGCAATTGGCGCTACATTTTTATTGAATAGTCCTTACCCCCCTACGCAAGTTTGGGAAAAATTACCGCGGCTGTTACAAAGGACGATAATCGATAAAAAAATTAAATTTTATGTAATTGATGCTTATAAAGTAGCGCACGACTCGGGGATGAGAAATCATATTAATACCGTAATGCAAACCTGCTTTTTTGCCTTAAGTAACATTCTTCCTAAGGAAAAGGCAATTGCTAAGATTAAAGAGGCGATTAAAAAAACCTATGCGTCTAAAGGAGAAGAAGTATTACAAAAAAATTATCAGGCAGTTGATCATAGCTTAGCGAATTTAGTAGAAGTTGCCGTTCCCAGTAAAGTTACCAGCCATATCGAATTGTTGCCAGTGGTAAGTAACGAGGCGCCAAAGTTTGTTAGAGAGGTTGTTGGTAAAATGCTTGCTGGTCGTGGCGATGAGCTGCCGGTGAGTGCTTTGCCAAGTGACGGGGTTTATCTTACTCATACCACCCGTTTTGAAAAGAGAAATATTTCACTTGCCGTACCGCAGTGGTTGCCCGACCATTGTATCCAATGTGGTTTATGCCGCGTAGTTTGTCCGCATAGTGCTATTCGCTCTAAACGGTATCATGAGAAAGCGTTAATCGGTGCGCCGCAAGATTTTTTAACTACTAAATTGCGTGGGCCAAATGCCAATGATGAATATTATACCATTCAAGTATATGCTGAAGATTGCACGGGCTGCGGTGCTTGTGCTGAAGTTTGTCCTGTAAACAAAGGTAAGAGCGGGAATCAGGCTCTAGTTATGACAACAAAGACGAGCGAAACAGTTGCTTGTGGCAGGGAACAAGTTAAATTTTTTGAAAGTATCCCTACCGATCTTACAATTACCGATAAACCTAGTATTAATAGCTTGCAATATGTGGCACCGATGTTTGAATTTTGCGCTGCTTGCGCTGGTTGTGGTGAAACCCCTTATATTAAATTACTAACGCAATTATTTGGTGAGCGTTTAATTATTGCTAACGGGGTGGGTTGTTCTTTAGCGTATGGTGGTTATCTGCCGACGGTGCCATGGACCGTAAATGCTGGTGGTCGTGGTCCAGCGTTCGCTTCTTCACTTTTTGAAGATAATGCCGAGTTTGGTTATGGTTTTTTGCTGACCATCGAAAAGCATCGGGAGCAGGCCTTAAGTTTATTAGCAAAGCTCGCGCCACAAATTAATCATCAAGAGTTAATGCAGTCGATTATTAATAATGAACAAAAAACCGATTTTGAGGTTGCTGCGATGCGTCATGACATTGCTAAATTAAAAGCTATTTTAGCAACAATTAATACGTGTGACTCACAACAATTATTATCACTCATTGATCAATTGGTCCGGCAAAGTGTGTGGGAAATTGGCGGCGACGGTTGGGCTTACGATATTGGTTATGGTGGTTTAGATCATGTTTTAGCTAGTGGTAAAAATATTAAAGTATTGGTCTTAGATACCGAAGTATATTCTAATACTGGAGGGCAAGCATCCAAGGCAACGCCGCGTGGTGCTGTAGCTAAGTTTGCCGCCAAAGGTAAATCCGTCGCCAAAAAAGATTTGGGTTTAATGTTAATGACTTATGGCAATATTTATGTCGCGAGTATCGCAATTGGGGCAAACCCCCTCCAAGCAATGAAAGCTTTTCAGGAGGCCGATAATTATGATGGTCCGGCGATTGTTATCGCTTACAGTCATTGTATTTCCCATGGGATTAATATGCACGAAGGACCGCAGCAACAAAAATTAGCAGTCAAGTGTGGTCACTGGCCGTTATATCGTTATAATCCCGAGCGGCGCAAACAAAATTTAAATCCTCTCCAACTTGACTCTGGAAAACCCAGTATCCCATTTCTTGCATATGCCGAACGCGAGAATCGTTATCAAATTTTGTTGCGTAACGACCCTGCGGAAGCTAAGCGGTTAATGCAACTTGCTGAAGAAGATATTAAACATCGCTGGCGGTTTTATGAGGCGTTGCAGCAGGTTTAATGTTCTTTCAGTTTAACTGGACTGAAAGCAGAATTTTATGCTGCTGAATAGCAGCGTTAATGTAATGGTTTCTGCCTAAAGTTTTAAGCGGCTCTTAAATATTCAGTTAGAAAGGGTAGATCGAGCTATAGAGTAGCAAGATTTAATTGCTTGGTTTAGGCATTGTGGATATATGTTATAGGAAACAGTAACTGCTGGAGGAGGTCAGAAGCATTCACAACCACTGTTTTTGACAGTAGCTGTTCGAGGTGTTTTGAAATCGGCTACTGAAACCCGACTGCGAAGGGCCCTCTTCATCTTCTATACAGCTTCTAAACTACTTGCGCCTGTGGCATACAAAAATATTTTTTTGCAATATCTGTGTCTAATGTTTTAATGCTCATATTGGTTTCTCATAAAGTTTCTATTTAATAACAAACATTGTTATTTTGGTTTATTTAAGAGTCGTTTTAACCCTTAGACAGGAATAATTACATCATGACTGTGGGATTGATAGGCTGGTTTTTCTAATGTGTAACGCTATTGTTATCTTTACGATAATGCATTGGTCTCCCTATTGTTTTCCTCATAAACTGTACTTTTTTGGAGAAAAGCTATGTCATCTAAGATTAAAATTAATGTTTTTCAATAACAATAACCTTGTATATTTTCCCCGGGATACCCGGGGAAAATAATTTTTATTCGTTTATCTTTTAGGTGTTACAGGCGGTGGTTGGTCAGTTGCGCTACGTGCTTGCCTTTTGGCTGCTTCTTCTCTAATGGCGCGTAGGTGTCTATCTTTGTCCGTTTCTTCAATAAGAGGAGTCGTACGTGGTGGTGTTTGTCTTAGCTGCACTCTTCCTGCTTGAATTTCCCTGATAATGTCCCCTTGCAATGTAAAGGCTCCATGTTCTCCTTGTTGAATACGGCTATCCCCCCCGGCGGCTGCTTTTCGATAACTTTTAAGTGCTCGCTCCTGCGCAGTTGGCGGCAAGGGCAAGGGAGGTGGAGGCGGTGGTAGCGCTGGTGCAGCTGCTGCAGCATCTTCTTCTCTTCTAGATACTTCGGGCGAAGGTGCTAACCGTATTTCATTTGGAAAAACAAAATCAAGCTCCTCAAATAAGCCAAATTGGGCTTCATGAAGTATAGTTCTAGCGCTTACTAAATATGCTTTAATTGCTTTCATGGCCGGGGTTTGATCCTCAAGTTCCATCGCATTTAATGTCTCGAATAACATTGCGTAGTCACTTTCCATTAGAAGCCCATTAATAGTATCTTCACTCTGCCCCAGGTCTCGCAATGCTGCGGTAATAGTTGCATCGTTTTTTAATATGACTCCAAGTATTCTTCTGACTAATCGGCGTCTTTCTAAACCAATTTCTCCCTCATTGTCTACCGCCTCACGGAGACTCTTTTCAGATAATTTCTCCAATGTCTCTTGCAAATCTTCTAAGCTTTCTTGAGCGGCTACACCTTCATGCCCCACATTAGACATGAGTGCTTGCAGGATGGCAATCTTAGTAGATTGCGTTGCTGCCTCTGGCGAATTACCCCCAAATATCGTTGCTTTAAGTTTAGACATTACGTGGATAGCTTGAAATAATTCTTGAAACGTTTCTATTGGTCTACTTTGAGGTGCTGTAGGTTTTGATCCAAAAAAATATGAAAGCATATAAACCTCCTGTTTATTTAGAGTTTCCTGAACTAGATATAGTATATAGTTTAAAAATAATTAAGTCTAGTAAAGTTAAAATTTTTCAGATATTCCCGTTCCAGTATAAGATTATGTATAGCCTAAACCAAATAAACTGCAACCCCTGCTGTGCAAATCCGTCATTTTTCTTTGGAAATATATCCTTCCAAAATGCATAGAGAGCCTAATATACACAAATTATACTGCGGATATTTTTTTATAGGCTAATGGTAATTACTTTTAGAACATGTTGCGCCAATGCTTTTTTCGACATTTTTGGTAGTTTTACCATTTTGGCATTTTTGCAAAGGATTGTTGCAGTATTATCGTCGCTTGCAAAACCTATTCCTTTGCCCACTTGATTAGCAATAATGATGTCTAGTTTTTTCTTAATTAGTTTTTCTTTAGCGTAAGTTAAGAGGTTATTAGTTTCAGCAGCAAAGCCCACGACCAAAGGTTTTTTATTTAATGAAGCAACGGTAGCCAAAATGTCAGGGGTGCGCTTTAATTCGAGCACGATTTTTTCTGCTCCCTTTTTGATTTTTTGTGGCCGCTTGGTTGTCGGTTGGTAATCTGCCACCGCCGCTGCAGCAATAAAAACATCACAATCAGTGATCTCTCGCAGGACGGCACGATGCATTTCTTCTGCTGTTTGCAAATTAATTCTTGTTATTTTGGGTGAAGTATTAAGAGTGGTTGGGCCGCTAATTAACACTACTTTTGCTCCTGCTGCTAAAGCGGCTTCTGCTAAAGCATAGCCCATTTTCCCTGAACTATAATTACTTATATAACGGACAGGGTCGATATTTTCTCTGGTCGGGCCAGCCGTGATAACAAATTTTTTACCACAAAATGTTTGCGAAGCAAAAATACTTGGGATCAATGCTAAAATTTGTTGGGGTTCAAGCATTCTGCCATAACCAGTTTCGCCACAGGCTTGGTTCCCTTCTGCTGGGCCAAAGATAAAAACTTTTCTTTGCTGTAAAGTCGCAATGTTTTGCTGAGTGGCGTCATGATGCCACATCTCTTTATTCATGGCTGGAGCAATAGCAATTGGCGCTTTGGTTGCAAGACAAACGGTGGAAAGGAGGTCATCGGCAAGGCCATAGGCTAACTTGGCAATAAAATTAGCGGTGGTTGGCGCTATTACAATAGCATCAGCCCAACGGGCTAGCGAAATATGCTCTAAATCGTTGGGAAAAGATGGTCTAAACATTTCAGTATAAACCGTTTCACCTGACACAGTTTGCATTGTCAGTGGTGTAATAAACTCTTCAGCATTTTTGGTCATGACAACTCGCACTGTTGCGCCGTTACGACGTAAACCTCTAACAAGCTCAGCGGTTTTATAGGCAGCGATGCCACCAGTTATACCAACAATAATATTTTTAGTTATCATATTTACTTTTAATACTCAGGGTGCTGATGATGGTAAGAAGAGCTAATACTAACAATAACCAGCTTAAATACATAGGTTGTTTTAATACCCCATAAATATAGTTTATAACCATCGGAATAAATGCAGCAATAGTGTAAGCAATGTTGTAACTAAATGCCGAACCGGTATATCTAAATGAGGTGGTAAACGAATGGGGTAGTAACACGAAGTAACTAACCGCCATAATGGCGATAACGGTTTCAAGAAATAGGACAAAGGCAAATAAGCCCCAGAAGGTGGTGGTTTGTAATAAACAAAAAATCGGAAAGCTAAAAGTTATCATTATGAGCGAAGCTGCAATGATCAAAGTTTTTCTGCCAATAATGTCGGAAAGCCAGCCAAAAAAGGGCAGCGCAACTGCTGACCATATATAACCACAAGTCATAACCAAATAGATATCGGCCAAAGGGAAGTGGTAAAAATCATGTAAGTAAACCTGAAAAATAAGTTTTAAGGTCACGAGAGATGCTGGAAATAACAAAATCCCAATAACTTTAATCACCTGTCCGCAGTGACTTTTAATTATGCCGAGAGTTAACTTAGGCGTGCTGGATTTTTGTAGGTTTAAAAATTTTGGTGATTCCGGGAGATGCTTACGAATATAAAGCCCGATTAATGCCAATAGACCTCCTAATAAAAAGGGCAGCCTAAAACCCCAAGAAAGCATTTGGGTGTTGGTGAGATATTTTGTTAAAAGCCACATCACTGAAGATCCCAGTGCTACGCCAAGGCCAACTGCGGCAATCATAAAACCAAAGTAAAAACCATGTTTTTTATGGTCAACATGTTCCGCAAGTAAAGTTAACGCGCCTGGTAATTCTGCGCCAAATACTAATCCTTGGATGATGCGACAAAGACTAAAAAGGATGGTGGCAAGTAAGCCTAAAGAGGTAAAAGTAGGCATTAGTCCCATGAAAAAAGTGGCAAGCGACATCCAGATTAAAGTATGGGAAAAAACTTTTTTTCTGCCACAGCGATCACCAATCGTGCCGAGAATTATACCCCCAAGAGGACGAATGATATTGCCAATGGCAAATATCCCAAAAGTAGCGAATAAAGAGGCGATATGATTGGCGCTAGGAAAAAAATTTTGACTAATAAAATTTGCCAGCAAGCTATAAATTACTAGATCGTAATATTCTAAACCTGAGCCAATGCTAGCGAGAAAAGTGACTTTAGATTGTTTCATTTTGCTCATACCAAATACATTTATATGTTACGGTTCTGGATTGTTAATTTTAAACGTAATTGTGCTGATGATCGTTATCGTAGCTAATAGTATAAACATCCCGATAAGATAATACGGACTTTTTACGACGCCATAAATATAGTTTACCAATAACGGTAACAACGCTGCTATTGTGTGTACGATATTAAAACTAAAGGCCGTTCCTGTGTATCTGATGGTGGTTTGAAACGCTAGGGGTAAAAGTACAAAATAACTTGCCGCCATGATGTCGATTACGATACGGATGAACATGATGAAACTAAATACCCGCCAAGCAGCTCCGGTTGGTTCTCCTAGTTGTAGTAATGCGAACGCGGGGTAACTAAAAATTACCATGAGCAGCGCGCCACCAATAATTAAAGCTTTTTTGCCGATAAGATCAGAGAGCCAGCCGAAGGTTGGCATGATTATTATTGATAGCATGTGGCTGAAAGTCATGGCGGCATAAATATCAGAAAAAGCGAAATGATAAAAGTTATGCAAGTATGCTGGAAAAATTGCCTTAAAATTTACAAGGCACGCCGGAAACAAAAAGATTCCGATGACACTCATCACTGGTTTTAAATGGTTTTTGATGATGGTTTTGGTTATTTTGGGTTTGGTTTTTTGTGACTTTAAAAATGCAGGTGTTTCTGGTAGATATTTGCGAATAATAAAACCGATGCTTGCTAAGCTGCCCCCTAATAAAAAGGGGATTCTAAAGCCCCAAGCCAAAAGCTCTTGTTCAGTAAGCAGTGTAGTTAGGAGCCAAGTAACACCAGAGCCTAACGACACGCCTAAGCCAACCATCGCTGTCATGAAGCCAAAATGGAGGCCATGATGTTTGCTGTCAATATGCTCTGCCAGGAGTGTTAATGCTCCTGGCATTTCAGCGCCAAAGACTAGTCCCTGGGTAATGCGGCAAATACTAAAAAGGATGGTCGCGGTTATTCCCCAAGTGGCATAATTCGGTATTAAACCCATGAGGAAAGTTACTAATGCCATCCAGAGGAGGGTGTTGGTGAAGATTATTTTTCTGCCAAGCCAGTCGCCAACAATACCTAAAATAATTCCGCCTAGAGGACGAGCTACATAGCTGAGAGCAAATATGCTAAAGGTAGCAAATAAAGCAGTTACCTGATTTGTGCTGGGAAAAAACTGTTTACTAATGAAGTTTGCTAATAAACTGTAAATGACTAGATCATAGTACTCTAATGCCGAGCCGATACTGGTAAGCAAAGTAATTTTATACTGTTTCATATAATGGTTCCTTATGGTAGTTATGAAACAACCTCTTGTCCATACTATGTCTAATTGTGGTTCACAGCAACTTGATTCTATAGGTAATATTTTTCATGAAGAGTTTTGTGATTAGTTGTGGAAAATTGTGTTTGAATTTATAGGCAAAGATTTTTACAATCTCGTTCGAAAAATTTAGCTTTAGTAGTTTCGGCTCTTCGCTTTACTTAACTGAAAAAGGAGATGGTTATGGCAGTGTTACTAGATCCAAAATCTCATGCTGATTGGGAAATTGCGGAGGCAGCAGAATCTGAGATGAAATCGATTTATATTTTAGCTGATGAGTTAGGTATTACTAAAGATGAATTATTACCTCATGGTAACTACGTAGCTAAAATAGATTATCAAAAGGCAATTACAAGATTAGCTAATAAACCTGATGCTAAATATATTGATGTTACGGCGATTAATCCTACGCCACTTGGTGAAGGTAAATCTACTACCACCATCGGCTTGACCCAGGGGTTAGCCAAACGCAACAAAAAACCAATTGCCACTTTACGCCAACCGTCTGGCGGTCCAACTATGAATATTAAAGGATCCGCGGCTGGCGGCGGATTGTCGCAAGTTATACCGCTTACTCCTTTTTCTTTAGGGTTAACTGGCGATATTAATGCTATTATGAATGCTCATAATTTAGCTATGGTAGCTTTGACCTCACGGATGCAGCATGAGTTCAATTACGATGATGCTGAACTTGCTAAAAGGAAGTTACGCCGTCTTAATATTGATCCTCACAATATTCAATTTAATTGGATTATAGATTTTTGTGCCCAAGCCTTACGTAAAATGATTATTGGTATTGGTGGCAAAATGGAAGGGTTTATGATGGAGTCAGGTTTTGCCATTGCCGTTTCTTCGGAAATCATGGCGATCTTAGCCTTAGCCTCTGACCTCAAAGACTTTCGCCATAGGATGAGCAAAATTGTTGTGGCATATGATAAAAAAGGTACACCGATAACTACAGCTGATTTAGAGGTTGATGGCGCAATGACCGCCTGGATGCTTGCAGCCTTGAATCCCAATTTATTACAAACCATTGAAGGGCAGCCAGTGTTTGTCCATGCTGGTCCGTTTGCCAACATTGCTATTGGTCAGTCATCAATTATTAGCGATAGACTGGCAGCTAAACTTGGTGATTATCTCGTTACTGAATCTGGTTTTGGTGCCGACATTGGGTTTGAAAAATTCTGGAATTTAAAATGTCGCTATTCGCATATGCAACCGCATGCAGCGGTAATTGTGGCCACGATTCGTGCTCTAAAATGCCACGGCGGCGCACCTAATCCGATTCCGGGGCGCCCACTGCCTGAAGAATATAAAACAGAGAATGTTGGTTGGGTAGAAAAAGGGTGTGAGAACTTAGTGCATCATATTAATACGGTTAAACAGGCCGGGATTAATCCAGTAGTTTGTCTGAATGCTTTTAAAGATGATACGAAAAATGAGGTGGCGGCGGTAAGAAGGCTCGTAGAGGCGGCTGGGGCAAGAATGGCATGGTCCGAGCATTGGGAAAAAGGTGGTGATGGCGCTTTAGAGTTGGCCGATGCTGTAATCGATGCTTGTAATGAAAAGAATCAATTTAAATTCCTTTACGAATTAGATATGCCAATGAGTGGTCGGATTGAGTTAATTGCGAAACAAGTTTATGGTGCGGACGGTGTGGATTATGCTGACGAAGCGCGGAAGAAGTTAAAGTTGATTGAGTCTGATCCAGAGCTTAGTAAATTAGGTACTTGTATGGTTAAGACCCATTTGAGTGTTACCGATGATCCTAATAAAAAAGGGGTGCCGTGTGGCTGGCGGTTATTTGTGCGTGACTTCTTAATTTATAAAGGTGCAGGTTTTGTCTGTCCAGTAGCGGGGTCAATTAAATTGATGCCGGGAACCTCGTCTGATCCTGCATATAGACGCGTTGATGTGGATGTTAATACAGGTAGAGTGACGGGCTTGTTTTAAAGGGTTCTGTCAAAATTGAGTCACTTTTTTATTATCGCAGCTCCGGCATGGCTATTTTTATGCTGTCGCTGTAACTAATTGTTGAAACTTTGTATTTTTGACGCAATCATCCTACGCCGCTTAGCACGGGTTTTATTTTTCATGCGGAAAAATTATCTTATCTCTTCGCATGCCGTACAAAAAATTAATGCACAGAAAATATTTTTAAATCCCTTCATGGTCCTACTTCTTGATTTGATCCAGCGATGATCCTGCTCGATTACATTATTCATGTACTTTGAATCACGATGTTTAGTGTCAATGCCGAATACATTTTTAATGATCGGATAGAGTGTGGGCTCTTTATCGGCTGTGATTTGTTTTGTATAAGTATCAGTGATGCTTTGTGCTCGCCTAAAAAGCCTCTGCTGCAGTTTGATTTCTGATGTCACTTAAATAAACGTTCACCAAGTTTATCTCTTTGTCATAGCCCGATAAAAATAACATCACCGTTCCTCATTGTATGTATGTCGCATCAACATTCTATTTACCACTATTCTTGCCTTTACGTCTGACCCTTAGCTTTAACCCAAGCTCAATTCCAAATATCTGTACTGTACCCATTTATGGACAGTTTGATGGCTTAAATAAAATCCTCTCATGGCCATCAACTGTACAACATCATCAAAGCTAACTTTAAACCTGTAATAGTAATTAACCGCTATCATAACTACTTCAGCTGGGTATTCAATAAAATTTAATTTTGTTCCCATGCGCTCATTATATTATTTTCCACAGGTAGAGCATCGATATTGCTCGTAACCCAAGATCGATGATCTGTCGTCGCAAAATTTCTTTACTATTCATAGTAGCAAGCTCATCTTTAGCCATATTTCTGTCCTCTATTGACCATTATAAAGAGGGTAGTTCTGCTTTGCTTTACTACTTTGGGCTAACATTTTCCGCTACATTTGCCACTACATTGTTGACTTCATGGCTAACAGGAGTAGAATATTGCTTGGGCGGTTGATTGTATTTGGCTTCTGTGAGGTGGTGAAGTATTGATTGAGATTATCCTCAACTTTGTCTGGAAGGCGTTGAGGGCGTGGTCACATAAAAGCCAGTAGAGTTACTTATTGAAAAAGTAGATTAAAAAATAAAGTGCGGTGTTAGGTTTTTTGCGGCCAACTATTGGCTGCTTGTTTTTAAATGTTGTTTGTTTTTGCAGGGGTTTTCAATATCGATGAGTTGCTGTTTTATGATGAGATGCTAAAAAATAGCAAGTTAAAAGATTTGAGTATAGCATAATGAAAATATAAGGGGGTATATATGCAGAAAATTCTAGATGCTGCCGATAAAGAGAAAGAACTTGTTTCTGGTGGTACCAGGGGTTTAAGTTTGGATATTTCCGCGGATGACGTTGCAAAAATGCGTGAGTTAGTTAGAGCGTTACCTGTAGCGCATGATGGCAAAGGTTGTCAATGTTGGGGTGGGTGCGATGACCATTGTGGAGCCTGTACTGGTGGGTGTAAGGGGGACGATTAGTTAGTATAGTTCCAATGATCATCGGTTAAAAATGGGATTCTCCGCTACATCATTGATGTATATATCTGGCTAGGTTTTTTTTGAACCTGTTGTTCACTTTTTATATACGCATGTTATATCAAAAAAAGTTAGTTATGGAATGGTGAATATAATATATGGGGTTTACTCATTATTCTGGTGAGTCTTTCGCCGCGTCGAGTTATAAAATTGCTAATAAAAATAATAGAAAGTTCCTAGTCCTTATGGTTACTGGAGCTTGCAATTTGTGTTGTACGTATTGCTATCAAGGTCGCCATGAGACTGGAATTTATATGAGCTTTGATACAGCGAAAAAAGCTATAGATGATTTTTTTCTTTGCATGGAGAAAGAAAAAATTGGAGTTATAGATTTTATAGGAGGGGAGCCTTTCTTAGCGGTTGACTTATTGACTCAAGTTGCCAGCTACGTAGCTAGCGAATATGGCACAAAAAGGTATATTTTTAATTTAACAACTAACGGGACTATTGATAACGATAAAGTTAGAAATTGGATCTTATCCAACAAAGATAAAGTGTACATTACAGTGAGCATTGATGGAGATAAAGAAACGCACGATAGAAATCGTTGTATGTCGTACGATAAGGCTGCTAGTTTTTTAAGTTATTTAATTAGTGTGGGCATGCGAGATAGGGCTAGTATAAAAATGACAATTGGCCCAAACAGCATTGGTTCCATTTTTAAAGGAATTTGTGAGTTACATAAATTTGGTGTAGATATTTTTAGCAATGTTGTTTATGAAAATGTTTGGGGTAATGAGAAAGAGAAAGCTAAGTCAGTCAGTATTTTTCGTCAAGAACTTGCAGAGTTAATAAAAATTTATTTAAATGACCCCACGTTGCCTCATAATTCTTTGGTATCTCTGCCAATAAAAAATCTGGTGGAAGGAAAACATAATGTATTAAAGTGGTGTGGTTCTGGTACAACTATGATGGCTATAGATGTAAATGGAAAAAAATATCCATGCCATAGGGCGATTACTGAGGGTGTTAATTTAATTAATCCAGCAAATTGTAACGATATAAATAGTGCAATTGTCGCTAATAAAACTAATAACCGATGTGCATCTTGTGTTTTTATTGATGCTTGTCCACATTGTGAAGTTCTAAATTTATCTGAAAATGGCAGTGAATCTATTCGTACTTCTCATCATTGTGAATTTATAAAATCTCAACTTGTAGCAACGGCACAGTTGGCTTATCAAAAGCTAAAAGACAAACTAGAGTCGGAACTTACCTTAGAGGAACTTCAGTTGCTTAGAGGAGTTCTTTTTATTAAAGATCATATTAAGAAGCTGTTGGTGGGTTAGTCGGAAGGGTTTTGTCAAAAACTGAGTTCCGACTTCTAATTTGCTCAAAAAGTTGCCCGAAATTATCATCTCTGACTTTATAAATGGAGATGATTTAAAATGAACTACCCCGCTGCCAATCAAAAAGTACACGTAAAATGACAAAGAAAACTTTCTTGGTTTACGAACAATATCGATGTTCTAACTGTGGAAAACAATATAATGAGCGTGCGGGAACAAAATTAAATTTTATTGAATATCCAACTGAAGTAGTTATGATGGCGGTTAATTATTATTACAGGTTTAAAGTTAGCCTTGATGATGTTGTGCGGTTGATGGCCATGAGAGGATTTTATTTAAGCTATCAAACGTCCATAACTGGGTGCAGTACAGATATTTGGAGTTGAGCTTGGGTATATTGCTCCCCATTAAAGCAAGAGGTTAGCTAAGAGAAAAAATGAGGGTATGCTCGATGAAGCGGAGAGGGAATGGTAAAACCAAATGGTTGGTTGTCTTAGAGGGTTTAAAAGGCAAAAAAGCGTGTCGCTATGCACGCTATAGATTTTAGGCTATCGTGGCCCCTAAAATCCGCTCGCATGGCCGCGACACATATAGTGCTACGCGCGCCTCGGCCGTCCTCGTCAACGGCGCTTCGTGTACTTCGCATACTTCGCAGCCGTCTCTCAAATGACTTTACGGCGCGATGCCTTTACGGGCAAACAACGCCCTTCAAGGCGCGCTTACCTCGGACTACTAACCTTCGCTGCGCTTTCCATGGTTAGCAGCGGCTGTAGCAGAAATATGTGCTGAGTATAAATCGAGGCCAGCTTTTTACAGAAGGCCACGAGGTTTTTGATCAAGCCAAAGACGATCAGAAACAGTTATTTTTAGAAAACGATTAATGAGAATTTTAAAGGAAGAATTAGTGTGGGTTAATGAGTGGTGAAGCCTGTAAGATTTTTTTGTTAATTTGGATAGTTGGGTTGAGTATTATAACAACGAATATTTACACTCATCGTTAAAATACAAAACACCGACTACTTGTTGAAAAACAAGAACTGGAGAAAATTCTCTTGGCTGCTGCTTGATTAATGGGGGCATTACAAGGTTATTAAACTACCATTTATCAAAGATGGTAAAAATAATTTTTAATTTAAATGTAAGGGGAAGAGTATGGCTGAAATGAGATTTACCAAAACTCACGAGTGGGTGCGTTTAGAAAACGATGGTATGGTAACGATTGGCATTACCGATCATGCGCAGCACGCGTTTGGTGATATGGTGTTTGTGGAGCAACCTGAGCCAGGGGAGATGGTCATTATGGGTAAAGAGTGTGCCGTAGTGGAGTCGGTTAAATCGGCTTCTGATGTGTATTCACCACTTAGCGGTGAAGTGGTTGCGGTAAATGCTGAGGTGGTTGCTAAACCTGAGTTGCTTAATAAAGAAGCGGAGAGTGGCGGGTGGTTATTTAAACTTAAACCATCTAACCCTAAAGAATTAGAAACACTCATGGATGTGGCGACTTATGAAAAATATTTAGCTGGGTTGGCTCATTAGTTTGTAGCAGGTAACTGCTCTCCCTTCATCATCCTGCGGCGAGCTTCGCTTGTCTCGTAGGGGCCATGGGCTAATAGATTAATAGGAGAGGACAATTAACCAAAATAGCGAGGTTAATTCAATGCCATATGTTCTTTATACCAACGAGGGTGTTCAAGAAGTGATACTTACTTAAAATTCATAACTTTTTGCCCTTTTCGATATACGGCGATTTTAGTCACAATAAAACCAAGTAACGGGCCACTAAGTATAATTAACAAGCCAAAGCTAGCGCTTAGCCCCTGCGTCAAGATCTCTTGATGGAGTAATGTTACTATAATTGTTCGTACTAGTATTAGCGATAGTAAGCCTCCAAACAAACCATACCAAGCAAACTGGTAGGGCAAGATATTTTTAGCGATATGCTGCTTGGTGCTAAAAGCCCATGCGGCGAAGTAACTAATACCGCCTACTACCATAAACATGTTTATGGCTAAGATAAAAAGGAAAATCGTAGCTAAGCCATCCCAGAGATTTAACCAATTATAACTATGCGCAAGCCACTCTATGTCGGCACTAACAGTAACAACCTCTGGTTGTTTTTTTAACTCTTCTATGAATTCAACGGCTAAATTTTTGGTTAAAACTTTTAATTGTGGTTGAATGATGATTACTGTGGGGAGAGGATTATTTTTGAGGTTAGATAGCAAGGCTTTAAGTTCGGTGTTTTCGGCAAAAGTTTTTATACCGTCATTTGGTTGGATTAATTCGACTTTGGTTATCACGGGATTTTTTTGTAATTTTTGCAGTAGCGCCGCAGCGGTTTCTTGTTGAATATTTTTTTTGAGATGAAGCGAGATTTGTGCGCTAGCATTCCAATGGTCATGAATAGCATTTTTATTGCTCTGTAACAATGAAAAGGCAGCTATTAAGAAGAGCGCGAAGGTGAATATGAGAGCAATGCTCGCACTGGCAATTGGGGTAAAGAGAATCTGTTTTAAACCTAGGGTAAGATTCAACAGGTGGTCGGTTTTTTTAGGGGATCTAAAAATATTAAATAGCATAGTTATTCACCAAATAGGGCTGTAATAAAATTTTTGGCATCGAAAGTTTTTAAGTCCTCGATACTTTCTCCAACACCGATAAAACGAATGGGGATTTTGGTTTCTTTCGCAATGGCAAAAATTGTACCACCTTTGGCTGTGCCATCAAGCTTCGTTAGACAAATTCCTGTAACCCCGATCATTTCGTTAAACTGTTTCACTTGCGTTAAAGCGTTTTGACCAATGGTGGCGTCTAAAACCAAGAGCACTTCGTGGGGGGCAGCAGGATCGATTTTTTGGATAATTTTTTTAATTTTTTTTAATTCTGCCATAAAGCCGTGGTGTGTGTGTAGTCTACCAGCGGTGTCCGCGATTAAGACATCAATATCACGTGCTTTTGCTGCCTGGTAAGCATCATAGATTACTGCTGCACTATCAGAGCCAGTTTGTTGGGCGATGACCGGGACTTGGTTACGTTCACCCCAGACTTTTAATTGTTCGATAGCAGCAGCACGAAAAGTATCGCCAGCTGCCAGCATGACTTTATGGTTATCCTCTTGGAGTTTTTTAGCTAATTTGCCAATGGTGGTCGTTTTACCAGAGCCATTTACGCCAACAAGTAAAACGACAAATGGTCGAGTATTTTTCGTAATTACTAGTGGTTGGTTGCATGGTTCAAGAATATTTTCTAGCTGGTTTTTAATAGTTGCTAATATGGTTTCTGGCGTGATAGTCGGTTCGTGTTTTAAATCCAATTTTAGTTGGTCAATAATTTGTTTAGTAACGGTCACGCCGACGTCAGAGGTAAGTAATTTTACTTCTAATTCTTCAAGGGTCTGGGGGTTGATTTTATCTTTGCTAGAAAAGATCCCAAAAATACCGTGAGTAAAAGCGTCACGGGTTCGTTTTAGACCACGAAATAAACCCGAAATGGCGCTGCTTTGTGGTTGTTTATCAGCCACTTTTTGTGCTTTGTTTTTTTTGAAAATGTTAAACATAATTTCTGCGTGTTACTTTAGGCTGAAACCTTTTTAATAGTCTAAAAATGCAGCTATTCACACGCTTTGTCATGGTGCGATTACCCGATCAAGTCGGGTGATACATCTACGCTATAGACTAGAGCGATAATAGCCATGTGAGTAGTTACCTGAAAAGTATAACTGCAAATTTGTCTAAAAGGAATCTTTTGGTCCTAAAAGTCATCCCAGCTTGCTCACTTTAGCTATGCCTTGTATGATTATTGCATGCAATCAAGTTTACGTATTATTGGTGGTAAATGGCGTAGTCGTAAAATTAATTTTTTGCCACTAAAAGGGGTTAGACCTACTACGAACGTTACTCGTGAGACCCTTTTCAATTGGCTTTCCCAAGCTATAGTCGATGCTGCTTGCCTTGATTTATTTGCGGGCAGCGGGGCTTTAGGTTTTGAGGCTTTGTCACGCGGGGCAAAGAAAGTTGTTATGGTAGATGCTTCAGTAAAGGTTGTAAAAAAGCTAGTAGAAAATGCTAAATTACTAGGAGCAGATAATGTCGATTTTTATTGTGCTAAAATTCCTGAGCGTTTAAAAAAAGTTCCTCAGCAGCCTTTTGATATTTTATTTTTAGACCCACCATTTAATTATGGGCTAGTAAAGCCTGCTTGTGAGAAACTATTAGCTGGTGGTTATTTGGCAAAGGGTGCTTTGGTATATATTGAAACAGAAAAAGCTGTAGACGTTAGTACTGTAGTGCCAGGTTCTTGGCATATTCTGCGGCAAAAAACTACGGGATTAGTCAAAAGTTATCTAATTCAGACATAAGGCCATGTTTTTCAAGCGGTTATTGTAGCTGAATTATTGGTTATCTAAAATTTATCTTTAGAAACAGTTGGCAATGGTTTCTTAATCTTCTGAAGATGCAGAATTTATGTTAGTATCCTACGTTACAAGATACAACGTGGAATAAGCAAAATGATTACTGACCCAACTAAGTTTGACAAGGTTTTAAAAACCACTCATGGACTCTTGCAAATCCAAGATATCGACATGTTGCTTGAACATATGTTAACGGAAGTAAGGAACATTGTCGGTGCCGATGCTGGGTCGATTTATCTTGTTGAAGGAGCAGCACTGCAGTTTAGTTATACGCAAAATGCTACCTTACAAAAAAAACTACCTTTTGGGAAGAAGTTGATTTATTCTACTTTTAGTATCCAAATAAACAATAAGTCAATAGCTGGTTATGTAGCTCATACCGGGATGACGGTTAATATTGCTGATGCTTATCGTATTAACGATTATCAGCCATATTCTTTTGATAAGCATTTTGACGAGGCTACCGGTTATCGTACCCAGTCGATGCTATCAGTACCCATTAAAATGTCTGATGGCAAAGTGGTTGGGGTGATCCAGTTAATTAATGCGCTTAACTTAGATAAAACTATCAGATATTTTACTGCTGCGGAAGAAGCCATAGTGCAACTATTTGCTGATAGTGCAGCGATAGCAATTAGCCACGCTAAAATGATGCGTTCTATGATTGTGCGTATGAATAAGATGATTGAGTTACGCGCTCCTAGTGAAACTGCTTTGCACGCTGAGCGGGTTGCTGCTTATGCGGTTGAAATTTATGAGGCTTGGGCGCTTAAAAAAGGGGTTCCGGAAAGAGAAATGCAACATAACCGTGATACCTTAAGAATGGCAGCGATGTTTCATGATATTGGAAAAACAGCGGTACCTGATGATATCTTAAAAAAAGATGGCGAATTATCAGCTGAAGAGCTTAATATTATGCAGAAGCATACTGTGTATGGTGCTAGGCTTTTTACTGATATATACTCATCGTTTGAAGAAATGGCACGGGTGATTGCTTTGGGGCATCATGAAAGATGGGATGGTGCTGGTTATCCTGGGCATGTTAATGTTGATACTGGTTTGCCCTTGCCTGGTTATGATAAAGGCGATGGGAAGGCTTTTGGTAAGAGTGGGGAAGAGATTTCTATTTATGCACGAGTGGTGGCAGTAGCTAATACTTATGATACACTTACTTTTAAATTTGTTTCTACCAAAGGTACGGTAATTCCTGATCAGGCGACCAAGGATCAGGCGGTGGCAATTATTTTAGCTGAGTCTGGTAAGCAATTTGATCCTGAGGTAGTGAAGGCTTTTGTGAGTTGTATTGAGGTAATTAACTCAATTAGTGAGCGTTATAGGTAACTGCTCTGGCCGTCATAGCGAGTGACGAAGCAATCCAATGCTTTTCAAGTTTTTTTGGATTGTCTTACCTCATAAAAAGCCCCCCTTATGGCGATGGAGTGAGTAGTTACGGTTATAGTAAATAAAAACTTAAGGTTATTTGATTATGTTAAAACGAGTAATGGTCGGTGTGTGTTTAGTAATATATTTCTTTTCACCGAGTGTGCTTTTGGCTGCAAAAGCCCAAAAAACGGCACAAATGCCGCCAGTAGTTGTGGAGACAGTTACGATTAAGACTGTTACTAAGCCGGAACAAATTACGGCGACAGGAAATTTAATTTCTATCCCGGGTATTATCGTTAAACCAGAAGTTGCCGGAAGAATTACTAAGGTTTATTTTAAATCTGGCGATGTGGTGGGGAAGGGGGCAGCTTTAGTCGAGATTAATCCCGATGTGATTAAAGCAAATCTCGTAGCAGCGCAGGCAGAACTTAAGGTTAAAAAGTTAAATTTTGACCGCGCTGTTTCTTTATATAAGACAAAAGATATTTCGCAGGCAGAGTTTGATCAGGCACAGTCTAATTATGATGCGGCTAAAGCCAGTGTTGACGGTATTCAGGCTAAATTACGACAGACAACGATTACCGCACCGTTTGCGGGGAAGCTGGGCTTAAGTCAGGTTAACGAAGGCGATTATGTAACTAGTGGTCAAAACATTGTAAGTTTACAAACTGTCGATCCTTTAAAAGTAGATTTTAGTATTCCGGAAGTATATCAAAGTAAAGTTGCTAATTCGCAGACGGTATTGCTTAGTACTGATGCTTATCCCCAAGAGACTTTTAGTGGACAAATTGAGGCGACCGAGTCCTTAATTAATCCTAACAATCGTACTTTAGGGGTAAGAGCCAATGTGCCAAATAGTAGTGGTAAGCTTATTCCTGGAGGATTTGTTAATGTTGTGGTCCAGTTTTCTAAGCAACAAGTAATTACTATTCCGCAAACATCAATTGTTTATGATCCGGATGGTTCCTATGTATATAAAGTGGTTGGAGATAAGGCGGAAAAAACTAAAATAGTACTGGGAGCAAAAGATAGCGACAATGTTGAGGTGAGGTCTGGCTTAAAGGTTGGTGATGTGGTGGTTACCGCCGGGCAGTTAAAAATATATCCCGGTGCCCACCTAATTATTGTTGATACTAAGAAGTAATTATAAGTAATTGATTGCTAAATATACTAGATTGTTATGAATCAGCTGGCGTTGTTTAAAAGTTCTAGATATTGGTGGCACCTACTGTTGTTAGGGATCGTGGCTTTGGGTTTTGTGTTTATCAAAGGGTGGCTAGGCTTTGCCTCTGTATTGTTAGGTGGTGGGGCTTGGTTTATTCCTAGCCTCTATTTTTTTTGGAAAATAAGGCACGTGCGTAAGGTATTTGATAATAAAGCTGTGTTGAAAACTTTTTTCCAGAGCGAAGCAATTAAACTAGCATTGAGTTTTAGTCTCATTGCTTTATTTTTATGGGCATGGAATGTTGACTATTTGAGTTTTTTGGGCGGTTATGTTTTTATGATAATGGTTTCATTTTGGCAGTCTTGGCAAGTAGGAGTGAAAAATGACTGATTTTTTACACCTAGATGCGTCTGAATATATTCAGCATCATTTACGTAATTACCAGCTAAACTTGCATACTTTTACGATTGGTGATGGTGGGTTTTGGACCCTGAACCTCGATACTTTTTCGGTTTCTCTTATTACAGGAGCATTCTTTCTAGGAATATTTTATCTTGTCGCGAGAAAATTTAATAGTGATAAGCCGAGTAAGTTACAAGTGGCGGTGGAGATGCTTTTTGAAGCGATAGACCGTTTAGTTAAAGACATCTACCCTGGAAAGAGTTTATTAATGGCGCCGCTTGCCTTAACAGTTTTTACCTGGGTTTTTTTGTTAAATGCCCACGACTTAGTCCCCGTTGATTTGATGCCACGCTTACTACTTTATTTTGGTATTACCAATTTTCGTGAGCTACCTACCGATGATCCTAACCTCACATTCGCTTTATCTTTAAGTGTATTTTTATTGGTGGTATTTTATAACTTCAAAACTAAAGGTGTTCGTGGTTTTACTAAAGAAATTTTGACAACCCCTTTTGGTATTTGGTTGTTTCCCGTAAATTTTATTTTTAGAGTAATTGAAGAGGCCGTAAAACCTTTGTCGTTATCGTTGCGACTTTTTGGTAATATGTTTGCGGGTGAATTAATTTTTTTGTTAATCGCGACGATGCCTTGGTGGTTACAGTGGACGGTAGGTGGAGTTTGGGCGATTTTCCACGTGCTGATTATCGCGATTCAAGCTTTTGTTTTTATGATGTTAACGGTTATTTATTTAAGTATGGCGCAAGAGTCACAACATTAGTTTTTAACTTATATTGGAGGATACTGTGGAATTAGCTCGTTTAGTTACAGAGATGCAAATTGTTACTGCGATTATTGCAGGCGTATTGATTGCTGTTGCGGCTATCGGTACTACGATTGGCTTTTCGTTGTTAGGGGGTAAGTTTTTAGAAAGTACTGCACGGCAACCAGAATTAGCCCAGTTATTAATGATGCGAATGTTTTTAATGGCGGGATTAGTTGATGCTTTTGCGGCAATTTCGGTTGCTACTGGATTATTATTAGTATTTGGGAAGAATCCATTTTTGTTAGAGATTCTTAAGGCTGCTGCTGAAAAGGTAGCATAGAGAAAGTTGGGATGCGTGTGATCGATCCCCATAAATCTTAAATTTAAGTCTATGGATATTAATGTAACTCTTTTCGGTGAGATGCTCACCTTCGCTGTTTTAGTTTGGGTGATGATGAAGTATATTTGGCCGCCTTTAATTAAGGCGCTCGAAGAACGTCAGCAAAAAATAGCCGCTGGTTTAGAGGCAGCGCAGCGTGGTAAACATGAGTTGGCGTTGGTGCAAACTAGTGTTTCTGAGCGACTACGTAAAGCCAAGGCAGAGGCTTCTTTGATGCTCAACCAGGCGAAACAGCAAGCAAACGATATGCTTGAGCAAACCAAAGCTAGCGCTGCTGAAGAGCGGGCACAAATTTTAGCCCAAGCTAAAATTGATATTGAACAAGAAACCAATAGTGCCAAGAACCTTCTGCAACAACAAACAGCAGAGCTAGCAATTGCGGCGGCTGAGAAAATCTTACAACAAAAGGTTAACGACGTTACCCAGAAAAAATTAATTGATGATTTGATTTCTAGCATTGTTTAACGCAAACGGGAGTTCGGGGCAATTTATTATAGGAACTATATTCCGCGTAGAGTGGGTTATGGGCGCGGCGTCCTTATTTTTTGCGATTGGAGTTTATTTGTTCGTAAATGAGGGTGGCAAAAAATAAGGGCAACAAAGTATAGGTCCATTTTACGCGGAATATTTAAATGAGTATATGTCAACCAACAATACGACCTTACACGAAAGCAATTTTTAGTTTAGCTTTAGCGCAAGAGCAACTTATGCCTTGGCATGCTATTTTAGAAACGTTAGCTAAAGTTGTTGTAGAGTGTAATAAAAATAAGTTGTTGACTAATCCAAGAATTACCAACGCGGAAAAAATCAGTGTTTTTATTACGGTGGTTAATGAGATGCCTGCAGTGATAAGTAATCTGGTAAAATTGCTGATTGAGCGTAAGAAAATATTTTTGTTACCAGATATTGCTAAAGACTATCGTAAGCTATTACTTATACATAATGATGTGTTAGAGGTAACTATAACTTCTAGTCATGACTTGACCTTGGGACAAAAAGCCCAACTACTAAGCGCTTTAAAAAAGCGTTATCAGAGAGAAATATCACTTACATATCTCCTTGATCCCGCGTTGATCGGTGGGGCTCGCTTACAGATAGAAGATAGGGTGATTGATGGTTCAATTATGGGGATGTTGCAACGTTTAAAAAAGAGTTTAATTTTACCTAAATAAGGTTAGAAAAAATCAGAAAATCAAACCTTAAATTTAACGAGAAAGATATGCTAAAGCCAAATGAAATTAGTGAAATAATTAAAAGACGAATTAACCAGTTTAATTTAACGCCAGAGGTTTCTACCGAAGGAGTAATTTTGAACGTTAAAGATGGGGTGGTGCAGGTCTATGGTTTATCTGATGTGATGTTAGGTGAGATGCTCCAATTTCAAAATGACACTTATGGTCTCGCTTTAAATTTAGAGCCAGATAGTGTCAGCGCAGTGATTCTTGGGAAGAGTGAACACCTGCAAGAAGGACAAATTGTAAAGTGTACAAAAAAAGTTTTGTCAGTACCGGTTGGGCCGGAGTTGTTAGGGCGGGTAGTAAATGCTCTCGGTGAACCTATTGATAATAAGGGGCCAATTGAAACGACCCAGTTTTCTCCTATCGAAAAAATTGCCCCCGGGGTGATCTCAAGAAAATCGGTTGATTGTTCTTTACAAACGGGGATCAAGGCGGTAGATGCGATGGTTCCTATCGGACGAGGGCAAAGGGAGTTAATTATTGGCGATCGGCAAACTGGAAAAACTTCTATCGTTATCGATGCTATCGTTAACCAAAAAAATACTGGGGTAAAATGTATTTATGTGGCAATTGGGCAGAAGACCTCGAGCTTAGCCAATATTAGGTATAAATTGGAAGAATATGGGGCAATGCAACATACGGTTATTGTTGCTGCCACCGCTGCTGATTCTGCCGCCGAACAATATATTGCAGCTTATGCGGGGTGTGCGATTGGAGAATATTTTCGTGATAATGGCGAGGATGCTTTAATCATTTATGACGATTTGACTAAGCATGCTTGGGCTTATCGACAGATCTCTCTATTATTACGTCGCCCTCCTGGACGAGAGGCGTATCCTGGAGATATTTTTTATTTACACTCCCGTTTGCTTGAAAGAGCGGCACGGGTAAATGAGGCTTATGTAGAAAAAATCACTCAAGGTAAAGTCAAAAATAAAACTGGATCACTAACTGCTTTACCAATTGTTGAAACCCAAGAAGGGGATCTTTCTTCTTTTATTCCCACGAATATTATTTCAATTACTGACGGCCAAATTTTTTTAGAAACTGACCTATTTAATGCTGGCGTTCGTCCTGCAATTAATGTTGGTTTGTCAGTTTCTCGAGTTGGTGGCGCTGCGCAAACTAAAATTATTAAAAAGTTGGGCGGGGGATTACGTTTGGCATTAGCTCAGTATCGCGAGTTAGAGGCTTTTTCTCAGTTTGCTTCCGAGCTGGATGATACGACGCATAGGCAGCTGGAACATGGGCAACATGCCATGGAGGTATTGAAACAAGTAAGGTTTAATCCAATGAGCGTGGCCGAGATGGCGATAAGTTTATTCTTAATCGAAAAGGAATTGTTGGCCGACGTAGCGCTTAATCGGGTGATGGAATTTGAAAATCAGCTGCATCAACATTTTAAAAATAAACGGCCAGATATTTTAGACAAAATTAATCGTAACCCAGTTTATACGGACGAGTTAGCTGCAGAACTAAAACAGATTATTGATGAGTTTAAAGCCGAGTTTGTAAGATTTATATAGGATTTATTAGGGGTATATGGCATCACCAAGAGAAATTAAAACACATATTACTAGCATCAGAAAAATCCAAAAAATTACTGGTGCTATGCAAAATGTGGCGGCAAGCAAAATGCGTCGCGCCGAGCAACGTATGGCAATTTCGATGCCATATGCAATAAAAATTTGCGAAGTCATGAGTCATATTGTTAGTAGTGAATGTGGGTATGACCATCCTTATCTTGAGGAACATGAAGAAGTTAAAAAAATTGGTTATATCGTAATATCTACCGATCGTGGTTTATGTGGTGGTTTGAATCTTAATCTTTTTCGTATGGCGTTAGAGCATGCTCATCACTTTCAAGGGCAAGGTATTGATACTGAGTGGTGTTTGTTTGGTAAAAAAGCGGAGACGTTTTTTCAGTCACTTATGGTTAATGTGGTAGCACATACTTCTAATATTGGGGAACAGCCACAGGTTGCTACTTTGTTAGGCGGGATTAAAATCATGCTCGATGCTTATAAGGCAAGAGAGCTGGATAAATTATTTATTGTGCATAATGATTTTGTTAATACTTTAGTGCAAAAGCCTAAAATTACCCAGTTATTGCCACTGATAAAACCACCAGAGCACCCGAAGTATCGTCGTGGTTATATTTATGAGCCGGCATCGCGGGCGCTTCTTGATATGCTAATGGCTCGATATATTGAAACCCAAGTATATCAGGCAGTGGTTGATAATATAGCGTGCGAACAAGTGGCAAGGATGATGGCAATGAAAAATGCTACTGATAGCTCCAAGGAGATTATAGAAAACCTTCAGCTTGTGTATAATAAGGTGCGACAAGCGGCGATTACCCGAGAAATTGCGGAGATAGTAGGAGGGGCTGATGCTGTTTAGTTGGTATATCCACTAGTAGTAGTTAGAGAATAGTAAATTTGGTAATTTAAATTTATTCCACGCGGTCTTTCGCGTGAAAAAGCAATGGGGGATGGTCAAGGGTGAGAGGCCCTTGACCGAGCCACGTGGTTTATACTAGGTGGCGAGTCTAAACTTGATTTAAAATCTATGAGATAGCAATGCAAACTGGAAAAATAGTGTCAATAGTTGGTGCGGTGGTGGATGTAGAGTTTCCACTAGGGTTTGTTCCCAAGATTTATGATGCCTTAAAGGTTGAGGTTGCGGGGTTAACTTTAGAAACGCAACAACAACTAGGAGATGGTGTCGTGCGAACAGTAGCGATGGGTCCTACTGATGGTTTAAAGCTTTATATGCAGGTGGTAAATACTAATGCTCCTATAACCATTCCAGTTGGTGAGGCTACTCTTGGTAGGATCATGGATGTTTTAGGTAATCCTATCGATGAGCAAGGACCAATAAACTCTCCACAGATGCTTTCTATCCACCGTAGTCCTCCACCTTTCACCGAGCAATCGGGGAAGGTCGAGTTGCTAGAAACTGGCATTAAGGTTATAGACCTCTTATGCCCTTTTGCTAAGGGGGGAAAAGCTGGTTTATTTGGCGGTGCTGGTGTTGGTAAGACGGTAAGTATTATGGAGTTGATCAGAAATATTGCCGTAGAGCATAGCGGTTATTCAGTGTTTGTTGGTATTGGTGAACGTACCCGGGAAGGAAACGACTTTTATATGGAGATGAAAAATTCTCAGGTATTAAATAAAGTTTCTTTGATTTATGGACAAATGAATGAGCCACCAGGTAGTCGTTTGCGTGTAGGTTTAAGCGGTTTGACCGTAGCTGAATATTTTCGCGACGAAGGGCGTGATGTTTTGTTTTTTGTGGATAACATTTATCGGTATACTTTGGCTGGGGTTGAGGTGTCAGCTTTACTTGGACGTATGCCATCGGCGGTGGGTTATCAGCCTACGCTAGCTGAAGAAATGGGAATGTTGCAAGAGCGAATCACCTCTACTAAGTCGGGGTCCATAACTTCAATTCAGGCAGTTTATGTACCAGCTGATGATTTAACAGACCCATCCCCTGTAACAATTTTTTCCCATCTTGATGCAAAGATAGTTTTGTCACGACAAATTGTTGAGTTAGGGATATTCCCTGCGGTTGATCCCTTAGCTTCTAGCAGTCGACAACTAGAGCCATCAATTGTGGGACAGGAACATTACAGTGTTGCCCAAGCGGTGCAAAGCACTTTGCAGCGTTATAAAGAGCTGCGTGATATTATTTCTATTTTGGGAATGGACGAACTTTCAGCTGAAGATAAATTGATTGTTAGTCGCGCCCGTAAAATACAAAAATTTTTATCACAGCCATTTTTTGTTGCTGAAGTATTTAGTGGGCAGGCTGGTAGATATATATCAACTGAAGAGACTATTCGTGGTTTTAAAGAGATTTTAGCTGGAACTTACGATAGTTTGCCTGAACAAGCTTTTTATATGGTTGGCACAATTAAAGAAGTTGAAGAAAAAGCCAAGACGTTAAAATAGAGATTGCAACATCTAGCAGTATGCGGTGTGTATATATTCCTCGTACCCCAGAATGGTGAATTGTCATTGCAAGGGGCGAGTGAAACGAGCAGCGAAGCCCAAAAAGCTTATTTAGGCGGAGTGTATATGAAGGCGGTAGTACAGTTAGACATAGTCAGCCTCGAGGCGCAAATTTTTTCCGACCTGGTTGAAATGGTTGTAGTTACTGGGGTTATGGGGGAACTTGGAATTTTACCTGGGCATCTGCCTTTGTTAACGGCAATCAAGCCTGGTCAGATTCGGATTACGCTTCAAGGAGGGGGGCAGGATGTCTATTATGTTTCAGGGGGTATCTTAGAGGTACAGCCTGGGGTGATAACAATCTTAGCCGATACGGTTACCAGAGCTACAGATCTCGATGAGGCAGAAGCAATTATCGCTCGTGACAATGCTGAACGTCTATTGGCTAATAAGCAATCAAACATTGATTTGACCAGTGCCTTAGTACAAATTGCACAGGCAACGGCTAAATTACGGACCATAAATATGGTTCGTAAAGGTAGTAAATAGTTATGGTAACAAACACCAATCTACATGTTATTGTCCTTGCAGCTGGTAAAGGGACTAGAATGTATTCAAAATTGCCGAAAGTTTTGCATAAGCTTGGCGGCAAACCTTTGCTGGAGCATGTGATAAAAACCGCCCAAAGCTTACAACCCAAAAAAATTCATATTGTTTATGGTGAAGGCGGTGATTTAGTACCTAAAACGTTAGGCCAAGATAATATTAATTGGGTGGAGCAAACTCAAAGGTTGGGAACTGGTCATGCCGTGATGCAGACGTTACCACATCTTGAGCATGCTGCGCAGGTGTTAATTTTGTATGGGGATGTCCCACTAATTACTGCGGAAATTCTTGGTGAATTGATTAATAGCATGCCACCTCATGGCTTGAGTTTGCTTAGTGCTAAATTTTCCGATCCGACGGGGTTTGGTCGTATTGTGCGCGATAACGCCAGTAAGGTTACGGCAATTGTTGAACACAAAGATGCAACATTAATCGAGCAACAAATTACAGAGATCAACACGGGAATTTTAGTTACCACCTCAAAAATATTACGTGACTACTTGCCGCGGTTACAAAAACATAATGCGCAAAGTGAATATTATTTGACTGATATTGTTGCCATGTTATGTGCTGATGATGTTTTGGTGCAATGTTTAATGGCACGTCATCCTGAAGAAGTAATGGGCGTTAATGATCGTAAACAGTTGGCAGTGTTAGAGCGTCAGTATCAAAGAATGCTGGCCGATAGCTTCATGCTAAAAGGTTTGGTTTTAATGGATCCCAATCGGTTTGATGTACGTGGCGATTGTGCTTTTGGTAATAATGTCACGATCGATGTTAATGTTGTACTTGAGGGACAAGTTACAGTTGGTGCTGATACCACGATTGGACCTAATAATTTTTTAAAAAATGTTCGGCTTGGTGAAAACGTTACGATTAAAGCTAATTGCGTGATTGAAGATGCGATTATTTCCGATAATTGTGTCGTTGGTCCATTTGCACGTATTCGTCCTAATACTTTTTTAGATGAAGGGGCACATGTTGGTAATTTTGCTGAATTGAAAAACACCACAATTGGTAAGCATAGTAAGGCCCATCATGTTAGTTATCTTGGAGATACCACTATTGGCAACAAGGTTAATGTTGGTGCTGGTACGATTACTTGCAATTATAGTGGCGTTGGCAAATATCAAACAATTATTGAAGATGAGGCGTTTATTGGCTCTAATACCTCTTTAGTTGCGCCAGTGAAGATAGGAAAAAAGGCAGTTATTGGTGCCGGGTCAGTGATTACCGTAGATGCTTCGCCAGATAAACTAACTGTTGCACGAGCTAAACAGGTTACTATAGAGGGTTGGCAACGGCAGCGGTAAGAGAGGCCGCGCGTAAATTAAGTTGATGCTGCGTTGCCATGTTTTTTAGGTTATTCCAAATGTTGGTGTTGGCGCCTTGCCTGAGTTTAAATTTATTCCACGCGGTCTTTCGCGTGACAAAGCAATGGGGAAATCTAAACTTGATTTTACGAATGTTCCACCAGATGCCAATTCTGCATTTTAAAGGGAGGATAAGCTATGTCATATGCAACAGAAACTTTACTAAAAGATGAGAAGATTATTTTTACTACGCACCCTCACTATATAATATTTTATACGGTGTGTTTGTGGTTAGTGCTTGCTATTTTTATGATGCAAATTGCTAATAGTAAGTTATTGGCTTTATTAATGCTATTCATGGGTGCGCTTGACTTCGTTGGTAATTTGATTAGTTATTATTGTTCTGAATATGTAATTACTGATCGACGCATTTTGATGAAGGTGGGGTTTGTTCGCAGGAGATCGCTGGAGATATATTTAGAGCGGATTGAAGGCATTTTAGTAGAACAAAGTATTGCCGGCAGAATATTAAATTTTGGCGCTGTAATTATTGCAGGTGTTGGTGGGACTAAAGACCCATTTTTTTATATTCCTAACCCGCTTGATTTTCGTAATCGTGTGCAACAACAAGCGTACGACAAAAAAAGTGGAGACGGAAAGTAGCTGGTTCTGTCGCAAGAGCTTGAAAAAAATTTTAAATTTATGTTTAGGAATTTGAAAGTTGGCTGGTCAGTAAACAGCAGGTATATGAAGAATTCAAGAATATGGATCTGATGTTGGCATGAAAAGGATATTAAATATTGAACTTGAGCATGAGGCAGCATGCACTAAAAAGCATGATAAACAGGGTTTTGGTAAATTTTGGGCTCAATACTTCCGTGCCAGGGATATTAAACTTTTTTGATGAAGCTGTGGTGGCGTGTAAAATAATCAACGTTTGAAAAAAGTATGTTAGATAGTTGCATTGTGATATTGCAGTAAGGACATAGCAAGGGGGCATAGTTAAAAGCAAGCATAATTATGTTGCGCCAATTAAAAGGATTTTTAATTTTTGGCAGCTAGAGCAATCTAGCTGCTCTACTTACACGATAAATTTATATCAAAAAATAATTTCGTGTTCTATTTATAACATGGAATTATTTTAAGAGTCAGATCTTATTCTAATTTTTATTGTTTCAAAAAGTTAGGGCTGAGAATAACTCAGTCCTAACCAGACCATAACAGTTTCTTTAGTTACACCAACCACGTCAATGGTTATCCTGTTTGGTGTAACACTGGCAATGTAATGTTTCATTTTCACCACAATTAAAATTACTCCCGGGCTTAAAAGCCCCGCGGTAATTGTCATTGCAATAAAGTAAGACCGGACCGTTTTTTGAACCGCCCTCTAGCGAACAGGAATAAGCATGGTTAGGGATAGCATTCGTAAAAAGTCAGTTTGACCATGCCCCGCTGAGGATTCCAATATTAGCCTAGGCACGCAACTAACTCCGCCTACTACATTGTTTAATTCTTCAGCGTTTAATAATTTTATATTTTTCTCCTTTTAAAATTATACAATAAAGACAATTTGTACATTATTACAAGTGTTTTTTACAAACTGCCGACCTTAAAAAAATTTAAAAAATCCTTTTGTGTATGAATAAGGATCACAAGAATTATCTCACCCAAATCATCAAACACTGACTTGATATGGATAACGAAAATTAGTTTAGCATCGTTCAATATAAAAAATATCGTGGATAATAACGGATGGTATTAATCCAACTTCAGAATTTTTGAGGATACTGATTTAGCAATTCAATGTTGTTTAATTTTAAAGATGATTTATCGACTGCCACTAAGAGCTGCCCAAGGATTTATGGCATCTGTATTAGAATTATTAAAGCTTCCTCTAATAGCTCCTGATTATTCATTGTTATGCCTGAGACAGAAAAAATTATCTCTAAAAATACCAAATAAGAAAAGCATATCTGAAGGAATGCACTTGGGTATAGATTCAACTGGTCTTAAACTTTATGGCGAAGGCGAATGGAAAGTTCGCAAACATGGTACAGATAAACGTCGTACTTGGTTAAAAATACACCTCGCAGTCAACTAAGCTTCTCATGATATTGAACTGTGTATTAACGGATGATAATGTTCATGATAGTGAAGTTATTCCAAGAATGTTAAACCAAGTGGAAGGAATTATTGATCAAGTAGCAGGGGATGGCGCATATGATACGCACGAGTGTTATCAATGCGCTATTCATGCTGGAGCTGATCCTTGTTTTACGCCACGCAAAAATGCTTCCCGCCACAAGCCTTCTGACCAAGCCTGGATTTTACGAAACCAAGCTGTTTACCAGGTTATTTATCACGGTTTGAATTATTGGAAGAAAAAACGCGATTATCATTGCCGAAGTTTGGCTGAAACCGCAATGTTTCGTTTTAAACAACTGCTTGGTGATAAGATAATGGCTAGAGCGCTTGAGCGACAAGCTAAAGAAATTGGAATTAAATGTTTAGCCATCAACACAATGAATCAACTAGGAATGCCTGCATATTCATAGTTTTTTGAGATTGCCCGGTCACCCGATCAAGTCGGGTGACAATACGCGCGCTATAAACGGCCATGTAAGTAGCTCTGCTATTGGAGTTTTGCAATCACCATAATATCTGCTATCCTTTAAACGGGTTGACAAGACAATCGCCTAAGTCGTTAGTAATCGATTAGGAGGAAAGTCCGGACTCCACAGGGCAAAGAGCCAGATAACGTCTGGGAGGCGTAAGCCTACGGAAAGTACCACAGAAAATATACCGCTTAGTCATACTGTAAGTAACGATGTGACTAAGTAAGGGTGAAAAGGCGTGGCAAGAGCACACCGCACTGTTGGCAACAACAGTGGCACGGTAAACCCCTCTTGGAGCAAGACCGAATAGGAATCTTCGGGGAAGGGGTCAAGCCGTTACAAGCAACATCCGACAGTTGTCAATTGTAACGACTTGACCCCTTCCCCACGTGTGGCCCACATCGCTAGATTCGGGTAGGTCGCTTGAGGCGTATGGTAACATCCGCCCTAGAGAAATGATTGTCCACGACAGAATCCGGCTTACTGTCAACCCATGAATTAACAAAATAGATTGCTTGTTCCAAAAGATAATATAAGAAGACTAAGTATGGTTGTATGCAAAAAATATTTGTGGGTTTTCGTTGCCATTTTAGTATTTGTTTTGGACCGGCTTACTAAGCAGCTGGTATTAAATTATTTATCCTCAGGAGACATCATCCATGCTCTGCCTATACTCGATTTAATCTTTTCTCTAAACCCTGGCGCTGCGTTTGGTTTTTTAAATCAAGCTGGCGGCTGGCAAGAATGGCTATTTGGCACCATTGCTATGGGAGTAAGCATTTTCCTAATTGCTTGGCAATTTAAAATATCAGTAAAGTACTTGTGGCTAAAAATCGCTAACGCTTTGGTATTGGGGGGTACTTTAGGAAACTTATATGACCGTATCGTCTATCAACAAGTAATAGATTTCCTTGATTTTTACGTTAGCAATTGGCATTACCCCACCTTTAACATTGCTGATAGTGCAATTTGTATTGGTGCCACAATGCTAATCATTGATATCCTGCTCCACAAAAATCCAAAGTAAAGTTACTGGTGAAATTGTACAGGTTATGATCAGTCAAATGCAACTAAAAGAGAAGGGTCATGCGCCCCCAAACCAACATCTAGCACCGCCACCACTTGCTCCTCTATTACCATCTTGATCAAGGGTCAAAGTTCCACAAATAGTATCTTTTTCTTGCCCACCAATTGGGATGGCCTGCAATAAGTACTTTGAGTCACTGTCAAATTTCACTTGAAGATTATAGGCACCATTACAGCAAGCGCCCGCGAAAGACAAAGGTGCAGTATCTGCATGCTTATAGGTATTAGGATTACGTAATAAGTAATACCTCTCCATTTCACTAGCCGCATCTAAAAGTTTAGCCGTAGCACAAACCCGATGGACCCTAAATAAATGTTCACTATATAAAGGATAAGCAACCAAACTAAGAATACCCACTATTACAAGCACTATCATAAGCTCTATTAGGGAAAAACCTGGGGTCATAGTTAAGATTATAATTAAGAGTTTAAAACCACGGCAATACCGTATAATATACCAATCCTCAAAAATCAAGTTGGCAATAAGTATGAACGATAAAAAAGGTAAACTTGGCTTATTTATGTTAATAGCCCTAGTAACCGGCAACATGGTAGGCTCTGGCGCTTTCTTACTGCCCACAGATTTAGCAAGAATTGGTAGCATTGGCCTTTTTTCTTTAGCATTTACCATTATCGGCGCACTATGTTTAGCTTTAGTCTTTGCCAAAATGAGCCTATTAATACCCAAAATCGGCGGGCCTTACGTTTATGCTCGCGAGGGTTTTGGCGAATATATGGGATTTCAAACTGCTTATTATTACTGGCTGGCAGTATGGATTGGTAACGCTGCTATCGTCGTCGCTGGCATTGGCTATCTAAATGTATTTTTCCCAGTGGTTGATAACCAACTAGCCAAAACCGCAGCAGCACTCGCCTTCATCTGGTTGCCAACAATTATAAACATAATTGGGGTGCGCTCGGCAGGTTCAACACAAATTATTACCACAATTCTAAGATTTGCCCCTCTCTTAATTATCGGTATTTTTGGGTGGTGGTTTTTTCACCCGGAATACCTCACACAACACTTTAACGTAACGACCAAATCAAACTTTTCTGCTTTTTCTTCGGCGGTAATTTTAACCTTATGGTTATTCGTTGGTGTAGAATCCGCCACGATCCCTACCGACTCAGTCTATAACCCAAAGCGTAATATTCCCCTAGCAACAATAATTGGTACTGCGATTGCGGCAATGATTTACATCATAAGCTATACCGCTATCTTTGGTATGTTACCAAATGAAATCTTAGCAAACTCCACTTCACCCTTTGCGACCGCCACCGAGATCATTTTAGGACCTTGGGGTAAGTTATTCGTTGCTTTTGGCGCTATCGTTGCTTGTTTTGGCGCCTTGAATGGCTGGATTTTAGTAGCAGCACAGATCCCTGTGGCAGCAGCACAAGATGGCATATTCCCCAAAATATTTGCTAAACACAATCGTCCGGGCATCCCAATTTTTGGCTTAATTACAACCTCTCTTTGTATAACTATTTTAGTCTTAGGAAGTACTTATTTGAAGCTGATTGAACAGTTTGAGATTTTAATTTTAGCTGCAACTACCGCCGAAGTGGTCGCCTATTTTTATACAGCAATTGCGGAAATCATTGTCCTACCAAAAAAACCTTTGAGTCATAAAAATATCTTTCATATTCTTGTAGCTACCATCGCAGCCGCATACTCACTCTATGCCATCTTGTCATCAAATAGGACCGTAATATTTTATTTAGTAGCCTTCATCTTTCTTACTATGCCTTTGTATGCTCTCTTTCGTTGGCATAAAAAAAATAATCACTAAGATTCTGGCCCTGGTCTCACGAGTCCTTCAAACTTTTCTTTATCTATATTTTGAAACTCTCTTACCCAGAAAAATTTCCCGCCGGTTTTATACAAGTTAATTAATCCTGGCACTAGCGGAATAAATATATGCAAAACATTTACCCAGCTTAGATTCTTTATATGTAACCTCTGTACGTTATCCACTGCTGTTTTAAATTCATTAAGCAAGCGATATTGATCGACCCCTTTATATTGATTCACATAACCATTGAGCAAAGCTCGTGCCGCTAGCGCAACCAGACCGATCTCCGCTCTGTGAGTTTTTTTAACCTCCGCTAAATGCTCAACAGCCACAATCCAATCTTTAGCCATTTGTAATCTATTAGCCCTTGCCAGAGATAAATCAATTTTACTAGAACTAAAGGTGAGATACTCACCAACTTCAGGCTGATACCCCCTCTCCAAAAGAGGCCTACATACTTTACCGAGGATCCCATCAAGATTTATTTGACGCCTATTGGCGCTTCCTTCAACCATGGTATGCCCGTGAATCACATGGGCTACACAACGAGGATAAGTGCTAAAATTTATGCAGCCGCCAGTTTGCTCGAGACGATTCCAGATACAAGGGAAAATGCTTAGACATAGAGCTCGCTCCCCTTGATTAAGACTAGCTGCACCATTAGGCTCGTTTATAGCTTGTAGTATTTTCCTAAGAGAGATGCCCGCTACCTCTTCTTGGGCTAACAGTAAGCTGAACCTTTCATTAATCCTATCGATCGTGGCAGCAATTTCTATTGCCGTTTTAGGGTTAAACTTTGGTATTCCCAACAATCCCTCGGCCAACCCTTGAATAACGTTAAAGTTATTTGGCGCATGCATAAAAATATCTACGCTCTCGCCATCGGCAGTTAAAGTATAGGAAATAAGACTAACCGTGGGAAAAATATATTGTTGTAACAATCCTGCTACTTCCTCCTGAGAAACGATACCTATTTTAATATAGCTAAATAGACTAAGCATTGAGTTTTGCTGATCTTCTCTAATATCAAAAGACCATTCTGCATCCAACTGTTCTCTGGTATTAAGATCAGTAATACTTACTGCTCCTCCTTCAGTCTTTATCCATACAAATTTCCTTGGGGCAACCGTTTTCCAATAGTTATTGAATAAAAAAGCATCATGGTTAGAAAATATTATTTTTGGGCACATCCCTCCCAAGTGAAGCCATTCAAAAACCTTAAGTGTCAAATAATCATTACCACCACGGTCGGCAAAAATATCCCCCAAAAGCTGGATAGAGATCCCTCTATTCACTGTGATTTTAGCTAAAGCTGCCAAGAATAACTTTAGCGGCTCTTTGGCTACTATGGTTGGCGAACTGCTTATGCGATCATAAGCTTCCCACATTGCAGCGAAGGTTGCTGGTTCCATGGTAATTGCTCCTTCGCGTATAAGCACCCAAAGGAGCTTCATGACATGCCCGTGTAGATCGCCAATAGTTACGACCTGCTCGCGTTTATAAGTTATTTTTTCCGGATACTGCCGAAGATTGACACGCTCGACTAACAATCCTGTTGCTTGCATGGTGTCCATATTTATCCCTCAACTAACTAAGAAACATTCCTTTCCTTTTTTTATTCTACCACAACTCCATCTACCAGAAAAAGTTGCGACATACACCCAAGATCTGCGGTAGTAATATCTGCTGACACACCCATTGGCTAACCTACTGAAACTTTGGTATTATTTGCAATATATCGAGTATCTAAGATTTAAGCAGTTTGCTTCTACTTACCAAAAGTATTAAGCTTATTAATTAAGACTGACGGAGAAGTATAATTATATGAAGATACACAAAATTATTGTTTTTGTAGCACTTGGGGCAAGCTTCATTACCACAAACTCCTATGCCACAAACCTCTTAGAGGTTTATGAAAAAGCGCTGGCTAATGATCCAACTTTTAAGGGAGCAAGAGCTACTTGGCTTGCAGATAAAGAAAGCATAGGGATCGCTCGTGCTGAGCTTTTACCCCTCTTAAATGCTAAAGGTAGTATTGCCAGAAGTATCGGCACTCAGGAAAATAGCCCTACTAGAAACGATAATATAACAAATCAACTCCTGGGGACCCCCATGGATCAACTTACCTACCAAAAAAGCTACAGCAGTTCCGCCACATATGCCCTCCAATTAACCCAACCCATATTCGATTTTGGTAAGTGGTCGGGAGTTTGGTATGCGCAAGCAGTTGCCAAAAAAGCTAAAGCCACCTTTATGGCAGCCGAGGAATCTTTACTAAGTCGTACCGCTAAAGCATATCTAGCAGTATTATTGGCAAAAGATGTCCTATCATACGCTAAAGCAAACAAAGCTTCTGTAGAAAGATTGTTTATACAAGCCAAACACAAGTTTGATGTTGGTCTAATTCCAGTCACCGACCTTGAGGACGCCCGTAAAAACTATGATTTAGCAGTATCTAGCGAAATTGGCAGTTACAATGACCTTAACGACAAAATTGAACAATTGAATGAAATAACTAATGTTAGGTACGAAAACCTTGATAGCATCAAAAAAGACTTTCCACTCCTATCACCAAAGCCAGACAATATCGAACAATGGGCAAAGGCCGCCGAAAAACAAAATCTTGAACTTACTGCCGCACGCTTTGATACTATAGCTGCACACGAAAATGTTAAAGCCCAAAACTCTGGACACTTGCCAACTTTAAACGCTACTGCTGAGTATGATTATGCCTACAATAAAAATACTGGCGCCGATACTTTTAGTCGCGGTAAAACTGCAACTGCCGGCTTAAGTCTAGCGGTACCAATATTTAGCGGCGGCAAAGTTGTCGCCTCAGCCAGACAAGCAGATTATCAATATCAAGCAAAACTATCTGAACAAGAAAGGATCCATCGCTCTGTTATCAGTAAAACCCGCCAAGCCTATTTAGGAGTTTTATCTAGTATTAGTAAAATCAAAGCTGATAAACAAGCTATAAAATCGGCTGAAAGCTCCCTTCGCGCCAACCAGGCAAGCTACACCGTTGGCACCCACACCATGGCAGATGTATTAAAGGCCCAATCAGATCTTTATAATGCACAAAAAACTTTTTCTGAAGATGAATATAACTACATTATGCAAATCTTAACCCTAAAAGAACAAACTGGCATATTAGATGTAAGCGATCTTGCACAAATTAATTCTTGGCTAGAAAAAGAGTCAACAACCAGTAGCGATGATAAAAAAAGATCTAACAAAAAAGCTAAGCTCCAAAAAACCGCGGCCGCTGCCTCTACAGTTTCACCTAGTGTAAGTGCTACGAAAACCGCCAGTACTGTTGCCGCCACTAGCAGCAATGTTGCAGCACTAAACTCTACAACGACCAATACTAGTGACAAAGCTAGCAATATAACTACACCGACACCAACCGATGCCGCAGACAGTGGAAAAATTGTCATAACTAGCACTGAGCAAGTTGAAGCTGTAGCACCAACAACCTCAGCAAAAAAATAAAATACTAGGAGTATAGAGTATATATGTCTTTTACCGATATTTTTATCCGCAAACCAGTGTTAGCAACTGTCTTAAGTTTAGTAATTCTGTTGGTTGGTTTACGTTCTTACTCTACTTTACCAGTAAGGCTATACCCACGAATCGACTCCTCAGTTATTAGCATCAATACTACCTATGCTGGCGCGGATGCCGCGTTAATGGAGGGTTTTGTTACCACCCCAATCGAAAATGCTCTTGGTGGTATTGACGGGATCGATTATATAACCTCTAGCAGCACTTCGGGCAAAAGCACCATTACGGTCTATTTTAAATTAGGTTACAACATCGATGTAGCGGTCTCCGATGTTAATTCTAAAGTAAACTCAGTTCGTTCCCAATTACCATCCGAAATAGATGATCCCGTAGTTTCCAAAAATGATCCGAACGCTAACCCTAGCATCTATTTATCTTTTTTTAGCGACTCTATATCAACAGAAGCAATCACCGACGACCTCAACCGCACTGTCCAACCACAATTACAAACATTATCTGGCGTTGGTTCTGCTCAAGTATTGGGTTCAACATACGCCATGCGGATTTGGTTAGATCATAGAGCCATGGCAGCACACAATATTACGCCTACCGACATTAACAATGCGCTTAACACCCAAAATCTACAAGCACCTGGTGGCACCTTAAAAACTGCATTACAAGGGTTAACCGTTAAAACTTTCAGTGAAGCAGCAACTGCTGAGCAATTTAATAATATTGTAGTACGACAAGACGATGGCCAATTAGTAAAAATTAAGGATATTGGTAAAGCAGAGCTAGGCTCAGAGTCTTCTGACCTTTCGGTATGGATTAATGGCAAACCTGGGGTAGTAGTTGCTATCACCCCATCGTCAATCGCAAATCCAATCGACATCACAAAAGAAGTACAAAAAGTATTTTCAAAACTTATTAGTTCCTTACCGCAAGCTGTTCATGCTGAAACCATGTTGGACAACTCCACGTTTATTTTTGAATCAATCAAAGAGGTGAAGAAAACTTTACTCGAAGCTACCTTGTGTGTCATTCTCGTAGTATTCCTCTTTTTAGGCTCATGGCGAACCTTATTAATCCCGGTAGCAACTATCCCGCTGTCACTCATCGGCGTTTGTATTTTTATGTATTACCTAGGTTACTCCCTAAATACTATCACTTTTTTATCAATGGTTTTAGCCATTGGCATGGTTGTAGACGATGCAATTGTGGTAACCGAAAATATTCATCGACATATTAGTGAAGGGAAAAACCCAAAAGAAGCAGCGCTTTTAGGCGCCAGAGAAATTCAGTTTGCGATCATCGCTATGACATTTACTTTGGCTGCAGTATATGCTCCCATTGGTTTTTTAACCGGTTTAGTTGGGGCGCTGTTTAAAGAATTTGCCTTTACTTTAGCTGGGGCCGTGATCATTTCAGGACTCATCGCCCTTACGCTATCCCCCATGATGTGTTCAAAAATAATGTTAGCCGACACCGTCGAAAAAGGCTTTGCTAAAAAAACTCTCGTTTTCTTTGATAAGGTAGTAAAAGGTTATGAGATTTTACTAAATAAAGTCCTCGATAATCGCAAAAAGACTCTAACGCTAGTGCCCATTATTTTAATGCTCACTGGCTTTCTCTATTACTTCATCCCTAGCGAACTAGCACCACAAGAAGACCCCGGCTATATAATAGCACCAATTATGGCACCAACATCAGCTAATATCGATTACGTGCAAAAATATACCAAAATGGTTGAACCTCTTTTCAAAAATGTGCCAGAAAAAGAAAATTATTTATTAGTTAATGGCTACCCAACAACCAATCTTGGATTTTCATTCTTAACCCTAAAACCTTGGTCAGAACGTAAACGCGGGGTTGACCAAATAATCGCAGAGTTATTTCCTAAACTATGGAGTAACCCAGGAGTTATGGTTTTTCCGGTTAACCCTTCTAGGTTACCAGGGGCTGGCAACGGAGACCCATTACAAATCGAAATTCAAACTCTCGGTGACTACAATAAATTAAATGAAATCGCCCAAAAAATTGCGATAGCCGCCCGCCAAAATCCTCGTCTAACTAACATTCGCGTTGAACCAAAGTTAGATCGCCCGCAGCTAGGGATTCACATCAATCGCGAAAAAGCTGGCACCTTAGGAATTTCAGTTAAAGAGATCGGCGGCGCTATCAATTTAGCTTTGGGTCAACCAACCACAGGACATTTTAGTATTGCCGGCCGCAGTTATAAGGTGATACCGCAACTTTTTCCTGAAGCAAGCAATCGGCCGGATACTTTAGATAATATATATTTACGTACTACCAATAACGCCTTAGTTTCGCTAAAAAATTTGGTCACGATTGATGAAACCGTAGTACCCAATAGCTATAACCATTTCGAACAATTACGCTCGATGGAAATAACTGCCGGAATGGCTCCAGGATACACCTTGGGGCAAGCACTAAGTTTCTTTGATACCACCATAAAAAACATTGCCCCACACAATATCAAGGTAGACTATGCGGGACAATCAAGATTATTTTTCCAAACTGGTGGCCAAATGGCTGCAACTTTTTTGTTTGCAATTATTTTTATTTTCTTAGTGCTGGCCGCGCAATTTGAAAGTTTTCGCGATCCTTTAATTGTCTTATTTACCATTCCATTATCCATATTCGGCGCTTTACTTACCATGTTATTGACAGGGAGCACAATGAATATCTATTCGGAAATTGGGCTAGTAACTTTAGTCGGGTTAATCAGTAAGCATGGGATTTTAATGGTAGAATTTGCGAACCAATTACAAGAAACCGGCAAAAGCATCAGAGAAGCAATTATTGCTGCCGCTACAATTAGACTGCGCCCAATTCTCATGACAACAGCCGCGATGGTACTAGGAACAGTACCATTAGCCCTAGCTACTGGCGCTGGTGCAGCCAGTCGTCACCAAATTGGTTGGGTAATTATTGGGGGGATGCTAGTTGGGACTATATTTACATTGTTTGTGGTACCCGCAACTTATAGTTATATTGCTACACCGAAGAGTTCAGAGACAAATGTTAACATTTAATTGAAAGAGATGACGCACACTTAATGGTGCATGAAGCTAAAGATAACTTGTAACCCGTTCAGTCCCCTAATTAACTAGTAGGTTTGCAACTTTAACTCGGAAACTAGCTAAAGCTTTATTGTGTTTCTTCTGCTCTGTAGTTAACGGATACTTTTTACTGCTGCTAAAGGGTAAAGTTACATTCGGTTTTAATTTACTAGTATGCTCCTCCCACTTCTTTTTAATAAAGCTTTTTGTTCCCATTCGTTACTAACTCTTTTTACTATTTCTTGAAAGCAGCTATTGCTAACTCCAGTGAGCCTCAAAAAATTGCGCAGAAGACAGGAATCTTCTCCCCAGAAAAACAACTCCCACTCCTCACTTAGCGAGCGGTTGTATGGATATTGCATCTTACCAAAGGTCTATTATTTTTTTACCTATCAATCCAAGACAGGGTAGTACTAACTCTTTCATCGCCTATGTCATACCGTTGCATCCAAGTTGTATAGTCGCCATCTTCATTATGGGTATTAGCAGGATCATAAAGAGGATAGACGGCATCTATGGTGGCATGAGGTTGAAGAACGTAAAGAAAATATGCGGTCATGAATGGAATCAGGGTTAGGGCGTCAGTCATATTAATAATGATATTAGCTAGATCCTCTGGCTTGGATAAGTCTAGAAAAGCAATAAATTTTTCGTCACAACAGTACGCGATTAACTCTAAAGTTTTGTTCAAGATAGGATGATTAGCAGCGGCACAAATAAAATAATTGTCTATTAAAACTTTACCCCGGCTAAAAACCGTTTTGATGAGAAAATCATAAATATATAACTCTTCTGCTATGCTACGGTGAAATACAAAATCAACGTCAGTATATATTCCACCCATATAATTTAATAACTCATATCTTAGAACATCAGACGCCATTCCCCAAAGTTTTTTTTCAATTAATATCTTGATCAGTTTTTTTAACCGCAGTTGGTTTTCGATTTCAGATATTTCCCTTACTTGTATCTTATTTGTTTCTAGTTGTGCAACTGTCTTTGGAATCAGGTTTTTATCATTTGTCCAAACAATATGGGTCCATTCATCCCCCGCATGTATTTTTTGATTATGGATAATCGCATCAATATCCGCCCTATCTATCTCTTTTGGTGCAGTAGAGCTGGTTAACCATATATGATGTATAGTTTTTGGAATTTTTAATGCAGATGCTTTTGTACTATTTAAGTTTTTAGATAAAAAACTTCTCATAACTGTTGGTTCTACTTCAAAAATTTTCTTAAGCACCTTGCTTGCGCAGTCAAGTTTCATGCCATCAAGGCCTGTTGTTTTAACGTCAGCAGATGCGGAGGGAAAAACTAGCAAAAACAGCAAATGCATAAATAAAATGGCAGCATACCCTGTTGATTTAAGGGTTATTTGTTTAAAAGCAGTAATCATGTTTTTTCTCCGTTACAGCCATACGCAGCCGTTATATTCACTGAATTATTTTCTCGCATTAGCAACCAGCCCCCTCTTTTTATGACAAAAATTTAGCCACCTTTACTACAATAATACATATTACTAAAAAATAACGTTGAACAATATTTAAACTAATCTTGGCTGTTTATACCCAAGCATCCAAGTTATGTTTTTACAAAACCTCACGGTTTTAGTTTCCTTAATTTTTCTTAATAAAGAATAGGTGTTCGCTTTTTAGAACAAGGATGCACCGCAGTTATTAGTTTTTCACAGAATTTTTGCCCAACTTTATCAAGAGAAACGTTTACGAAATCACCAACTTTGGTTACCGCCAACCCCCGAAACCCACAAGGATTGATCCGCGTAAATGGTTCAAGATCGTTCGTAATATTTAAAGCAATACCGTGGTAACTACAACCACGGCGAATTCTCAAACCAATAGCGCAAATTTTTTTATCAAAAACATAAACCCCTGGCGCCTTTTCCCTGGTAGCAGCATTAATACCATAATCAGCAAGCAACTGGATAACACTCTGCTCAAGTAAACTAACAAAGTTTTTTACCCCGATGTTTAGCCGCCGCAAATCAAATAAAACATAACCAACCAATTGCCCCGGACCGTGATAAGTTACTTGACCACCACGATCAGTTTGCACTACGGGGATATTTCTTGCGTCTAAAATATGTTCCTCTTTCCCCGCCATCCCTTGCGTAAAAACCCTGTCATGCTCAAGTAGCCAAATTTCGTCAGGGGTCATCGCGGTACGCTTTAATGTAAAGTCTTGCATCTTTAACCAAGTATTATAGTAATCACAACAACCAAGATTTTTAATAACAATATGGTTTGACATAGATCAAAAGGGGAACTATTCAGTATAATTTTGATTAGGCGCCGCTCGTTCCGGGAGCTAGCTGTAAATTCGGGTCCATCTCACGCATTATTTGTTCTCTAATCATCGATTCCAAATCAATAATCCGATCAGCAATGGCGACAGTTTCTCGACGATGCGCGACAATCACTCTGGTAATACCAATATGTTTAACATGATGATTGATAATACTTTCATTATGGGTGTCAAGATGACTAGTAGCTTCATCCAAAAATAAAATTTTTGGTTGGGAATAGAGCGCACGAGCAAGTAGTACCCGCTGTTTTTGCCCCCCAGACAAAGTTGTGCCCATATCACCTACTAATGATTGGTATCCCATCGGCATCCGAATAATATCTTCATGAATAGCCGCGATCATCGCACAAGCATGGATCCGTTCCATATCTGGCTTAGGTTCAAAAAAACAGATATTTTCCGCAATTGAACCACTTAATAAAGTATCATCTTGCATGACTGCGGCAATTTGTGAACGATAGTTATGTAAACTCATCTTAGTAACATCTATATCATCCACCAACATCTCACCTGAAGTTGGCTCAAGCAGACGTAATAACACCTTCAGTAAAGTAGTTTTACCGCACCCTGATTGCCCAACAATAGCGACGGATTCCCCTGGTTTTATCTCAAAATTAATATTCTTGAAAACGAAAGGATCTTGCTCCGAATAGCGAAACGATAAGTTGTTTACCTTAATCCCGCCCTGGATAGCTCTAGCGGTACTAGTATCAGCACGATCTTGTTCCGGCTCAGTCAATGCAATATCAGCAATTCTTTCTAAATGGATGCTAATCATTTTATATTCGATTACCTTATCCACCATCGCCTGAGCCTTTCCTACAAACTGCCCACGATAAGAAGAATAAGCAAACAACATACCAATAGAAAATTCTCCCTGCATTACTGCAGTAGCTCCTAACACTATAATAATAATATTTTCTGCTCCAGAAATAATATGATAAATAAATCGGTAGATGAACCCCAACTTAGTTACATAAATCCCGGTATTCATTTTGTCGGCATAACAGTTTTGCCAAAAGTTTTCTCTTTGCGCTTCTTTGCCAAAAATCTTGAGCGGTAAAATGGCACGAACACTTTCCATAAAGATCGTACTTTCTTTAGCAGCGACAACGATATTTTCTTGGTTCTTCTGACGAAAAGTTGGGTAAAAAATCACACGAATAATTATATAAAGTGATAAAGCACCGAATACAATAAAACTTAACTTATAACTATAAAGTAACATCATGACTAAAGTAACCAACCCCATCACACCATCAACTATGGCTTCAATAAAGTCGGTACTAATTTTCTGTTGAATTGCAGAAATCGACCCCACCCGAGAAACAATATCCCCCAGATGTCGCTTTTCAAAAAAAGCCATCGGTAACCGAAAAAGGTGGCGTACTAAATTAGAGGTCAGCTGAATGTTTAAGACGCTGCCCATAAATAATAAAATCCAAGAACGAGCGTATTCAGTAACCATCTGAATCAGCGTTAACATAACAAAACCCATCGCCAAGACATAAAGTAACGGAAAATCGTTGGCAACAATTACATGATCGGTAATAAACTGCATAAAAAGCGGACTGACAATAGCAAAAACTTCTAAGGCTACAGACAAAAGCAGAATCTGCATTAGAGATAGCTTAATCCCTTTTATGGTGTACCATAAATCAGACAAAAATAATTTAGTTTTATCCTTTTTCTTTGAAAAATCTTTTGCCGGAGAAAGCTCCATCGCTACGCCAGTAAAATGTTTGGATACTTCTGACATTTTTTGCTTAACTACACCAACAGCAGGATCGTGAATCGTTACCACATCACCACGAACACTTTTTAAAACCACAAAATGATCCATATCCCAATGCAACAGACATGGTGTTTTTAAGTATTTTAGATCTTGCAATTCTAACTTTACCGCTCGACTCAGTAGGCCTATTTTTTTTGCTATATCGATTAGATCTTGCAACCGACTACCTTTAAGCGAAATGGAAAAACGGCGACGTAACGTTAGCAGATCAGTTTCATAACCATGAAAGCTTGCAATCATTGCAAGACAAGCAAGGCCACACTCAGCCACCTCGGTTTGCAAAATCATCGGCAGCCTGCGACCTAAAGAAAAATGTAATCGTTTGGTAACTTCACTCATGGGTCGTCAAACTCCCTCTTAGACTATAAATAGGATCCATAATCCACTGCCAAATACGACGCTCATCGCCAACGATAGATCCACGAATCATCATCCCTGGAGTTAATGGCATAGACTTACCATATGCCATAACTGTTTGGTGTTTTAGATTAACAATTACTCGATAAAATGGTTCTTGTGGACCATAGACTGCAGATTTGGCATCAAGATTAGGATTAATATTGATTTTTAATTCAATATCACTAGGAGATAAAATACTTTTATCGATACTGTCTACAGTTGCTTCATATAAACCAAATTTTTGATAAGGGTAAGCTTCATATTTTAGTAAAACTTGCTGCCCAACTTTAACGAAGCCGATGGCATTACTGCGCACAAATAACACCCCTTGTAATACAGCACCTTCAGGAACAATCGTCGCTAGTAATTTACTTTCAGTAACATGATCGCCAGTCATCGCCACTAAACTTGAAACCATGCCATCCTCTGGAGCCCTGATCGTATAATCGCCGCTACCCTTGGCTTGAATCAATTTTTGTTCCGTTTCTCGTAAGTTAACTTGAATACTTAAATAACTATCATAATACTTCTGGTATTCTTCTTCAGAGACAAATTTTTGTGCTAAGAGTTGCCGATAACGTGACAGGTGTTGCTCATAGATAGCAGTTCGGTCTTTTAATAGAGTAACTTGTTTTTCCAATGATTCTATCTGCTGCGCAATTGCTCCTTGATCAGATAGGGTATGATGCTCGGTAGAGATTAAATAAAGTAACTGCCCTTTAGTAACTTTATCCCCCTGTTTAACAAACTTATCTGCAACAATACCATGCGCATTAGCATAAACATTAATTAACCCTTTGCTTGGCACCAACATGCCGATAACTTCTTTACGCTCGGCGTACTTACCAAAATATAAAAATAAACCAAGAGCAACGGCAATAGTAAATATACTAATTGCCCAAATAGTAAAAGATATCGGGGAAACAATAAGAGTCTTGCCCAAATAACTTCCCTTTTTATGCTGTAATGCTTCCTGGCGAAACAGAGGGATCTCCTTTTTCGGCTCTTCCGGTTGCACTTCAGGACTGGTTGGTTGTTTTTCTATATCCATATAAAAAATTGTAACATAAATAATAGGTCTATTTCAAAAAACTACTTAAATCCATTAAATTTATTCCACGCGGTCTTTCGCGTGATAAAACAATAGGACATTACCAAGATGGAGAGGTGAAGTTTATCCCCTTGATCGAATCACTTGGTTCATCCCGCATAGCGAATCTACATTTGATTTATCAAACTATTTTTATCTGCCAATAATTTCATCCATTGCCACATCCCACAGGCGCGGAACAAAATCTATTTGCTGACATTTATACCCTACCCCAAGCAGATAAGGAGAACTTAAAGGTTGCTCTTTTTTAAAAGCAAAAGTACGATCGTAACAACCCGCCCCACGCCCAAGACGAAAACCCGTCTGAGTAAACCCAAGCAAAGGAACGATAGCCAAATCTAAGGCTTCAGGAGCAATCAGCTTTTCCGGCACAATTTCTGGAAATAAAACTTTAAACCTTGTCGCGGATACTAATTTATCACCGGCAACAAATTTAACAAAACACAGCCGGTATTGATCACCAAGACCGCAAGCAGGAAGATAACAATTCTTACCTTGCTCCCAAATACTTTTTATTATGGTCCAACTATCAACTTCATGCTCAGTCGGAATATAACAAGCAATGTTCTGACTGCGGATAAAAACTTCACTATCAATAATTTCTTGCGAGATCTTTTGGGAAGAAACGACACGAGACTCTACGGAAAGATTTTGCAATTTTTTTTTAATTTGTTCTCGCAGTAATTTAAAATTGTCCATAAAAAAGCTCCATGATACCGCCATAAGCTTTGTCCTGAATCCAAGTTTAAAGTATTTGGCTAATTGTAATGCCTTGTAGCTCCTTATGAAAAACATAAGTTTGCAAAGCGCGCTAACAAACTAGCCCTAACAACTATCTTCTATTTATCGATTCAAAAACCAACGCCTTATAAAGCGCATATCACAGAGCTAGATACAATATATCACTTTCAGGATGCATTTGCTAGAGCTTGATCAACTTTTTCATTTAACCTAAGAAGCTGCTCTCCTAACATATCAGAATTACTAACAGGGTTGAGCGAACTATGTTTTGCCAAAATTAACTCATGCGCTATATTTAAAGCAGCCGTAATCGCAACCCGATCGATGGTTATAAACTCATCCCCATGAGATACTTCTTGCATTTTTTCGTTTAAGTATTTTGCCGCTTGTTGTAACTCCATAACCTTATCTTTGGGGCATTTAATTTTAAATTCCCGCTCAAAGATGTTGACTGCGACTACATCTGCTTCTGTGCTTGCCATATACCCCTCGCCCAACTTTACCCTGAGAACCAATTGCAATCAGTATAACAATTCGTCCTTAAGCTCGATAATCAACCCTTCGATGGACTCGATCGCCTGCTTCTTTTTATCTAATAAGGCAACGTTCTCTTTACTAAGCAGCAGGTTTTTTTTACGTAATGAGTTATTTTCAAGTTTTGCCCTTTGCAACAATTCGATAAGCTTATCAACCTTTGTCTCTAAACTGGCTAAATCTTTCTCTATCATATGAGTTACATTAGACCTCTGTCGAAACCAAGTATTTTGGCATAATACAAGGCGCATACGAAACGAGCAAGTGGAGTTTAAATTTATTCCACGCGGCTTGCCGCGTGTCAAAGCAATGGGGGATAGTCAAGGGG
>CAZHSI010000002.1:115146-122926 GCA_964535195.1 uncultured Coxiellaceae bacterium | reverse complement strand
GGAATATCCTGCTCATTAAGCCATGGCAATACTACTTCATTAAGCATGTGAGCGGCAGTAATTGCTGTTTTCTCAGTGTAAAGCTTGGCAAAGGCTACTCGGCTATAAGTATCAATAAAGGTTTGTTGATATATACGACCAACGCTCTTCATATTACCAACATAGTAAGTATCCTGAGAACCAAGGTAACCAGGATGATCAGTTTCAATCTCCCCTGTAGCTTCGCGTTTTTCCTTTGCTTTCTCTAATGCTTGTAACGGTTCTTCAGTTAATAATATTCCATCCTGAGCGGCTTTGGTTTCTAGTAATTTAAGTCGCTTCCTAAAGGTCTCCAAGTCATGCCTAAGCCAAACAGACCTTACTCCACCAGCTGAAATTAATATCCCTTGTTTAGCAAGCTCGTTAGAAACTCTAGCTTGCCCTAACGCAGGATTATCTATCGCCAGCTTAGTAATCGCTTCTTCAATGTAATCAGGAACACGATTTTTTACATTCGGTTTCTTGCGACTTATCTCTTGTAGGGCTTCATTCCCTCCGTTTTCATAAAGCCTTTTAAAACGATAAAAGCTGTCTCTAGAATAACCGATGACTTTACATGCTTGCGATACATTTCCTAGTTCTTTAGCCAGTTCTAGTACGCCTAATTTTGGTTTGATGATTTTTTCTGCTATGCTACTCATATCTGACACTCCTCTTATTAATTATTATTTAATTTGACCTATCGAATTTTAATCCAATAAGTCCTGAGTGTCAGATCAAATATTAACTTTTACATGCAACGGTAGCATTTTGCTGTGTTGGCATATGTTCAAAATTGGGCTGAAGTAGTTGTTGCAACTCAATGTAATGGTTTCTTATGTGAGCTTTACGGTAGCAAGGTCAATGCCAAATCCATTTTATTGCTGCAACCTAACTTATGCTTAATATTATCAATGTAATCTTCTACTGTCCTTATGCTAAGGTTTAATATATAAGCTATTTGTTTGTTTAATTTACCTTGCAGTATCAATTCTAAGCATTGTTTTTCTCTGGGGGATAATAAACTATTATCGTGAATGTTTTGTGTATTAGTACCAAAAAGCAAACTATTGTTAGCAATGCGGTTAGAAAAACTGTTATTTATTGGTAATTGATTATCCCTTTCTGGTTTCATTATCCCAAGTGATAGGAATTTAGTTATTAAAGCTAATTTATTCTTACAACCAAATTTAGTTTTAATCCGATTGATACAAACATCTATAGTTCTATAATTTAAATTAAGTAAATAAGAAATTTCTCTATTTAATTTTCCCTGTAGTATATAATATAGGCATTGAGCTTCTCTATGTGAAAGATGATATTGTGTAGCAAACTGCAGAAACTTACAGTAGTTGTAGGTTCCATGGTCTAATAAACTTATAGGCTTATCAGCAACTCCAAACCTTAATTCACCTGTTGCTAAAGATTTAGCCATTGATAATGGAGAAGTTCCATTAAATATTATAGGAATACGTATCCTATCTGCTTTTTTTATTAGATACGTAGCTTTTTTATCAAACTCATTAGCAAATTTTTCAAGGGCTTGATATTCCTGAAAATTGACATTGGCTACATAAAAATAAAAATTCTCTCTGTCACCATTTTTATTGTCTTTAATAATAGTGAATCCTTTAAAATGGTCAGGTGATAAATGAGGAAATAGCTGATTCAACGTTATTTTATGCATACTTTCATTGCTATAATAACAACCTGGTTTTAATAATCTAACAGGAGAGTTGCAAGGATCTTCATATAAGAACCCTAAATTAGATGCATATGAGGCCAAAACGTTGTCATCACTTATAAAGCCAGTCAAAGTGTTTTCTAAGTCATATTTGATATAAGCAAAATAAATAAGTCCAATCTTACGAAGAGGAGACATTAATTCATTAATGTCGTAGATGTTTTTATAAATGGATGTTGTTTTATATTTTTTAAGTAGGGTAGTAATATTATGTATAGTCATAACCAATTATTAAATTAACATTAATCGATACCGTAAAATACGTAATTGTATATTTATTGGAGCTGTAGTCAAATAATGCCTACTAATAGCGGGGTAATTGTAATTACAGTATCCCAAGGTTGGGTTTTCAAAAGAGCAGTATATTCAGTTATACATACTTATGAAAAGATTAATAATTAGGGGTAAGACTGCAGAACGAAACAGCATCAATATTGAATATCTCTAGGAAAATAATCGAAAATCATTTGGATAATGTTAAATGTAAGCTTAATTGTTGGACTAAATCCCAATTAGTAAAAAAATACTGATCTATTGCCAAGTTTTATTCTTCAATGCTTGTCTAAGTATTAAAGTTTTTATGTAGGGATTTTTCCCTATTGTTGTAATTTAATACTTATATAAAATTTTATCTGTGTAAATATTGAATATTAGGGGGGGTTAATTTTTTATATTATTAATTATAAGTATTAACTTATTAAAATTACATTCTAGGAGAAATATTATTTATGAAGAAAATACATAAACATATACTTATTGTTTTAGCGTCTATTTTACTACCTGTAAAAGTTTTTGCTGGCCCCGCTTATCCTGCTTGCATTGTCGCATGTGAAGCTGCTTGTATAACAGCTGCCGTGCTAACAGCAGGGGCTGCTGCTCCTTGCATAGCTGGTTGTCCTTTCCTTTGTGTTCTATCATGTTTTTCTAGTGAAACAGAATTTACTGTTTTAGAAAATGGTACTGAAATTAATAGAAATGTCAGCTTAATAAAAGCTGGTGATTACGTTAAGACTTTACATAATGGTAAAGTAGCTTGGACAAGGGTGTTAAAAAATGTTAAGGCTAACGGATTGTTTGAATTTGTGCAAATTGAAGCTAAAAATGAGGCTAACGGTGAATGTAGAAAATTAACATTAACGCCTAATCATGGTGTAATTATAAAGAACGATAGGTTGACTTTAGATGCAGCAGAAAATTTAACGATTGCCGATAAATTAATTGATGCTAATTACGATACATTATCAGTTACAGCGATTAATAAAGTAACTATGAAAGATAAGTATACTCTAGAAACCTCTTACGGAACGGTCCTTGCTTCTGGTTTTTTTGTTTCTACTATTTGTACTGAAGAGATCGCCGGTGGTGAGCGTCTACTGGATGATAAAATTAATGATTGGCGGGTTAGGCATATAAATATCTCTTATGTTCCATAAGAGCCTAAAATAATAGTGAGTACTTATAAATTAAAGATAAGAGGAAAAAATGAATATAAAAATTTTAGATGAAGTTTCTCAAAGTTATATATGTGGAGGAGGTACATGTATATATGGCGGACATTTTAATGATAGCGTATCGCTTTTAAGATGGAAAGCACATGGCATATCAGAAAGCCAATGTGAAAGCGAATGTTGTATATGGAATCCTCGGGGTAACTATTGGTTCAACGGGGAACTAAACGATTGTAATCGTTATACAAAAAATGTAACACAATACGTTATATCTATTGGGGCAGCCGTTTTAGGAGCAGTAGCAGCTATTGTAAAGATAGTAATATAATTTTTATAAGTGGCTTCTAGTTACGTATATGTAAGTGATAGCTAGTAGCTAATGGTAGACAACAAGATAAATTTTTTAAGATTATATGCACTTAAGATGGAAATAATAAGTATAAATTTATGAATAGTAACTTAATAACAACTAACTATTAAAGGAGAAAAAATATGGCTAATTTAAGTAATAAATGTTTAGAATTTAAAAAAGGTAGTGTGAGAATAATTAATTATGCTGATACTGCCAATATTATTGCCGGTGGGAGTTGCAGTTGTTACTGCGGTGGTCTGGGAGATTGGAGGTACTATGGAGAGGCAAGAAATTCTAACGATTGTCAGATGGGGCTATGTTTATTAACTACACCTTGTGGAATATCTCCTTATTATAGATGTATATACCCTAATGGATATTACGACCAGTTTGTGCCGTCAGAATGCACTTTATTATAACATAACTTACCCATAGGACTAGCGTCATATGTCAAGTAGCTGCTCCTTATTTCGGAGGAGCAGCTCTCTCTCCTAATAAATTACCGCACAATTGGTTTTTTGCTCTTAGTATAGCTGTCGAATTAGCGTAAGCCGCTTGTAACCCCCCTTTTTTTTGTAGAACTACTCAAAAGTAGAATTCTTCTGCTTTGGAGTCGCTAAAAAATCCTTACGTTTCTCAACAAAGCTAAGCGGCGCTAAACCATCCAATGATTCGTGAGGGCGATCATTATAGTAGATCTTCAACCACCCAGCAGTAATTTCTTTAACCTCATTTAAATTATGAAATAAAGTAACTGCTCACTCCTAATTACCGCTAACACGGCAATTAGGGGCGAGGCATTGTAATGCCCCCCATTAATCAAGCGGCAGCTAAGAGAATTTTCTCCAGTTCTTGTTTTTCAAAAGTAGTTGGTGTTTTGTAATGAAGTTTCCTCGAAGCAAGCTTCGAGGAAACTTCATTTATGGTCCAATGTAGGTGAATAGTTACTGGGTTGAAAAGTTATCTCGTTACGGTGTTACTAAAAAAGATTTGCAACCGTGCATAAATGTAGCAGCAGGTGCTTGGATATTAGCGCAAAGCATATAGCTTGAAAAGGTTTGGTCGAGAAGAGGGAAAACATAGGATAGCTTTGTCAGCTTATCGCTATGATGATGCTAGAAGTCAAAATATATTGGATCATTTTGATTTATATATTGAGGCATTTAATAAAATAGAACGCTGTAAAATATCTAAAGATAAAAAGTCTACATTCATGAGTTTAGTTTATAGATTAACAAATATTGAGCAATTAAAAAAAGTCTTGTCTTCCTTAATGAAGGAAGAAGAAGTTAAAGTTCATGAAGGATTACAAGCGTATCCTGTTAATGGCAATGGTGATTGTTTATATGAGGCTATAACATATTATTTCAGTAAGGTAGGAACAGAAGTAGCATATTTGCGTCATATAGTAGCTGCGCATCTCGAGTATGCACAACAATATGAGCCTGAAAGATATGCTGGATTTATACCATTAAGCGAAGGTCAAACTATACAAGAATATATTGCAAATATCAGAAGTACTCATCAATGGTTAGGCAATGTAGAGATAAATATACTGATGCGATTATTGAACCGTCCTGTAGTAGTTGTGGAGCGCAATGGAACTATCACAAATCTTGATGAAGTTCGACAATATGCTAATGTTGGTGATCCAATATTTGTTTATTATAATGGTGATAATCATTACGATGCTCTAATAGTACGTAACGGGTATAATGTATGGAAGCCATGGCTTGGCCGTACGATTTGGTAAAATAAAGTAAACTAAATCAAAAACTAAGGAGTGATCCATGACTAGAAAAGAGCTTAGCGATATAAATCGTAAGTTACGGGTTTTAGAATATGCCAAGCAAAACGGCAATAAAACCAAAGCTTGCAGATATTTTGGCATAAGTAGAGATACATTTTATCGTTGGCAAAAAGATTATCTACAAAAAGGTGAGGCTGGATTAATAAATAGTAAACCTTGCCCCGAAAATCCTACCTTGAGATTATCTAAAGAAATTGAAGAAAAGATATTACACTTAAGAAGCACTTATCATTTTGGGCAATAACGTATAGTCTGGTATCTGATGCGCTATCATGGCATTAAAGTATCAGCCTCTGGAGCTCGTTGTGTTCTATTAAGATACGGCGTTAATAGACTGCCAAGAAATATGAGAAAAAGGAATATCCCTAGTGTCTTTAAACGTTACGAAAAACAAGTTCCAGGACACCGAGTGCAAGTAGACGTAAAGTTTTTAAATTTTGAAAAAGCAAATAAGCGTATTAAGAAATTCCAATATACAGCTATTGATGACTCTACTAGAATTAGAGCGATTAAAATTTATTCCAGACATACTCAAGAAAATGCTATTGATTTTATTAATTATGTAATAAAAAAATTTCTTTTTAGAATACATACTATTCAAACTGACAATGGCCATGCATTTCAAGCCAAAGTTCACTGGCATAAGAGGATCTAGGAATACACCACGTTTACATAAAGCCACGTACACCTAGATTAAATGGCAAAGTAGAGCGTTCTCACGGTTGTGACGAACGTGAATTTTACCAGCTTTTAACCTATCGTGATGATGTTGATCTTATTGAAAAAGTTAAGGAGTGGGAAAAATTTTACAACTATGACAGACCTCATGGTGGTTTAAAAGGAAAAACTCCTTATGAGGTTTTACGACAAAAATTAAACCAAAACTTAAATGTTGACCATGGTAAACATTATAATTATTGTTGAGCCTGTTAATTTCGTGGATAACTCGTTTTTTAGTTATCCACAAATTAATAGGCTTAATCGTCCGCCCTAGTTATGGCTACCACACTTTGAGCTTAAAAGGTGTGTCAGGGGATTGTTGTTAGTTCTACGTTATTCTCGTGACAAGATGAAATATTTTTTAAAAAAACTTAGTTACTGTTCGGGCAAAATTTTCTCTAAAAGATAGGTGCCGAAAAAAGATGTCGTCTACTTGGCACATTTCGCCGCCGTCTTTCAAGTGACTTGGTGGCGCTTGCCTTTACGAGCAAACAACGCCTTTCAAGGAGCCACTCATGTCGACTACCTAAGGCTACTAGTTTTCGCTAGGGTTCCCAACAATTGCTACCGGCCAAATTTTTGGATAAAATAGTTATACCAGTCGTACATTTTATCAATTAGATAGGTTAATGTTGAACCATGCGATTGTTGACCTGGGACTTAAGTATGTGGTTGTTGCTCTTGAGATTCAGCACGTTCTCCTAATACTTTTTGCACACTTTTGACCAAACTTTCCAGATTATTATATTCGTATCCAGTATCCCCATATGTAACCATACGTTGTAAAATTTCCAGCACGATATAATAATTTAGATCTTTAGGAAAAAGCCATTGTATCATGCTAACCAATTCTGTGAATTTTTGCTTTTTGTACTTTTTAAGCTGTAGAGTATACTCGTAACCCAGTGTTATTCTGTGTGGCATCAAGAATCTATCGGCGGTTACTTCTGCAAGCATTTGAACTGTGTTAGGAGAAATCCTAGGATAAGGATCAGGAGAAATCTTAGGATCAAGACGTATTCTCATAGGATGTTGCGCTTGCCTGATTGCATTGGCGATAGCTCGTACCCCTTCATCACCGATATTATTATCACCAAGATCTATCGTCATATGATGTTGCGCCTGTTTGATGGCATCGGCAATGGCTCGTGCTCCTTCAGTACCAAGATTATTGTCTCTAAGTTCTATTCTCATAGGATGTTGCGTCTGTCTGATGGCATCGGCAATGGCTCGCGCTCCTTCATCACCAAGATTATTGCCTCTGAGTTCTATTCTCATGGGATGTTGCGCTTGCCTGATTGCTTCGGCAACGGCTCGTGCTCCTTCGGCACCAATATTATTGAATCTAAGATCTATTCTCATGCGATGCTGCGCCTGTTTGATGGCATCGGCAATGGCTCGTGTTCCTTCAGCACCAATATTATTGTCTCCAAGATCTATTCTCATAGGATGTTGCGCCTGTCTAATGGCATCGGCAATGGCTCGTGCTCCTTCAGCACCAATATTATTGTCTCCAAGATCTATTCTCATGGGATGTTGCGCCTGTCTGATGGCATCGGCAATGGCTCGTGTTCCTTCAGCACCAATATTATTGTCTCCAAGATCTATTCTCATAGGATGTTGCGCCTGTCTAATGGCATCGGCAATGGCTCGTGCTCCCTCAGCACCAAAATTATTGCTCCCAAGTG
>CAZHSI010000002.1:0-115046 GCA_964535195.1 uncultured Coxiellaceae bacterium | reverse complement strand
ATGGCATCGGCAATGGCTCGTGCTCCCTCAGCACCAAAATTATTGCTCCCAAGTGCTATTGTAATGGGATGCTGCGCTTGCCTGATTGCATCTGCGATAGCTCGTGCTCCTTCAGCACCAAGATTATTGTACCCAAGTGCTATCGTAATGGGATGCTGCGTTTGTCTGATTGCCTCAGTAATGGCTCTTGCTCCTTTGGCACCAATATTATTGTACTCAAGATCTATTGTTATGGGATGCTGCATTTGTCTGATTGCCTCAGTAATGGCTCGTGCTCCTTCGGCGCTAATATTATTGTACTCAAGATCTATTGTTATGGGATGTTGCATGTGCCTGATGGCATCTGCGATAGTTCGTGCTCCCTCATCACCGATATTATTGTCGCCAATAGCTATCTCCATGGGATGTTGCGTTTGTCTGATGGCATTAGCAATGGCTCGCGCTCCTTCAGTATCGATATTATTGCTTCTAAGATCTATTCTCATGGGATGTTGCGCCTGTCTGATGGCCTCAGCAATGGCTCGTGCTCCTTCGGCACCAAGATTATTTTCTCCAAGATCTATTCTCATGGGATGTTGCGCTTGTCTGATGGCATCGGCAATGATTCGTACTCCTTCAGCAACGGTATTATTTTCTCCAAGATCTATCCATATAGGATGTTGCGCCTGTCTAATCACTTCTGCAATCTCAAAGATAGTAGTTCCGGGTTGCGGTTCATAATATACTGCACCCCAGTCTATATCATAGTTAGGCTCTGTTACGGTCACAGACGCTGGTGCTGGGGCTTGTGCTGGCACTTCTGCGTCATGCATAACAGCAGGTGGCACAAGTTGTGGCGCTAAATTCGGTAACAGTCGCTCTTCACCGATCGGCATGTAGGGTGCACCTCCTCTCCCGCTAGCTATTGCCACAGTGCAACAAGAAGCGAGCAATATTGGCGCAACTATTTTACCAATTTGTAATCTGTTTTTTTTACTGACATAGTCATAAACTCTATTTTCCTTTTTGTTATTTATAAAATCTATCATACATGCCTATGTTTAATGTCAAGAATCTAAGAATAGTTTTATTAGCTGCTCCACCACCTTTTAACTGTATGCTGTTACGAGCAAACGGCGCCGCCTTTTAAGGTGCCACTCCTACCTAAGGCGACTAACTTTCACTAGGTTCCCCAAAATTGCTACCAGCCAAATTTGTGGATAAAATAGTTATACAAGACGTACATGTGATCAATTAGATAGGTTGATATTGAACCATACGATGCTTGCTCTTGAACTGTAGCACGCTTATCTAGTACTTTTTTCATGCTCTCGAAAAAACTTAACATATGTTTGAGTTCGTATCTAGTATCTCCATACGTAACCGCATGTTTTAATATTTCCCGCAAGTTATCATGATTTAGATCTTTATTAGGGAAAAGCCATTTCATAATATAAACCAATTCTGTGAATTTTTGCTTTTTGTGCTTTTTAAGCTGTAGATTGTGCTCGTAACCCAGTGTTATTCTATGCGGCATAAAGAATCTATCAGCTAGTACTTTTGCAAGCATTTTGGTTGCATTGGCAGAAATATTATTAAGAGGAAGATCTATTATCATGGGATGTTGTGCCTGTATGAGCGCATCGGCAATAGCTTGTGCTCCTGCATCACCAATATTATTGCCCATAATACCTATTGTCATAGGATGTTGCGCATATCTGATGGCGTCGGCAATGATTCGTGTTCCCTCATCACCAATGTTATTGCGCCCAAGATCTATTCTCATAGGATATTGCGCTTGCTTGATTGCATCAGCAATGTCTCGTGCTCCTGCATCACCAATATTATTGCCCATAATACCTATTGTCATAGGATGTTGCGCATATCTGATTGCATCGGCAATGGCTCGTGCTCCCTCAGCACCGATATTATTGTCACCAATAGCTATCTCCAAGGGATGTTGCGCATATCTGATGGCATCGGCAATGACTCGTGCTCCCTCAGTACCAATATTATTGTGCCCAAGATATATCCTCAAGGGATGTTGCGCTTGCCTGATTGCATCTGCAACCTCAAAGATAGTAGTTCCGGGCTGCGGTCTATAAAGTACTGCCTCTTCTTCAAGTCTATCCCAATCTATTTCTTGGTTAGGTTCTGCTATGGGCATAGGCGCTGGCGCTGGGAGTTGTGCTGGCTCCTCTGCATCATGAATAACAGCGGGGGGCACAAGGTGTGGCGCTAAATTTGGCAACAGTCGCTCTTCACCGATCGGCATGTAGGGTGCACCTCCTCTCCCACTAGCTATTGCCACAGCGCAACAAGAAGCGAGCAATAATGATGCAACTATTTTACCAATTTGTAATTTATTTTTTTTTACTGACATAGTCATAAACTCTATTCTCCTTTTTGTTATTTACAAAATCTATCATACATACCTATGTTTAATGTCAAGAATCTAAGAATAGTTTCATTGTGAATTTATCCATCTTAGTCCCCTCCCAAACTAGGGTTATTTAACATTATTTAACAACTACGGCTCATAATCATCTTTTCGTGTTCGTACCGCTTGCCCAACCTCAGCTGCTTAAACCTTTTTTAACCGTACATCTTTCATTTATGTGCTAAGCTTGCTGTACCTTATACTGCTGCTGCGTGCACGGAGAGGGAGTGCGATATATGAGCCCCTTGGAGAAAGCGTAGTTTGCTCCTAAAGACATCGCGTCAACCAATCATTTGATGAGGCGACTAAGCAGCTTTGCGTTTGCCTTTCCTGCAATATTAGCATGCTAGTATTAAGATTTGCTTAACTACGAATTCACTTATAAAGTGCCACCAGGGTGCTAAATAGCGTTTATGTTATGTCACCTATCCTTTTTGCGAAAACAATATTTGCTAAGGCAGCAAAGTTATTTCCGAAGCTTAGTGCCAAACTCAGAAATAATTTCTTTTTCTAGTTGTAAAAACTTTAAGGCACGCTTTCGGTTTTCTTTAAGATAAGGCAACATTTTTTGGTAGGTTTCTGGGGTTAAAGAATTGACTACTTTTACAAGTTCCTCTACCGATTTAACTACGAGCATTCCTCGGTTATCAAAATAATCAGAAACATTAGAGCAGCCTATGTAGATCGGCACGGTAAGTGCCATAAAGCAACCTAAAAGTTTTTCTGTAAAATAATCCTCTTGTTCAGTATTTTCTATAGTAATATTAAATGCCGAATTAAAGAGCCATTTTTTCGAGTCGGTTGGCATGGCGCGATTTTGCATATTTTTAGGGAAAAGATTTTTTTGTCTATAGGATAGGTAGAATTTGGTGGGAATTTTAAAATCTTTTTCTTTGCTCCAGATTTCATCGCGCAGCTTATAATTAAAGATATGGTTCTTTTGGTTTTTCTTGGTTAATAAAAAACTTACCGAAAACTCCTTGTTTCTATTTAGCTCTTTTTCGTCAATCCATGTTTCCATCCAGCCTGGCACAGTTTTATAGTTTTTGCTAGGTAGTTTGGTATTTACTATGTAAAGATCGAAACCATCAGCGATCCGGGTTAGGTAATCTTTAAAATCTTTTACGCGAAGTTCTCTTGGGTTGTTACTAAATATTCTCCTTAATTGTTGCATAAAATTAATAAAAAATGGTGGCGTTGCCGTTATTAGTGGTTCTCTACAGTAATAAGCGATACCAATCATGGTCGGGTTAATTTTGCCATTTTTTATCCAGCCCCGCCGCCCATAAAGTGAATATTGCAAGTATTTAAAGTCATGACTAACGTAAACTATAGGTTTGGTATCGTCATTAGCAGCAAAAGTAGTTTGATCGATCGGAGTTAAGTCGGTGAGTTTATATTTATCAGGATGCCTAATAAAATCTGAATGATAAAAGCTTGTGTCTTTTTGATTGTCTTGGACTAATTTTAATCCTCTTTTGATCTGGGGTGCGAAACGTATAAGGTCTGGTGCCCCGATGTCATTTGGGATATGTAATGTTATTTGAAACCGATCTAATCGTATTAGACCCTCTATAGCAAGCCAAGCACGAGTTAATTCCTCTTTTTTTGCCCAAACTTCAATTAAGTTTTTATGACGATGCATTTTAGGTTGGCTGAGAAAGTCTACCAAGGGGTTGGTTTTAAGCTTAAAGATATTGCGCGGGGCTTTACCCCAAAGGCGTTCTTGATAGAGGGTGGTATTAAACCAAGCATTAGGATCGGTGTGTTTACGCCAGTTATTGCTATACCACCCCTTTTTTAAAAAGTGATCGATGGGTGTTAACCCTGATTTTTTAACTGCTTCGCCATAATGTTTTAAATAAAAACTTTCATCAAAATATGGAGCAATCAGGGCTTTGTCTTTTTGGTATTGAGAAGAAACAGCATATCCCAGGAGGTATTTATACTCTATAATGTCCTCTTGCAGAAAAATTGCGGCTATGATGAAAAACAGAGTAAGGGTTAATCCCATAGAAAGTTTTTTGATGATTATCATGCTGTTTTTTACCGATTTGTTTGGTAGTAATGACAGTACCTATTAATCACACAGCTTTCGCATTTTGGTTTTTGTGATGGACAAGTGTATCTGCCGTGTAAAAGTAAGAGGTTTCCCGCGATTTTAGCAAATTTTTTTGGGATAATTTTCAGCAGTTTTTCTTCAGTTTCTGCAGGGGTTTTGCTGTTAACCAGGCCAAGCCGATTACTTACCCTGAAAACATGCGTATCTACAGCAATCGTGGGCTGATTAAAAGCTATGTTTAAAATCACATTGGCTGTTTTTCTGCCAACGCCGGGTAAGTGTTCTAACTCTTTGCGTGTCTCAGGGATCTGCGAATGAAATTTATTTGCCAAAATCTCGCAAGTCGCAATAATATTTTTTGCCTTAGTGTTAAAGAACCCAGAACTTTTTATATATTTTTTTACGTTACCAAGTTTTAAGCGTAATATTTTTTCTGGAGTGTTGGCGATCTTAAATAACTTGTCGGTAATTTTATTGACAGTTTTATCGGTGGTACGAGCAGAAAGCATTACTGCAATTAGAAGTTCAAAATTTGACGCGTAATGTAGTTCCGTCGTTGGATTTTTGATAACCGAACCTAAGTGTTTAAAGATCTTTAATACGGTGTTGGTGTTCATTGAGGTGACAATAAGGCAGCAATACTTTTAGGATCAATCCGCTGGATTAATGGCTTAAATTCATTAATTTTATGTTGTAGCAGCGGTGTTTTGTGGTCTTGCCAGGTAAGTGGTGCGATTTGTAAAAATTCTTCAGAGCTTGAGGCCAGTTTTGGTAAAATCGGTTTTAAAAATAGTATTAATAAGCGATACATATTAATTCCCATGGTACAAACATTTTGTATCATTGGATCATTTGGGTTTTGTTTGGCAAGGGCCCATGGTTTTTTATCATCAATGTACTGATTAGTTAGATCAGCAAGGCTCATTATTAGCCGAACGGCGTTATTAAAGTTTCTGCCTGCATAAGATTCGCTGATTTTATCAGCAAGCCTAACCCCTTCGTTAAATAGTTCTTGGGAGTCTAACTGATTGGCTAACATCCCGCCAAAGTTTTTATTAATAAAACCAGCTGCACGACTGGCGATGTTTACCACTTTCCCCACTAGGTCGCTATTATTGCGTTTCATAAAATCGTCAAAATTTAAATCGATATCATCGATGTTTGGACCTAACTTGGCGGCAAGGTAGTAGCGTAAGTACTCTGGGTTTAAATGCTTTAGATAATCACGCGCTAAAATAAAAGTGCCACGCGATTTTGACATTTTTTGGCCATTGATCGTTAGGTAACCGTGGGTAAAGATAGCGTTAGGTTTACGTAAGTTTGCACTTTCCAGGATTGCTGGCCAAAAAAGTGCATGGAAATAAATAATATCTTTGCCCACAAAGTGGTAGAGTTCGGCAGTGCTATCTTTTTGCCAATATTCATCGGCGTTTATTTTTTGCTTGGTTGCTAAGTTTTTTAAACTGGCAATATAACCAATGGGGGCATCCAGCCAAACGTAAAAATATTTACCAGGTTTATGCGGGATTTCAAAGCCAAAGTATGGCGCATCGCGGGAGATATCCCAGGGTTTTAAGCCCTGAGCAAACCACTCGTTTAGTTTATTAACGATCTCCGGAGATAAACTTTTTTTGCCCCATGTTTGTAGTAGGTCAGTATATTTTTCTAGATGAAAGAAATAATGCTCAGACGATTTTTGGATGGGTGGTTTACCAGAGATAATCGATACTGGATTAATTAAATCTGTAGGCGCGTAAATTGCCCCGCAATTTTCGCAGTTATCTCCATGTTGTTCCGGAGCTTTACAATGGGGGCATGTTCCTTTGATGTAACGATCGGGTAAGAACATTTTAGCATCTTCGTCAAATGCTTGATTGATAGTCCTCGTTTCAATGTCACTATTTTTTAGTAATCGTTCGTAAATTAAATTAGTTAGCTCATGGTTTTCTGGGGAATGGGTAGTATGATAGTTATCAAAACCTATGAGAAAACCAGTAGAGTCTTGTTCATGAGAGACTTTCATTTCGGTAATTAATTGTTCTGGCGATATCTGCTGTTTTTGTGCGCTAATCATAATTGGTGTACCATGAGCGTCTTCACCGCAGACATAAAGGCAGTGATGCCCTTGAAGTTTTTGGAAACGTACCCACATATCAGTTTGAATTTGTTCTAAAATATGACCAAGATGAAGGGGGCCATTGGCGTAAAGTAAACCAGATGTTACAAGGATCTTGCGCATTGATATTTTAACCTAATTGTATTGTTGTGGTTTAGTATAATCGTAAGTGGCATTTTTTGCTACTTACGATTATACTAAATTAATTATGGAAGCAGAAATATCATTAAACGAGCGGTCGCAGAAATTACTTAAGCTTTTGGTTGAATGCTATATTCGTGATGGTGAGCCGGTGGGCTCGAAAACGCTAGCGCAAAGAGCGTCGCTAGCTATGAGTTCGGCCACTATTAGGAATATTATGGCAGACTTAGAGGCGGCTGGTTTTATTAATTCGCCCCATACCTCAGCGGGTCGGGTGCCTACGGTTCGTGGTTACCGGTTTTTTGTTGATAGTTTACTGAGTACACAATTATCAGCTGATTTTAATAGTGTTAGTCTTGCCCAGCAATTACCCGCTGGTTCTAATACCAAAGAGTTGGTTGCCGCGGCTTCATCTTTGCTTGCTACTATGACCCAGTTGACTGGTTTAGTGTTGTTACCGCATCACAGTAATGATATTTTGCAATATATAGAGTTTTTACCTTTGTCAGATAATCGCGTTTTAGTAATTTTAGTATTAAACAAAAGTGAAGTGCAAAATCGTATTATTTATACTGATCGTTGTTATACTGCGAGTGAACTAAAACAAGTTGGGAACTTTTTAACGGCATATTTTAGCGGTAAAGAGCTTTTTCAAGTTCGCCAGGAGTTGTTAGTAGCTTTAACCAAAGAGCAGCACGCCATTCATCAGCTAACGCAAAGTATTATTGATGTGGCTGATAAAGCCTTAGGCCGGCCGGAAGAAAAAAGTGATTATATTGTTACGGGGGAGGCTAATTTATTTAATGTTACTGACCATTCCTCTTCTGGTGTTAACAAATTACGTGATTTATTTACCGCATTTGCTGAAAAAAGAGATATTTTGCATCTGCTTAATCAGTGTTTGGGGGCAAATGGTGTCAAAATTTATATTGGCGAGGAGTCTGGTTATGAGCCATTAGGCGATTGTAGTATGATTACTACCCCTTATCATCGTCACGGTAAGATTGTAGGAGTTTTAGGGGTTATTGGGCCAACCAGAATGCCATATGAACAAGCTATCGCGGCGGTTGATGTTACTGCCAAACTTCTTAGTACCGCTTTAGAAGAGGTGGTGTAATTTTTTTATTTTTTATTCGGGAGCTAATTATGAACGATCTTTCTAAACAACATAAACCAGAAACCAACTTAGTAGAATCAGAGCAAGATTTACTTGAGAATCAAAGTGCTGATAAAAGTTTACTTAATGATGATAGCAGCAGTCGCGGTCTACTGGAGACAAGAATTTCTGCACAAATGGTGCTTGAACACCCGAGTTATCAGGAGTTGCTGGCTAAGTTTTCTGAGGAAGAAAAGAAGTCGCAAGATTTCTATAATAAGTGGTTACTAACGCAGGCTGATTTAGAAAATGTAAAACGTCGGACTGAACGTGATATTACTAATGCCCATAAATATGCGCTAGAAAAATTTGCTTACGAGATACTAACAACCGTGGATAATCTTGAGCGAAGTTTATTCACGAGAGCTGAGGAAAATGTGGCACTTAAAGATTTTTACGTGGGGATTGAACTTACCTTAAAACACTTGTTAGAGGTTTTGCAAAAGTTTGGGATTACCCCAATTAATCCTGTAGGTGAAGAGTTTAACCATGAAAAACATACAGCGATGACGATGCGAGAGGATCCTACAGTAAAATCTAACGTTGTACTTGAGGTGATTCAAAAAGGTTATTGGTTGAAAGATCGTTTACTGCGGCCAGCTTTAGTTATTGTGGCAAAATAATTAATATCTCACTGGTAAAATCTAAATTTCCTCGAAGCAAGCTTCGAGGACAAAGCAATGGGGGATAGTCAAGGGGGAGAGGCGCAGCTCTCCCCCTTGCCGAGCCACGTGGTTCATACCACGTGGCGAGTCTAAACTTGATTAAATTGGTGCTGCGTTGCCCTTATAGGATTTTGCCAAAATACTTGGCTGCGAAAGGGGTCTAATGAAACTTACTCTTGAAAAGGATATTGCTCATCAGCTATTAGAAAAAGCGCATACTGAAGCTAGTGTCGTACTTGCAGGCTTAAAATCGCAGTTATTGGGTTTAAGTGAAACTAAAGCTCGTTCCCGGTTAAAGCGTTGTGGTTTTAATGTGGTGGCGCGGGAAAAACATATATCAGTCTGGCAGCGATTACTCGATAATATCAACAACCCCTTGGTACTTTTGCTGATGGTTCTAGGGGTGGTCTCTTTTTTAACCGGTGATTTGCGAGCTACGATTGTTATTTTTGCGATGGTGGCGGTGGGGGTGGTGTTACGTTTTTATCAAGAGAAGCGTGCTGATGATGCAGCGAGCAAGCTTCGTGCCATGGTAACCAATACTGCTACGGTAGTTAGGGGTGGTGAAGAACGAGAAATACCCCTTAAAAAAATCGTACCTGGTGATATTATTCGACTTTCTGCTGGTGACATGGTGCCTGCTGACGTGAGAATTCTTGCTGCGAAAGATCTTTTCGTTAATCAAGTAGCGCTTACCGGAGAGTCTTTGGCGGTGGAAAAAAAAGCTGGGATCATTGCTCCTGATATTAAAAATCCATTTGAATTATCTAATATTTGTTTTTTGGGATCGAACGTTGTAAGTGGTTCGGGGACAGCGGTAGTTATTGGGACTAGTGATAAAACTTACTTCGGGGCTCTTGCCTCGCTCATTGTTAATGAGCGCCACCTAACTAATTTTGATAAAGGAGTTAACCAGTTTACGTGGTTGATGATTCGCTTTATCGTGATTATGGTGCCGGTTGTTTTTTTAGTAAACGGGATGCGACACGGTTGGCTTGAGGCGTTTTTATTTGCTTTGGCTGTAGCAGTGGGATTAACTCCGGAAATGTTACCGATGATTGTTACGGTTAATCTTTCTAAAGGCGCGCTGATAATGGCGCGCAAAAAAGCTATCGTTAAGTGTTTAAACTCCATTCAAAACTTTGGGGCGATGGATATTCTTTGTACTGATAAAACCGGTACGATCACGCAAGGGAAAGTTGTCCTTGAAAAACATCTAGATGCTTGTGGTGAACCTGATGCGGTAGTTCTCCATTATGGCTATCTTAATAGTTATTATCATACTGGACTAAAAAACATTCTTGATGATGCTATTCTTGATCACGAAGATTTAGAGGAGCAGCTTAAAGCCAAAGAGAAATATCATAAGATTGATGAAATTCCTTTTGATTTTGTAAGACGTCGGATGTCGGTAGTAGTAGAGGATATTGCTGGGTCGCGCATTTTAATTTGTAAGGGTGCTGTAGAAGAATTAATGAGCGCGTGTACCCATATCAAACTTGGCAATGAGGTTGTGCCGATTTTATCGGAACATACTAATAAAAGTAGACAAATAACTGCTGGGTTGAATATGGAGGGTTATCGGGTTATAGCTATTGCTTATAAGAAAATGCCAGTTTCGGCGAACGAGGTATATACAGTTCAAGATGAGTCCAGTCTTACTTTACTTGGGTTTTTAGCTTTTTTAGACCCGCCCAAAGCTACGGTTGCTGAAACTTTACGGCGGTTAGCTAGTTTGAATGTTAATGTAAAAATTCTTACTGGTGATAATGAAATTGTTACTACCTATATTTGTAAAAAAGTTGGTATTACTGCTGACTATGTTTTGCTTGGTCCACAAATTGAGGCAATGAGTGATGCGGAGCTTGCTGCGGTTGCAAGCCAAACTAATCTATTTGCTAAACTTTCGCCGATGCATAAAGAGCGGATTATTCGTGCTCTTCAGGTTAAGGGGCACATTATAGGATTCTTGGGTGATGGGATCAATGATGCTCCAGCGCTCAAGGCTGCGGATGTTGGGATTTCTGTAGATAGTGCGGTAGATATTGCCAAAGAATCATCCGATATTATTTTATTAGAAACGAGTTTACTGATATTAGAACAAGGGGTACGAGAGGGGCGAAAGGTTTTTGGTAATATCATAAAGTATATTAAAATGGCTGCAAGCTCTAATTTTGGTAATATGTTTAGCGTACTTGGTGCCAGTATCTTTTTGCCTTTTTTACCGATGTTGCCCCTCCAGATTTTAACCAATAACTTACTTTATGACTTTTCGCAGACTACTATTCCCACTGACGAAGTAGATGCTGATTGGTTGAGCAAGCCACGTAAATGGGCAATTAATGAAATTAAACATTTTATCCTATTTGTTGGGCCAATTAGTTCAATTTTTGATTATGTAACATTTTTTATTATGCTTTATGTTTTTAATTGTTGGCACAATCCGGCCTTGTTTCAAGCTGGTTGGTTTGTGGAGTCGATTTTTACGCAAACCTTAATTATTCATATTATTCGTACCAATAAAATCCCTTTTATCGAAAGCCGCGCTAGCCTGCCATTAATCGCCACCTCTTTGATTGTTGTAGTGATTGGTGCTTGGTTACCATTCTCACCTTTGGCAAAAACCTTGGGGTTTGTGGCATTGCCCCCTTTGTATTGGTTATTCCTTGGGGGGGTATTGTTTTCGTATATCGTGCTAACTCAGTTGGTAAAACACTGGTTTGTGCATAAATTTGGGGAATAGTTACAATTTTACATGTCAAACCCTAGCTCTGCGCCTCGCAAAAAGCATGCGGCTTCGGTTAGACTATCAGAATTTAGCCCCACGGGCTTTTTTTAACCTAAAAGTTGAAACCTATGGTGAGTAACGTATTATTGTATACTTTGTAATAACCATAAACTATGGAGCAAACTTATGCCATCCTTCGATATAGTATCTAAAATTGATCATCACGAAGCAACCAATGCGGTTGATCAAGCTAATCGTGAAGTTAAAACTAGATTTGATTTTAAGGATACCAATGCTCATTTTGAGTTGGCTGAGAATATTATTACATTATTTGCGCCGAATAAGTTCCAATTACAACAGATGCAGCAAATTTTGGAGCCAAAACTCGCTAAGCGTGGGATTGATCTAGCTTGTTTAGAGCGTGGTGAAATTCAAGAAAGTCTACATGAAGCAAGACAAAAGGTAACCATTAAGTATGGGATCGATCATGAGGCTGGTAAAAAAATTAATAAACTGATTAAAGAATCCCCAGTCAAAGTACAGTCGAGTATTATGGGCGATCATGTACGGGTTACCAGTAAGAAAAAAGATGATTTACAAGCAATAATGGCGCTAATGCGTAAGAGTGATTTAGGTGTGCCGATTCAATTTGAGAACTTTCGGGATTGAAGGGTGGCTGATGATAATTGGCATGAATCATGTTACCTTAGCTATTACCGATCTTGAAAAATCCTTTGTATTTTATCGTGAGATGCTGGGGCTTAAACCTTTGGTGAAATGGGATCGGGGAGCTTATTTTTTAGTGGGCGAGTTTTGGTTTTGTCTTAATGTTGATCCCAAGCGTCAGGATCGTCCCAACCCTTGCTATACCCATTATGCTTTTACTGTTGATTCTAAGAAGTTTGCAGTAATGTCATCTAAAATTATTAATTCGGATGTAAAAGTTTTCAAAGATAATACTTCACCCGGGGCTTCACTCTATTTTTTAGATCCTGATGGCCATAAACTTGAACTGCATGTTAGTAATTGGCAAGAGAGGGTTAAAGTTAAGAAAGCTTATCCTGGTGATTGGCAAAATGTGGAATGGTTTATATGATAAAACTACTGAAGAAGTATAATACCCCGCTCATTTTAATTAGTGTAGCGCTCTCAATTTTTTTAGGAATATGTGCACCAAATTTATTTACTAGTATTAAGTTTTTAGGTGATATTTTTATTAATTTATTGAAATTGTTTGCTTTACCGCTAATTTCTTCTACTTTAATTGTTACCTTGGGCAATATGAGAAAAAACCTGGGTGATCTAAAATCTTTAGTGCAGGGTGCAGCTGGTTATATGTTATGTAGTGAAGTGATGGCAGTTACAATCGCTTTGCTTTTATTTAATCTATTTGCAGCTGGCACCGGGGTTGATCCAAATTTAATTTTACAGGGCAGTGAATATAGCGCCACTAATACGAGTAGTTTAAGCTTAGCTAACTTTTTATCGGCGATTATTCCCCATAATATTTTTGATTCATTAGCCAAATTTGATTTATTACCCGTAGTAATTTTTTCCACCATGTTTGGTGTTGGTTGTTCGATTGTTGGTGTAGGTGCCGAACCTATTACTAAAATATGTACAGCTGTACGTGATGTCTCTAATAGCTGTTTACATGGGGTGATGTTATTATCTCCACTTGGTATTTTTGCTTTGGTTGGGGTTGGGATTGCCGCTGCCAGTGCCTCTGGTCAGTTAGAAAGTAGTCTTACCGCCCTAATGATGTTTGTGTTAGTGTTAGTTCTAGGTTTATTGCTTCATGCTTTATGGCAGTTAATTTTTGCTGTGATTATGAGTTCGCAAAGCCCGTGGCATATCCTAAAAAATAATATCCCAGTTTTTTCGACAGCATTTGCCACTTCAAGTTCGGTGGCGACGTTGCCGACAGCAATGCATGTGGCAGATAATTTGCAATCTGATCCAACAGTAACTAGGTTTATGTTACCAATATGTGCCTCAATTAATATTGGTGGAATGATGATGTATGAGGTGGCTGCGGCCCTGTTTTTTTCGCAAATATTGGGGGTTGACTTATCATTGTCACAGCAAATTTTAGTGGCGCTCGCAAGTATTTTAGGTGGGATGGCAGAGGGCGGTATCCCTGAAACTAGTTTAGTTAGTTTGGTGGTAGTATTCAAAATAGTTAATGTGCCACTTAATGCTATTTCGGTGCTATTGCCGCTTGATAGGATTCTCGATCGGTTTAGAACCGTAGTAAATATTTTTGGTAATATATGTGGTGTAATCGTAGTTAGCCAGGTTTTACGGCGTCGCATAACTAAGCATTAAGGTGAGTAAGTAATCTAAAATGGTATCATGTACAGCATTTAGATTTAGTCACTACGATATACCTCAATAATATTTGGTAGCTTGCTTATTTTAACCAAAATATTACTTAGTGGTTGCAGTCCAGAAATTTCAACGGTGATTCTAATGGTTGCTATCTGCTCTTTTTTATCAACTGTAAAATTTAGTCCCAAAACCGATAACTCAGCGTCAGCTATAGCATTAGTGATATCGCGTACTAGCCCTGGACGATTAAAAGCCTTAACTATAATATCAACGGGGTATTTGTTTTCGGTTTTTTTATTCCACGAGACGACAATAAAACGTTCTGGGTGAAATTTCTGTGTGTGCAAAGCGTTTAGACAGTTAGTGCGATGGATTGATACCCCTCTACCATGAGTAATATAACCAATAATTTTTTCATCAGGGATGGGCTTACAGCAGCTAGCAGTATACACCAGTAAATTGCCTACCCCTTGAATATTGATGTCGGGAGTATGGTGCCCTTTAAGGGATTTCACTAACGTAAGATCTATTGATGATTCAGGCGTAGTTTTTTCTACCCCAAGATTTAGGGCGTTTAGCAAACTATTAAACTTTAAATCACCGCTGCCTAATGCCGCCAGAAGATCATTCGGATTTTTAAAGTGTAGCTTATCCGCAGCAATTTTTAGATCAAGTTTATTTAAGTTTAGGCGTTTAGTTTCTTTATTTAATAACTCCTGTCCTTGCATAACTTTATGTTCTTGATTTTGTTTTCTAAACCAATGTAAGACCTTAGAGCGGGCACGAGAGGTATGTAAGAAGCCTAAACTAGGAATTAACCAGTCGCGGCTGGGGTGGCCATCTTTAGTAGTTAATATTTTTACGTTATCACCGGTTTTTAAGGTATAGGTAAGAGGAACAATATTATTGTTGATTTTTGCACCCGCAGAACGGTGGCCAAGTTCGCTATGCAAATGATAAGCAAAATCAAGTGGAGTGGCGCCTTGGGGTAGCTCTAGCAGATCCCCTTCGGGAGTGAAAACATACACATATTCGTTGAATACTTGTTGAAGATTGATGGGAATTTTTTGGGCGTTAGTTATTTCTTGTTGCCAATCCATTACTTCGCGTAACCAAGCCAATTTAGCATGATAGAGATTATTTGATGTCTGATGACTAGAGTCTGATTTTCCCTCTTTATACACCCAATGTGCAGCAATACCTAGTTCTGCTTGGCGGTGCATATCATAAGAGCGAATTTGGATTTCGATTATTCGATTTTGTGGTCCATAAACGGCGGTATGAATTGAGCGATAACCGTTAGGTTTAGGTGCGGCAATGTAATCATCAAACTCCGTCGGGATATATTGCCAAGTGTTATGCACTAAGCTTAAGACTGTATAACAATCGACAATAGTGGGGACAAAAATACGTAAGGCGCTAACATCATAGATGCCATCAAGCCCAGTTTTTTTTCGTATCATTTTGCGATAGATACTATAAATATGTTTAGTGCGACCAGTTACTTGAAAGTTTTTTACCTCGGAATTCGCTAATAACTCTTCTAGTGTCGTTACTGCTTTTTTTAGGTACTCACGATATTCAGGGAAACGTTGTTTTAAAGAGCTTTCTATTTCTTCATATTTTTCTGGTTCAAGGTAACGGAATGACAAATCTTCAAGTTCCCATTTTAGTTGCGCGATGCCAAGACGATTGGTAAGCGGCGCATAAATTGCCATGGTTTCGGTGGCGAGCTTTCTTTTTAGGCTGTCTGCTAATACGTTAGCACTACGTAAAATACTCAAGTGTTCGGCAATTTTGATTAAAACTACGCGGATATCATCAACCATGGCAAGAAGCATTTTTCTAATATTATCGACATTGTGTTGATAGTTAGAACTATGTAGCATATTTTGATGAAGCTCACTGATGCTAGCCATTTGTTCGGTGCCACGAATTAGTTTTGCTATTTCATCTCCTAAATGTTCCTTGATGTCTTCTAAGGTTAAACCAGTAGTGTGAAAACTACAGTGAAGAATCGCAGCGGCTAGGGTGGGGCCGTCTAAATTTAACTGATGTAATATATCTGCGGCCATTAAACCCTGAGTTAGATATGATGGAGTAATTGCCGCGGGCTTACTGTTGCTAACTAGTTGTACTAGTGTGATTACTTGTGTGATTGTCTCGTAATCAATAGGCTTTAACTCATGTTTGATTTTTTGTAGCCAGGATTCTAACGATGGTGTTTCCATGGCCAAATTATACAACAAGGGGCCAAATCCTAACAGCAGTTATAATCTAAACTTCCTCGAAGCTTGCTTCGAGGGCAGGGCAATGGGGATAGTCAATAGGGGGGGGCATACCACGTAGCGAGTCTAAACTTGAATTACAACTAACTCTATGACTAATAGTATATTTTTATTGTCAGTTGTTGGGATTTGCCCCAGGTTTTTGACCCTTGAATCTGTAAGTTCAGCCACTATATATACTATTGTGGTTATTTGCATAGGTGATTTTGCCATTCTTGAGGGTTTTTCTGAAAAAAACAGGAGGAAATATGTCAAATATAATGCGTTCATTTTCTTTGGTACCAGTTTTTGGTGATATAGAAAAAGAGTTTAATCGTATGCTTAGCCAGAACCTCGATTCTTCTATTATTGAAACTAGTGATTGGCAACCTAAAGTTGATATTGTGGAAGAAGCTAAGCAGTTTGTGGTTAAAGTAGATGTGCCGGGAGTCGACCCTAAAAATATTAACATTAACTTAGATCGTAATACCTTAATTATTAAAGGGGAAAAGGAAAGCGAGCATAGGGAGAAAAAAGATAATTTTATTCGTTATGAGCGCTCTAAGGGATCTTTTTACCGTCGTATTATGTTACCCGATATGGTTGATGGTGATAAAATTGCAGCAACAAGCAAACATGGTGTGTTATTTGTTACCATTCCTAAGTCGGATAAAAGCATTACTAGGAAAATCGAGGTACAGGAATAGGATGTTGGGCTAGGCTTCATGTCGTTTTGCCTGCATTTTTTTGGTCAGGGGGCAGACATAAAAATGTCCCCTGACCGGAGGTAAGTAGGTTTTGCTTTGCTTATGTCTCTAGACGAGGGAATCAAGTTTAGACTCGCCACGTGGTGTATGAACCTCGTGGCTCGGTCAAGGGGGGAGAGCTGCGCCTCTCCCCCGTGACTATCCCCCATTGCTTTGTCCTCGAAGCAAGCTTCGAGGAAATTTAGATTATATAATAGGGTGGGGGCTTTATATGAGGTTGGTGGTCCGGGTGGTCTGAAAATTTCATTTTCCTTTGTCTCCTAACTATGGTAGTATGCTATCGCTGTAACAAATTGTTACAGGGTTTATTTTAAAATTTTTAGCGAGAAAAGTATTTATGTCAGATCGTGTTACCGGTATAGTAAAGTGGTTTAATGCTTCTAAAGGTTACGGCTTTATCCAAGTAGAAGGTGGAGAAGATGTGTTTGTTCATTACCGTGCAATTCGTGGGGACGGTTATCGTTCATTAAACGAAGGGCAAAAAGTAGAATTTACAGTCAAGTCAGGTCCTAAAGGCCCTCAGGCAGAAGACGTAATTCCTCTTGAATAAGTTTGCTAGTCAAATAAAAGCATACTGTTGTTTTCTAGTATGCTTTTAGTTCAGTGATGCTATTCACTTTATGTTTGCCAGCGTGGTCGCGTTGCATGAATACAATAACGTCGATCGCTTCTTGAATAAGGCGTGTAGGAATAACGCTAACAACTTCGTGTACCAAGTCTTCCAATCTTGAAATAGTGGCTTCCGGGCTGTTAGCATGGATAGTGCATATGCCTCCTGGGTGTCCAGTATTCCAGGCTTTGAGTAATTCTAACGCAGCGCCGTCACGTACCTCGCCAATAATGATACGATCTGGGCGCATACGTAATACTCCTTTAACTAACGTTCGCATAGAAATGATACTTGTGGTTGTAAGTTTTACACAGTCGTTAGCTGCAATTTGTAGTTCTGGTAGGTCTTCCAGCACAATAATACGGTCTGTAGTTTCTTTTAATTCATTTAAGAGAGCATTAGCAAAGGTCGTTTTGCCTGAAGAGGTACCACCAGCAATTAAAATGTTTTTACGCTCAACAACATTGCGACGTAACTGATTAGCTTGCTCTTCATTTATACTGCCAGATGCAACATAATTTTCTAGAGTAAAAATACGGGTAGCACGCTTACGAATGGTGAATGTTGGTGCATCAGTTACCGGTGGTAACCAACCTTGAAATCTAGCGCCGCTTTCAGGCAGTTCACAGGAGACTTCAGGATGATCGTAATCAGCAATTTCTTGATGATAGGCGGCTAAGAGTTTAATAACGTTAGCAGCTTGCTTGGCGTTAAAGATGATCCCAGTAAAATACTTCCCTTTTTCATATGATTCGGTCCATAGTTTACCGTCGGGGTTAAGCATAATCTCGATAATCTCAGGATCTTGTAATAGTTTTATAACATCTTCACCAAAGGCAGTTATAAGCATTTCGATGTGACGTTTTTCAGTTTTATTTGCATGCATAGGTTTTTATTCTACTATTATTGGGTAAGCTTTCCCTAAAATGTTTGGTAATGTTACTAAGCCAAAATATCTACCATCGAAAGAACGCTCACTTTTAGTGCTAAGCAGTAGATATTGGTCAACTTGTAGTCTACCGCAAATTTTTGTTTGGGGTAACAATTTATTTGGCGCATAAAATTTATAGATGCGGCCTACCTTTTTATGGTTAACCAAGATTTCTTGGTTATCGATCAAGATATGATCGCCGGGAACAGCAAAAACATATTTAATCATGGTGCCATTTTGGGGAAGCCAACGATTTTTTTTAGCAAAATCATAGGCAGCTTTGGGGGGGACAAATTCTATCAAGTCAAAACGCGCGATTTTTTTTATTGGTACGATCAGGTAAAGTCCACGTGGTACGCTTTTAGTTGCGGTATAGACCACATGATAGCCAGCTTTTTTTACGAAAATTACAGTTAAAGCAAGTGTTCCAATAAACGCTAAACTGAGGAGTAACGGTAGAAATTTTTTAAAAAAGGCAGGCATCGATATCTTAGGTTTTCTCTTTTACGGCCTTATTGACTGCTTCTTGTATTTTTTTAACTGTAGTAGCGGAGATACTTTTGGCAATAGCGCTTGCCTGACCCATCGGTTCTTGTGACGCTCTACTTTCCAAACTGCTACCAATAGGTCCACTCGTAACTACAGTTGGTATGTTGGCAGCAGCGGCTGCACTAGCTGCACCTTCATATACGCCGCCGCCAAGAGTTCCTGGAGCAATCGTAGTGGCAGCTTGCATATTAGCAAGGTGTCCAGCTGCCATTGGAGGAAAAGCGACAGTCGGTTCACGTACAGTAACTACAGTTTGTTGGCCACCTTCAAAAATACTGCTGTTTAGGTTGCCGACAGCTTCACTAATCGCTTTAGGTAAATAGATCGCTAAGCATAAAAATAACAGGGCGGTAAAAAATAAACCTAACGGTTGATTAAGGGTAAAAGTTTTTGCGGTCGCAAGATCGTTTAACTGAAAACCATCCCAGGTTACTGTCGCGACGCCGATAATGATAATTAATACCATCAGGCGTAAACCTGATTTTAATACTGCTTGTACTGCCTTATCAAACATACCGCGTCCGGAAGTTAACGCCCCAAATGGTAGTAAAATTAGTGAGCCAAGAGCTACCACGTAGAAACTAACTATTTGGGTTATCATTTGGATTCCTAAGAGGCCAAATACTAATAAGATTCCTAAACCTATACTAACTTCGATGAGAATTACCCCGGGTACTGTACCATTTACGGCAAACTCAAGTATGTGTACGCCAATATTATAACCATATTGCCACAGCTTTGCTGGGTTAAAAATGTACTGGGCAACTTCACTATTGTTAATTACGACCCCAGCTAATTTTGCAAAACTGTATAAGATGGTATGGAGTAACCACGGATAATTACTAATAACAAAAAATATTAACCCAATTTTAATGATCTTAAAAAATAACTTTTCCCAAGCCAGATCTCGTTGTAGTGCCCACAGCAGGCCTAAGACTGCTATTTCTATGGCAGCAAAAAAATACAGTAAATTAGTGGCGTAACCAGCTGTAACAGCAAACCCAGCCCTAAGTTGATCAAGAAAATTAGCTTGAATAAGAGTAACTACACCTGGATCGATAGGCACGTTCATGGTCATGATTGGGGTCCTAAAAGGCTATCATCAAATATTTTTCTTTCATTCTTTTCTTGAGAGGCAAAGTTTTCGTAGGTGTCGTCTTGGAAAGCTTGCTCAAGTGGTATAGTTTGTTGTGCTGTTTGGTTAGTTGCTGACTCTGTTTGATCAGCTTTATTACTATTAGTGCCAGCTTTGTTAGCTGCTGCTGATTCTTTCTGTTTAAATAGATCTGCAAAAATATTTCCGGCGCTATATACTGGATAAGCAAGGCAATATGCAAGAACTAATGAGATGATTAAAAATTTTTTTGTTTCCCGAAGTTTCACAAATATAATCGATCTCATAATTATTATTAATAGTTTCTTGAATTATATGGTGTAACTATCATGTCTTTTCTAACGGAAATATTGAATTGATGCCCTGGGGGTAGGGTTAATTTTGGTGGTACGCTTAATTCACGGTTTACTATGTTACTGCCAATACCACCAAAACTTTGCGCAAGACCGCCGCCCATCCTTTCTTTCCAGCTCGGGTAGTTATTGCCGCTGCTGTTGCCTCCGCCGATGCCAGCACCAATACTTAAAATAGCAGAGATTGTTGAAGCGCCAATGATTCTTGCCCAATGGTTATCAACACTGCCTTCAATTCCTGCAGTACCAGCGCCATCAACTCCATAAAAATTCTTACCGAGCAAAATAGAAGTGCCATCAGGTCTAACGATACGTGAAAAAGCTAGTAAGACTCTACGTTGACCTGTGGAAACTCGAGATTCATACTCTCCGATTAGTTTTGAGCCACGGGGTATAAGTAAATGTTTGCCACTTACTGTATCGAAGACATGTGAACGTACTTGCGCGACGATCGTGCCAGATAATGAGGTATCAATCCCGGTGATTAAAACAGCTGGAATTAAAGTGCCAGACATGATTTGATACTTAGATACGGGTTTTACGATATTATGTAAATCATAGATATCTTCTGGGCGATCTTGTCCTTTCATTGTTGCTAACTTATGTGCATCCTCAGTTTGTTTTTTGTAAAATTCTTCTTGTTGGGGGGAGGGTACAGGGATTTCTTTGCCATCAGGTCCTAAAACTGGTTTCTCTTTATCTCCAGGTCCTCCTAATAAAGAGTCGATTTTAGAGCCCACGCCACCAAACACCATGCTAGTCTCTTTAATTTTTTGTAGGTTTGGATCAACCGGGGGTTTTTTGGGGGTTGTATCCCTTTCTGCTAGTTGCCGCCTTAGATTTGAATACTCACTTTGCAATTCTCTAAATTGCTCCTGAAGCATTTCAAGTTGTGATAGTGAAGAATCTGCAGAATACTTTTTTATAGTCTCAACATCACTATAATTTTCCGGTAAGCCGTTTAGTTCAGCAGTAACTGTCAACTTGTCGTCAGTTAATTTTGCGGTAGGTACAGTATCATTAGTTTTAACATGACTAGTAGTAGTTAATGCAGCAACAATCGCAAACAGCAATATTGTCACAACGACGACGGCAACTGTTATTATTAGCGGACGGTTAAGAGCAATTGGTTGTTTTGGTTTTGGGTGTAATTCCATAAATTTATTAATCGCTTCTATTTCTTTTTTAACGATATGTAAACCACACTGCGGTTATTTATGCCACCTTGTAGTAAGGCCTTGTCAACGACTTTATCTACCACGTAATAGTTTCCTTGTACGCGGAAGTTGGTCACAACATTGTGCTTCTTGTCGCCAATAAATAAAGATGGGGTTTCTTGGGCTTGGTTTGAAAATTTAATATAGGTTTTATTGCCATCATTGAATACGATTTTGGGATACCAATCTGGTGTCGGTCCTTTGAGCATTTTAATGTCATAGTTAAAGGTTATGTTATTAACATCGACCCCATTAGCCATATCGGAGATACTAGCATCTGATGAAGGATCGTCTTCAAAGTTAGTTACTAAATTATCGCTGGTTGGATAGCGCCATGTTACTGATGCCATATAGGTTTTAGGGGTTGAATGCAGCATGATGTGATAAGTACGTAGATCGGTAGTTACCACGAGGCTATTAGTTAAGCCCTCATCTGTTGGCTTAATTAACAAGTGTTCTTGTCGGGTGGCGCCAACACCACTATAAGTTTTAGAAACTTGCCAACGGACAGTGTCGCCAGCCGCGGCAGCGACAATGTGCTCACCAGTTTGGAACTGCACATCAGTCACGCTAAGTGGCGCAGCGTAAATTTGATACAACGCCCCTTGCATGTAATCAAAGGTCATAATCGAGTTGATGTAGGCTCCTGAGGATGGTTGTTTGACCGCTTTTTTATTGGCTTCTTCAATAGCTGCTTCACCCACCAAGTGTTTTGTGCTCCCCTGTTTCAGAGACATTAATTGTCCAGGCATTGGTACCGGTACCAGTTTAGTCGGTTGCATCTTGCTACCAGCATTGACTGCCAGAGAGTAAGGTTGATTATCTATATTAGGTTTAGTTTGACATGCGCACAAAAGGGTGCTGCATAAAAGTGTTAAAATAATTTTTTGTGCTGTATTCATAAAGTATCACTCCAAAAATCAACTTGCTCTTACTTGTTACTTAGACTCTTTTGGTTTAATGCTAAAATCTGTAATGCGAATTCCTAAAGGATTGCGCAACATTTCCGTACTATTCTCTGGCTGTTTTATAGCAATAGTAAAGACGCCACTATAAGCTTTTTTTGCTTCTTCTTGGCCATTGGTATTAACAGTGGTTTCTAGCCAATTAACATTGAGAGTATTCGAGCTTATAGGGTTAATATCTAAGATCTGGATAGAAACCGTTTTTTTACCAAGTATTGCTATAGGATTAGTTTGTTTGAAGTAATAGCTAAGGCGTTCGGCACCGCGACTGCTTAAGAAGTCATAGGCAGTTATCCAGTTCTTTTTAGCTACTACTGGGTCAAGAGGAATACTCCGAGTTAATTCAACAAAATGGGCAATAAAATATTCTTTTTGAGCTTCGGTTGGTTGATAGCGTACTAATAGCGGCGCAACATTAACAACCTTACCTTCTTTGGTAACCTCAGCGATATAAATGTGGTCTTTACGATTGGCAAGTATGAGAATAATTGCGATTGTAAGCAAGGCAGCAATCAGCAGTGACATTATAGCTAAGATGCGCCAATTCCTTGCTTGGGCGCGTGAAGAACCTATTCTTAGGTCCCATTCTTGGGAAGCACGCTGGTAGGGGGTGATAGGCTCACCACCGTGGTAGCTTGATGTATCTCTTTTAAAAGGATTTGTCATATATACTCCTCGTAAAACAAATTGATGCTTTGTCGTCTACGCTGCTCGCGGTCCTCATTTACGTAAATGTAAACTCCGGCCGCTCGCAGCTTGACTTCGTGCCTGAATTTATTTTACGAGGAGTATAGCTCCACTAGTAACTTTACTCTGAAAACTTATCTACGAACAGTATATTCCTCGTAAAACAAATTGATGCTTTGTCGTCTACGTTGCTCGCGGTCCTCATTTACGTAAATGTAAACTCCGGCCGCTCGCAGCTTGACTTCGTGCCTGAATTTATTTTACGAGGAGTATAGCTCCATTAATAACTTTACCCTGAAAACTTATCTACGAACAGTATATTCCTCGTAAAACAAATTTATGTTTTTTTATACAAATTATTATATAAATCCATAGCCCAGCCTAGCCCCCTTGCTTTCAAGTATTCTGGTAAAAACTTTTTTCTGTCATGCTGTGCTAATATTTCCTTAACTAACACCTTATCTTCGGCGCGGCTGGCCGCACAAAATACCATGGCAAGCGGCCCTAATTCTACATCAAATAGGCGATTCCCCAAACGGGATTGATAATAATATTGTTGTTTCGGGGTTGCTGTAGATAAGATCTGCAGTTGCCGCTCATTTAGGCCCAGTTTTTCATAAGAAGCTCTAATGTTTGGCTCAAGAATACGATCGTTCGGTAATAAGATACGGGCGGGACATGACTCAAGCAATACTGGAGCAATGCTGGTATTCAGTGCGTCTTCGATAGATTGCGTAGCAAATACGACACTAACATTGAACTTACGCAAAGTTTTTAACCAATCACGAATTTTTGCCGAGAAAACTGGATGATCAAGATAAATCCAGGCCTCGTCTAGTAGTAGCAGTGTTGGCACCCCGGTAAAGCGTTTTTCTAAGCGGTGGAATAGGTAGCTAAGAACTGGCGCAATGACACTTGGTGTGTTCATAAGCTCTTCAGTTTCATAGCATTGCCATATATCATCACATTCTTGCTCATATTCAGCGTCTAACAAATGACCAAAAGGACCATTTAAAGTATAGGTCAATAAGGCTTGGCGTAAGATGTTATTTTGTACTAATGCACTTAGGCCGGTCATTGTCCGTTGGTGTTTTGGCATATTTGATAGTGAAGTTAAAGCATCCCATATCATATGTTTTACTTCGGGCGTAACGTTTACTTGTTCGTTAATTAATAGGCCATGGATCCATTCGGCAACCCAAATGCGTTCTGGTTCTTGGTCAATATTTGCCAAAGGCTGAAAAGCTAAAGTTTCAGAGTTAGTACCAAGTTCGTAATAACCACCGCCAACCCCTGCGGTAGTAGCTAAGAAACTTCCGCCTTTATCAAATATGAATACTTGCGCGTCTTTATAGCGGCGGAATTGTAGTGCTATTAATGTTAGCAATACAGATTTACCTGAACCAGTTGGACCGATGATCATTTGGTGGCCAACGTCACCCACGTGATTTACTAGACGAAATGGTGTGCGACCATGGGTATGCACATACATTAATGGTGGTGCCTTTAGATGAGCATCAGTTTCAGGGCCTGGCCAGGTGGCAGAAAAAGGTATGAGATGGGCTAAGTTTAAAGTGTGAAGCAGTGGTGTGCGGATATTGGCATAAGCTTGGCCAGGTAACGAAGATAGCCAGGCTTCTACGGCATTAAAGGTCTCAGCGATGGTAGTAAATCCTAAACCGTTTATCACCCTTTCAATTTCTCGTTGCATCTCGGTGGTTTTAAGTAGATCTCGATCTATAACTGTTACCGTTGCTGTGTAATAGCCAAAAGATACATAGTCTTCTGCAAGTTCTTTTAGGGCGCTATCAGCGTCCCTAGCTTTTTCCATAGATGCTGTATCTATCAACTGGGTTTCAGTTTTGGTGAAAACCTCTTGGAGTAAATTAAATAAACCCTTCCGTTTAGCAAACCAGAGCCGTTTATAGCGTTTCAAAATGGTTTCCGCTTCTGGCTTATCTAATGGAATGAAACGGGTTACGAAACGATAGCTAAATGGTAATTGGTTTAGCTGATCTAATAATGCCGGGGTAGTTGAGGCTGGAAAACTTAAAATTGTTATAGTGCGTACATGATAGTCGCCAAGTTGTGGCGCGATACCGCCCAAAAGCGGCGTATCAGCTAAAAATGCATCCAAATACATGGGGGTTTCTGGTTTTACGACCTCATGTTGTTTGGGTGAAATTGTAGAATGGAGATAGGTTAAGGTTTCGTTGTCATCAAGAAATTCTGCTTCATACATGAAGTCTTGCAAGATGTCACAAAAGCGCTGTGTTGTGGCGACGAACAATTCTAGACTTTTATTATAATCTTCATCAGTATTTTGTTCTTGAGAGATCATTAACGTGCTTACTTTTGACGTTGATTGTGATGGGGGTAAGAATTGTAGAGTTAAATAGTATTTGCTTTCAAAGCTTTCTCCTATATCGGAAAATTTCTCTTTTCTTTCAGCTTCCACGAGGATACTTAATGGATCAGGAAAGAAACATTTTTCTGGATAGGAGGTATACAATTTACGTTTAGCTTCTATATATAGAGCCCAACCTGAGCCAAATCGTTTGAGGACATTGTTCAATCTTGCGGATGCAGCAACCAATTGTGCTTCCGTGGCTGACTCTAAGTCTGGGCCACGGAAACGTAAGGTTCTTTGGAAGGAACCATCCTTATTCAGAACTACGCCACGGGCAACCAAAGCTGCCCATGGTAGCAGGTCAGCCAGGCGGTCTGGTGTTTGACGATATTCTGAGATATTAAACATATTATTTACAACTTAATTTTTATACTCTATAAACCCTTTTTTGTTTTAAAAGTCTTAATATTACCTCAAAAAAATTAGGGTCTTTTTTTGCAAAAAATACGGCACCGATGTGTAGCATTAGAAATAGGGGTAATAGGTAAACGGCGCGTAAACCTAAAACCAAAGCTGCACAAATAGTCCAATTTAAAATGGCGAATTTACGCGGTACTCCACTAAGCATAATTGGTGTAGTCAATGAATTATGGAGGCTAATGCGATATCCAGCGACGTTCATTTTAAAATGTTACTCCGCCAGAAAAACCGAATAAACCAACAACCAAGCTTGAGGCGGTAAAGGCTATTGATAGGCCCAACACTATTTGAAAAATGCGGCGCATGGAGCCTCCTGACTCACCAAACGCTATGCCAAAGCCAGCAATGACAATGGCTATTACTCCTAAAACCTTTGCTACGGGACCGGTTAGGGATGCGAGAATTTTTTCTAGTGGGCCTTCCCACGGCATACCGGTTTCAGCAGCGTGAGCATTGATTACTAATCCTTGTACGCCTATCAAGGTATTTATTGTGAGGTACAAAAACTTCTGCCATTTTTTACGCAAGTGACACCTCCTGTTGGAACTTTATAACCTTATGATTTTGCAATAAATGTTTTTAACACTTAAGATACTAAATTATAACAAATTTGATTTTAAAGTCACTACGTTAGACGATAAAATTTCTATATTAGCTTCAGCGAACCCTATGGCATACTATTTTGGGAAATTTTTAGTTTCAAAAACCAGCTTTAAGTGACCAAATATATCTTAACGTTTATAGGCACCGTCGTTGTTAGTTATTTTGCAAAATATTCCATTATTTTGTAGCACAGTTCTTTAGTTCCTATTTTTTTAATAGCAGATATTTGGAAGACTTTTCCTCGCCATTTTAAGCGCTTTATAAGGTCTTCGGTTTTTGTTTGTAATTCAGCTTTTGATAACATATCGATTTTATTTAACACTAGCCAGCGTTCTTTTTTTGCTAAGTCTTTGCTAAATTTTTTTATTTCTTGGGTAATCGTTTTCATTGCTGCTACTGGATCACTACCATCGAGCGGGGCGATATCAACTAAATGAAGTAAGATGCTGGTACGGGACAGATGTTTCAAAAATTGGATACCAAGCCCAGCTCCTTCAGAGGCGCCTGCAATTAATCCGGGAATATCAGCGACGACAAAACTTTTTTCAGTATCGATACGGACGACGCCAAGGTTAGGATACAAGGTGGTGAAAGGATAATCAGCTACCTTGGGACGAGCAGCAGAAACAGCGCGAATAAAGGTGGATTTACCGGCATTAGGTAGGCCAAGTAAGCCGACATCTGCTAATAATTTTAATTCTAGTCTTAGATTACGTTCTTCGCCGAGCTTTCCCTTAGTGGTTTGGCGTGGTGCGCGATTGGTGCTGCTTTTAAAATACAGGTTACCGAACCCATGAAACCCCCCTTTAGCAACGCAGATTTTTTGTTCTGATTGGTTAAGGTCAGCTATTAGCTCATCGGTATCGTCATCGTAAACCAGAGTACCTATGGGAACTCGAATGGTAAGGTCGTTACCATCTTTACCAGTGCACTGGCTTCCCATGCCATCTTGGCCCCGTTCCGCTTCATAGATTTTACAGAAACGAAAATCTACTAGAGTATTTAGATTTTGATCCGTAACGAAAAATATGCTACCACCATTACCGCCATCGCCGCCATTGGGGCCACCAAAAGGGGCAAATTTTTCGCGACGAAAGCTGAGGCAGCCATTGCCCCCACTACCTGCTTTAACTTTTATTTTAGCTTCATCAACAAATTTCATGGTGGTTATTATGGCACGGTAGCGATGTTGCTACAAGCTGTACGGGAGCAAAATAAGTCTAGAGATTTGTTCAGGTAACTCTTCTTCTTATTGGAAAAGGTCTGGACCTGCTCTATGCTAGTTGAGAAATATTAGGCCTCTTTTGCAACCGGTGTCTTTTGTCATACTACCGTGTTGCATACTTACTCGCATGCTCATTTATATTAAAACAAACTCGGTTTGCTCGTTTCGTATGTGTTTTGTGTTATGCCGAAATACTTGGTTTCGAAAGAGGCCGATTACTTTGTCATGTGGCAAGTTGTGTAGAATAAATTTAAACTGATGCAACTTTTACCTGGTTGTTACGATACTTTTATTTACAATTTATTATGGACGTGAAGGGGACCGGGATTTCTGCGATGGTGTTTGTACACATCTTTTAAGGGTATCAGAAATAATTTCTTCGGGCACCCCTAGCCAACGCAGACAACGTTTGGTTGTTTGCAGAGCGATTGGAGTGGGTTTGTTTTCAAGTTTTTTTAGCTGCAGTGCTAATTGGTTGAGGATTTCTGAAGTTTTTTTCCTGGGGAAAGAGTGGTTCTGTATGGTAAAATTTATTTCTTTAAGACGCTCCCCTAGATTTCCAGGTAAGGTCATACACAGTTTTTTAAGGAGGAGTTCTTCTTTAATTTTTCGGGCATTTTGGGAGGAGATATCTAAACCCAATTCTTCATTTAGGAGTTTACTAATTTCTTTTGTGGTCATAGAGATAGTAGTTCGCGATAGTGTTAGGGCCAGTTGTTCTGTAGTTAAGCTCGGTGAAAAAGATATGCCTGTTTCTTCAATGGTTTTTATTAGGTGCGTATAACCTAGATTACGAGTAAATTCTTCTAGTTGTTTTACTGCATTGATTTTTTGGGTAATGTCGGTTTGAATTTCATCCCAATGCTCGTTTACTATAGCAAACTCTTCGGGGGTCAAAGCGTTACGTAGCTCGGTTTTAACTTTTTGGAGTAAAGCATTTTTAGTGTTTTCATTGGCAAATGTTTCTCTAAATTCTTTTAAACGAACCAGAGATTCAAGTAGGGCTCGTCGTTTAGTCTCAAGGATTGCTGGTAGTCCTGCTAGAGTTTCTCGTGAATAGGGGCTTGGCTGGCAGGTGGGAATAGCTAAAGTTTGCACCGAGTTTTCCCGTAGTTTTTGCGGAATAAAAACCAATTTTAACCATTCAATTTGTTTTTGCTCGCGAAATTTTGGATCGTTTTTTAGCATGGAATACTGCCTGGCTTCTTCGTCCGAGTACATTTTAGGAGTTTTTTTGGGCGCAAAGATTGAGCTAACAAGCAGTCGATATTTATTACTCGATGATGGCCAATACCAACAATTAAAGTTGGGAAAATCCCTTAGGCGCTTAGGAGTAATACTCCAATCATAAGCTTTGCCATCTTGGCCAAAAATTCCAGTTAAACTTTTGTCGTAATCAAGGGAAGCGATTCCTAAACCGCCAGGGACAGCAAAGCTAAGTCCAAAATTGTCTTTATGTCGATCCCAGTCTTCATAGAAAAAGGCTGGACAAAGAGCTTTAGCAATTAAGCCGGCAATTGGCCGCAAATTTACTGAATGTGTTTTGGTGTCAATTAACTTTAATGTAACAATTTGGTCATAAGTTCCTAAATAATTTTGTAACTCTTGCAGTTCAGTTTTGAGCTGCTTAGCATTACCAGCGCCTGCTGCTAGCTGTTGCTTAATTTTTTCAATTTTTTCTTTTATCTTGTCTGTTCTTTCTTTGATGGCTGTTTCTACCTGTTTTTCGTTAGCTAATTTAGCTAAATCTGTAAGTACACGCATTGATACAAAACCTGGTATACCCGCTACGTACATACCGGTAATATTTCTGTCATCGACGATTATTTTCCCTTGAGCAGTGCGACCATCTAAGGAGTGACGGAAAAAGTCTGCAGCAATAACTTCTAATTGAGCTACTTCAGGGTGGGTGTTTTTACAAAAAACCAACCTACCGCTATCACTTAATCGTGCCTGCTGGGTTTCATTAGCAGAGCCACCTTGTCTGGTGCCACGTACCAATTCTTGTTCGGTAACGACATTTCGAGGTAATGTAGATTGTTGTCTAATGCCAAATCCTTGTCTCGAAGATAGCTTGTGAAACGCGTATATAGTTTCATCTGTTACAAGTTGCTCTATGTAAACCTTGCGCATTATGGTGTTTCTAACGTGCTGATGTATTAATCCTAAAAGATCTTTTGTCTTTTGGATAATTGTTTTTTTGATTGTTTCTTGTGCATCTGCGGTCAGGCTGAGGGAGGCGAGTGCTCTTGCACATTCTTTTGTTATATCTGCAATTTTATCTTTGATGGCGGCTATTGCTAGTCGATTTTCTTGTTCCCTTAAGGTGGTGTCTACTTGTTGTTCCAACATAACCCTCTCCTTTTAATTATGTTAAATCTGATACAAAAACATTATACTATAAACAGATCTATTGTTAAATCGTTATGATTCATCGAATCGCCTCAAATTAAGTTTTGCCACAGAAAGGAAAAAAAATGTGGGTCATTAACAAAATATTGCTGTTGTTGGACACGAGTTTCGCACCTACCATTAAGTTGTAGCCAAAATAAACTGCCTTTCTTTAGAAATTGACCGCTTGATTACATCCCAATGTTGTTGATAGACCGATATTTGCTTGAAGTAATAACGATGATGTTTTTCATACCAAGCTGTGATTGCCAAAAAAATATGGTTTCTCTGCGCACGGCTCGTGCGAGCCTGACAACGCTCGATTCCACAGGCTTGCTTTAATTCTCGATGATAGATTTCGATAGACCAACGTGCTTTAGTAATAGATTCAATTTGATCACGAGTGGAAAACTCCATGTTGGTTCCAATATAATCCGTGCGGCCATTTTTTGCCACAAACCGGAATACTGTGATCCAACCATAACCACGTAAGTGCATTTTAATCCTTCTTCGGGAATCTCAAGCTTTTCAAGCAATTTATTACGATTTACAATGCGGTTTTTTAAGCCCAGAAACCCAGATCCAGTTAAAATCACGAATAGCTTTTAAATTATCTAAGCTAAAATACCAGGCATCGATTACTACCGCAGATGGATTTATTACTTGATCCTTTGCTAATTTCAGCATGTCCCTGAAATGTTCATTCTTGGTTTTGCCATCTGTATCTTTGTCATAAACCCGATAAACAATTGGTACCGATTCTTGATTACTTAGACCGTGCCATAAAAGATTTACCAAACCAATGCCAGCAATTACATCGTGTACATTACCTGAATATTGATAATGGACTAGCTCGATTTTTTCACTGCGATTTTCATCTAAAATCGTATCGTCTGCTATTAACAAACATTTTTCATCTTTACGGATATGTTTTTCTGCAATTTGCCATATCTCCCTTGATCGAAAATTGCTAGAACTCACCCACCTGCTTACGCTATCGTAGGATATCGGCTCAGGTGACACCTCTGACAGGGCTAACCCCGAATATCTAATGCTGCTTGCTTGTAAAAATGCTTTATATATTTTCTTGCTGTATTTTATGGTTAGACATAGTTTCACCTTCTTAGGGTTTTCAATATCTCACTCTAAAATTTATTTAAGTGCGAAACTCGTGTTGGATATAAAAATTACCATGGCCGAGGTTAATTGATGGTGGCGGCAGCATAAAAATAGCGTATATAATCAAGTAATGGATGTTTTGAAAGATCATATGGTTTTTGAATTTGATGGTATTGAGCCTAATATAAAATTTGAGTAGTTGCTCAAAGCAATCTCAATTATTCACTGGAGAGGCGTATTGGGTAAAAAGCGAGCGAATTAGTGAGTTGGAGTGTTTAGCTTATCCTATTGATACCCCAGCGCAGTTATAGTTTTATATAAACTATTTTTTTGTGCGTCGTAATCATAACTGTTTGATTTATATGGCGCTCCCTATGGGTTTCGAACCCATGTTTTCGCCGTGAGAGGGCGACGTCCTAGGCCACTAGACGAAGGGAGCGAGCACAAAAAGACACTAGATTATAGCGCGCCGGTGAGTTTATGCCATATTTTTTTATATTTAAAGTGTTTTTAGGGGGCAGTTTTTTGTTATTATTACGACATTATTAAAATATCAGGTTGATTATGTCAGGTACTATAATTTATCCGGGAACTTTTGATCCTATCACTAATGGCCATATTGACTTAATTGAACGTGCCAGCCGTTTATTTACCAAAGTTATTGTAGCAATTTCTGAGAATTCAGCAAAACACCCCCTGTTTTCTTTGGCTGAAAGAGAAGAAACCATAAGGCAGGTCTTGGTTAAGTATTCTAATATTGAGATTTGTACTTTTCGTGGATTATTGGTTGATCTGAGTCGTGATAAAAAAGTTAAGATGATTTTACGTGGCCTACGAGCCATTTCTGACTTTGAATATGAATTACAATTGGCAAGTATTAACCGCATGATGGAGCCAGATATCGAAACTGTGTTTTTAACCCCTTCGGAAAAGTATGCATATGTTTCGGCGTCGTTAGTCCGAGAGGTGGCATCGTTGGGCGGCGATGTTTCTTCGCTGGTGCCTGAGATTGTGCAACAGGCTTTGCGAAATAAGTTTCATTTCTGACAGCGAGGACAAAAAGTAGTAGAACGTTGCCCAATCATCATAGTGATCAACTTGGTGTGACAGGTGGAGCATGGTTGCCCCAGTTTGCCGTAAACTTTTAATTTGTTTTGAAAAGAGCCTTTGTTGCCACTGCTATCAAGGTGGTCTTTTATGGTGGTACCTTTATACTTAATCGCAAGCGTCAAGATCCTTTTAATCTCTTGAACCAGCTTTTGAAATTGTACGGCTGATACCGTGCTAGCTTTTTTTAGTGGATTAATTTTAGCGGCAAATAAAACCTCATTAGCATAAATATTACCAATACCTGTTACGATTGAATTATTCATGAGTAGCTGTTTAATTGAACACTTTCTTGATTTTGCCAGGTTAGATAAAGCTTTTGCCGTAAAATCTTTGGTTAGTGGTTCGAGGCCAAGGTTTTTTAATAATGGGTGTTTTAATGGATCTTGGGTTGTCCATAAGATGGCACCAAAACGACGAGGATCGGTATAGCAAAGAGCTAAGTCGTTAGCCAAAGTAATGTTCACATGTTCATGTTTTGTGGTTAGGTGATTTTGATTTTTTAGCTGGAGGGTACCCGACATACCAAGATGGACGATCAAGGTGCCAGTTTTTGTTTGTAATAAAATATATTTACCGCGGCGACTAATTTTTTGAAATGTTTGCCCTTTAAGAAATTTTGGCAAGTCCCTGGGGATTGGGTGGCGTAGATGGTAATTATAGATGTTAGCGGTAACGATTTTTTGCTGTAAAATCGACTTTGCAAGTCCGCGGCGTATGGTTTCTACTTCTGGTAGTTCCGGCATATGCTCCTCGTAAAATCTAAATTTCCTCAAAGTAAGCTTCGAGGACAAAACAATGGGGGAGAGGTACAGCTCTTCCCCATGACCGAGCCACGTGGTTCATGCCACGTGGCGAGTCTAAACTTGATTGAATTTACGCTCAGTTGCTCTTGTTTTTTATGCTCCTCATCATTGCGATCTGTTGAATGACAAAGCGATGGGGAGTCTAAAATTGAATATAAACTTAGGTCATATAAAATAAGGATGCTCCGCCTAAATTTAGTATAGTTCCAGTAATAATTTTACTTTGAAAATCAGTTTGTAGCTAGTAAATACCGCTATTACTGCAAAATGCAGGATTTATAGGAAATTGTTATTAACGCGAGGAGGACGTGAAGCGAGCGACAAAGCAGCAACACATTTCGTATTTTGAGATATGATGGATAACCCCCTCTTGGGGGCATATTTATTTGTACTATCGGAGTTAAAAGCTAAGGTGGTAAGAGGAGATATTATTTAATCTTATCTTCTTTAAAAATAACATGCATACCGGTTTTACCAGTTGTTGGATTAAATGCTCTTGGATCAAATTTCTTTGTGTTTATTTTTTCCGTGTTTGTGCGCTTGTTTTTAGTGGTGGTATAGAAAGTTTTAGTTGGTTTACCAACTTTGGTCTTACCGGTTGAAATTAATCTAATTTTTTCACGTACTTTAGAAGCCATAAATTTTACCCTGCAATGTCATCACGATATTTAGAGAGGTTGGCTAGAGCCTTTTCCACGCCAACTTTATCAATAATTCTTAACCCTTTGGTAGAAACACGCAATTTTATAAAGCGCTTTTGCTCTTCAAGCCAAAATCGTTTGCTGTGCAAGTTAATATTGAAACGTCTCTTAGCTTTCTTATTGGCGTGCGATACCGTATGCCCAATGCTTGGGCGTTTACCTGTAATGTGACAAACTTGTGCCATAATTAAACTCTCATTCTCATTAGAAACGGCATATATACCAGAAAGAGATGGCTGAGGCAATAGGTATTATATAACTTAAGCAGGGCTCAAGCGCGCTGCTAACTATGGAGAGCGCAGTGAGGGTCGGTAGTCCGAGGTAGGCGCGCGTTGAAGGGCGTAGTTGTTTTTTTGGCTGTAAACGCATCGCGCCGTAAAGTCACATAAGAAACGGCGGTGAAGTACACGAAGCGCCATTGACGAGGACAGCTGAGGCGTGCGCAGTGCAACAATGTATCGCGGCCATGCGAGCGGATTTTAGAGGTCAGGACGGCCATAAAAATTATAGTGAGCAATAGCGGCACGCTTTTAATTAGCCAGTTTTTTAGCGAAAGTTGCTTAACAATTTCTTAAGTAGAAAAATACCAGCTTATTTTTATGCTACATTATAATATGATGTTTATAATTATTATATTATTTGAAGCCACAAAAAATGAACGATTACTTTTTATTAATTTTACTATTAATTTTTACCTTATGTTCTAAATCCTATGCCTCATCTAATGGTGCACCTTTAATACCACCAACTTCTAGTAGTAGTGCTGGCGCTCCTATAATTATTTAGGCCAACACCTCTACCCAATACTATACCTCCAATAAATATAGTCGAACCTATGTTGGGTGAGACCAATGGTAGTTTATTAGGAGCTCCACAATTATCTGAATCAGCACTAGCAGCAACTCAAGAAGCACCTGTTGAACGCATGGAAGATACAGAAGAACAAGAAATAGCTTCAAATCAACCCATCTCTGCTTCTTTACCAGCTGCAAATAATATGGTTCTTTCAGGTAGGTCAAGGGTTTCGACACGTGCTAGCTTATATGCTAGTAGTAGCTCTAGTGCAGCTTCCTCTTCTTCTCGTGATTACAAAAGAGCAGCTTCTGAACGGGCGGCATCGGAACCAGCTGCAAATAATATGGTCCTTTCAGGTAGGTCAAGGGTTTCGACACGTGCTAGCTTATATGCTAGTAGTAGCTCTAGGGCGGCTTCCTCTTCTTCTCGTGATTACAAAAGAGCAGCTGCTGAACGAGCGGCATCGGAAACTCCAGAATCTGCTAGCGAATCTAATCCAGAGATTTTTGTTAAGTACCAGAAAGTTATGGCAACAGCCCTAGCTCAAAGTCCTGCAGTGGCTCAGAAGAGGCCGCCTATTAATTTAGCTGAAGAAGAACAAAAAATTGAGTTTTTTAGAGAACTCTATGAAGGTAAAAAACTCACCGATAAGCAAACTAAGGAGCTAAGTAATCTAATCTTAGGTAAATCCCAAGATAACAACACCCTTAGCGAACTTCCAGGACATTTTAAGACTTTAGATAAGTTAAATTTGGTACTTATCTATCTGTGTGGAGCTAAGACCCTAGATGCTGAGATTATAGAACATATACATAAATTATTAGATGAGCAGATCAAGCAGTTATTAAAAGACGAGGAAGACAAGTGTTATCTTTTAAATTTAGGAGATGGGTATCAGAGTTTTGCAATTGCTAAGTTAACCGATATTCTTATTAAGCTACGTCAAAGGCAAATAGATTTTTCAGATAATGAGATAAAGTTTGGTTTTATGATCTTAAAAAGTGAAGCGTCTGCTCCGAACTCAATTATAGTAGATCCAATAACCATAGCTAGCCTAGCCACTGCCATGGTTTTTTATACAGATAGGCTAGATGGTGACCAAGAATGGTTTAGGGATCTGTTAGTTGATAGATTAACTAGTGGACCTAATAGAGAAGTTGGTGCAAGTAATAATATACCTGCCCAATTTCTGGTCTTAGAAGCTGATGCAAATGAGGCAATAAAAGAATGGTTAAAAAACCAGAGTGCTGATCACAATGACCAAGTGTTTGTTGTAACGGTAATGCTTGCATTACATATAGGCTTGGGAGCTGATGTCGAAAAGCTACTACCAGCATGGTTGCAAGATTCTAAAGTTATGCCAAATAATAGAGCTAGGCTTATGTTATGTATGCTGGAAAGAGAAAGAGATTTAGGTGCTAATGCCGATCAGCTGCTACAAGATTTGTTGTGCAATACTAATGAAGTTAATCCAAATATTTGAGCGATGATTGCGATTAGGATGCTGGAGCGAAAAAGAGATTTAGGTGTTTATGACGATGTCGATATGCTGCTACAAGTGTTGTTGTGCAATACTAGTGATGTTGTTGCAGATAATCAAGCCCTGCTTGCGGTTAGGATGCTGGAGCGAGGAAGAGATTTAGGTGCTAATGCCAATTCGCTACTACGAGCGTTGTTGAACAACTCTTTAGTTAGTCAAAATACTAAATCTCGGCTTACTACATTGATGCGGCAAAACCGGACACCCAAAAAAAAATAGAAAATAAGATATAATTTCGTCTTATTTGTGATTAAATGGTTGTGCTGTTGGGAGAAGCAAGATACGAAGTATTTATGAGCAATTGGGATTACAGGCTACTTGTCCAGGGCCCCATACAAGACGCTGGATTCGCAGCAAGCTGCAAGGACACAGTAATGGTGGAGATTGCCAAGGGGAACGGCTCTCCTGTGTAAAGCCAAAAATTTGATAAATTATTATATTAAAATCAATGTGCTGCATTATTTTAGCAAAAATTTGAATTACATTCTCTTTTCCCCTAGAATACACCTCCTTAACTCTTTGTCTCACTATAAGTTACTTGGTAGTGAGACTTTAAAAATATAAACCCATAAGGAGGAATATGCGACATTACGAAATTGTCTTTTTGGTACATCCTGACCAAAGTGAACAAGTGCCATCCATGGTTGAGCGTTACAAGACGTTAGTCAAAAATGGTAAAGGTGTTATCCATCGTCTTGAGGATTGGGGACGACGTCAGTTAGCTTACCCTATTAACAAAGTTTATAAAGCTCACTACATACTTTTCAATATTGAATGTGATAATAAGACTTTAAAAGAAATTGAAAATAGTTTTCGTTTCAATGATGCCATTTTGCGTAATCTTATTTTAAACCGTAAGCATGCTATTACTGAGCCATCCTTGATGTTCAAACACAAGGATGATAAGCGACGTACGGCTGATAGTTCTGAAGATATAGGTGAAGCAGGAAATTCAAGAAATTCAATTGGTAGCGAGACGAAAAATTAATTTAGTTGGAGTAATAAGTATGGTAGATAACAAAAAAGAAAAGCTTTTACACAGTGATCCAGATGCTGATTACAAAAATATTGAACTCTTAAAGGCAAGTGTTTTAGAGAGTGGTAGGATTATTCCAGGTCGTATTACTAATGTTCAACCCTGGAAACAACGCAAGATATCTAAAGCAATTAAAATAGCGAGGTTTTTAGCTCTTTTGCCTTATACCGATCAACACTAAAAATTTTTGAGTGAGGTTTACGATGGAAGTTATTCTTTTAGAAAAAATTAGAAACTTAGGCGATATTGGCACCCAGGTTGTAGTAAAGCCAGGTTATGCCCGTAATTATTTAATCCCTTATGGTAAAGCTGTGGTTGCGAATGAAGAGAATCTTGAGAAGTTTGCTGCGATGCGAGCAACTCTTGAACAAAATGCTGCTGCAGCACTAGAGCTTGCTAAAGAGCGTCAGGAGCAACTCGAACGCACGGTTATTACTATTCCAGTAAAAGCTACTGAAGAAGGTAAATTGTTCGGGTCAGTTAGTACCAGTGTTATTGCTCATGCATTGAAAGAAGCTGGGTTTGACGTTAAACGCAGCGAAATTATGTTACCACAAGGAGCAATCCGTCAAGTTGGTGAGTGCGAGATTACTTTATTGTTACATAGTGATGTGACTGTGAAAGTCAAAGTTAACGTGGTTGCCGCTGTAGATTAGTAATAGATATACTGATTACTAGACAAACTTTAGGGTTAAGCTATTGAGAGAGCTTGCTCTAAGTTTACATAGACTTGGACGCGGGCGCGCCCTGCCTAAAGTATTAGCATAAGTACTGCTTCTTGCTACTTATGCTGTGATGGCTGCGAAGAAAGATTGTATCGAGACCGAATATGTCCAGCATTAAGAAGGCAAAAGCCAAAACCAAAGATGCTACCGAAGAACTTAAAATTCCGCCCCATTCAGTTGAAGCAGAACAATCGGTGCTTGGGGGGTTGATGCTTGATAACACCTATTGGGATAAGGTGTCAGAACAAGTGGGAGAAAATGATTTTTATCGGCCAAACCACCGCCTAATTTTTCGGGTTATGGAAGATTTGGGGCGGCGTAATCAGCCTTTTGATGTTTTAACCTTAACCGAGTCACTAAAAGCCATCAATGAATTGGAAAATGCTGGCGGTGAGGTTTACCTTTTTGAGTTAGCCAAAAATACTCCCACCGTGGCTAATATCTCTGCTTATGCCGAAATTGTTAGAGAGCGTTCTATATTAAGACAATTAATTACAGCTTCTAACGCTATTGGTGAGCTTGCTTTTAATCCGGAAGGTCGAGATACCAAGGAAATTCTCGATAATGCTGAAAGTAGAATTTTTAAGATTGCCGAGCAACGTACCAAAGGGCAAGGTCCAGTTGACATCAGTACCTTACTTACCAAGGCTACGGAGCGGATTGATGTTTTATATCATTCCGATGCAACCATAACAGGAGTTTCTACCGGTTTTACTGATTTAGATGAGATGACTTCTGGTTTACAAAAAGGTGATTTAGTTGTTGTTGCTGGCAGACCATCGATGGGTAAGACTGCTTTGGCGATGAATATCGTAGAGCATGCGGCAATTAAAAGTAAAAAGCCTATTTTGGTGTTCAGTATGGAAATGCCTGGGGAGTCACTAGCAATGCGTATGCTATCATCGTTAGGTCATATTGATCAACATAAGGTGCGTAGCGGTAAATTGCATGATGAGGATTGGCCACGTTTAACCTCAGCTGTTAGTTTGCTTTCAGAAGCGTCTTTATATATTGATGATACTCCGTCACTTAGTCCAGCAGAACTCCGCGCTCGTTCCCGACGTGTGGCACGTACCAACAAAGATATTGGTTTGATCGTTGTTGATTATTTGCAGCTTATGCATATCCCAGGATTTAAAGAGGGCCGGGTTGCTGAAATAACCGAAGTTTCTCGTACCTTAAAGGCTTTAGCAAAGGAATTAAGTGTGCCAGTAATTGCTTTATCTCAGCTGAATCGTGGTTTAGAGCAGCGTACGGATAAGCGTCCACAAGTATCAGATTTGCGCGAATCGGGTGCGATTGAACAAGATGCTGACATGATATTATTTATTTATCGTGATGAGGTTTATCACGAAGATAGTCCTGACAAAGGCATTGCCGAGATTATTATCGGTAAACAAAGAAATGGTCCTATAGGTAAAGTCAAGCTAACCTTTTTGGGACAATATACCCGTTTTGAAAATCTCGCCATGGCTAACTATGCGGTTTAGGACAGCAACGCATAAATTTATTTTACGAGGAGTATAAATATGTTTGGTAGTGGTCATACATATGCGCACATAGATTTAGAAGCTCTGCATAATAACTTAATTAAAATCAAATCTCGTGTAACTAATAGTAAAATTTTGGCTATGATCAAATGTAATGCCTATGGTCATGGCGCAGTTCCAGTTGCACAAAAAATCGAAAAAGATGTTCATGTTTTTGGTGTTATGTTTTTACGAGAAGCTATAGAACTTAGTAATGCCGGGATCAAAAAGCCCATAGTGATTTTAACCGGTTTTTTGAGTGGTGCTGAATTAAACATGATTGACAGTTTTGGTTTTGAAAGTGCTATCCATAATTTTGAGCAGATCGAGATTCTGGAAAAAAGTAAGTTATCGCACCCACTACAAGTTTGGTTGAAATTTGATACGGGGATGCATCGTTTAGGTTTTCAACCCCACCAAATTACCAGTGCCTACCAGCGATTGCTGGCATGTCCGATGGTACGCAAACCCTTACGTTTTATGACCCATTTTGCCGAAGCAGATAATGGGGAAAGCAATAAAACTTTAGAGCAAATGAGTTGTTTTCAAGAAATGGTTGCTGGTTTAGATGGTGAGCAATGTGTGGCTAATTCTGCGGCAATTATCAATTGGCCCAAGACCCATATGCCTTGGGTTAGGCCAGGAATTTTATTGTATGGTGCCACCCCACTCAATGAGCGTAGTGGGACTGACCTAGGGGTTGAACCAGTTATGACCCTTACCTCGAGAATTATTACTATGCATGATCTTGCTAAAGGTGCAACTCTGGGTTATGGCGGTATCTTTCGTTGCCCGAAAAATATGCGTGTGGGTACCATGGCAATTGGTTATGGTGATGGTTATCCACGTAATACTATTGACGCACCAGTTTTGGTGGATGGTATACGTACTAAAATACTCGGACGTGTAGCCATGGATATGGTAGGAGTTGATTTAAGCTGTGTTCCAAATGCTCAAGTTGGATCAAAAGTGGTTTTATGGGGGCGTGGTCTACCAGTAGAAGAGATCTCAAGGTGTTCTGGCGAAATTTCTTATGAATTATTTTGTCGTTTGACTTCACGGGTACAGTACAAATTTTATCAACGCAGTGTTGATGTAAAAATTTAGGTTTAAGAAGTGTTTTTTAAGGAATCTTTGTAATTTATTTTTTGAATGTTACCTAGGTTTTGGGATTATAGATGTCCCCGGCTGTTTTTGTTGTGCTTGTGGTTTTGGTGTGGCGGGCAATGGTTGTTGCGGTGCTTGAAGTAAAGCTATTGCGCTCATTTTTTTATTAAGTTTTTCTGCTGACATGATCGCGGCTCGCCAGTGTCCGGTTAATATGTTTTGCATAAAGTGGATAAATTTGCTGCTCCAGGTGTTAGAGGAAGCAGTTTTCATCACTTCAGATAAAGACTCCATTTGTACGATTTCTCTCATAGCAGCTATTTTTGAAGTAGCAGAAGCCTCTTTATCGGAGAGAAGGTTACGTATATTGGAGACAATTTTAGCTATCTCTTTATCTTGATGGGTGGCCTCAAGGTAGAGGTCGCATAGTTTTAAAGCCTGATCTACTAGTGTTTGGTGGTGCTCTTCGGTTTTTTTATCTTCTGGCTCGCTGGATAAATTTGTGTGTAGTTCTAATATTTTAATACTTATCTCAATTGCTAGTATTTTTTGCGCCCGGTCTTGCAGGTTTTTTGCGCAGAGTATTTGTTCTATTTTTTGGCAATCTTCGCTATCGCTGCTTTCTCGCAACAAATATTTTACTATTTCTGGGTCGTTTACTATAAAAAGATATTCATGGGGATGGGTGGTTGCTATCTTGGTAAGTTCCTTGATTGCTTGGCTAACATCAATGGTTTTATCTTTTAAAGCTTTTATTAAATTTTCTACTGGTATTTTTATATTAGGTGCTTTTTTATTTATTTTTTCAATTAATGTTTCAAGATAATTTTTTTTCCAAGGTTTTTCCTGAAGGCGAAGAGCAGCGTGGCGTCCTTGGGTAAGATCTAACTCTTTACCAACATCGGTATCTAAATTTGTTTGCCTTTCATTAAATCTTGTATCTGTCCCTTTTTTGGCTTTTCCTTCGCCAACATGCCCATGTGTTACTGTTGTTACATAAGAGGGAAGTGTCGTCGGATCCAATACCCCATCTTTTTTGTGTCCGCGGTTCCAAACTAGTGCATGGAGGGGGGTGGAAGAATGTTCATCTTGGGCAGCTAAGATCATTTGTTGGAATTTAGCGTTATCAGTTACGTATAATTCTTGAAAAGCCGTATTAATCTTATCTATGGTTTCAGCTAATTCTGTTGCGGTGGCTGCTTGATAAGGAACTCCCAGTTCTTTTGCTAAGTCTTCAATTGGTTCTAGGGTGTTGGGGGCATGCATAAAGAGAGTAATTGAATTTCCGTCTGCAGATAGGGTGTAGGATAATGGCACAAAATTAGGGATATAATGTTGTTCCATCATGCTGTGTAATTCTTCATGGGTGACTATGCCGTTTGTGATGAGCTTTAAAAACTTAGTCATGTATTGTTTTAACAAGTAATCATCAGGTGAAGATTCGTGTTTATCATAAGTGGCAAGAAAAAATAAGTCATGATTTGAAGCAATTATTTGCGTTCCTATATTAGATTCATGCATTTTTCTTAAAAGTAGTAAAATTAACCAATCGTTATTTCCTCTATCGCCAAGAATATCTCCTAATAGCCTGACATTGTGATGTGGGTTGAATTTAGCTTTAGCCAAAATAGCGCTAAATCTGTCGACATTTTTTTTGGCTTTTTCTGTGTCTGCTAAAATTGCTCCTAGTTCATATACTCCATGTGTTAATTCCGTCTGCCATTCCTTATATATTTCCCACATCTCTGTAAAATCATTGGGAGATATTTCAATAACCCCATGGCGTATTAAAGTTCACACTAACTTCATAACGTTGCCATGCATATCGCCAAGGGTAATGGTATAATTAGGATCGTTATCTATTTGGGTGGGGTACTCTGATATATTAGCTGCTGTCGTTACTGCTAATCCTGCGGTTACTGGTCCTGGTAACATATGATGTTTTCCTTGGGAGGTTATTAATTTTTATAGTATTAAGTTGTTTTTAAAGTTCTGCCAAATTTCCTTTAGTTTCTAACCAGTTTTTACGATCAAGAGCACGACGTTTGGCAAGTAGCATATCTACCAACTCATCGACATTGTCGCCATCCTGGATGGTTAATTGTACTAAACGTCGCGTGTCTTTGCACATTGTAGTTTCGCGTAGTTGCAATGGATTCATTTCGCCTAAACCTTTAAAGCGTTGGATCTGGGGGGTGCCAGATTTTTTTTCGGCTTTAAGATGATCTAAAATCCCTTTTTTCTCATCATCATCTAAGGCATAAAAAGTCTCTTTACCGATATCAATTCGGTAAAGTGGAGGCATTGCCACATAGACATGACCAGTTTTTACTAATTCACGGAAGTGGCGTAAAAATAAAGCACATAAAAGGGTGGCAATATGTAGGCCGTCAGAGTCAGCATCAGCTAGGATACAAACTCTACCATAACGTAGGTTTTCAAGGTTATTGGTGCCAGGATCGATACCTAAAGCCACCGCAATATCGTGCACCTCTTGTGAGGCTAGTACTTTGTCGGATTCGATCTCCCAGGTATTCAAGATTTTTCCACGGAGTGGTAGTACGGCTTGGCAATTTCGATCGCGAGCCTGCTTGGCAGAGCCACCAGCTGATTCCCCTTCAACTAAAAATAATTCAGTGTCTTTGTTATCTTGTGAAGTACAATCAGCTAGTTTTCCCGGAAGAGCGGGGCCCATGGTTACCTTTTTCCGGACAATTTTATTTTCAGCGTTAGTGCGTTTTTGGGCGTTATTAATCGCAATCGCAGCAAGTTCTTCCCCTAAGTGTACATTTTGATTGAGCCATAAACTAAATGAATCTTTAATGATGCCCGTGACAAAAGCTGCAGATTGGCGCGAAGTTAAACGCTCTTTGGTTTGCCCAGAGAATTGTGGATCAATTAATTTTACTGACAAAATATAATTACAGTTTTCCCAGGTATCTTCTGGGCTAAGTTTTAAACTGCGTGGCAATAATTTTCTGATTTCACAAAATTCCCGCATGGCTTCGCCAAGTCCGGTGCGAAGACCGTTAACATGAGTACCACCACTAATTGTTGGAATTAAATTAACATAGCTTTCGGTGATTTGAGGCTTATCTTCAGGAAACCAAGTAAGGGCCCATTCTACCGCTTCAGTGTCAGTGGCGAAATTGCCGACAAATGGGGTTTCTGGGATACGGTTGGTGTCGACTAAGGTGGAGGTAAGGTAGCCGGTAACACCATCTTCATAATACCATTCTGCGAACTCGTTAGTTTGTTGATTCTCAAATTTTAAGCGTAATCCTGGGCATAAAAATGCCTTGGCGCGCAACAAATGTTTTAGTTGGACAGTGGCGAACTTTATAGAATCGAAATATTTGGGATTTGGCCAAAATCTTAAACTGGTGCCAGTTTCTCGCGGTCCACAAGTGCCTGTAATTTTTAATTTACTAAGTGGCATGCCGTTGTTAAATTCCATACTATATATTTTGCCACCGCGTTTGACGTTAACTGCAAATTGGGAAGAAAGTGCGTTTACTACTGAGATACCCACACCGTGTAAGCCACCAGAAAAACGATAGTGCTTGTCGGAAAACTTAGCGCCAGCATGCAAACGAGTAAGAATAAGTTCGACCCCCGATATTTTTTCTTCAGGATGAATGTCGGTTGGCATGCCTCGACCGTCGTCAATTACTTCAAGTGAATTATCAGGATAGAGCACCACGGCGATGTTGGTTGCGTGTCCGCCAATTGCTTCATCAACACTGTTATCTATGGCTTCTTGGGCTAAATGATTAGGGCATGAGGTGTCGGTGTACATGCCAGGGCGTTTTTGTACTGGCTCTAGGCCGCTGAGAACTTCAATGGCGGATGCAGTATAAGAGGTTTTGTTGTTCATATCTATTCCAAAAAATTGCAATATTACTTTGAGATAAAATTGTAGCCACATCTGCATGAACTTACAATGATCCAGAGTATTTTTCCTTTAATAGAAAAAGTGGCTGTTGATTGGTCCTGGAGTTCGGTCATACTTCGCAAAAACGATAAATTGACTCTTTTTTAATGATTGTTTTAAAAAATCTTCTATACTTTATCAAAGTAGCGATGTTTATGGGTTACTAAGTATTATCCTTGAAGTAAATTTATATAGTAGAGTACAGTCAATGAAATTTATTTTCCCATCTTTAAAATCGATCGTCGTCATCTTGCTCGTCTTCTTTTTTGTTTTTTCCACTCGAGTTTGTGTAGCAGAGGAGGCCCAGTCTCAAAGAAACTATAATGTGGTTGACCGGGTTATTGATAAGTTTGATTACTTGATTGTGCCAATCGTTGATGCACTTGCTGGGGGCACATTATGTGGGCCGTGGTGTGCGCTTATTGGCGGAGTTATTGGTGCTAGTGATGAGGGATTAACCTATTTTGGTTATACTAACGCACATTATATGTCTCATGGTTTTTTGGGTTTAGCCACTGGCAATATGATTAGTAAGGGAAAACTCCCCAAATTTGCCGGGGTGGTGGCAGGTATGTTGTTACCTACCGGTGTGCCAACAAAAATTATTTCTGAAAATAAATGGGCGATTGCTCCTGTTATTTCTACTTTAGTGAATTCTCAGGCAGGCATAGAGGGTATGATCTACGGTGGTGTGCAAGGCCTTATTGAGGAGTTGGCTTTAGCTGGTGGTTATTACGATAAACACTATATAACTTTTCTTAATATGGGGCAGGCAATTAGTGGTGTTATGCTAGAACCATGGTTGGCGCCAAAATTAGGGCTGTTACTGGGGCCAAGATTAGCTAATTTTATTGGCGCTGGTCTTGGATTATTGATGGCCAACTGGGAAGAGGATCTCCGTAATAATTTGATGGGTCCGGCAAATGTTGCTAGTAAGTTGTATGGAACCATGGGTGAATTTATTCCTCCAGCGCAGTTGAATAAGCATATTGAACAACAAGCGTTAGCGGTAATTGGTTCCGGAATTTTAACCCAATTTCTTACTTTAAAAGTTCTCAGTTATGAGCAAAGTTTGGATTATGTTTTTGCGCACTTAGATCAATCGGGGGAAAATGATTTGGGAGGCAGAGTCATTCGCTTTGCTATTTTTATTATTCCTTATGGTTTCAGTCATATGACAACTGGTGTCATTAATGCTTATTTTAATAATAAGCTTTACCATACCCTAGAAGATAATGTTATTTCCCGGGTGTATTCCGGAGAAAATATTTTACGTCTTGTTTCTCAGGATAACTCAACCATGTTACTTGATAGGTTAAGAGGTGATGTTGGTACTATGGTGAGGGGGGGAAGCTCACTGGCGACTAGTGCAATGACTGACTCTATCAAAGGTGCTTGTGGTTTTGGCGTGTTGATGTTTAGTGCGCCGAACGTTGCTATTTATAACACTTTATATAACCAGGTCTTATCGATGGTTTCAGCAGGTTTTGCGAAAAAGGAGAAGGAATATTCTGAAATAGGAAATAAGCTGCAGTCAGAATATGATACGCTAGTAAAGCATAACAACAGAAACATTGCTGCTATTATTGAAAGGGGCGGAATGAATTTTACTCAAGAGCATATGCAGGGGCTTATTTTAAAAGCCAGAGAAAATGATGGCATGAGAAATTTATATAGCATGGCACATGGTGTATGGCATACGATTAACGTGCCGCTTAGTTATATTTTAAATTTCTATACGGTTGCTAGCGAAGTTCGTGATGGCAAGATAGCTTTTGATGATAGATATAAGGCTCAACATGCGGCTTGGCAAGCATCAAATTTATTATCGTGGCCAGCAAAGAACGCTGAAAGTATCTCGAAGGTTGGGCAATCTATAGATCATATTATTGTGCTGGAAGGTATGTTCAAGCTGCCAGAAAAAGATGACGATCAAATTACGCGATCGACACAAGCCGAAGCTAAATTAGTGCTAAAAAATTTAGAGATCGGCGTCAAAGCTGATAAGCGTTTATTATATAAGGCTGATGAAGTTGGTCTTGATGCTGGGAAGATTTTCGCAGTTACTGGCAAACCTGGTAGTGGTAAAAGCAGCTTGCTGGCAAAAATTAAAGGAATTAGCGCTGGTTTTACTTATGCCAAAGGGGAAGTTATTTATCCGTTGACAAATGGAGCTCATCCAAAAATTGCGATGATAAGTCAAAAAAATTATTTTCCTCTAAAAATATCTTTGAAAGAGGCACTTCTCTATCCTAACAAATTTCCTGGTGATGCTGTCATGGGGGAAGAACTTAAGCAGAGGATGCACAAGCTTTTACAAGAAGCGTTTGTTGCTTCTGATCCACAAACCCAAAAAAGGGTCGAAGATTTAGATACGGTGATAGAGGATATTACTGATTCCGTACGCGGCGGTTTTAGTGGTGGTGAGCAAAAGCTTCTGCTGCTAGTTTCGGTTATTCTCCAAGGAGCTGATATTGTTTTACTTGATGAGATCTTTGCTGGTATGGGCGAATTTACGCCAATTGCCCAAAAGTTAATCAAGAAATATTTGCCTCAGGCTTTAGTCTTATCGGTTGATCATGAAGTCGCTAAACATAATCACGGTTTTTATGATGCTGAGTTACATGTTAATGAGGATAAAAAATTAGTATTGCAGCCGCTAGGGTTTTAACGCGTACAAAAAGCCTCTTGGAAGCAACAAAAATCTTTTGTTGGGTATCGTAACTTGTTGGATGAGAAACAAGAAAAAGCAAAGCAACACTCTCGGACAGAAACTATAAATAGCTAATGCCGAGGTGTTGCTGCTATTATCTACGTTACTTGATCAATGGCACAATCAATAGCGCCACGATGTTAATAATTTTAATTAACGGATTGATTGCTGGACCAGCAGTGTCTTTATATGGATCACCAACGGTATCACCAGTAACGGCAGCACGATGAGCGTCGCTCCCTTTGCCATGGTGGTTGCCTTCTTCAATAAACTTCTTAGCATTATCCCAAGCGCCACCCCCGGTTGTCATCGATATAGCTAAAAACAAACCAGTTACTATTGCGCCCATTAGTAGTCCACCTAAAGCTTCTGCTCCTAAGGCAAAGCCAACGATAAGGGGGATTAATACTGGCAATAGTGATGGGAGGATCATCTCCTTAATTGCGGCAGTGGTTAACATATTTACTGCGCGTGAATAATCTGGTTTGGCAGTACCTTCCATTAAGCCAGCGATGGTTTTAAATTGATGGCGCACCTCTTTGACAACGGCAGCTGCGGCTCTACCTACTGCTTCGAGTGCCATGGCACTAAATAGATAAGGAATTAACCCGCCGATAAATAAACCAACTATCACCTTATAATTTGACAAGTCAAAAGCGATAACTGTATGACGAATACTTTCAAGCGCGTGCGTATAGTCTGCAAATAATGCTAAAGCGGCAAGACCGGCAGAGGCAATAGCATAACCCTTGGTTACTGCTTTTGTGGTGTTACCAACCGCATCCAAAGCATCAGTAACTTTTCTCACCTCTTTGGGTAAATGAGACATTTCAGCGATACCACCAGCATTATCGGTTATCGGGCCGTAAGCATCTAATGCGACAACAATACCGGTCATCGATAACATCGTGGTTGCGGCTATCGCAATGCCATAGATTCCAGCTAACTCATATGACGCAAACATACTAGCGCAAATAGCAATTACTGGCCAACCGGTGGCTTTGAACGAAATTGCGATACCAGCAATAATATTAGTTGCGTGTCCGGTTGTTGATGCTTCGGCAACCTGGCGTACAGGGGAGTGTTCCATCGCGGTGTAGTATTTGGTGATATAAACCATTAAATAGGTTAAGATCAAACCAATTAAGCCGGAGCTGTATATTTTGGCTACGCTTAGATCAGTATGCTGCGAACTAATATCACCAAACATCCAGTTAGTAATGGGGTAAAGCATGATTGCGGAAAGGATCTCTGCTACCAGTAAACCACGCATTAATGAGCTCATAATAGTTTTACCAGTACGAGCCCGTACAAAATAACAGCCGATTATAGTGGTAATGATTGAAAAACCGCCAATCACTAGTGGATATAACACGGCGTTAAGATCCAAGGTTTTAAATGAGAGCGCCCCGAGCAACATAGAGGCAATAATCGTTACGGCGTAAGTTTCAAAAAGATCTGCGGCCATACCTGCGCAGTCACCAACATTATCGCCCACATTATCGGCGATAACCGCAGGGTTACGCGGGTCATCTTCAGGGATACCAGATTCTATTTTACCTACAAGATCTGCGCCAACGTCAGCACCTTTAGTAAAAATACCGCCACCAAGACGAGCGAAGACGGAAATTAATGAGCCACCAAAAGCCAGGCCAACCAGTGGTTTTACCATTTCGGAGACTGACAGGCCAATGTTCCCGTTTAGCTGTAATATAATTGCAAAGTAACCAGCAACTCCAAGTAAACCAAGGCCAACGACTAATAACCCCGTTATGGCCCCACCACGAAAAGCTATATTTAAGGCTTCACTTAAACCTTTGTTTCTTGCTGCTTCAGTAGTGCGGACGTTGGCACGTACAGAAATATTCATGCCAATAGCACCTGCTAAGCTAGAAAAAATTGCACCAATTGCAAAGGCAAATGCAGTTGTCCAACCAATAGTTGGGATAAGCCCCATAATGAAAAATAAAACCACGCCAACGGCGCTAATTATGGTATACTGCTTTTTTAAATATGCGGAAGCTCCTTGTTCTATCGCTTGAGCAATCTCACGCATACGGTCAGTTCCGGTTGGTTGTGATAAAATCCAAAAGCTGGCGATAATTCCATAGATAATCGCTATAGCAGCACATACTAACGAGAAAACTAAACTTATTGGCATAATGATAACCCTTGTTATTTGATAGTGACTAACGAATATACCGCTATTGCTTCAAAATGCAAGATTTGTCTCTAGTGGCGCTATCCCACTGGTAGATTAAATTTAGGTGTCTACAAAATTAAGAAAACTATGATAAAAGAGCAGAAAGATAACAAGAAACTTTTAGTTTTAATCGATGGCTCCTCCTATTTACACCGTGCTTTTCACGCGTTGCCTCCACTGATTACCTCGAGAGGTGAACCGACGGGGGCGATTTACGGTGTAATCAGTATGGTTAAAAAGATCCTTAACGATTATCGACCAGAATATGTCGCGGTGGTATTTGATGCTAAGGGTAAAAATTTTCGTCATGACATATATCCGGAATATAAAGCAACCAGACCAGCGATGGAAAATGATTTAAAAGTACAAATTAAGCCACTCCATGAGCTAATTGTGGCTATGGGCCTGCCACTTTTGATTGTTGAAGGAGTTGAGGCGGATGATGTTATTGGAACTTTAGTGCATAAAGCTAACGAGCGGGGGATTACCACAGTAATTTCAACGGGGGATAAAGATATTACTCAGCTTGTTGGGCCGAATGTCACCTTAGTTAATACGATGACTAACGTAACATTAGATGCTAAAGGAGTGGAAGCTAAGTTTGGTGTACGGCCAGACCAAATTGTTGACTACCTAACTTTAGTGGGAGATAGCTCTGATAATATTGCCGGTGTTAATGGGGTTGGGCCAAAAACCGCAGCTAAATGGCTTAATGAATATGGGACATTAGCTAACATTGTTAAAAATAACGCGGCGATTCGTGGTAAGGTCGGTGATAATTTACGTGCTAGCCTAGAGCGTTTGCCGCAAGTTAAGGAGTTAGTAACAATTAGAAATGATTTGGTTTTAGCTTTAAATTTAGATGAATTAACCCATAAAGAAGGGGATAAAGAAAAGTTGATTAGTCTACTTACTCATCTTGAATTTAAAAGCTGGCTAATGGACGTTATTGGTAATGGCGAAAAAGGCGGAGTGAAATCGCATGCTAATAAATACCATTTGATTTTAACGGAGGAAGATTTTTTATTTTGGTTGGGTCGTCTAGCAAAGGCCAAAAGTTTTGCCTTTGATACTGAAACCACCAGTTTGGATGTTATGCAGGCAGAGCTTGTGGGAATTTCTTTTGCTTTGGAGATTGGTGAGGCGATTTATATTCCCTTGGCCCATGTTTATGCGGGTGCTCCAAAACAATTGGCACGTGACTATATTTTAGAGAAATTACGCCCAGTTTTTGCAGATTCCAAAATAATAAAACTTGGTCAGAATTTAAAGTATGATATCAATGTTTTAGCAAATTACGGTATTCAGGTTAATGGTATTGGTTACGATACGATGATTGAGTCGTATATTTTAAATAGCGCGAGTAGTCAGCATGATAAAGAGTCACTGGCCTTACGCTATCTTGGCAAAGCTATCACCACTTATGAAGACCTCGTTGGTAAGGGGGTAAAACAGCTTTCATTTGCCGAAATTCCTTTGGCGAAGGCGGCTCCTTATGCGGCGTTTGATGCTGATTTAGTATTGCAGCTGCACGAGGTGCTTTGGCCACAAATTGCTACAATCAAAGCCGAGGCGAAAGTATTTCAAGAGATCGAGATGCCTTTGGTTGAGGTTTTAGCAAGAGTCGAGCGTCATGGGGTGTGTGTTGATGAAAAATTTTTAAATCAATATAGTTCTGAACTTAAAGCGAAATTGCAAACGCTAGAAGAGCAGATTTATAAAACGGCTGGCACTGAGTTTAATGTCAATTCCCCACAACAATTACAAGAGGTGTTATATATAAGGTTACACTTACCTATCTTGCAAAAAACTCCAACCGGTCAGCCATCAACGGCAGAGTCGGTTTTACAGGAGTTATCTTTTGAGCACACCATCGCACAGCTTATTTTAGAGTACCGTGGCTTAAGTAAGCTAAAGTCTACTTATACTGATGCGTTGGCAGCGCAGATTAATCCCAAAACTGGTAGAATACACACTTCGTATAATCAAGCAGTCACAACTACTGGTCGGTTGTCTTCCACTAGTCCTAATTTGCAAAATATCCCTGTGCGTACCAGTGAAGGACGAAAGATTCGAGAAGCTTTTATTGCGCCGCAAGGATGTAAAATAATTTCTGCGGACTATTCCCAGATTGAATTGCGAGTTATGGCTCACTTGTCACAAGACGAAAATTTATTGCGAGCTTTTCACCAAGATGTTGATGTGCACCGGATGGTGGCTGCAGAGATTTTTGGAGTGGCGCCAGAGAAGGTAACTGAACGCGAACGGCGGGATGCTAAAACCATTAATTTTGGCTTGATTTATGGTATGTCTGCTTTTGGTTTGGCTAAAAGGATTGGGATGTCACGAGAGGATGCAAAAAAGTATATTGATCTTTATTTTGCTCGCTATCCTAAAGTTTATGAGTATATGGAGCAAATGCGTAAATTTGCTTACGAATATGGCTATGTTGAATCGATTTTTGGCCGGAGATTATATATCTCTGATATCAAAGCCAAGAATTTTGTAAGACGTGCGGCTGCTGAGAGAGCGGCAATTAATGCCCCAATTCAGGGAAGTGCCGCGGATATAATAAAAATAGCGATGCTCGATGTTGATCGGTGGATACGTCAGAGTAATCTTAAAATTGCTATGCTTATGCAAGTTCACGATGAGTTGGTTTTTGAAGTTGCAGATAATGATGTTGAGCTTGCTTTAATTGAGATTAAACGACGGATGGAACATGCGGTAAAACTTGATGTACCAATACTTGTTGAGATTAATCGTGGTGATAATTGGGATAGAGCACATTAAAATTGTACAGTCTAAATTTGATTACTTTATATATTTTAAGTTTGCGCTAAAAAGACAATTTTTATTGGAAATAGCTTGAAATACTTCTTATTACCAGAGATTTTTTTAGTAAAAAGCCAAATTTCGGTCTAAATTTGAAACGCGCTAGTTATTAATTTCACGCTAAATAGCTTGAACATTAGTTATGTGTTGAGTTAATATGCCTCTTAGTCTTGGTTAAAGTCAAGATGGTTAAAGCATTGTATTACCAATCATAGTAGCTTTTTGTGGTAACTTTTTACTCACGAGATTTGGTTAGATATTTTTAAAATTTGTCTTCAGTCGTGTGTTGTTAGATCTTTTAGGGGTCAGAATAGGTTCATCTATGCCACATAAAAAAACCAGCATTAGCTGGTTTTTTTATGTGGGTTTGTTTGAGTCGAAGGAGTTTTGATCTTAGGTTTCGCGTCTAGGTTATGTAGGAGTATCGGATCTGATCGGTAATAAGTAAGGACAGGCGTGAGAGTTAAATTTATTCCACATGGTCTTTCTCGTGATAAAGCCATGTGGCGAGTCTAAATTTGATTTAGCGATATTTTTAAGGGGCGATTATGACAGTAGGAAAGTTTGTTGGTTGCGTTATGATGGTAGTTGGTAGCGCAATTGGAGCGGGAATCGTTGCTATGCCAATGGCGTGTGCTTTTGCTGGGTTCACTGCTACGGTAGTCATGATGTTGTTTTTGTGGATTTTACAAACTGTAACTGGCTTGTTAGTTCTTGAGGTAACTCTCTCTTTACCAGATAACGCTTGTAGTTTTAATTCTATGGCCCAAAGCACTTTAGGTCCTATCGGTAAAGTTATTATTTGGATTGCTTATTTATTGCTGCTTTATACGACTTTAGCGGCTTATATTGCTGGGGAACCGGATCAAATAATTGGTCTTTTAAGAGCTGGTACCTTTATGAAGGTGCCGCATTGGTTAGTGACTACTTTGTTTACGGTAATTTTAGGCAGTGCGGTTTATTGCAGCACTAAAGCTACCGATTTTGTTAACCGGGGCCTAATTAGTGTCAAAGGATTTTTGTTAATTACTACCATAGTATTATTTTTGGCTTATATTAATCCCAGTCAGTTACTTGTAACGCCAAATATACATCAAATTCGTCATGTTTTAGTAGCCTCCCCAGTTTTACTGACACTTTTTAATTATCATTTTGTTATCCCAAGCATTAGAATGTATGTAGGAAAAAAACCGCAAGTACTTAAGTGGATCATTATTACAGGAACTACGACCTGCTTGGTTGTTTACTTGTTTTGGTTAGCTCCAATTTTGTCTAAGATATCCATGGATGGGAAGGATGGCTTCTCAGCTATTGGTGGTAGTACAGGTGAATTAGCGCGAGTATTAACCACCATTGCGACTAATGATTTTGTTAAGCTTTGTATTCATGGGTTTACTAATATCACAATGACCACAGCTTTTTTAGGGGTGGCTCTAGGATTATTTGACTTTTTAGCTGATGGGTTTAAACGTCCTAATACTAAGGTTGGTCGTTTGCAGACAGCTTGTTTAACGTTTTTTCCCCCTTTGTTGGTCAATGTCTTGTTATCTGACCCTAATGGTTTTTTACGTTACTTTAGTTGGTCAGGTATTTTTGTGGCAGTCTTATTTCTTGTTTTGCCTCCAATTATGGTGACACGGATTCGTAAAAATCCGCAGTTGATGTCAGTATCACCATATCACGTTTCTTTGGGCAAAATATCTTTTGCGATAATTACCATCGTTGGAGTGTTCTTTACTGTTTTTCCGCTGTTATTACAATGGGGATTGTTTGCGGTAGAATAACGGGTTAATACGCAAAAAGAATTATTTTGCAAAATCTATACTAATTGCTATCGCATCAAACGGTGGGACCTCGATAGTAGCAAAGCCATAATTTTCTACAGTTATGGTTGGGCCGCGCATTTTACCTGAAGATAGCTCACATGCAATGAGGTTATAATATTCACCCTCTGGTAAACCTGTTTCAAAACGGCGTCTGATAGTTTGTTCAGTAGAATTAATAGCAACAAAACCAACCGCTACCACAGCTTCTTTGGGCTTTTGATAAACTCGAGAAAAAGCTATCTGGTTACCATTGACCCAAACATGTGATATTCCTGGAGCATGTTTGGTTTTGTTGCGAAACAATACCATATTCGCTATAGCGTTCCAGCGGTGTTGTGCTACCCAAGGAGAATTAGCATCAAAACAGGTGCATCTGCCGTTTTGCCATACTTTTGTATCGGGTATGGGATCATTATGATTGAGGAAACGGAAACTTGACATTACCTTAGGGATACCAAAGGGCCAAGCTAACATAAAGATATATGCTAAAACATAAGCGTTATTTTGCGTACACTTGTAATTTAGCATATTTGACATCATTCTTTCGGTATCATGATTGTCAATTACAGTTATGGTGCGATTTTCTGGAGAGTGAATCCAAGAGCTACCGAAAGAGTATTCTACTAATTTTTGGAGATTGTTGTTGCGATTGTTAATGGCATCAGCGAGAAATTCCCCATATTTAAAAGCCGTGACATAACCAATCCGAAAATATTTTTCCATAAAACTATAAACATCAATGCCCATTGGCGCACCAGTATAGTATTCCTGATACAGAAATGGTTTTTCCCCGGCTTGTGTTTTAAAACCGAAGAATATTTTTTCTACCGCCTTAATTTTTAAGTGTTTTGCGGCATCAATACGAAAACCATCGATACCAAGGGTTAAAAGGTATCTGATGTACTTACGGAGGATGGCAATAACATGCGGATTAGTTAGGTCAAGCTTAGGGAGATTGAGAAAATCATAATGTTCTAAGTGCCAGACACCTTCTAATCGACAGTAATCTTCATTGGAAATTTGTTTGTTTCCTTGACCGTTAAAGTGGTAGAAATCGTCGTGCTCATAGTAATCGCCATCGCGATTAAGGGGGCCATAATGGTATTTGGCAAAAGTCGTACCATTAGTACCATTATGCGTTTGATCGTTTTCGCTGAAATCAGCCATGTGGTTGATAACTAAATCAGCATAAACTTTTATATTGTAACCGTGGCAGAAATCTACCATTTTTACGAACTCTTCTTCTGTGCCATAAAATTTGCTTAACTGATAACTTACCGGCTGATAAATGGCCCACCAAGGATTTCCCGGTTTTGCTACAAACTCTTGGGGAGGAAATATTTTGATGGCGTCGTAACCGTGTTCAGCTAGGAAGGGTACTTCATACATGATATCAGACCATTTCCAGCCAAATAGCAATAGAACGGAGCCCGGAGGGGTAAACTCTTTATCTTCCATGAGTTTTACTTGCGCGAATTCCCCCGCTTCATATTTTATAAGTTTACTGCCAATGTAAACTAGTTTTTTCGATAGTTCAGCTGCTAAGTTTTGTGATAGTTTTTCGCAGATTACTTGGGCTGTTGGGTCTTGTTTAAGTTTTATTGCGTTAACTATCATTACCGTAGTTTTGGTAATAGCGGTAATTGTAGCTGAGCGAGGGTTATTCGTAATAACACTTATTTCACCAAAAACATTTCCCGCTTCTAGGGTGGCAAGGTGAGTTGTTTCTGTGGGTGTTGCCCCTTCTTTAGTGACATCGACTTTACCCTCAAGGATAACGTAAATTTCTTGGCCAATCTCTCCTTCGTGAATTAAGATTGTTCCTGGTTCGAACACCGAAGTTTTTGCTGATTGCAAAAGATAACCTAATTCATTTTGCGTAAGATTTTTGAAAATAGGTGCAGTTAGTGCAGCTAATTTTTGGGTGGATTCCATAGTACTGTATTACTCCATTACTCCTTATAGAATAATTATAGAATTACTTGTTAGTTAAAGCAATTGGCTATAATAAAAATTATGACCACCGTAAAAAAACCGGTGGTGAGCCATCATCAGAAAACCTTTATGCTTGGGGTATGAGTCTTGCTATTATTCATAGTCGTGCAAGTTTTGGTATCGAGGCGCCGCCTGTTACGATTGAGGTACATATTTCCTCTGGGATTCCGTCTCTTTCTATGGTTGGTTTACCCGAGACAGCAATTAAAGAGAGTAAAGATCGGGTACGTAGTGCTTTGATTAATTCTGGTTTTGAATTTACGCCTAAACGAATTACGATCAACCTGGCGCCAGCCGATCTTCCTAAAAAAGAAGGGGGGCGTTTCGATTTACCAATCGCGCTGGGGATCCTCCTCGCTTCAAAACAAATAGAGGCCGATAATATTTCACAATATGAGTTTGCTGGGGAGCTGGCGCTTGATGGCAAATTACGTCCCATTGAAGGGGTGTTACCTTTGACTTTAGCTGTAAAAAAAGCGGGGCGGGTTTTAGTTTTGCCACAAGAAAATGCTGAAGAAGCAATGTTAGTGCGCGATGTTACAGTTTTAGCTTCAGGGCATTTACTGGATATTTGTGCTCATTTAGTCGGTACAAAAATTATTGAACCTTATAAAGTAAGTTTGCCAAAGCGACTGCCAGAACTTAACATAGATCTTAATGAAGTTTGCGGGCAAGATTACGCTAAGAGAGCGCTAGAAATAGCAGCGGCTGGTGGACATAGTTTACTAATGATTGGTCCTCCCGGCGTTGGTAAGACCATGCTTGCTAATCGTCTTATTTCAATTTTGCCTGAAATGACCGATGACGAAGCTTTAGAAACTGCTGCACTATATTCTATCTGTGGTAAAAAGGAGCATTTAAATTTTTGGCGGCTTCGTCCTTTTCGCTCGCCTCATCATACTGCTTCAAGTATTGCTTTGGTTGGCGGCTCCAGCCCACCTCGTCCGGGGGAGATTTCTTTAGCGCATAATGGGGTACTATTTTTAGATGAACTGTTAGAGTTTCATCGGGGAGTTTTAGAGTCGTTACGCGAACCACTGGAGTCAAAGTATATAACTATTTCACGGGCGGCACATCAGGCGAGATTCCCCGCAAGGTTTCAGCTGGTAGTGGCCATGAATCCTTGTCCTTGCGGATATTTTGGCGATAGTCGTGGTAGCTGTAATTGTACTACGGAGCAAGTGGCGCGTTATCTTAAGCGGATTTCTGGACCATTTCTGGATAGGATTGATCTTTGGGTCACAGTTTCTTCCTTAGCTAAAAACGCGTTAACTGGAGCAAACAATAATGGTGTCACTAGTGCCCAAATAAGGGCGAAAGTTATTCATGCACGCGAACTAGCTTTTAGTCGGGCAAAAAAAGCTAATGCCGAATTAACCAATAAGGAGCTTGAAAAATTTTGCGTGATTTCGCAAGACAATCAAACATTTTTAGAAAATATTGTCGAAAGGTTTAAACTCTCAGCTCGCTCTTATCATCGCATTATAAAGATAGCTCGCACTATTGCTGATCTTGATAACCAAGAAGCAATTAAGAGGGAACATTTGCAGGAGGCAGTGGGGTATAGAAAGAAATGGGTTATATGAGTTATATTATTGATGCACTGGAATAATTGTTCCTAGCCTTGCGGGCTTTATTTTGTATCTCCCTATGGTGTCCCCAGTTATGTATAACACACAAACCTATTGCCTGGGCTCGCGCTGCTTGTATTAGGCGACATTGAAATAATTGACCACGATTTTTTATCGTGATTTTTATTGACAGTTAAGGTAAAATGCACCACTTTTGATTTTTTGTTGGCGTATCTCGACTCTGGTCGCGGGGTCGGTATTTTAAATTAATTTTTGGAGATTAAAATGAAGCAAAATTTTACGATTAACGCTACTTCGCGTGGCGACATGGGGAAGGGTGCGAGCCGCCGCCTACGCCGTGCAGATAAGGTACCTGGCATTGTTTATGGGGCAAGTTCGAAACCGACAAGTATTTCAGTAGATCATAATGCATTACTACAGTTATTGGTCCATGAGTCTTGTTACACCAAGATCTTAGACCTAGATCTTGATGGTCATAAAGAGCAGGTGGTGTTAAGAGATTTACAGAGACACCCTTTTAAGCCAAAGATCTTACATTTGGATTTACAGCGTATTAGTGCTACTGAGAGGATTGCGATGAATATCCCACTACACTTTGTGGGTGGTGATGTATCTCCTGGTGTAAAGGTGTCTGGTGGGGTGGTTTCACATTTAATGTCAGATGTAGAAATTCGGTGTTTGCCTAAATTCCTGCCAGAGTTTATTGAGGTTGATCTTTCTAAGCTTGAGCTTAACCAAACAGTTCATTTGTCAGATCTAAAATTACCCATAGAAGTGGAGATTGTTGCACTAGCTCATGGTGAAGATAAGCCAATGGCTACAGTATATATCCCACGAGCTATAGCTGAAGAAACCGCTGCCCCAGTTTCAGCTGAAGTACCAGTAATTGGTAAAGCGGAAAAAGAAGGTGAAGCAGATGAGGGTGAGGCAAAGACAGAAGGAGGTAAGGGTAAAGAAAAGGCCCCTGCTGCGGAGAAGAAAGGTAAATAAGACAAAAGGTGGTTTGTTTGGAGAATAGGATAGCGCTAATTGTGGGCCTAGGTAATCCAGGCCCACAGTATAAAAGCACCAGGCATAATGTTGGGTTTTGGTTGGTTAGTCTTTTGGCTGACAAATATCCTAGTAAATTTAAACATGAGGTTAAGTTTAAAGGTGCTATAAGCGATATAGATATCTCTGGTCATAGGTGTAAGTTACTATTACCTGAAACCTTTATGAACTTAAGTGGTGAGGCGGTTAGTAAGGTCGTTAATTTTTATAAGCTATCCATGGATTCGATCTTAGTGGTCCATGATGAGCTAGCTTTCCCTCCTGGCGTGGTTCGCTTGAAAAAAGGGGGTGGGGCTAATGGTCATAATGGGGTCCAAAGTATCATAGATATGCTTGGCGGTAACGATTTTTGGCGGATGCGTATTGGTATTGGTAAGGCAGAGTCTAAAGATAATACAAGCGGTTATGTATTGTCTGCACCTGGTCAAGCTGAAACTAAGGAGATTAATAAGGCCATCGATCGAGTTATTACCTATATGCCGCGATTAGTTATTGGCGATTTTTCAACCGTAATGTCGGGGTTGCATAAAGACTTGTAGTAACGTACAATCCTCCACCTTAATATTAATAGATAGGTTATAGGCATTAATTATGGTAGTGATACGTTTATCTCGTGGTGGTACTAATAAAAGACCATTTTATAAGGTTGTAGTTGCAGATCGTCGCGCTTCTCGTGATGGTTGCTGTCTTGAACGTTTGGGTTTTTTTAACCCCATCGCTGCTGGTGGCGAAAAGAGATTAGAACTCAATAGAGAGCGGGTTAGCTATTGGTTAAGTAAGGGCGCTCAGCCATCCGAAAGAGTAGCGAGTTTATTGCTTGAGGCGGATAAACCTGAAATTCTTGAAAAGCGTAAAGTGAAGAATGCAGCGCGCAAAGAAAGAAAAAAAGCTAAAAATATAGCTCAATCTGAAGCGTCAGCCGAGGATACTTCTAAAGCAGAAGCAGCAGCAACTTCTAAATAATATTGTGGCTTATGGCTCCCCTAATAGTAGGCCGTTTTGGTAAGTCTTTTGGTATTTTAGGGTGGATCAAAGTAATCTCTTTTACTACTCCAAGCGAAAATATCCTTGAGTTCAAGCCATGGTTGATGAAAAAACATGGTGTCTGGGAAGAAGTGTATCTTGAGGGTGGTAGAAGACATGCTGGTAATGTTATTGTGAAGCTACCCAACTGTAATTCACCAGAAGCGGCAAAACTTTTTACTAACAGCCAAATAGGGGTTTGGCGCAAACAATTACCAAAACTGAAAGCTGATGAGTTTTACTGGTCAGAGCTTTATGGGTTAGAAGTTATCAATAAAGAAGATATTCATTTAGGCATAGTAAAAGATCTTTATGCGACCGGCTCAAATGACGTTTTAGTGGTAGAAGGTCAAAGAAGATGTCTGATTCCATACCTTTCAAATGTTATTGTTAAGGTAGATTTATCTAATAAAATTATACGAGTAGATTGGCCGGAAGATTTTTTGTAAAGACGCGAGTCATGTATAAGCTTTTCAGCTTGCAGGTCTGGGTGAATAGAAGCTAAACCATTAAAGCTCGTAAGAGCGGGATAAATATAAAATCTATCTTATCTGAGACTTGGGTGAAAGAGATGCCGTTCGTAAATTAATAAGATAGATTTAGACGCGGTGCCCTTATTTTTACGTCTTCGTTTATGCGATTTAATATAATTACACTTTTTCCTGAAATGTTTACCGCCATGAATTACGGAGTTATTGGGCGCGCCAAGGAAAATGGGGTTATTGATGTTAAATGTTGGAATCCACGGGATTACACCGAAGATAATTATCGTAAAGTAGATGATAGCCCATACGGCGGTGGTCCGGGGATGGTAATGTTGGTTAAACCGCTTCGTGCAGCAATTACAGCCGCACGTAGGAGTAGCGCTGAGTTCACCCCTATTGTTTATTTGACACCCCAGGGCAACCTTTTGAATCAAAAACTAGTGAAAGAGTTGGTATTACAAAAAAGTTTAATTTTGGTATCCGGTCGTTATGAAGGTATCGATGAGCGTTTAATGTCAATTGAGCCTGGTATTGAGGTATCTATTGGTGATTATGTTTTAAGTGGTGGTGAGTTACCAGCGATGGTGCTAATTGATGCGGTAACGCGGCAATTTCCAGGAGTTTTGGGTGATGCTGGCTCAGCTAGTCAAGATTCTTTTGCTACGGGGTTGCTTGATTGTCCACACTATACTAGACCAGAAGTTATAGAAAACCTTGCTGTGCCTGGGGTATTGCTGGGGGGGAATCATGCGGAAATATCCCGTTTCCGAAAAAAAATGGCTTTGGGGCGTACTTGGTTACGGCGACCAGAGTTATTAGAAAAAATCGAGTTGACAGCAATGGATAGAATGTTATTAAATGAATTTATTAAAGAAACATCATCATAGAGGTATTGTATGCAGTATATAATTGAGCAAATTGAAAAAGAACAAATAAAAGACAAGAAAATTCCTAAGTTTTCTCCTGGGGACACTGTCACTGTTAAAGTCAAAATCAAAGAAGGTGACCGCGAGCGTTTGCAGGCTTATGAAGGGGTAGTTATTGCCATAAAAAATCGTGGTATTAATTCTTCTTTTACGGTACGTAAAGTATCTCATGACGAAGGGGTTGAGAGAGTATTTCAAACCTATAGTCCGCAAATTGACAGTATTAAACTTAAGCGTCGTGGTGATGTTCGTAAAGCTAAATTGTATCATCTTCGAGATCTTTCTGGTCGTAAAGCACGTATTCGTGAAAAGATGGAGCAGAAGAGTGAAGGAGCTGAAACAGCACCAGCAGAATAAATACGGTAGTATAATTGCCACCCCCATTGGCAAAGTGGGGGTGATCTTTACTGGTAACGGTGTTACCAAGCTTGATTTTTTGCCGGATGCAACTCCTTTGATCATTCCCAAAAGTCGGCAAGAACGTTGTGTGGTTACCAAAATCAAGCAATATTTTTGTAATCCTTATACCAAATTTAAGCTATTACTAAATATTAGCAGTACGTTGCTACAGAAAAGAATTTGGCGAGCTCTACAAAAGATTCCGGTTGGTACGGTCAAAACTTATGGTGAATTAGCTAAGCTATTAAAAACTAGCCCGCGTGTTATTGGTAACGCTTGTCGCTTAAATCCTCTGCCAATAATTATCCCTTGTCATCGAGTTATTGCTGCTAATGGTTTAGGTGGTTATTGTGGAAGAGATGTGAAAAATATTAAAATCAAAAAATGGTTGTTAGTGCATGAAAGTAAAAATACCATCATTTGAAAAAGCCAAGGTTTTAGTAGTTGGTGATGTTATATTAGATCAATATTGGCGTGGTAATGTATCACGTATTTCACCTGAAGCACCAGTTCCAGTCGTGCATGTACAAAATGTTGAAGAACGTATCGGTGGTGCTGGTAATGTAGCTTTTAATATTAAGGAGCTTGGTGGCTCAGCCAGGCTTTTAGGGTTGGTTGGTAATGATGCTGCGGCTTTGACGCTTGAAAAGAGTTTAGCAAAAGTAGAGATAGCCAATTGTTTGTTACGTGTTCCTGATGTTCCTACAATTACCAAGTTACGTGTCATTAGTCACAATCAACAGTTGATTCGTTTAGATTTTGAAAATCATTTTATTAATTGGCAGGAAGCACCTTTTTTTACCGCTTACCTTACGCAACTGGCGGATAGTGATGTGGTAATTCTGTCTGATTATAAGAAAGGAACTTTGCATCATAGTGCGAAGATGGTTGCCTTGGCTAAAAATATGGGTAAGCCAGTTTTGGTTGACCCCAAAGGTAGAGATTTTAGTATTTATCATGGTGCTACAGTGATTAAGCCGAATATAGGCGAATTTGAGGCGGTGGTAGGGCCATGTCGTGATGAAAAGGAGATTGAAGTAAAAGCCCTTGAGTTGATAGCGCAATATGATTTTCAGGCAATTTTAGTTACCCGGGGTGCTAACGGGATGAGTTTAGTTTGTAAAGATAAGCAGTCCTATCATTTACCTACCAAAGCACGTGAAGTTTATGATGTAACTGGTGCAGGTGATACGGTGATTGCTACTTTGGGTGCGGCAATGGCTGCAGGTGAAGAACTACTTGCGGCAACGATACTGGCTAATATTGCTGCAGGTGAAGTGGTGAAGAAACTTGGTACCTCTACTGTCTCGATTTCTGAACTTAGGCGAGCAGTGCAGCGACAACAAAACTCTTACGCTGCTGTTTTGGATGAAGAGCATTTGTTACAGCAGGTTCAAGATGCTCGGGCACATGGAGAAAAGATCGTGATGACTAATGGCTGTTTTGACATTTTACATCCTGGTCATGTGATTTATTTAGAAAAGGCTAAAGCTCTTGGTCATAGATTAATTGTGGCGGTAAATGACGATGCCTCTGTGTCTCGCTTAAAAGGGAAGGGACGTCCGGTAAATACAGTGCAAGCGCGTATGCAAGTTTTAGCAGCACTGGGTGCTGTAGATTGGGTGGTGCTTTTTTCTGAAGATACACCAGCGCGATTAATTAAACTTATTTCCCCTGATGTTTTGGTTAAAGGTGGTGATTATAAGATAAATGAAATTGCTGGTTCTAACCATGTTATAAATTCTGGTGGTGAGGTAGTCACTATTCCGTTTGAAGATGGATTCTCTACAACTGGTTTGGTAGAAAAAATAAAAAATACCTCTGAAAACTGAGCGGTAGGTTGCTGATTTTTGTCAGTTTAAATTTATGCCACATGGCTTGTCGCGTGGCAGCGCAATGTTAAATTGTCAAGGGGGAGAGGCATATATCCTTCTTTTGACCGAAACCCTTGATTCATCCCCTGTAGCGATCTAAATTTGATTAAACAGCATCATCAGCTGTATTTTGGACTGACTTTGGATTGGCGCAAATTTTCTTTTGATCACTTGTGAGAAGATTTGGCACGTTCTGATCCCAACAATTGTTCTTGATGAGGTTGGCAATGGGTTTCACGTAACTTATGTTATCTTGAGCGCCGGTTAAATTTGCTGTTAATGACATATTGCCGATTGATGCTATGATGGTAAGACGCTCAATATCTTGGTGAATCCGGTAGATAAAGTAGCCTAACTTATTAATTGCTTTTAATCCTTCTATGGCAAGATCAGCTAGAGTTGCTGGACTTAGGTTCTTGGTAGGATCACCATTAATGAGCGTGCTATAATATTTTGCGTCTAAGCCGGAAAGGGCTAAGAGCTTTTCTTTTTCTACCAAGCTTAAGCTGGGTGAAGAGGGTGAGTCTTGTGAGCGTATGCGTTCTTGGTAGGCACGATACAAACTTTCAGTATAAAGTGTGCGTAGGACATTAGCCATGCGGACTTTAATCTTGTATGGTTGGTAAAGATTGGTATCAGACTTTAGGTAGTTTAACATACGTGTGTATTCAACGTTTGACTCGCCTGCTGGTATATTCGCATATTTTGCGGAGTTTGGTGATAGCGATATTTTTTTAGCAGTATATGGAGTGCCGGCATCTTTGTCTGGATATGGTAAATACATATATACCACCTGGTTGGCCGGGTTGTTAGGGTCAGATTTTGCCGTCGCTTTATCTGGGATATTAAAGTTTTTAGGTGGTTGTACTGCTTGTAATACGTAGCTAATAAACAATTTAGCTCTGTTTTGTATATTATCGTCTGCATAGCCATCAACCCCGAGTAGATCAGAAAGGTTAGGAGCGTCTATGTCTGCTGCAATTTTTACGGTGTTACTATCCCCCAAACTTCTATAGGGAGTGGAGTCTGGTCCAGAATTTACGGTGGATGTATCAAAATCATTAAGTGTTCCTTCGAAAGGCAGGAGCAGTAATCCACGTAGATCATTAGTTTTTTCCAAAGGATTTCTATGAATATTATAACCAATTTCTTTGGCTAATAATGTTTTTAGGCTGGCGGTATTGGTGGCGTCAATAGTGGCAAAATTTATGCTGCTGAAATCTTTTCTGAGGGTATATACCGCAAGAAAATCTTTAATGGTTTGTTTAAATTTTAGATCTAAAATGGACGGAGTATTTACAAAAATCTTATTAAGTAAATTGACAATGTTTTGATTACTATTTTTACTAAGTGCTGATATATACCCTCTAACATCAGAGTCTAATGTAGCTATAGCATCAGTGTAAATGTCGCAATGTACCTGGGTGTGCAATAACATGCAGCATAATATTGCCAATATTGATTTTGTGATTTTTTTCATATTCTTTCCCTATAATATTTTTTGTCTATCTATCTATATATATTGATCGGCTGCGGCGTTGGGGCTGTAGTGGTATCTTGGTTTTTGGTGCCCGTGCTTGAGCCACTTTCTTCTTGTTTAGCGGTGGCATAGTTATTACTTGCTGTAGTATTGAGATTGCTCTTTGTTTCTGTGGCAACTCCTGGTGTAGGTATTTCGAATGGTGGTACTACTGTGGTTGGAGTAGCAACAGCTTCTGGCTGAGTTTTACTGCTGAAGCCATTTGGTGCTAGTGATATTGGGGTTGCTTCTAGAGGTTTTATGTCAGTTTCCTTTAATGAGTCTGTTTGCTTTTTAGTGATTATGCACTTGTTGTCGTTATTCGCACAATCTTGAGCTAGAGTAGCTATTGGTAGTAGTAAGGTTGTTAGTAACGCTATAGTTTTTATCATATAATTACTCATAGTTTTTATTCCTTATTCTGTAAATTCTTTAAATTTTTAAAACTTTTGCCAAAGTAGCTAAGCGATCTTTAGAAAAAATCCGACTTAACAAACGCAGTCGTTCAAATACAACATTACGGCGCAAGAAAAGTGCGGCAGCACTATCGGTAGAGGGAGCTCTTTCTGCATGCATTAATATTTTTGATGCTGCCCCTGGATGCGCCAAGTCTATGCTTTGTAGCAACCTTAGAGAACGTCCTATTTTGAGGTAAGTTGCTAATTGAATAATTTTGTCCTCTTCTTGTAGGTCAATATTGCCGATATTGTCGAGCGTAGTCCCAAGTTCAGTTAAGGCATTTTCTAATTCAGGGTTACCATCATGAGTCCAGTTTTCTACACTTTCCATGAAAGAAATGACTTTATAGATTATAGGGTCTGGATATTCGTACCAAAATTGGTGAACCCCTTTGCTACTTAGATCTGGCATAACTTACCTGTTTAAAAAAAATTATCACTTGCAAGACCAGATTGTATTTCTCAGCGAATAAATATTGATCTTGATTCTCGCGTAAACTTCCTTAATAAAGGATTAAAATTATACACAAAACTTTAAAAAGCCGCAATCAGTATAGAATAACGTGTTTTCAACTTTGCCCAGGGTATTGTTCCTCCCATTTTTTACCAAGCTATAGCTCTATATTCAGGCCAATTAGGTATTGTTCTATAGTTGGAGCTAAAACGGTCCTAACAATCCATCCCCACCGTCCACTAACTGCTTTTGACTCTTACTCAAACCAAATTAGTTTGGAACAGCAGCTAATTTTGTTATCCATTCAACTGATTGCCGATTTTAAAAAAGTAATAAATTTACATAGTCTTAAAGCGAGGATGGTGTGCCACAAATATATTTATGGGTAGTGGTACGATCAGCGCTTGACCTCTTGATGGCAGTTAATTTACTATCATCTTTCTTTTTGAGGATAAGAATTTGCAAGATTTCGATGTTATTGTAGTTGGTGGGGGGCATGCTGGGGTTGAGGCTAGTCATGCTGCAGCTCGTATGGGGGCAAGAACCTTACTACTTACTCATAATCTTGAAACTATTGGTCAAATGTCTTGTAATCCATCGATAGGTGGTATTGGTAAAGGACACTTAGTTAAAGAGATTGATGCTTTGGGTGGCATAATGGCGCGTGCTACTGATCAAGCTGGTATTCAGTTTCGGATATTAAATGCTAGTAAGGGTCCGGCGGTACGTGCGACCAGAGCGCAGGTTGATCGTACCCTTTATAAAAAAGCTATATCTAAGTTTCTTTCAGAACAACCAAATCTGACAATTTTGCAGCAACCTGTTGATAAGTTGATTATTAAAGATAGTCAAGTTAGAGGGGTTGTTACTTCTCTTGAGTTAGAGTTTAAAGCTAAAGTTGTTATACTTGCTCTAGGGACTTTTTTAAATGGTAGAATTCACATTGGTTTAAATAGTTTTCCAGGGGGGAGGGCTGGTGACCCGGCAGCAATAACTTTAGCTAGTTTTTTAAGGACTCTGGGTTTAAATGTTGGTCGGTTAAAAACCGGGACACCACCACGTATCGCCCAAAATACCATAGATTATTCAGAGCTTTTAGAGCAGACTAGCGATAGTCCATTGCCAGTATTTTCGTTTTTAGGAAGTGTTAGTGAACATCCAAAGCAGCTTAGTTGTTTTATTACGCATACTAATGAGTTTACTCACGAGATAATTCGTAACAGCTTAGATCGTTCCCCCCTTTTTACTGGAGTGATTGAAGGGATTGGCCCCCGTTATTGCCCCTCCATCGAGGATAAAATACATCGTTTTGCTGGGCGAACTTCACATCAAATTTTTCTTGAACCAGAGGGGCTTAGTAGTAATGAAGTATATCCTAATGGTATTTCAACTAGTTTACCATTTGATGTACAAGTAGCTTTAGTGCGTAGTATCAAGGGATTAGAAAAGGCCGAGTTATTACAATCAGGTTATGCGATCGAATACGATTTTTTTGACCCACGTGACTTGAAACCAACGCTTGAAACTAAAGCAATTGAAGGCCTATTTTTTGCTGGGCAAATCAATGGGACTACCGGGTATGAAGAAGCTGCGGCTCAAGGATTAATTGCTGGGATAAACGCAGTACTTAAGTTAAATAATTTGGAACCTTGGTACCCTAAGCGTGACGAGGCTTATATTGGTGTGATGTTAGATGATTTATTAACACGAGGTACTAGTGAGCCTTATCGTATGTTTACTAGCAGAGCTGAGTATCGTTTAATTTTGCGTGAGGACAACGCTGATTTACGTTTAACGGCTATTGGTTATAAATTAGGCAGTGTCGATAAGACGCGTTACCAAAGTTTTTTAAGTAAGTCGCAGGCAATTGCGGCCGAAAAAGATAGGCTGCAAAATGTTTGGCTTAAAGCCAGTTCCGAAGAAGCCGTAGCTTTTACTCGGTTTACTAAGCAAGCCTATACTAAAGATTGTCGGGTTTTAGATTTACTTCGACGAGCCGATATCAGTTACTTGCAACTTATAGAATGTGGTTGTATCCCATTAAAGGAGGATATTGTTCGTGAGGTTTTTGAGCAGATAGAAATCCAAATGAAATATCAGGGGTATATTGAAAGACAATTGCTTGAGATTGAACGGCACCGTCACCATGAGGAAACAAAAATCCCTGATAATTTTAATTATAATACGATTAAAGGGTTATCTAGCGAAGTCTTACAAAAACTAAATCGGCATCGACCGGCTACTGTTGGGCAGGCGTCACGTATTTCTGGAGTAACGCCTGCTGCTATCTCAATTTTGCTTGTTTATTTGAGAAGATAAAGCCTAACACCAATGCTTAATTTCTAACGGGAAATATCTTATCTCAAATGGCTCTATTACATAGGGTCGTTTCTCTTTGTATGTATATATCGAGCCACTAGCATAATGGGTTTTACAACATGAGTCTTGGCACGTTTCATGATTAATATCTCCAAGTTCCCACCTGCGTAGTTCTATTTCTTGGCACATAGCATTCCCCGTATCTACCATACAAGAGCACTCTCCTGGGTTTTCTCCACCACTGGTTGCCATTCTTTCTTTTTTATTTAGCTCAATCATATTGTCTCCAAAAGTTAAAAATTATAATCTAAATTTCCTCGAAGCTTATGTCGAGGACAAAGCAATGGGGAGAGGCGCTCCCATTGCCGAGCCACGTGGTTTATGCCACGTGGCGAGTCTAAAGTTGATTAAACGCGTTGCTATATATACTCACTATATACCTAAGATTTTAGGCTGTTCTGACCCCTAAATCCGCTCGCATGGCTGCGACACATGTTGTTGTGCGTTGTACGCGCGTCGGCTATTCTTGTCAACGGGTGTTCGTGTACTTCGTCGCCGTTTCTTACGTGACTTTACGGCGCGATGCATTTACGGGCCAAAAGAAACATCTACACCCTTCAATGTGCGGTCTACCTCGGACTACTAACCCTCGCTGCGCTCTCCATAGTTAGCAGCGGAGGATGAACAGGTTCCTTGATATTTCTATTTTCTTCGTATCTTATTTATTTCCTGCGATACTTTGTTCCACTTCCAGGGAAAAGTATGTTTGATTTTTTTCTAGAAACCGACGAATTACTATCAAGTTTAACGAAATATCATTTAGTTTTTATCTAAATGATAGCACATTCGTTGGAAAATAGTTAAAAAAATTTCCATTAATGGTAAGTTATATTTTATTTGCCATTGACTTATTTATGATAAATAAATACAATTCCTGCCGAGTTTAGGAAGTAGTTTTGTTATTTAGTAAATTGGATTAATTTTAATCTATAAATTACGTGAAAAACTATGCTCTCGGCTACGGCATTTTACGGTGCGTTGTTAATGTTGTTAAACACAGTTGCTTTCTCAGTAATTGATGCTATTACTAAAGTTTTATCTTCTAACCATGGTTTGAGCTCTGCTGATATTGTTTTCTATTACAAACTACTGCTGTTAGTTGCTATGGTACCCTGGGTTTTAAAGAACGGATTCGCTGGTTTGAAAACAGAGAAAATATACCATCATTTGCTGCGTAGTTTGTTAAGCGTTTTAGCTTCTTTATGTTTCATTCAAGGACTAAAATATGTTCCCATGTCAGATGCTGCCGCATTTGAAAACATCCAATATGTGGTACTTAGTATAGTTGGAATTGTTTTTTTCCACGAAAAATTTAACATAGTTAAACTTATTGCCATGTCTCTTGGTTTTTTTGGCATAATTATCATTATTAATCCCGACCTCTTAAACAACCCACAAAAAATATTCTCTAATCTCCATCTTTATAGTTTTACTTTAGCTGCTGTAGGTTTTTGGTCGCTGAATTCCATTATAATTAAAATCCTTGGCAAGACCGAGAGAAATTATACACAGATGTTTTACTTATTATTATTTGCGGTAATTTGGTCTGCACCTTTTGCTTTAATAAAGTGGGAACCTACGACAGTTTTTGGTTTGAACCTGAGTTTGCTACCTAGTGAGTTCATTGGACTATCAGATGTACATATTACTTTTGAAATGTTTGTTTTAATTGCTGCCTTGTCTGCTTGTTATTTTATCCATGCGGTGGCTTATTTTAGGGCTTTAAAGTACGAATTATCTGTTGTGATCCCGCTACGGTATACCAAAATATTTTTTAATACTATTCTGGGTGTTTTATTGTTTCAGGAAGTGCCCAAAATGGAATCTACACTTGGGTATGTCATGATTGTTTTTTCAGGGCTCCTGATTGTTTTAGCTGAAATAAAGAAAGCCATAAAAACCAAGAAGCGGGCTGCTGCTACCCCAGTTGTTACTATCAAAACACAGCTGGTTTCTTAGAATTGGTCCAAAGTTATTATTCGGTGGTCTAATGCGTCGGTTGGGTGTAGGCTATGGAGTGACCTCCTTAGTTAGTTGTTCGTATTATGAGCTAACGTAAGAAATTTTTGGTTATACTTGACCCCTTAATATTTTCATTTATTATTGAAAGCATAATGTTTGGGGCGTCGCCAAGTCGGTAAGGCACTGGATTTTGATTCCAGCATTCCTAGGTTCGAGTCCTAGCGCCCCAGCCAAATAGTAATAGGTAGCATAGTAGTAAATAATAATTATCTATGGAATTGTTGGAGTATATCGAGGATTCGAACACTCATCTTGTGGAGCACATATGAAATTATTCACCGGTAACGCCAATATTGCTTTAGCAAAAAAGGTTGCCGATCATTTACAGATCGCTCTTGGTAAGGCTCTTGTTGGTACTTTTAGCGATGGCGAAACCATGGTGGAAGTAATGGAAAATATTCGAGGCCAAGATGTTTTTATTATTCAACCTACTTCATTTCCAACCAACAATAATTTAATGGAATTAGTTATTATGGCTGATGCTATGCATCGAGCTTCTGCTGATAGTATTACCGCTGTAGTGCCATATTTCGGCTATGCTCGTCAAGATCGGCGGGTACGTTCAACCCGAGTACCAATCACAGCTAAGGTTGTAGCTGATACTATGGAGGTTTCAGGGATTACACGAGTGGTTACCATTGATTTGCATGCTGAACAAATTCAAGGTTTTTTCCGCATTCCAGTCGATAACGTTTATGGTACCCCAGTAATGTTTGAGGATATTGAGCAGAAAAAATTCAAAGACATGGTAATAGTATCGCCAGATGTTGGTGGTGTAGTACGTGCTCGTGCTATAGCTAAGAGACTAAATGATGCCGAACTAGCCATTATTGATAAAAGGCGACAAAAAAGGAATCAAGTTGAGATTATGCATATTATTGGTGATATTGAAGGGCGTGATTGTGTTATTGTTGATGATATTGTCGATACAGCTGGTACTATTTGTCACGCGGCCAATGCGTTAAAAAAACGGGGAGCAAAATCGATCACGGTTTATGGTACTCACCCCGTATTGTCTGGGGCCGCGGTGGAAAATATAGAAAAATCTGAAATAGCGGAAGTAGTGGTGACCGATACGATACCGCTTGCTGTGGAAGCAGCTAAGTGTAAAAAAATTCGACAATTAAGTATTAGTTCTCTGTTGGCCGAAGCTATTCGTCGAGTATATAACAAGGGTTCAGTTAGTTCATTATTTCCTGGTTAATTTTTAAAGGAGGAAATGTATATGCCTTTTGCCTTATCAGCTTTACCGTTTGATAAAAAAGCACTTCTGCCATATCTTTCTGAAGAAACCCTCGAGTTTCATTATGGCAAGCACCATCAAACTTATGTTAATAACTTGAACCAATTACTTGTCGATAGGAATGATCTGTCGCAAAAGTCTTTGGATGAAATTATAAAGACTACCGAAGGCACTATTTTTAATAATGCTGCTCAAATATGGAATCATGATTTTTATTGGCGTTCTTTGCAAAGCGACTCTAGTGAAAAAGATTTGTCATCGGCGTTAGCCGCAGCCATTAATGCAACTTTTGGGAGCGTCGAAAAATTCAAAGAGCAATTTATCAAGATTGGCTTGAGTATTTTTGGTTCAGGTTGGGTGTGGTTAGTGAAAGACAGCAACAATAGTTTAGCGATCGTTGCTACCAGTAATGCTGGAACGCCGATTACTACTTCACAAACTCCGCTCTTTACTTGTGATGTATGGGAACATGCTTACTATATAGATTATCGTAATGCGCGTGCTAAATATTTAGAAGCCTTTTGGCATGTTATTAATTGGCGCTTTGCGAGTGAAAATTTTCGTAAGTAGTTTTTTCTTAGCTAACGTATGTTGCTCAAGGTGTTAAGCCAATGGCTACAACAATATGTTGGACGTGAGCATCATTTATTTATACCGCAGATCCCATTTTTTAAAAACTTAACTTTACTTGACTACTTTAAGCTCACTCTTGATGTCGTTTTCTTTTAACTTTTTTTGTTCCAAGAGTGCCCTATCTTTACTGTCGTAAGGACCCACGCTGATATAGTGTTTTTGGATATTATTTTGGTAAACTGGGGTAATGCTTGCGGCAAAGCCGAGCAGTGCAAGTTCGGCTTTGAGGTGGTCAGCCGTAACAAACTCAGCCACGGTAGCAATGCTTAATTCATAGAAGCTTCCTGGTTTGCTATCTTTATTACCTTTTGTTTGCGGCAATATGTTATAAAAATCAAATTTAGGTGTAGTAACAGCTTTAGTTATTATTCCGTGCCTATAGGTTTTTTTGGTCTCTGTGGTTTTTGTAGAAGTGGTAGTTGGCGTTTGTGGTGTAGGATGCAAAGTTTTTTTGATAAAAACAATCTCTCTTAGTTTGTTACTATACTCTTGATACTTATCAGGCATCATTACGCTGGTAACCAGTGTTAGTAGCAATAGTAGGATAATTAGCCATAAAAATCGGTAACCCTTACGGGTTTTTTTTCGAGAGGTACTACGTTTAGCGTAATCGCGGCTCATGGTTTAAAAGTAAGTACTAGTTGTTGGCCATTAATGAATGGTCGATTGTCTTTATAATCAATAGTTAGATGTAAATATGGATCCTCATTAGAGGCGACAATTTTTCCTGATTTTTGCCAGTTAGCTAGGGAGACTGCTGCTTGTTTTTTGGGATTATCGGTTGGTTTTAATGGCATATTTTGATAAAACTTTTCTATAAGGTGGAGTGCCAGAGCTGGTTCGACTTTGATGCTAGTGCTGATAGTGCTGCTAGCTAGCACAGCAAAAATCCCAATATTATTAGTTTGATTAACAAACGCTATTTTGGCATTGGCGAGCAATCTACCCCATGGGGTTATCGTATCGAGTTGCTTCACATTGAATTCACTGCCGTTACTTAAGATAGCTACCAGGGTGTCAAATAAGGTTCCCGCAGGTGAATATAAGATTCTGTTTGAGATTAGTTGTTGCCATAACCTCACAAGCCATGATGGATCTATGTTATTGGTTTCTAGGTCTAGTTTATTTTGGTTGTAGCTGGCCCCATTTATATTGAGGTTGGCGATATCAATGATGGTTGCAACGTTGACGCGATCTCGGTCATTTGCCGTAATTAAATTATGGATATGTAAATTATCGAAAGCAATTGTACGATTATTTTCATTGGTTGTAGAGAAGGCTGCGCACTGTAAGCTTTTTTCTCCTAACCAAGTGTCATTAGAAGTTTTATTTCCTTGATAATTACTAGTTATTTCGCCAAGGTGAATATTGCGATTTTTGGTTTTTACGTCAAGGCCGGCAAAATTAATCTCTGATATGATTTTGTCATAGGTTGGCGAATAAACCGACCTTATTTTCAAGCCATGCCAATTGATATTGTTTTCAGGGCCCTGATAGGTCAAAGAGGGACTATCAACTAATAGGGTAGACTTGCCATTTAATTTAAATTTAATTTTGATTACTGCTGCTGGCGCAGCGTCAGGGTTACGTTGTAACCATTTATTTTGGGTTTCATTTAAGCTAATAGTGGCATCGACCATGGCACGCATAAAGTAAAATCTTGTCCAGTCGATACGTAACGGTCCATGGATAATATTCGCAGTTATAGTTAATTGGTATAGCTCTTTATTTGGTAAGTCTAGCTTATCTAATGATATCTGGGTGATTGCTTCTGAGCTGAACCAACCTCGGTCGTAGGTAACTATTTTTGCTGAGAATGGTGTAGTTTGATTAATGACTTCTATCATTTGTCGATATCGTCGTTTAGCAACCCCACCAAAAAGTAATGGTAGTAGCAAAAGTATTATTATTGTTGTTAAGAAGATTGATGATAACCATTTACGCATTTTGTGTTCTACTCTACTGTTACCGACTTTGCTAAGTTTCTTGGTTGATCTATGTCTGTGCCTTTAATTAGGGCAACATGGTAAGCGAGTAATTGTAGCGGAATTGTATAAACTATGGGAGTAATTTCCGCAGCAATTTTAGGCATTGGACAAACATGCCAATTAGGCTGGTTTTTACTCGATAATTGTTTGTCGCTAAAAATAATAATCTCGCCGCCCCGTGCTCTAACCTCTTGTAAGTTAGAATATAGTTTTTCATATAGATTATTACTAGGTGCTATTACTATTACTGGCGTTCCTTGATCAATTAAAGCTAGGGCACCATGTTTTAGTTCACCGGCAGGGTAAGCTTCAGCGTGAATATATGAGATTTCTTTTATTTTTAAGGCGCCTTCTAGGGCGATTGGATAATTAATACCTCGTGCGAGGTAAAAAGCACTGTGGCTGCTCTCTAGCAGTCTTGCTAGTTCACCAATTTTATCATCTAGCGTTAAGACTTGTTCAACTAAAAGTGGTAAGTGTTTTAATTGTTTAATGATACTTTGTATGGTTTTTAATCCTGGTTTTTGATTTTGGTAGGTACTAAGGGATAATGCCAGCATTAAAAGCGCAGTTAATTGTGCTGTAAAAGCTTTGGTGGTTGCTACGCCTACTTCTACTCCAGCTCGAGTGATAAAAGCCAGAGCAGATTCTCGTACTAAAGAGCTTTCAGGGACATTGCAAATAGTAAGAGTAGTGATAAAAGGAAGTTTTTTTGCTTTACGTAGTGCTGCTAGAGTATCTGCAGTTTCTCCAGATTGCGAGATCGTCACAAACATAGTGTTTGGTTCGATTACGGTTTGGCGATAACGAAATTCACTAGCAATTTCTACTTGACAGGGAATCCCCGTTAGCTCCTCGACCCAATATTTACCAGTTACGGCGGCATGGAAGCTAGAGCCACAAGCGGTAATTTGTATTTTTTTAACTTTAGCAAATATTTTCTTGGCGTTATTACCAAAAATCTCCGCTGGGACCTCGTTTGGTAGTAAGCGTTCTTGAATGGTATCAGCAAGAGCTCGTGGTTGTTCAAAAATCTCTTTTTGCATGAAATGGCGGAAGTTACCTTTTTCAAGATTATCGACGGACATTTCAGAAGATTTCGTTTGACGTTTTACTGGTTTTAATTTCGCATTATAAAGTTTAATATCGGCGCGTGTTATTACAGCGATATCTCCTTCTTCCAGGTAGATGAAATTATTGGTTACTGGTAATAAGGCAATGGTGTCAGAAGCAAGAAAATTTTCGTTGATACCGCGACCAATGACTACTGGACTACCAGATCTTACGGCAATGATTTTGTCTGGTTCTTTGGTGTTAATAATGGCAAGGGCATAAGCGCCACTTAATTTTTTAGTGGTTTTATGTACTGCGGTAAGAAAGTCGTCACCTTGTTGTGAATGCTCATAAATCAGGTGGGCGATAACTTCAGTGTCAGTATCGCTTTTAAATTCTACCCCTTTATTTATAAGGTCTTCACGGAGTGCTTCATAGTTTTCAATTATGCCATTATGGACGAGAGCAATCGAATCATTAGAGACATGAGGGTGAGCATTATAAGTTGTAGGCGCCCCATGTGTAGCCCAGCGGGTATGTGCAATACCGGTATACCCCAAAAGCTGATTATTTTTTAAGGAGGTTGCAAGGTTCGCTATTTTACCGACAGAGCGTAAGCACTTAAGGTGGTTTTGATTGTTTATGGTAGCAATCCCCGCAGAATCGTAGCCACGGTATTCAAGTCGTTTTAGACATTCAATCAAGATAGTTGCGATATTGCGTTCTGAAATTGCACCAACAATGCCACACATATATACGCCTCATAAAATGGATTTATACTTCGTTACCCTCGTTTGTTGCGATTCTCATTTACTGGTTGTAAACTGCGGTCGCAAAAAATAATGGTGCCCCGTCTAACTCCATTTGATGAGGCTGATAGTTCACTAACAACTTTTATTCTGAAATTTTACTTATGTTTAACGTGGTTATCCAGATTTTTTCATGGCTTCGAAGAAGATTTCGTTGGTTTTGGTTGTCTTCAAGCGGTCAATAAGAAATTCAGCAGCGGCAACTTCATCCATGGGGTGAAGAATCTTGCGTAGGATCCACATTTTTTGTAACTCATCTGGTGGTACTGTAAGTTCTTCACGACGAGTACCAGAACGATTAATATCAATCGATGGAAATACTCTTTTCTCAGCAATGCGACGATCTAAGTGGATCTCCATGTTACCTGTACCTTTAAATTCTTCGTAAATAACCTCATCCATTTTTGAACCAGTATCAACTAATGCTGTGGCCAAAATAGTTAAACTACCGCCTTCCTCGATATTACGTGCTGCGCCAAAAAATCTCTTTGGACGTTGTAAAGCGTTAGCATCAACACCACCTGATAATACTTTTCCTGAGGCGGGGCTTACCGTGTTATAAGCACGAGCGAGACGCGTTATTGAATCTAATAAAATTACGACATCTTTTTTGTGTTCTGTTAAACGCTTAGCTTTTTCTAAGACCATTTCGGCTACTTGAATATGTCTAGTTGCTGGCTCATCAAAGGTGCTAGCAACTACTTCTCCTCTGACCGAGCGCGACATGTCGGTAACCTCTTCGGGACGCTCATCAATTAATAATACAATTAAGTAACAATCCGGGTGATTGGCAACGATAGAGTGAGCAATATTTTGCAGCATGATGGTTTTACCAGCTTTGGGTGGCGAAACAATTAAACCCCGCTGCCCTTTTCCTATGGGAGCTACAAGATCAATAATTCTTGCAGTAATATCTTCTGAACAACCATTGCCCCGCTCCATTTTTAAGCGTTTATTGGCAAAGAGTGGCGTCAGGTTTTCAAATAGAATTTTATGAGTGGTGTGTTCTGGTTCATCAAAATTAATTTTATCTACTTGGAGCAAGGCGAAGTAACGTTCGCTATCTTTGGGGGGTCTAATTTTTCCTGAAATGGTGTCGCCAGTACGTAAGTTAAAGCGCCTAATTTGACTGGGGGATACGTAAATATCGTCTGGTCCTGCTAAGTATGAACTATCAGCAGAGCGCAGAAAACCAAAACCATCAGGTAATATTTCTAAGACACCATCACCGAAAATATCTTTGTTGTTTTGTGCATGCGCTTTTAAGATCGCAAAAATCATATCTTGTTTACGCATACGGGCAATATTTTCTACCCCTAATTCGTTTGCTAAATCCATCAGTTCATTGGGGGTTTTGGTTTTTAGTTCAGTTAAGCTAGTAATCTTAACTTCTGAGGCGATTTTCTTTTTACGTTCCTCGGCTTTTATTTTAGAGCCGCGAGTAGATGGTATATCTGCTTTAGCAGCATCTGGTTTATCTGTATTTTTTAAAACAGGAGAGGGTGCTTCGCTGGTTTTTTTTGAAGGAATGGTGGTTATAAGTGGAGCATTAGTGTTTTTTTCTTGCATATTCCATGTGAGTTTAAAGTTAATAAAATAATAGTCGGATTAATATAAATAGATATTTAAACAGCTGAAAAATTGATTTTATCTCGCAAAAGTTGATATATTAAAAAATAGAATAACGACTTGCAGCAAATTATAATACCGAATTCTACTTCGTCAAGTTTTTTATTTTGCGCTAGATATATACCGCTATTACTTCAAATTGAAGGATTTTTAGCAAGGTGTCATTGCAAAGAGCGATTTTTGCGACAAAGCAATCTATTTTAAAACTTTATTGAATTGCTTATTGCTTGTTTCGCTCGTTCCTAGCGTTAATCACAACTACGCATTTTGCGCTACGACGGTTATATAGGGAATAAACCTAAAGTAGCTATAAATTGGTATTTATAAAATCAGTCAACTGTGACTGGGTTAGTGTCCCAGTTTTGGTGGCAACAACTTTGCCATCCTTAAATAATATTAAGGTCGGTATACCACGAATGTTAAAGTCTAGAGCTGTTTTACCATTTTCATCAACATTTACTTTAACAACCTTTACTTTATTAGAAAACTCTTTGGCAACAACTTCAACAATTGGTTCTAACGCTCTGCATGGGCCGCACCACGGTGCCCAAAAATCTACCAATACTGGAATAGAGGATTGTAGTACTACAGTGGTAAAAGAACTATCAGAAGCTATCGTAATGTTTTCGTTCATGTTGTCCTCTTATTAGGTGATTGTTATACAGCAGATTTCTTGCATAAGCTACATCTTTTGTCATACTGTTACGTTGCACGTTTACTTGCAGCTTATTTTGTACGCCTTGTATTATGACAAAATACTTGGTTATGTAAAATATCTAATATTTCACATGATTATTGAGTAAAATGCAATAGTGACAATATCGCTAGCGTGGTAAACGCATCTAATTTTGCTCCATCCCTTAACTAAATAAGCTGGATCTGTCCAAATCTTAAGCTGTTTCCTTCTGGTGCTAGCTTTTCTAAAAGATTTTTCATTAGCTTTGTTCAAAATTAGATGCGTAGTCTTGCTAGACCTTAAACAGGCTCTTAACTTTGGCGGCTATAAGTAAAACTGACTTATATTTACTAGTATGACCTTTGATAATTTGTACCTGTTTTTGAGGTATCTCAAAATATTTAGCAAGGAATTTTATTAAATGGTTGTTTGCTTTGCCTGCTTCTCGCGCTGCCGTAATGGATATTTTTAACCGCTTGTTATGTTCACCTATGATGGCATCTTTAGTTGCTTTGGTTTGTATTTGTAGCTCTAATATTAAATCTTTACCATTCCAGCGATAGAAATTTTCCGTCATCCTAAGTATCCTCTTGATTATAAATGGTTTTTATTTGCTAAAAATATTAGCACTCTGGGCAGAAGAGTGCTAATATCCAGATCATGAACAAGCTAAAGCAAAGTAATACAGTAGATGCAATGAAGGCGATGATGGCTTGTCCTTCAGTAGGAAGTATAGATGCATACATTTATTGGGTCAATCAAATCCCAATGTTAACTGCTGCTGAAGAATTAGCACTTGCTACTAAATTTCGCCGTAACGGCGATTTAGAGGCTGCGCGAGCTTTGGTTTTGTCACATCTACGATTTGTAGTGCATGTTGCCAAGGGTTACCTTGGATATGGTTTACCAAAAGCTGATCTGATTCAAGAGGGTACTATTGGTTTGATGAAAGCTGTTAAGCGTTTTGATCCCAGCGTAGGAGTGCGTTTGGTGTCATTTGCTATCCATTGGATTAAAGCTGAAATTCATGAGTTTGTTTTGCGTAATTGGCGAATTGTAAAAATTGCTACCACCAAGGCTCAGCGAAAATTATTTTTTAATTTACGTCGCGCTGCTAAGAAATTAAATTGGTTTAGTAATGAAGAAGTGTTAGATATTGCCAAGGAATTGAAGGTTGCACCTGAAGAGGTGCGTGCTATGGAGGCTAGGATGTATCATTCTGATCTTACTTTTGATAATGAGGGTGATGATGAGGTTGGATTCGATGGGACCGTTAACCCAGCTCATTATTTAACTGCAGATACTTTAAATCCAGTAGATGAAATTGTTGAATCTGAGGTTGCTAAGATTAAGACCGTTGGTTTAGCTGAAGTTATATCTAAGCTTGACAAGCGAAGTCGTGAGATTTTAGAAGCCCGGTGGCTTCGTGAAAAGAAAGCTACTTTGCATGAGCTTGCAGCAAAATATAATATTTCTGCTGAGCGTGTTCGCCAGATTGAGGTTGATGTTATTAAAAAATTGAAACTAGAGCTATCTAATATTTAACCTTGCCGTTATGAGCAACTCACTTGCTGTATACTCCAAAGCGACATATGCCAATTCTAGTCCCCTAATTTAGATAAATTAGGGGAAATCTAACTATTAAGGCCAGCTCCTTATTAATCCAAGAGAAAGAGAAAACACTAGAAATAGTTTTTGCTACTGCTACCCCTAAGTTTTTTTGATCACCGACCTTCACGTTTAATAAAGTGCACATTTTGTGTTGAACTTTATCACCCGGATCTATTTTTTTCTTTGTTTAACTTGTTCCTCATAAAAAGCATCGAAATTAATTGGCGCCAAATATAATGGAGGAAAGTTACCACGACAGATGGTTTCTGAAATTAGTTCACGGGCATAGGGAAAGAGAATGTTGGGGCAGAAACTACCAAGCATCGGATCGATTTTGTCTTCAGCAAAGCCTTTGATAATAAAAATTCCAGCTTGTTTAACTTCAACTAGGAAGGCTACTTTGTCTTTGAGTTTCACCGTAGTGGTGACATGTAGTATCACCTCATAAGAGTCATTCGCTAGCTTTTTAGATTCGGTTTGTAAATTTAGCTCAACTTGCGGCGCCCATTCTGTAGTAAAGGTGTCGGGAGTGTGAGGGGCTTCATATGAAATATCTTTGGTATAAATACGTTGGATAGCGAACTCATGTTGTGATTGTGAAGATGGTGTTGTTTGTGTCATGTGTTTTTACGAGCCTCCTAATTATTGATTAAATTTTGCTTAAAGGTAAGCGGGCATCTTTCCAAGCATTTAAGCTACCCGCTAAGGTATAAACTTTGGTACAGCCGGCAGCTTTTAATTTAGAGTTCATAGCAGATACTTCAGTATCTCGATCACTTACTAAAACTATGTTTTGTTCTTTATGAGCCGCAATAGTTTTTAAGTTTTGCTCAACTTCGTTTGGTACAACATTTATTGCTCCAAGGATATGGCCACTAGCAAAAGCAGTTTTACTACGCAAGTCTATAACTATAATATTTCCTCGGTTAAGTCCTAATACTGTTTCCTGGGGTGATAGTTTTGGTATGCCACGTAATTTGTTTATTAATTCCTCAGCGATTATTAGCACTAAAATCACGCCAGTTATTGCACATAGCCACCAGTGATTTTGGATGAATTGTAAGATTTTTGTTATCATAAAATGGGCTTATTAAATTTTTCAATTAAGGCAAGTATATCTACTTTAAAGTGATCTAACAACCTAAGAATAAGGTTAAAAAAAACTTTATTTTATTGGGATTGGCGTTACAATGACGCTACATAAATAAATCTCTAGAGATGCACTATGAACAAGTTAAAATGTCGTCCAACGATGCTGATGATTCTTGATGGTTGGGGATATCGAAAAGACGCTGATGGTAACGCTATTGCCATGGCAAATAAACCAAATTTTGATAAATTGTGGCAAGAGTTCCCTCACGCTTTACTTTCAGCGTCAGGGTTAGATGTTGGTTTACCTCGTGGTCAGATGGGTAATTCTGAGGTTGGACACTTACATATCGGTGCGGGTCGTAGTGTATTACAAGATCTTACTAAAATCGATTTAGCTCTCGAAAGTGGAGAGTTTTTTAAAAATCCAGTTTTAAATAAAACTGTAGATGAGGTTATAGCCAAAGGTAGTTCTTTGCACATTTTAGGTTTACTTTCTAATGGTGGTGTTCATAGTCGTAATACTCATATTGAAGCGATGGTGGAATTAGCTGTAAACCGCGGCATAAAAAACGTTTACGTTCATGCTTTTCTTGATGGGCGTGATACGCCGCCAAAGTCAGCCTTGGAGCCGATTCAGTTAATGTTGCGCAAGATGCAGCAATTAGGTGCGGGTAAGATTGCTTCTATCGGTGGTCGTTACTATGGTATGGACCGTGATAAGCGGTGGGAAAGGGTGCAGGCGGCTTATGATTTATTTACTTTAGGTAAGTCAGAATTTCATGCTGAAGATGCTAAAGTAGCTTTAGAAGCAGCGTATGCTAGAGGTGAAACAGATGAATTTGTAAAACCAACGGCAATTTATGGAGTAAATGAGCAGCCAATTACAGTAAAAGATGACGACGCCATAGTTTTTATGAATTTCCGTTCTGACCGTGGGCGAGAAATTAGTTATGCTTTTATTGATCCACAGTTTAGTGGTTTTAAACGAGAGTTTGTGCCTAAGCTTACCTCTTATGTAACCATGACGGAGTATGCTGCCGACTTAAAAGCCCAGGTTGCTTACCCGTCAGAAGATCTAACTAATATCTTTGGTGAAGTAGTTGCTAAAAATGACCTTACACAGTTAAGGATAGCTGAAACTGAAAAGTATGCACATGTTACTTATTTTATTAATGGCGGTAGAGAACAACCGTTTCCCAAGGAGGAACGTATTTTGGTGCCATCGCCAAAGGTTGCTACCTACGATCTTGAGCCAGAGATGAGTGTGCTTGCAGTTACAGAAAAACTGCTTGAGGCTTTGCGCTCACAAAAATATGATGTTGTTGTTTGTAATTATGCTAATCCAGATATGCTTGGGCATACTGGTAATATTGCTGCGACAGTAAAAGCTGTGGAGACCGTTGATTCTTGCTTGGGGCGTGTTGTTGAAGTTTTAAGAGAAATTGGTGGTGAATTAGTTATTATTGCTGACCATGGTAATGCCGAGCAAATGATCGATCCCACGACCAGACAACCACATACGGCACATACCACTGATTTGGTTCCATTTATTTATGTAGGGCGCCCAGCAACCGTGACTAAAAATGAGGGGAAATTAATTGATGTTGCCCCAACGCTTTTATATCTTATGGGGGTTGCTAAGCCACATGAGATGACGGGGGAAAGTATGGTGAAGTTAGGATCTGACGTAGAGAGTGGCAAACCAAGCAATGACGGATGATGGTGATTTGTTAAATAAGGCCATGAAAGTAGTTACATTATTGGTACCAAAAGGACGCATAGTTGTTTTTTTCTGCTTAGTGTTTTTATGGGGCATGGTTAATGCGGCAGATAATAATACTAAACTTGTTCAGGTATTAAGTCAGATTACTAGGGTTAAAATCGATATTACCAAAAAAGAGCATGAACAAACTTCAGTTGAGCAACAGTTAAATACTCTTAAAAAAAGGATTAAAGTTTTAAGTGGCGAACTGAAAGAAACCACCAGAAATCTTAAACGGCAAAAAAGTGCTTTAACTAAACTTACCAAAGATCAAGTTAATCAGCAGGCTAAACTAAAAGATTCACAAGATAAGCTTGTCTCACAGATTAACTTGGCTAATCAGGTTATACAGCCGAGTTATTTTAAAATTATTTTAAGGGGTGAAGATAAAATAACTCCAGCATTAATTTTAGTATATCACCGCTATATTTTTATGGCACGTCTTGAGCAAATGACTGGTCTGAAGACAACCTTAGAGCGTCTCGAAAAAAATCGCAGAGAAATTAGTAGGCAAGCTGAGACGTTTGCAAAATTAGAGAAAAAACAAGCACGGCAGAAGTTAGAGTTAGAAACAACCAACAAAGAGCGTTGTCAGATTCGAGATTCATTAAAGGATAAAATCGCCAAGCAAAATAACCGATTAAAACAGCTTTTAAATGCTAAGCAAAACTTAGAAAGACTAGTTGGTGTCTTAACCCAACATAAATTTACTATGTCATCAGGTTTAAAAGCTAAGTTTTGCCAAGATTTTGTTTGGCCAACTGCAGGTACAATTACCACCCACTTTGGTAGTCCGATTGAACAAAGTTCTTGGAAATGGAGCGGCGTGATTATTCGTGCTGCTATGAAACAGGAGGTTCGGGCAGCGTCTGCGGGTAAAGTAGTATACGCAGACTGGTTGACTGGATATGGTTTGCTCTTGATTATTGATCATGGAAGTGGTTATATGAGTTTATACGGATATAATAGCAGTTTTCGAAAGAAGTTAAATGACTTAGTTGCAGCTGGTGAGGTGGTTGCTACAGTAGGGAAAAGTGATAGTGAAAATTATGCGCTTTATTTTGCCATTCGTTATAATGGTAAGCCAATAGACCCAGCAGGGTGGTGTCGTTAGGTTTAGTGTGTATATATGAAAAGAATATTGCTATTTTGGCTAATTATTTTGGGTCTTTTAACTTTTAATTGTGTATCGGCGTTTAATGGTAAAGACCAAAGTGAAACTGTTTTGTCAGCGGATGACTTAAAACGTTTTGCCCAAGTTATTACTATTATAAAAAAGAACTATTATAAATCTTTTAACGATACCACTTTATTTACGCGCGCTATTAGCGGCATGTTATCTAGTCTTGATCCGCATTCGGCTTATTTGGATAAAGAGGCATTAAATACTTTAGAAATAACGACGCTGGGTAAGCTTGGTGGGATTGGTGTTGTATTTATTTCTGATAAAGGTTTAATCAAGGTAATTAGTCCCCTTGATGATACTCCCGCATACCGTGCTGGTATTAAGTCAGGTGATGTAATTATTCAAATTAATAATAAATTTGTTCGTGATATGTCCTCAATGGAAGCTGCCAATATGATGAGGGGACAGAAAGGCACAATGGTTACTTTAACTGTCGTACGCGAAAATGTAAGTAAGCCCCTGGTTTTTAACCTCCGCCGTGAGATTATCAAAATTAAAACTGTAAAAGAGAGGATTTTAGAACCAGGCTATGGTTATATTAGGTTAGCTGAGTTTCAAGAGCCTACCGAAGGAGACATGATCAAGGCGATTCGTCGTCTGCAAAGGGTGTCTAGGAATGGGCTTAAGGGAGTAATTTTAGATGTGCGGGATAATCCAGGTGGATTAGTTAGTTCTGCGGTACAAGTGGCTGACGATTTTCTTGATGTGACTTCATTAAAAGATAGTAACCTTATTGTTTATGCTAAAGGTCAAAATAATAGAGAATTAATGTCAGATAAGGCAACTCACGGTGATATGTTGCCAGGTGTACCTATCGTGGTCTTAATTAATGCTGGTACAGCTTCAGCTGCAGAAATTGTTGCAGGCGCTTTGCAAGATCATAAACGCGCGATAGTAATTGGGACGAGAAGCTTTGGTAAGGGGTCAATGCAGACGGTGATACCTATCGATAGAGATACCGCGCTCAAGTTAACAACCGCTCTTTATTATACGCCACTGGGTCGTTCTATTCAGGCTACGGGTATTGAACCTGACATTAATGTTGAAAATATTCAGCTTTCGCATAGTAGTAAGGTGGAGCAGGAGTTGCCAAGAATTGACGAAGAGGCGTTGGTTGATCACATTCCAAGTAGTGAAGAGGAAGGGGGGCTGGTATCTAAGGGGAGAGACAAACAACAGAAACAATCTAAGGAAGAGCTAGCTTTAGCATATAAAGATTATCAACTGTATGAGGCGTTACATATATTAAAGAGTCAGAACATAATGCGACATAACACTACTCGTAAATTAAACTGAAGCTACATTGCTCTGGTTCATTTACGTAACAGTAAACTCCGGTCGCAAGAAACCAGAGTATTGGGTTATTAAAGGGTGTTAAGGTGTGATGGGTAGCTATGTTGCTCATAACTTAAACGGATGCTTTGTTATTTTTATCTATATGAATAATAGAACAATGAAAATCTTAGCTAGTGTTGTTTCTAGCCTATTAATCTTTAATAGTTCGTTGGCTTATGGCACAGAAAAAAAAGATGGAAATATTTTACCTGCTAATGATTTACAACGTTTAGCTAGAGTTATCGGCGTTATAAAAAATGATTACTATAAGTCTTGTGATGATGCCACGTTATTTACGCGAGCTATTAGCGGGATGTTAGCTAGTCTTGATCCACATTCGGCATATCTGGATAAAGAGGCGCTGCAAGAGTTCAAAAAAACTACTTGGGGTAGGTCAGGAAATATTGGCGCTGAAATTATTGCTGATCAGGGTTTTATCAAGGTTATTAGCCCTCTTGATGATACCCCTGCATATCGGGCGGGAATGAAACCAGGCGATACTATCGTCCAAATTGATAATAAATTTGTGCGTGACATGAGTTCGGTAGATGCCAATAATATGTTGGGTGGGAAAAAGGGAAGTAATGTTCGCTTAGTTGTTATCCGTAAAAACGAAACCAAACCATTAGTGTTTAATTTACGTCGTGAGTTAATTAAGTTTCGCAATGTAAAAGAGCAGATGCTCGAGCCAGGATATGGCTATATTAGGATAGCTTTATTTAAGGAGTCAACGGTAAAAGATTTAGCGAATGCTGTTAAACGGCTAAAGAGGGTAGCTAAGACCTCAGATTTAAAGGGGATGGTACTAGATATACGTAATAATCCCGGAGGTTTAGCTGATCCGGCCATTCAGGTGGCTGATAGTTTTCTTGATAGCGACTCTTTAAAGGATGACGATTTAATTGTCTATGCTAAAGGTCAAAATGGTGAAGAATCGATGGCTGCTAGAGCTAACTCTGGTGATATCTTGTCTGGGGTGCCTATCGTGCTGTTAATTAATGAGGGTTCAGCAGCAGCTGCTGAAATTGTTGCCGGTGCCTTGCAAGATCATAAACGCGCTATTTTGGTTGGCACCAAAAGCTTTGGTAAAGGTTCGATGCAGACAATAGTTCCGATTGATGATGATAGCGCGCTTAAGTTAACCACAGCACTTTATTATACGCCACATGGCCGTTCGATTCAGGCTAAAGGTATTGAGCCTGATATTACAGTGGAGGATATTCGGTTGTCTCAGAATGATAATTCTGACCAAGATTTTCCGCGAATTGATGAAGCAGCATTAGTTGATCATATCCAAAATGGCGATGCTAGTAGCTCTAATGTGTCTAAGAATATAGAAAGACGGCAAAAACAGTCGAAGGCCGAACTAGCTTTAGCTTACAAAGATTATCAGTTATATGAAGCTTTGCATATACTGAAGAGTCAGAATGTGACTAGATAATTTACAACATAAATTGGAGAAAACCCTCTATGTCAACGTACGCTCATAATTCCAGGCCTCATTTATTTTCCTCTTGGTTAGTAGTGTTAACCTCAGCTTTATTCAGTCTTTATATGTTTATTCAAATAAATCTATTTGGTTCGATTAACACAGAGCTAGTAAAAGAATTTGGTTTTAGTGCAGCGAAGCTTGGTTCTCTTTATGCCTGTTACTCTTATGGTACGGTACTGTTTTTGTTTCCTGCAGGGACATTATTAGATAGATTTTCTGTACGTAAGATATTATTTATGGTGTTTACCTTAACAATTGTTGCTACCTATATTTTTTCCATTTCAGATAATTTTTGGGTTATGAATGGTGCGAGGGCTGTTACCGGGATTGCTGGGGCGTTCGCTTTTTTAGCAGCCGTAAAACTAGCTTCCCGTTGGTTCGAGCCACGGCATATGGCATTAATAGTTGGGGTGATAGTAACCATGACAATGTTTGGAGGTATTCTTGCGCAAACCCCACTAACTTTACTGACCCAGAGTATGGGATGGCGTATGGCGATGCAGATGGTTGCAGCTTTCGGTGTGATCTTAATTATCTTACAGTTACTAATTGTACGTGACGAACCTAAGGGGTTAGAAAAAATTGAGGTTACCGAGCATACCCAGCTTGAAAAAATAGGCTTTTGGTACTTATTGGGAATGGTGCTTACTAATAAACAAAATTGGCTATGTGGAATTTATATTAGCTTTATCAATCTTCCCCTTTTTATTTTAGGTGGCGCTTGGGGAGGGCCATATTTAACCCAGATTCATAATTTTAGTTTAGTACAAGCAAGCTTAATAATTACTATGATGTTTATTGGTATGATGATTGGCTCACCATTAGCAGGAATAATCTCTGATCGGCTTAAATTGCGTAAATTGCCTATGATCATGGGGGCAGTATTATCTATGGTGATGATGTCTATTGTAGTATTTGCTCCAACTTTACCTTTTTGGCTTGAGATTTGTTTATACTTGGCGTTGGGGTTAGTTGTTAGCTCACAAGTAATCGGCTATCCGGTAATAGCGGAGAGTAATCAGCATACTATTACTGCTACCGCCACTGGTTTTAGTTCCGTTTTAATAATGTCAGGAGGTATGTTAGTTCCGCTTTTTGGTTGGTTGTTAGATAGTGCGGGTGGACCACAAGTTATAGATGGTGTTAGGACCTATGCTGCTAGTGACTTCTTACGCGCCAATTATTTAATGCTGATAGGCTTAGTAATTGCTTTAATTGCTTCAATGCTAGTTAATGAAACCCATTGCAGGCCGTCACATAAAAAATTGTAATTTGTTTTTGGGGTTAGCTCTATGGGCGAAAAAACTATTTACTTGGCATTTGATTACGGTACCAGAAATATTGGCGTAGCTGTTGGCCAAAGAATTACGAGAAGCGCCACCGTGCTGTCTCCCCTCCTTGCTAAAAATGCAATTCCGCCATGGGATGAGATCGATAAGTTAGTAAAAAATTGGCAACCAAGGGCGATGGTAGTGGGGGTACCATATCAAATTGATGGGAGGGATCTTAAAGTTACGCCCCTTGCTAAGGGTTTTATTAAAGAGCTTAACCAGCGTTATCAATTGCCAGTTTATGCTGGTGAAGAGCGTTTAACTACCAAAGCAGCTCGAGAAGAGATTTTTGAGCGTGGTGGCTATAAAGCATTACAGAGTGAATCTGTGGATAGTTTGGCGGCAAAGCTTATCCTTGAAGAGTGGTTAAATAGTTATTCTGATGAAAACTAATTGTGTCACAGTTTTTCTTTAGTTAGAATGGAATTATGCGAAAGGCTCTAATCGCTCCTTCAATTTTGTCTGCTGATTTTGCCCGTTTAGGGGAAGAGGTAAAGTTAGCTCTAAAAGCTGGTGCTGATATTATTCATTTTGATGTTATGGATAATCATTATGTGCCGAACTTAACTTTTGGCCCAATGGTTTGTGAGGCGCTACGTAAGTATGGAATCCGCGCGCCAATTGATGTGCATTTGATGGTAGCGCCAGTCGATAACTTAATTACTAGTTTTGCTAAAGCTGGTGCAACTTACATTACCTTTCACCCTGAAGCTTCTTTACATGTTGAGCGTAGTTTACAATTGATTCGTGATTGTGGGTGTAAAGCTGGTCTAGCTTTTAACCCCGCTACGCCTCTTGATTATTTAGAATACGTTTGGGAAAAATTAAATTTAATTTTATTAATGTCAGTAAATCCTGGCTTTGGTGGGCAAAAATTAATCCCAAGTGTATTACCTAAAATTAGCAAGGTTAGAGCTCTGATTGATCATCGGGAGGATAAGGACCCACCATTATTAGAAGTTGATGGTGGGATTAATCTTGATAACTTTAATGAGGTTGCTAAGGCTGGTGCCGATATTTTTGTTGTTGGTTCGGCATTTTTTAATTATCCCGGGCAATACAAAGATATCGTCAAAAAAATGAGAAAAATATGGCAGCCAAAATAATTGATGGTAATGCGGTGGCAAAGAGTTTGCAGCAGGAAATTACCGCAAAAGTTCAAGAGCGTGTAGCTAAAGGCTTACGTGTGCCTGGTTTAGCAGTAGTAATTGTTGGTGAAAACCCTGCTTCGAAAATTTACGTGGGTAAAAAATGTAAAATGTGTCAGGAGTTGGGAATGATTTCTCGAGATTATAATTTGCCAGATACCACCTCCGAAGGGGAACTTTTAACATTAATTGATACCCTTAATAATGATCATGTGGTTGATGGTATTTTAATCCAGTTGCCATTACCAAAGCATATTAACAGTAACCAAGTGTTGGAACGTATCCTTCCTGATAAAGATGTGGATGGTTTTCATCCATACAATGTTGGTAAGCTTTCTGTGGGCGAACCAATGTTACGTCCTTGCACCCCAAAGGGTATTATGACTTTATTAAAGTCCACCGGGGTTGATTTAAAAGGATTACATGCGGTAGTTATTGGTGCATCTAATATCGTAGGTAAGCCAATGGCGATGGAGTTAATTAATGCTCGTTCCACAGTTACTGTTTGCCGCAGCACTACTCGTAATTTACCTGGTATAGTTAGAGGGGCTGATATTGTGGTAGCAGCGACCGGTGTAGCACAAATGGTGAAAGGGGATTGGATTAAGCCTGGGGCAATTGTTATCGATGTCGGCATTAATAAACTACCGGAAGGTAAGCTAGTTGGCGATGTTGATTTTGAGTCGGCCAAAGAGCAGGCTGGATGGATTACCCCTGTGCCAGGCGGTGTTGGTCCGATGACGGTGGCCACCCTTATGGAAAATACTTTTTATGCCGCGGCGGTTTTGCATTAAGAATTAAGAGTAAAATTTATTCCACGCGGCAAGCCGCGTGTCAAAGCAATGGGGGATAGCCAAGGGGAGAGGCAAAGCTTATCCCTCTTGACCGAGCTACGTAGTTTATACCACGTAGCGAGTCTAAACTTGATTCTGCTATTACATCAAGATGAGATTTAAAAATAGACTTTTTGTATAAACCACGTTTTTGCTATACCGCTGCTGTGTCTCTTCGTTTGCATATTGTTTCTTCCTCAGTTGCGCCATTTTTAGTGCCAAGCAGCAATAAATCGGCTGGTTTTATGGCAAATAAACCGTTGGTGACGACGCCGGGAATGTTATTGATAGTTTGCTCCATTTTTATTGGGTCGATTATTTCTAAATTCCAGACATCGATTATTTGATTGCCATAATCGGTTACTAAGCCTTCGCGATATACCGGAAAACCACCGAGCTTTACCATGGTTCTTGCGACAAAACTACGAGCAATGGGAATAACTTCAATTGGTAAAGGGAACTTGCCGAGTTTGGTTACTTTTTTGGTGCTATCCGCGATACAGATAAATTTTTTGGCAATAGCAGTGATAATTTTTTCTCCGGTTAAAGCGGCACCGCCACCTTTGATCATTTGTAAACTATCATTAATCTCATCAGCGCCATCAATGTACACTGATAGTTCATCAATGACATTAGGGTCAATAAGTTTGAAACCAAGAGCTTTCAGTTTAGTGGCGGTTATCTTGGAGCTGGCTACGGTGGCGATAATTTTATCTTTTATGGCGGGAAGAGCGTCGATAAAGTAGTTTACCGTAGAGCCGGTACCAATCCCAATTACAGAATTTTCGGGGATATACTTTAAAGCAGCTTCTGCCGCGATTTTTTTCATTTGCTCACTATCCATTTGCTATCCCATATTGTTTTAAGAGAGCATCTATTTTAGGCAGTCTGCCACGAAATTTTTTAAATAAAACTAGTGGTTCTTCGGAACCACCTGTTTCTAAGATAGCATGTAAGAATTCTTGGCCAAGTTGTCGGTTAAATACGCCATTTTCAGTAAATTTAGAAAAAGCATCTGCTGATAGTACCTCAGCCCATTTGTAACTATAATAACCAGCAGCGTAAGGGCCAGCAAAAATGTGTAAAAAAGTATGTAAAATTCGTGCATGTTTATAAGTAGGGGTAACCCGCACCTGCTTTTGCACAGCGGTAATGTTTTTTTTTAGCTCTTTGATAGTTGGCGCCTTATGTTTTAGATGCAAGTTGAAGTCGATAAGTGCAAACTCCAACTGACGTAGCATGCTAATTGCGGCAAGGTGCGTGCGGCTTTTAAGTAGTCTAGTTAACAACGATGGTGGTAAAGGTTTTTTAGTTCGATAATGTTTTGCCATTAACTTAAGGCTGGTTTTTTGCCAGCCCCAATTTTCCATAAATTGACTGGCTAATTCTACCGCATCCCATGGGATCCCTTTGATCCCTGAAGCTGAAATATAGTCAACTTTGGTCAAAAGATGTTGCAGACAATGGCCAAATTCATGCAGTAGAGTTAACACATCTTCATGGGTTAAAAGCGCCGGCTGATTATTTATTGGTGGTAAGAAGTTACAAACTAAAAAAGCTATCGGAGTTTGGATTTTTTTATTTTTTAAGCGATAGCGTATTTGATATTCATCCATCCAAGCACCACTAAGCTTATTTTCACGACAATATAGGTCGAGGTAAAGTTCGCCTTGTAGTTTTTGTTTATGGTCATAGAGTTTAAAAAACCGAACATCTTGGTGCCATACATCTTTGCTAATTTTTTCTTTGAGCGTAATCCCATATAGATGTTTAATGATTTTGCAGATACCCTTGATTACCTGGTCTTCTGGAAAATAGGGACGCAAATCTTCTTGCGACAGGCCAAACTTTTTTTGGCTTAATTTTTCTTCATAATAAGCAAGGTCCCAGGGCTCAAGTTTTTTGATGCCACTTTGCAGGGCTAATTGTTTTAATTCTAACAATTCTTTTTTTGCACTGGGTAAAGATTTTTTCGCTAAATCTCCCAAAAACTCTAAAACCTCTTGCGTATCTTTTGCCATTTTAGGGGCAATCGAATATTCAGCATAGTTTTTGTAGGAGATAAGTTTTGCTAATTTAGCTCTGATTTTTAAGATTTCAATGATGTTTTGGCTATTATCCCATTTTTTATGGGTAGGATTAACTTCAGAAGCACGAGTTGCATAAGCAATATAAACTTTTTTTCTTAGACTTCTTGAGTCAGCAAAGGTAATGAGTGTTTGATATGATGGTTGATCAAGATGGAATAACCATCCCCTTTGGTTTTTTTTCAGAGCATTCGTGCGGCCAAGGGCCAGAGCATGTTCTGGTAAGCCGCGGATTTGTTGCTGGTTTAAATGAAATTCGTAGTTTTGACTAGCATCGATAACATTAGTTGAAAATTTATTACTAAGTGCCGCTAGTTTTTGGTTTAGCTTAATAAAAATGCGCTTTTTTTTCGGGGGGAGCGCTACGCCAGCCAGGACAAAATCCCGTAATTTGTCTTGAATGATTTTTTGCTGTACCGCATGTAAGGTTGAGTATGCTTTACTATTAGCGATACTATCAAAAGCTCGGTAGATTTTAGGGTGCTGCGATACTTCGGTAGAATATTTGGTTATAAGGGGAAGACACTTTTCATATGCGAGACGAATTTTTTTGGTGCCGATTAATGCATTTAAATGGTAGATGCTGGTCCACAAAAGGTTTAGCCGTTCATTGAGAGCATCAAACGGTGCTACAAAATTATCCCAAGTGATGGTTTTTTGCGCCAATAATTTTTTAATTAAGGCACGATTTTTTTTGAGTGCCATTGTTAGGGTTGGTAAAAATTGTGACGCGGAAAATTTGGCTAAGTTAGGAGTTTTCATAAGCTATTTTTATTCCTTGTAGAACTAGGTCTGGTACTAAGTGATGAAACAAATTTTTATGTTTAAAAAGATGCGCAAAGCCGCCCGTGGCAATTAATAACGGGGGGGTCTCAGGAAAGACTTCAGCAGAGATCTCTTTTACTATCTCTTTGATCGCGCCAAGATGACCAAAAAATAATCCCGCTTGAATACTTTCAGTGGTAGAGCGACCTAAGGCATTTTTAGGTGCAATGATTTCTACCGTGAATAGTTTAGCCGCATTTGCTTCTAACGAATTCATGGCCGTACCTATACCTGGAATAAAAGTTGCGCCAAGATACTCTTGATTTTTGGTGATAGCTGCTAGGGTAGTTACCGTACCAAGGTCGACCACAATTAGATTTTTTTTTGCATAATGATCGGCGGCAGCAATAACTCCAGCGATGATATCGGCGCCGTTTTCTTTGGGATTTTTGGTTTTAATCTTAATTTTGGTTTGCGTAGTTGGATCTAAAATAAATGGTATAACCCTAAAATATTTCTTACAGGCAGCTTTTAATGAGTAATCCATAGATGGTACTACTGAAGAAACTGCAATCATGGTTATTTTTTCCGGATCAAAGCCGTTTTCTTTGAGAACGTTTTTGAGGAAAATACCGATTTGGTCAGAAGTAACACTGCTGTAAGTGGCGTGGCGAAAGCGTAGCACTAGTTGGTTGTGGTTAAATACACCACCAAAAATGTGTGAATTACCAATGTCTAGACAAAGGAGCATAATTGTTATGTTACCAAATAATGTCGAGGGTTTACATTATTTTTTAGAGAATTCCACTTGTAAAATAAACTCTGGTGCGGTGTCCTTATTTTTTGCGACTTAAGTTTATTTTTACGTAAACAAGGAGCGCAAAAAATAAGGGTAACATAGCATCAATTTAATTTACGACTGGTATAACACCACATCATGTAAGCGCCAATGACAATCATAGGGAGGGAGAGCAGTTGACCCATCGTCAACCAATCTGCGACTACGAATCCCAACGAGAAATCAGGTTCGCGGAAAAATTCACAAACAAAACGGATTGTGCCGTAACAGCACAAAAATAACGCACTTACTGTTCCTTTCGGTCTTGGTTTTGCACTAAAAAGCCAAACGATAATAAATAATAGTAGGCCTTCAGTAAGGGCCTCATATAGTTGCGAGGGATGACGAGGTAATGGACCGCCGTTTGGGAATATAACTCCCCAAGGAACTGTAGTAACTTTGCCCCATAATTCGGAATTAATGAAGTTTCCCAATCGTCCTAAACCTAAACCAATCGGAGTTATAGGTGCAGCAAAATCGATCAGCTCTATTAAAGTTAATTTCATTTTGCGGGCAAAGAGAAATAAACTTATTACTACTCCTAATAATCCGCCATGGAACGACATGCCGCCATGCCAGGTTTTAAAAATAAACCATGGGTCGTGAAATAGTACTTGAGGAGAATAAAATAAGATATAACCTAGGCGACCACCAACAATAGCACCGATAGCGCAGTAAAAAATAAAGTCGCCAATAGTTTCGTTGTTCCAGTGGTGATCCATTTTTTTTATACGTGTTTTCGCCAACCACCAAGCAATGGCAAAGCCAGCAATATATGAGATACCATACCAGTGGATCTTTATCTGGCCAATTTGGATAGCGATATTGTTTATTTCTGGATAACGTAACAAGTTATTATAGGTCCTGTTTTTTTGTTTGATAGGTTTTTATTATATCCGCAAATTCGGTTAGTATCTTGGAATAAACTTCCCGTTTAAAATATACTACTTGTTTTAGAGGGTCCCAGTGGTTTACCCAACGCCAAGCATTAAATTCGGGTTTTTCTCCGGCGGTTAAATTTATTTTATTATCGTTACTAGTTAGTAACAACAAAAACCATTTTTGTTTTTGACCAATACATACTGGTTTTTTTGCACGATGCCTGAGGTGAGGTGGCAGTTTATAACGGATCCAACGTTTTGTGGTTGCTAAAATTTTTACATCTTGCTTGGTTAAGCCAACCTCTTCAGTTAATTCGCGATACATGGTTTCTTCTAAGGTTTCATACGGTTGTACTCCGCCTTGAGGAAATTGCCAGCCACCAACTCTAACACGTTTGCCCCAAAATAACTGGCCGTGTCGATTAATTAGAATAATGCCAACATTTAGTCGGTAGCCGTTTGGGTCGATCATGATTAAGTACCGTTTGCAATTTTATTTGAAACTCTGTATCTCGTCCCAGCATTTTTTCATAAAAAATAAGTATTTGCAACAAGCACTAGAAGTAATTTCGTGCTTGTAGAGTTTTAAGATATGGTGTGTGTTGCCATACTAGCTAACTGCTATTTCTGCTCTATTCCTGACAACGGAAATTACTAATTATTTCTGGGATAAACGGATTGACAGCTTCAGCGATAGTTAATACATATTTAATGGCGTTACCGTTGAGGTCAAAAGTTAATTCAAAGGTTTTGGTGTTGCGACCCGAGGTAACATTGGCCTTATCTAAAACTCTAAACCATGCCCAGGGCCCAAACTCTGAAGTAGTAAAATATTTTCCTTGAGCATTAATGAAGCTAATGGTTACCGAACCTGGTTGTGGGCCGGGCCAAGCTAAAGTTTGTGCTTGTTTATTTTCTTGAGAACAGGTGATTTTTTGGCCATCAATACTTAGGGTAAAATTTTGTGTGTCGGGAGTCATGTCAACCGGGGTTAAAGTAAATTCTAATTTTGGTTTTTCGGTTTGTGTGGCGTAGAACATTTTTTGAATTAAAGCTGCACGTAAGAATATTTCTAAAAAAGTTGAAGAAAACTCAAGCTGTTGTTCATTAATCCTACGCCAAGTCCAATTGGTTTTATCGGTATTAACTAGTGGTTCGATATATTGGTTAAAAAAAGTATCGATGGCGCCATGGGGACCAAAGAAATTATGAAATGCCTCTAGGCTAATATCGTCTTTACTTTCTTTGAATAAAGGATATCTGTTTTCAATGGTATTTTTATATTTGGGGATGATCAGACGATTCCAAGCTTGATTGATATGATTATAGGTAGCATTAAATATTACTTGCCAGGTATTAGTTGCTAACGTTAATAAATATAGTTGCAATACTGGAACTTCGTTATTAGCCAAAGTTTTAACGGAAACAATGGGATGATCAGCTGGTTTATTTGCTAAATACTTAGTCACTTCGGTAAAGGCTGCGCTGTTAGGGTCAGGATTTTTGGCAATGGTGTTAATATAACTTGCTAATTTGTCAAGGACATCTTGTAATTTTTTTATATCAATAGCATCTAAGCTTGATAGTTTCTCGTTAATTTCTTTGGTTAGCTTGGCGGGCGGGTCACTAACATGAATATTTTCTTTAATTGTTTGTAAGAGATCAACCAAAGTTTCTTTTTGGGCAGAGGAGATTGCATTTAATTGCTGAGCTGCATCAGCTAGATCTTTGAACTCGGTTTTGGGATCTAAATGTAAAACTTTTTTCCAAGCAAGAACGTATTGTTCAAGGTAATGGTCTTTGAGGATTTTGATCGTATTGTTGTTTACAGCAGCTTTAATGCGTGGCTCAAGTTCGCCTAATACCCAGTCATTTGGTGGTAGATTATTTACGATATTTTGAATTGAGTCATCATAGATTTTGTGAAGGTTTTCTTTAGTATACATTTTAGAGATTGATTTTGTTGGGCTAAGTGTGAGATTTTGATTGAGATAGTTATTTTCAAGTAAAAGATATACTAATTGTTCTGGGGGAAAGTTCTTAAGGTGTGTCCGAGATGCAGCAATGATTTCTTGGTTTAAATCGATGGTAAATTTGTGTTGTAACACTAGCGTTAATTGTTGTACCAAACCGTTAACTTTTTCTTTGTCCTCACTATAAGTTTCGGTCCAATGGTTGTCAAACCATTGTTTAACGTAGGTTTGATCCAATTTATCTTGATTACCCAGCATAAGATAAGCCTGTAAGCCATGATATAGTTTTTGAATATCCCCAGTTTTTTGATTGGCAGCAGTGTATAAATAACTTTCTATTTGTGATGTTAAGTTATGAATAAATAACTTACGATAAGTTTTGGTTAAAGAGTTACGTAGTGATTTTGGTTTATTTATACCTAGTCTTAACCATATTGACTGCGGCTGTTTGTCCAGTTGACTTATGGTAGCGTATAAATCACTCGGGTTGTTAACATTTATAGTATGTAAGTTTTGGTTAATTTGGTTAATTGCGGTGATATTTTTCTGGTAGCTTTGATAGTCAATCGTGATGCTGAGACTTATTATCAATATTGCTATGAGGAAAGCATAAACATATTGGAGGTGTACTGGATGTAGCCATGCAAAATTAAATCGTGTTCGTACTGGGGCGCTTTTTTGTGGGAGGTGATCGATGGTTTTTTTAAAGATTTCTTCAACAAAAAAACTACGATTATCACTAGCTTCTAAGTGATAAGTTGATTTTTCTTTGAGATTGAGAATATTAAGTATGGTATTTTTAATGGGATTGATTTTAGAGCCATCTTGAATACTGCTAGTAAAATATATGCCCGATAATGTAATTTGACTACTGTTTGGTATTTTTTCTATAACGTTAATAAAGGTTTGGCGTAGATGGTCTAGTTGTGAGGGAAACATCTTGATTAGTGAACGCTCATGCGAGCGGACCGATTTTTGTAAGTTTTCTACGATGCGGTTATTCAAATTGTTTAATAACTTATTAAATTTGGTTGTAAAGTCAGAGATTATGCCTTTGCGGTCTTCGTGATTAAAAAAAAGACCGAAAGGTTTGGTGCGTTCTTCTTTATCTAAAAGCGAAAAAAACTCGGTAAAACCTAAGATGCGATCACATTTGGTGAAAACTATATGCAGGCGAATGGTTTTGGTTGCAGCTACGGTATCGTAGATACGTTCACGAACACAAAATAAAGTTTTTTTCAAAAGACTATCATCTTGAGCGATGGCGGGTAGGTCTAGAACAATGAGGGCGCCAGCGATAGAGTTTTTGCCAAAATATTTTTGTAGTAACCGAATAAAACCTTGCCAAATAATATCATTCCGTGGCCTGGTGATGTCTGGTTTGGTATAGGTGCCAGCGGTATCAATATATAAGGCCTCTCGCGTAAACCAGAAAGAGCAATATTTGGTTGGCGTAACATTCCCGGGAGGTTGGTTATTAACGTCGATTAATTCTAAGCCAGACTGGGAGAGAATTGTACTTTTACCAAAGCGAGACGGTCCCAAAATTAAATATATAGGAATTTTTTTGACGGTTTTGAAGTAATTATGATAATTGTTTCGAATAAAATTGCGAGCAGCAACCACCTCCTCTTCAAGAATTTTTAATTCTTGAGTTGCTTGCGTATATTCTTTGTTGGGGAGTAATTTAACGGGCCATTTCATTATTTAGGTTTTTTCTCCAGTTTTTGCTATTTGTTCTAGGGTGACATAAATTGGTTTGCTCTTATGGTTTAGCCTTAGATTTATGCCAAAATAACTTAACCCACCTATAATTAAGGCAACACTTGCTGTTACCCATATTAATTTCTTGGTGTTAATAGTGGTGGCCCAAGAGGAGGAGGTGGCAGTTGTCTCTGGTATTATTTCTATTTGTGGTAATGGTGGTTTTTTATCATGGATTAAAATGGTTTTTGGGTTGACAGAGTTGTATTGGCCGATGATTTGATAAAGCTTATTGGTAATGCCAATTAACTCATTTTGCCCATTGGCTGTATCTTTATATTTACCAGTAAAGCCAAAGTTGAGGCAAAGATATAATAGTTCGATTAGATGTAAATTATTGGTAATGTTTTCTAGGGCGCGATCAATAATCGAAAAAAAGCGTGAACCACCGTAGTTTTCGTGATGGAATAACGATAAAAGACTTTTTTCCTGCCACCGCTTGGTTTGTCCCCACGGAGTTGCAGCTATGGCTTCGTCGAGGAGTGAACAGATGGCGTAGCGGGCAGCAATAATGATATTAGATGAATAGCCGGCTATTTGCGCCAGATGTTCAAATGAATGGATTTCATGCGCTAGGTCTTGTAGCAGCTTATCACTGTCATCTGGATATTCGATGGTATCTAAGACGGTTACTAAACCAAATAGCTGGTCACAAGCTGCTACTAATGAATTAATGCTAAAGTCGGTGGTATAAATACGCGAACGATAAAAACCTTGGGTGGCAGGGAAAGGGGTAGTTTTTTCAAACGACCAAGTGGCATTTGCTGTTTCTGCAAGTAAATTAGTGTTTGAGCTCATGTGTTACAAAATTGTTTCCAATTTATATTGTTTTAGCTTTTTACGTAGCGTCCCTCGGTTAATACCTAACATCATAGCAGCGTTGCTTTGATTGTTTTTGGTATGCTTCATAATTTCTTTAAACAGAGGGGGTTCAATCTCTTTTAGTACCAGCTCGTAAAGGTCGGTTACTTTGTGCCCATCTAGTTTTTCTAAGTATTCTTCGAGTGCTTCACGTACGTATTTACTAAGTGGCGCTATTTGCCTCGTAGTTTGTGTCATAAGTGTTTCTCGCGGGGTTTAATACGAAATATAAATATAATTTTTAATTTAGTTTTAAGTAAATTATTTTCCGGTAACTCCCCAATCGCTTTGTCATTGCCAGGTTAACCTGGCTGTCTTATCTATTATCATCTATCATCAATTAGATTGCCTAATCACCCGATCAAGTTGGGTGATCACGTACGCTATAGACTAGAACGATAATAACCGCGTGAGTAGTTACATTTTCTGAACGAATTATAACATTGGTTAAAATTAGCTCAAAGCGTTACATCTTAATAAAACTACAATACTTTAAGATGATACCTAAACCAGAACAATCTAATATGGTATTGAAAAAATAGCTAGTTTTTTTTACTACAGTTTTAAGTTTATCCCAAACAGTCTTGAGTATGGGGGTTACTACTAGGTGGTGAGCTAACCATATTGAGCGCCACCGTAGTATCTAAGTTGTGGTTTACTTAAACAAGAGTTATAAGCTCGATCTTTCCCCAAGAACGATTTGTTAGGTCAAAGATAGTAATTGGATGACTAGGCAAAATTTATCAAAATTCATATAGTTAAAATCTAAATTTTCTCGAAGCTTGCTTCGAGGACAAAGCGATGGGGGATGATCAAGGGAAGAGGCAAAGCTCCGAGTCACGTGGTGAGTCTAAACTTGATTCCATGCGGTTTTTCGCATGACAAAGCAATGGGGAATTGCCTAGAGAGAAGAGCGTAGCTCTCCACCTCGGGTGAAGTAAAAATTTGCTTCAAAAGCACGTAGTAGGTGGGTGCGTGAGGGTAACAGTGGGTTTGATGCTAATTATTATTATAGATAGCTTGCATCGGTGTCCAAATTTTCGTAGAATGCGAGCCCAATGTTTATTTTTTGAGGCTTTTTGAATATGTATGCAATTATTGCAGCTGGCGGTAAACAATATAAAGTCACCAAAGGTGAGGTTTTACAAATAGAGAAGTTAGATGACGCCGTTGGTTCCGCGGTAGAATTTGATAAGGTTTTAATGATCAGTGATGGTGAAAAAACCGAAATTGGTGCGCCGTATCTTACAGGTGCTACGGTTGTCGGTGAGATTAGCGATCATGGTCGTGGTGATAAAATTAATATTATTAAATTTCGTCGCAGAAAACATTATATGAGGCGTCAAGGTCATAGACAGTATTTTACTGCGGTAAAAATAACAGATATTAAATCTTAGAGGGTAGTACCATGGCACATAAAAAAGCGGGTGGCAGTACAAGAAACGGTCGTGATTCACAATCTAAACGTTTAGGTGTTAAGCTTTTTGGTGGACAAAAAGTTTGTGCTGGTAATATTCTGGTACGGCAACGTGGTACTAAATTTCATCCTGGTCAGAATGTTGGCTTAGGCAAGGATCATACTTTATTTGCGCTGACTGACGGTTGCGTCAAGTTTCAAAAACGCGGTTTTAATGATCGCACTTTTGTCAGTATTGAAGCGATTTCTTGATATTTTATTTATTCAATTTTTTATTTCAGAATTAGGAGCGGTGCAAAATCTTCCTAGATTGTGGTGCTATGGGAAGACACACTCTTAGACAGTTATCGATTGCCAAATATGCTGGTGCCAACTCTAATTATAGTTGCGCCAGCAGCTATCGCTGCTTCATAGTCATCTGACATTCCCATGCTTAGAGTATCTATAGCAAGGCCATGTTCCTGTAATTTTTTAAATTCTTGCGCTAACTCTTTAAAAACACTAAGTTGTTTAGTAAATTCTTTCTGTGGAGCGGGAATTGTCATAAGCCCGCGTAATTTTAATCTGGGTAGTGTACTGATTTTTTGTGCCAAAGGTAATATTTCCTCAGGGAGGATTCCAGCTTTGCTTACCTCTTTACTGATGTTAATTTGGAGGCAGATATTGAGGAGAGACATGTTAGGTGGTCGATATTTATTTAGTAATTCTGCTATCTCATAGCTTGCTACACTTTCAACCCAAGCGAAGTTAGGTGCGATTAGTTTAGCTTTTTTTGATTGAATTCTACCGATATAATGCCAAACAATATCAAGTTCTTTAAGTTCATTGATTTTTATGATTGCTTCCTGGAGATAACTTTCGCCAAAATCTTTTTGTGCCACAGCATTGGCGGTTCTGATTTTAGTGATTGGTTGCGATTTTGCTACTGCTACTAAAGTTACTGAGTTTGGGTGGCGATGATATTTTTTTTCAAGGTTCGCAATATTGTTTCTAATTTGCGCTAAGTTTTTCTTAATATTTTCCAAGGCTAGGCTCTTTGAATAAGTTTTGTTAAGGGATTATACTATAACACTTTCAGGATATGGTAAGTTTTTATGTTTAATGATGCTACCTATAAGACATCTTTTATTTTTGCGCTGAGCTTGCATTTGGTGTTAGTGCTTTTTTTATTTGTCAGGTTTACTCATACAACTTCTCAAGTAGGTTTGGTAGCATCGCGTGATATTATTAATGCAGTTGCCATCAATGAGCGTGACTTTGACCACGAGATAAATAAAAGGGTAGCGATGCCAGAAAATCTGCCTAAAAAAGAGGTGGTGTCGCAACCAGTAGTAAAAAAACTGGAGAAACCTCTGGCAAAAACTGCAGAAAAAACCGCGATTACTAGCCAAATCCAAGACCTTTTGAAGAAAAACCTATTGCAGGAACAGGGGCGTGAACTTGCTGAATTAAAAAAGGAAAGGGAGCAACGTAAAAAGAAAGCAATTGAGCAAAAAGAGCAGGCTTTACAACGGGCCTTGCAAGAGCAGGCAGCTTCACCAAAGCAATTGGGTGATTTGGATGGCTCAGGCTCAGTGGCACATGGCAGTCGTTTGTCAGGAGAAGTGGATAAATATAAGGCTTTAATTAAACAAGCTATTTATTTACAGTGGTTTCAGCCCGAAGGGATAACGAGTGGAGATTTTTGTCGACTGTATGTTACTATTGCTCCAGGTGGGACGGTGCTTGATGTGAAATTGCTTGCTAGTAGTGGTAATGTAATTTTAGAGCGTTCGGCTAAAGCTGCTATCTTTAAAGCTTCGCCACTCCCAGTGCCAGAAGAGCCTGAGCTATTTGATGAGGTGCGGGGAATAAATCTTGTTTTTAGACCAGAGGGGATAGGAGGTTAAAACTATAACTCAACTTTAGATGAGTGGTTGCGCTTATTTGTACAATGCAGTTCTACTACGAACTTTGTTGCAACGGCTATTTTTAGGTTGAAGTGTTCTCAAAACTATTTTTGCCAAACCTATGATTAATGAGGTAGCATTTTGTTGTGATGACAATAAGATTAGTAATTATTTTGTAGAGGTTTAGAGATGTTTAGATTATCTAAGTTATTTTGTTTAATATTGTTAAATTGGCTATTTTTGACTAGTAATGTTTTAGCTGTGCTAGAGATTGAGCTTACGCAAGGGGTAAATAACGCTTTACCGATAGCAGTTATTCCATTTGCTTCGCAAGATAGTGGTAACATAACCGGTATTATCAGTAACGATTTAAAAAATAGTGGTCGTTTTAGCCTAGTCGATACCTCGGGAATGCCAGCTGATAGGATTGATTTTGATCGGTTAAAGGTCCAAAAAATTGAAGCTTTGGTAACTGGTCAAGTTAAAGCAGTTGGTTATAGTCAATATTCAGTTATGTTTCGGTTGTTTGATGTTTATAATAAAAATAAATTGTTTGAAAAAGAGTATACGGTTAAGCAAGACCAACTACGTAAGTTAGCTCATCATATTAGCGATGTTATTTATCAACAATTAACCGGGGACCGTGGTATATTTTCGACCAAAATAGCTTACATTTTAGTCGAGCGCCAAGGCCGCAAGGCGAAATATAATCTCCAAGTAGCCGATAGTGATGGTTATAACTCTCATACTTTATTAACCTCTAAGTTTCCTTTAATGTCACCGTCCTGGTCACCAGATGGGAAAAATCTTGCTTATGTTTCATTTGAAGGCCACCGCGCTGCTATTTATTTACAAGATATAGTTACTGGTAAAAGAAAGATCTTAACTAAATTTCCTGGGATTAATGGTGCGCCAGCTTGGTCACCAGATGGTAGAAGGATAGCGCTAGTGCTAACGCAAACGGGTTATCCCAAAATTTATGTTTTCGACTTAGCAACTGGCAGTTTAGATCGTTTAACTGATGATTGGCATATAGATACTGAACCTAGTTGGTCACCCGATGGTAAGTCTTTAATTTTTACTTCTAACCGTGGTGGTGGTCCGCAAATTTATCAAGTAGATACCACAAGCAAGCATGTCAAACGTCTTACCTTTAGTGGTTCGTACAATGCTAAAGCATCTTTTACCCCGAAAGGTGATGCTATAGTAATGTTGCATCAAGAGGGAGAAATGTTTACTATTGCACACGAAGATTTGAAGTCTAGCCGAGTTAGTTTATTAACCCGTTCTGGTTTAAATGAATCACCAAGTATAGCGCCTAATGGCAAAATGGTTGTTTACGCTACTAACAGTAATGGGCGAGGGATGTTGGCTGAGGTTTCTATCGATGGTAGGGTTAAATTATTATTGCCAGCTGGCCAAGGTGAAGTGCAGGAGCCAGCATGGTCTCCTTTTTTAAATTAGCAGTGGAGAAAATAAGATGAAAATATCAAAGTTATTAGTTATCGCAATTTTTGCTTCAAGTATTAGTTTTTTGAGTGGTTGCAGCAGTTTTAAATCAGATAAAGGTATATCTGATGAGGGTGCGCAAGCGGCAGGTTTAGATGACCAAGGAAATTTTGATCCAGAGAGTGTTTCTGCCGCTAATAGGTTAAAAGCACCGTTTAATCAAGCTTATTATTTTGGCTATGATAGCTTTGATGTCAAAAGCGAAGATGTAGAGTCAATTAATGTTCAAGCTAATTACTTAGTTGCTCATGCTGGTGCTAAAATTCGTCTTGAAGGAAATACTGATGAGCGTGGCAGTCGCGAATATAATGTTGCTTTAGGGTGGAAGCGTGCCAGAGCTGTGGCAGCAGTTTTAAAGCAGCAAGGGGTAAAAGATGCGCAGATTGCTGTTGTAAGTTTTGGTAAAGAAAAACCCATTGCTTTGGGGCATGACGAGACCTCTTACAGTAAGAATAGAAGAGTGGATTTGATTTACGAATCTAAGTAATGTACTAATTGCGAATTGAATTTTTTATTATTACTTATTATTGTCTTATGGTGATTTATGAAAAGCACTAAAAAAGTTGTTGGTGGTGTCATATTGGTTTGTTTGGCGACCTCTACTTTATTTGCAGATGCGCCAGTGGTTGATTATTCTTCAGTGGCTTCACAAGATACCGCACAGTCTTTTGCTATGCCAGAAGCTAAGCCTTCTCAGGTTGCGGCACTGCCACCAGTGGCTCGCAATAACTTTACTGCTGAGCAACGTCTAGCTAAGTTAGAGCAACAGGTAGACAATCTTAATAACCAAAACTCATCACGTAAAGTTGAAGAACTACAACATAATTTGCAGCGCATGAATGGTAAGCTTGAAGCTCAGGCTCACCAGATTGAGCTATTGAATCAACAACTTAAGGATTTTTATCAAGATTTAAATCAGCGTATTAGTGGAGCCGCTAAGTCTGGTATGCCAACACCAACCGCTGGGGCTTCAGGTGTTACTAATGTAAGTCCTACTCCTGGTGCTGCTTCTGATGCTGTCACTAGTAACTCTAGTACGGTTGCGGGGGTAGGTATAGTGCCAGCTACAGCTAATAATGTAGCCAATGCTTTTCAATCCTCCAAGGTCTCGACTCCCATTCCTCCAGCTAGTAATGCTAGTACTGATAGTGCGTTTCTCAAAGAACAGCAAATGTATCAAACGGCGATTGATTTGTTACCAGAGAAAAAGCATGAAAGTGAAAATAAACTACGGGAATATTTGGCGCAATATCCTAAAGGAGTGTATGCAGCAAATGCGCATTATTGGTTGGGCGATATAAACTTTATTCAGAAAAATTTTGATGCAGCGGAAGAAGAGTTCAAGATAGTAGTTGATAAATACTCCAAGTCGAAAAGGGTTGCTGATGCAATGTTAAAATTAGCTTTAGTGCATCAGAACCAGGGGCGTGATAAAGAAGCTAAGGAAGAGTTACAAAAGATCGTTAAGCGTTATCCAGGAACTTCAGCTGCGCAGTTGGCTAAGCAACAGTTAGCGGTTAAGTAGAAGCTTGTTGTGTTCTTCATGGACGCTCTTCTATTGGTACGACTTTTGCTATGTTGAATAGCCTCCATGCTCTTCGCTATCCATTGATTCAGTATCTGCGGTACTAGGAGTAGTAAGTTCCTGTTCTCCAACATCCATTGGTTCTACTTGTGAGCCGCTAGAAGTAGGACTTTCCTGTGTACTTTGTAATAAAGCTAGTTCAGAATATTGTTGCGATGTAGGTGATGCATTTTGAGTAGCTGTTATCATATTAGCAAGTATCGATAGAACAGCTTCCATGGACGGACGCAATTCTGGATGCGCGTGGGTCATCATGTCAGTAAGCTCTTTTAGCCCCATCTCATCAAACTTCAAATCTCGTTTAAACATACTTCCTAGGGCGTAAACATCTGATGCTCTAGAGAAAAACCCTTGAGATAATATTTCTGGAGCTGTATATCCAAAAGTACCCGATGGGGTGCTTGCCCTTATGAGTTCGCCGGGATTTAAAATAATTGAAATATTATAATCTATCGGAACGATCACCGCATTTGTTCCTTCAATGTTCATGATGAAGTTTGCTGGTTTAATATCACAATGTAATATATTTTGTCTATGGAGCTCATCGATAGCTCTGGCAGCATAATACGCTATTATTTGCCGCTGAACGGCGTTCATCGAAGAGATGTTGTGAGTTGTAAAGTAAGAATCTAATTCAATGCCAGGATGGTAGCTCTGTACAGTATATAACTTGTCTTTGATTTTTTGTTGTCCCCCGATCCAATTTGTATAGTTTGGTCGAGTGCGAGTAAACTCCGCTTTGAAGTGTCCTAGTTTTGCTAAAATTATCTTTTCTATTTCAACTTGATTGCTTGGATTATAGGGCCCAATTTTTATGACATCGATGCTACCATCTTGCCACTGAATTACTTTAGCAACTCTTGTGCCACCAAACCCCAAAACACCCTCACTGGTTTGCTGTCCTTGAGAGTCTATATATATTTTAGATCGAGCTATTGCTGCTAGTGTATAACCAGGAAAGAATTCTTTTTGAACAACTACAAAGTCATGCTGAAACAACTGGGGAGCTATGCCTTGTGTTGGCGCTAATTGTTGTAAGTATTTTTTTGATAATTTGTTAGGAAGTGCTGCAAAAAATTCCATTCGTAATTTTGGATCACTTGCTAAATAGCTATTTATTGCCCTATAAGCACCCTCCCACTCTTCAGGCATGATTTGTAAAACATCACGAGTTCTCCCTGTATTTGCCTGAACCCATAAGTTTCGTTTATCAGCATCCATGGTGCGACTCCTGAATCGCTGTTGTTTGCTTACTAAAAACAGACATTGATACTTCTTTCCTAGCTTAGGTCCTCTTTCAGATTTTCTAGACTAACAGGTAGTCTTATGTCTGTTTCATATTTTTCGGTTAGTACTTGTTGCAATTGTGAAAAAAGGTTTGTGGTACCATCTTCTTGATTAGCATGTGGAATATCTAGTTGGTAGACCTGTCCGGACTCCGATGACATATTTAAGTGATTCCCTATGAATAGGGTTTTTAATGGCGCACCATTATTGTCGGTCACGGTGATTTCTAAACTATATTTACTATGGTAGGCTGACTTGATCACAATATTTTTGGGGCCATTATTGTTTTCTATAGCTGCCACGACTTCTTGAAAATTATCATTAACTATAGCAAGTGTTCCTAGTTCTTGGTTTTTTTGTTGGTGGGATTCAGCAGAATTAACATCAACGTCCCGTCGTATCAGATCAACCATATGGCGTGTAAAGTCTTGGTTGTTGGTATTTCTGTTTGGTAATAAGCCGATTCTAAAGTTGGCGCTTGCATACCATACGGTACCTCTTGGTTTGTCGTGTTGTACGCCCGTTTCTAATCCTAACTTATCAAAAATGCCGCCGATCCTTTTGCCATTATTTAAAAACCAATCGTAGGTTAATTTTGCTCTAGGACCCACAATACTTTCAACGTCTTTGGCTTTAAAATAGTAGCCGCCAACATAGCCTACCAAACCGTTGATGAGTTCATAACCAACTTCGAGATCGCCACCGCCCATTGCTTTTTCATATCTTTCGTTATCGGTTATCCAGACATTGTATAAGTTGTTTGCAGCTTGTTTTAGGGTGGTTACCTCAGTTACGTCAGTGAGCTTTGAGGTATTACCGATAGGTTGATAAACGTTACAGCCGAAAAAGACGCTTTTCCACCAAAATTCACCACCAACGGTAAGCTGGTTAAAATAATTTCCTAGGCCGGTATGTTTGCGGTCAAGCGCGGTGTAGATACCATACAATTGTTGATTTTCTGGGATTAAATGACGGTAACCGAGGTGGATATTACCCTCGAATGGCTTGCCCGTACGGTCATAAATTCTCGCATCTAGAAAAACCAAGTTGGTTGGTTGTTGAAAAATAGGTATAAAAAGGTCTGCACTGGTAGCCCAATTAGAGTTGTTTATATTAAAAAATCGTGTGCCCCCAATTTGGGCATATGGCAAATAACTATTTTGGTTATCAAAAGGGTTCTCATCGTTTGCAATACAATTTTTGCTGGCCAATAAAGATGCGAAAATAAGCGGCAAAGCCATAACTATGTTTTTATTCACGATACAACCTCCATGTTGTTTTGCTTAAATACTATCCTTGAGAAAAGTAAGTTCCGCTTACTTTATTATATAGCTCAGTAAATTATTAGTTTTCTGGCTCGCTAACGATAACCCTAATTTGGTTAATTTTGTGGTGTTACTCATTGACACCCTCCATAGCCTAATAGAAATTTCCCTTAGCAAGAAGATATTATATCATTTTTGTTTTAAATTACCATAGCTTTGTTAGCGAAAGATGTTGGCGAAGATTTTACTACCGAATTTACTAGATTTTATTTATTCAATCATACATGTTTAATCTCTGGGGGTAAATTTCCGTGTGTTGCAAGAAGTAGTAAACTGACAATCATTTGAAAACCGTAAGCAAATGGTGGCCAATGGGAAATTGGAATAGTCACTATTTATTAGCTTTAGCTAAGGCTAGTGCAATTACGCCCGCAAAGGCTTCAAGTAAGCGCTTTTGCTCAGGAGAAAATACGGTATCTGTTCCTGCGTTCATTAGACAAATCACTCCCAGGACGCTATCCCGGGTTTTTAGTGGAACATAGTACCATTTAGCTGAAGATAAGGTGCTGGTTCCTTTACCAGCATGTCGGCCATTTTTGTAAACCCAAGTTGCTACTGCTTTTTCCATATCATTTAATGGTAGCTCGGTTTTGGTTATTCCTTGTGGTTCTAGTTGCTTATCTTGATTTGGTAAAAGGATAGCGACTTCACTTTCAAACGCTTCTGCCGTACTACGGATGGCGCGATTTAAAATATCAGCAAAATTTTCTGCACCGATAATTTCACGGCTAAAATTATATAGGGCATAAACAAATCTTTCCCGATGTCTAGCGCTGTCAGCTCGCCATCTAATCATTCTCCCAATCCAACTTACGCCTAATACAATAAAAATAAAAAGTATTATATTAGATAAATAACGTAGGTCGGATATAGCAAATGAGGATACGGGGGGGATAAAAAAGAAATCATATAAGGCTAAAGCAATGATTGAAGTAAATAGTCCTACCGCTAAGCCACCCAAGATTCCTGAAACAATTGTGGGTAAAAGTAAAATCATTAGTAGGTTATGTACTAATATCCATTTTGGGAATAACCAACTGAGCAAGAAAACTGTCATAACACTGAAAAAGCCTAAAATAAATGGCTTATACTCTACAGGTTCTTCTGGTGTTGGTTTGGTAGTTGTTGCGATTTGTGAGTTATCACCAACAACTAATACATTGATTGGACTCTTTTTTACCAAGGTATTTAATACTGAGCCTTTAATAAATTCTTGCCAGAAAGTACGTTGCGAAAGACCAGCGATAATTAAGGTAACATTTTTTTGTTTAGCAAACTTGATCATTTCATCAGCAATATTATTACCACTTAAATTAACTACTTTAGCCCCCAGCTCCTCAGCCAAATTGATATTACGGTATAGTTGATTGCGTGCTTTTTCGGTATACCTTGCTTGTTGCAACGATTCAACATGGACAGCAAACCATTCTGCCTCAAGGTCCGCAGCCATGCGGTGAGTAATGAGCAATAATTTTTCGGTATTTTTGTTGGAGCTGATGCCTACTAATAGTTTGGATTCAACTGGCCAAATCTCAAGAATTTCTTCTTGTTCGCGATAAGAGAGGAGCTCGGTATCAACTCGTTTGGCTGTATACTTTAAGGATAGTTCTCTCAGAGCCAAGAGGTTTCCTTTTTTAAAGAATTTTTGCATAGCTAGTTTAGCTTTTTGTGGGATATATACTTTACCTTCAGCTAGACGTTGTTGCAGTTTTTCTGGGGAGAGGTCAACTAGCTCGATTTCTACCGCTGATTCTAAGATACGATTGGGAATGGTTTCTTCAACTTTGACACCAGTAATTTGATAAACGATATCTACTAGACTTTGAATATGTTGAATATTGAGGGTGGTATAAACATTAATTCCTGCATTCAGTAATTCTTCAACATCTTGATAACGCTTAGTATGTCTTGAGCCTGGAATATTGGTGTGTGCTAACTCGTCAACCAAAACCAATTGCGGACGACGTTCTAGTAAAGTATCTAAATCCATTTCATCAATTGTAATTCCAGAGTATTGAATACTTTTGCGGGGTAATATTTCTAGTTCACGCGCCAAAGCTTCAGTTTCCGTACGCCCATGAGTTTCAACAATACCAACAACGACATTAACTTCGTTACGTTTGCAGTTTATCCCTTCTTGCAACATCCGATAGGTTTTGCCAACGCCTGCGCAATAGCCAAGAAAGATTTTTAGTTGTCCTCTTTTCTGATCTATATTTTGTAGCATACAGTTTTGGGCTGCTTCTTCTAGAGTTGTTATATTATCGTTGTTAGTATTATTCATCTGAGACCTTTCGTGTTTTTTGTAGCTTATCAAGCTCTAAGTTAAGTAGTAGCACATTTACTGCTTTTTGTCCCCAGATGCCAATAAAATCTGGATCAAGAGAGTTATGAATAAGTTTTGTTACTATATTTTTAGATAAACCTCGATGTTTGGCTACTCTTGGTAATTGTAACAGCGCATTAGCTAAGGAAATATGCGGGTCAAGAGAGCTAGCAGAACTCATTACCATGTCAGCTGGTAGCTTGGTAGCTGGTGATAACTCATTCTCTTGTTGTACGTGTTTAATATATTTTTCAATTTGTTTATATAAATTAATGTTAGAAATAGCAAGATTGCTGGCACCAGAATTGGTGGCATCATAGCTTTTTGCTGAAAATCTACTATGAAAGTATTCAGGAGCAGTAAACTCTTGTGCGATTAGTTTTGAGCCAATAATTTCGTTATTATAAGACAGCAAACTGCCGTTAGCTTTGTCGGGAAAAAATAATTGTCCTATGGCGAGAATAAGCAACGGATAAACTAGACCAAGAAAAATGGTAAAAATTAAGTAAGCTCGTAGTGAAGTTAACCATTTTTGCATATTTTATAATCCCCATAACCAGGTTACTAACATGTCGACAAGTTTAATGCCAATAAATGGCAATAAAATTCCGCCCATACCATAGATTAATAAGTTTCTTTTTAAAAGTTTTCTTACAGAGACTTGTTTGTATTTTACCCCACGCAGTGCGAGAGGGATTAATAATGGTATTGTTAAGGTATTAAAAATAATAGCTGAAGTAGTAGCGCTAGCTGGCGTGGTTAAGTGCATGATATTTAATACCCCAAGTAATGGGGTATCAACGGCAAAAAGTGCGGGAATAATTGCAAAGTATTTGGAGATGTCATTTGCCAGGCTAAAAGTAGTTAACGCTCCTCGGGTAATTAAAATTTGTTTACCTATTGCAACAATATCAAGCAGTTTAGTTGGTGTTGAATCTAGATCGATCATGTTTGATGCTTCCCGAGCTGCTTGAGTACCAGCGTTCATTGCTACTGCTACATCGGCTTGTGCTAAAGCTGGAGCATCATTAGTGCCATCGCCAATCATTGCCACCATGTAGCCATCCTGTTGATATTTTTTAATGCGTTGTAATTTTATTGCTGGGGTTGCTTGTGCGATAAAGTCACTGACACCTGCTTCTGCAGCTATCACCGCTGCTGTTAGAGGGTTATCGCCAGTAATCATTACTGAGGTAATGCCCATATTTTTTAATTGAAGTAGGCGATCATGGATCCCCTCTTTTAAGACGTCCTTTAGGTAGATTACGCCGTACACTGTATCTTGGCTTGCAACAACCAACGGAGTTCCTCCCTCGTTGGCTATTTTTGTTACTATTTGTGTTACTTCCTGGGGAAATTTAGCCTTATTGGCCTTGATAAAATTTTCGATAGCATCAGCGGCACCTTTACGAATTTTTGTGTCATTAATATCGATGCCGCTCATTCTGGTTTCAGCACGAAACTCAATAAACTTTGTGCCAGCAGATGATCGGATGTCTCGTCCCCTAATTTGTAGTTTTTCTTTAGCTAAAACTACAATACTTCGTCCTTCGGGGGTGTCGTCAGCCAGTGATGACAACATGGCAAAGCGCGCTAATTCCCTATCTGTTATGCCGGGTGCTGTTATGAATTCGGTTGCTAGGCGATTGCCGAGTGTAATTGTGCCAGTTTTATCCAGCAGGACGACGTTAACGTCACCAGCAGCCTCAATAGCACGGCCATTGGTAGCAATGACGTTGTGAGTTAATAGTCGATCCATGCCAGCAATCCCAATGGCAGGTAACAGGCTACCAATGGTGGTTGGAATAAGACACACTAACAGCGCAATTAGCACTGTAGTATCCATTTTAAAATGTAAATAAGCGCTTAATATAGGTAAGGTTACGACGACAGCAATAAATAAAAAGGTAGAACTAATTAGGAAGATCTCTAAGGCGATTTCATTGGGGGTTTTTTGGCGTTTAGCACTTTCAATCATGCTAATCATCTGATCGATGAAAGTTTCGCCAGCGTTAGTTTTTATTTCAACCTTGATTGTGCCGGAAAGTACTCGTGTCCCGCCCGTAACTCCAGTTTTATCACCGCCAGCTTCGCGTACTACTGGTGCTGATTCTCCAGTAATTGCCGATTCATCCACTAAAGCTACACCTAAAATAATTTCACCATCAGAGGGGATCAGCATGCCGTCGTTGATGATGACAACATCTCCTTTTTGCAGCATCAGCGCTGGTACTGATTCAACCTCATCTTCAGTGTCTGGTATTATTCTTTGGGCGTAAATTTCGCTGCGATCTTGTTTTAAGGTTTCTGCCTGAGCTTTGCCTTTACCTTCAGCTAAGCTTTCAGCGAAGTTAGAAAACACTACTGATAACCATAACCAAATACTAATATTAACATTAAAACCATAGGGGGTATTGTTAAATAAGTTATTGATGGCAATAATAGTAGTGATTATTGCGCCAATTTCAACAATAAACATTACCAGGTTATGGCGAATTAATGAGAAGGGGTTAAGTTTAATAAATGATTGTTTAATTGCTTGCCAGATGAGGCGACTCTTCCATAGAGATTGTTTTGACATAATATACTTCTCGTAAAATAAATTACACCTATTCAGTCCAAGTAGCAAAAAAACGCTACTTGAACTGAAGCTTTATTAAAAATCGTAAGTAATACAAAGTTAATCATCAGCCGTGTTGCTACTTACCTTAATCTACTACAGCTAATTTAGAACTCATAAAATGTTATATTGCATTTAGCCTTAATTTTCAGCATCATTTATGCAAGCGTTTTTGCTATGTGCAAATGATGCTGCATGGATACATTAAAATATTTTCCCCGCTACTAGCGACAAGTGTTCTAATAGTGGTCCTAGTACTAATACAGGTAAAAAGGTTAAGGTACCAATAAATAATATAGTCATGACTAAAACCACGATAAATATCAGGCCAGTGGTTGGAAAACGCGTGATTTGCGGGCTACTTTTCTTTCGAATTACTGAGCCAGCGATAGCTAATGCTGAAATATTTTTTACTAAAAAACCAACGAGCATTAATGTGGCTATGGTTAAATGATAAAATTGGGTATTAGTGTTTAAGCCGGAAAAGGCTGAGCCGTTATTGCCAATGGCTGAAGTGTAGGCATAAAATATTTCGGATATTCCATGAAATCCTGTGTTAGCAATATTAGATTTCATTGATATCGCCAACGCGCTAAAAACTAACTGAAGAACGTTTGGAATAAAGAGGGCAATAACCGTTAATAACATTTCATGGCCATCTAATTTTTTACCGTAAACTTCTGGTGATCTGCCAATCATCAAGCCAACTAAAAACATTGTCAGGATGATATAAAACAACATATTTATAAGTCCGGCACCAACCCCACCAAAGATTACTTCACCAATTGCCATGTTAAAAATTAAGATTAAACCAGTTAGTGGCATGAAACTAGCGTAAGAGGAGCTGGCAGCACCAGTGGTGGTTGTTGTGGCGCTACTAGCGAAGGCCGCCGAGGCTTGAATGCCAAGTCGAACTTCTTTGCCTTCCATGTTAAGGCCGTGTTGGATGCCGAGTTTTGTAAAGAGGGGGTTGCTACTCGACTCGGTCCATAAAGCCAGCACTAAGCTGATAATAAAAAGTAGCATCATGGCGGCAAACATTGCCCACCCTTGGGTGCGATCTTTAATTAAAACACCAAAAGTGATAGGGAAGGCTGAGGCGATGGCAAGTAGTGCTAAGATGCTAATAATATCAGTAAATGGGGTGGGGTTTTCATAGGGGTGAGCTGAATTGGCAGTGAAGAAACCACCACCATTAGTGCCTAATTGTTTTATCGCTATTTGCGAAGCAGCTGGGCCTTGAGCGATAACCTGTTCTTTGCCTTCTAAAGTTTTTGCATGAACATACGCATTAAGATTATCTGGAGTTCCTTGAGAAACTAAGAATATTGCTAACACGATGGATAGGGGTAGTAAGATGTAAAGTATTGAGCGTGTAAGATAAACCCAAAAATTGCCGAGCCCCTCGGTATTTTTTCGAAAAAAAGAATTAATCAGAGCTACGGTTACTGTCATGCCAACGGCTGCTGATAAAAAGTTTTGGAGACCAGTGCCGAACATTCGTGTGAAATAACTGATGATGGTTTCACTATTATAGGGTTGCCAATCGGTATTGGTTACAAATGAGATGGCAGTATTGAGAGCAGTATCCCAGTTGATGGCAGGAAAACTTTCTGGATTTAAAGGTAACAAGGCTTGGGTTAGTTGTAGCAAAAATAATACTATTATACCGATAAAACTGAAGAGCAGGAGGTGTGCTGTAAAGGTTTTCCATGTCATCTCTTCATGTGGATTGATACGGATAAGTTTGTAAATAAATTTTTCTGTTGGCACTAAGATTGGTGATAAAAACGTGTATTCTCCGGCAAAAACCTTGGCC
>CAZHSI010000001.1:251148-280663 GCA_964535195.1 uncultured Coxiellaceae bacterium | reverse complement strand
TTGCATCTAAATCCCTTTGTTTTCAATACCTAGATTTTGCAGCGGGAGCTGCTGATACGAGAGCTGTTAGGAATAAAAGTGGCTGTGGTTGTTGCAAAAAAGTAGTTCCTAAAGGAGTAGTAGCTAAGTTAGCTGGTTATTCGGATACAGAGTTGATGGAGTTACCTGCAGAAGCAGTTGCAAATTCCTTCGGATGTGGAAATCCAACTGCGTTTGCAGACCTTAAAAAAGGTGACATTGTGGTGGATTTGGGAGCAGGAGCTGGTATTGATTTATTGCTTGCAGCACGAAAAATTGGGACCACTGGTAAAGCAATTGGTATTGATATGACTCCTGCCATGCTTGATAAAGCCAGGACAAATATTAAAGCAGCAAAGATTACAAACGCTGAAGTTCGTCAAGGAATAATCGAAGAGTTACCTGTAGAAAATAGCTCAGTTGACTGGGTAATTTCAAATTGCGTCATTAACTTATCGCCAGAAAAAGATAAAGTTTTTAAGGAAATTTTTCGTATTTTAAAACCAGGGGGTAGAATGCTAGTTTCAGATATAGTGGCCGAATGGTTACCTGAAGAAATTATTACTCATCCTGGCTTGTACTCATCATGCCTGGCTGGCGCTATTAGTGAAAAGAATTATATTAATGGATTAACAAGTGCTGGACTAATTAAAATTGAAATACGTGATCGTTTTTATTACGAAACAGAACAACTTGCGAATTTTATTTGTTCTGAGTTGCAGCACGGTTCTCGTGAGCAATTAAAACACTGGGCAGCACAGTTGCTTAATAAAGTATGGAGTATAAGGATATGTGGTGCAAAGCCTAATTAATACTTGAAATGATTAAGTTCTGATTTGATCTGATAAGTGGTGAATCAAACAGAGTGGAGATGGGTGCTAACTAGAAAAAATGGGTGACTGTTATATACTGCCAGATTATTATAAATCCCCGGTAATAAACATTACCGGTGATTTAGCATAAATACTCCTACTAAGGTTATAGGTCGTGGGCCCTATGGAATAAAAGTCACATTGTAAATTCTTATTTATCTGGTTGTCTTTTATAGTGCATACGGGTACGATTTTAGCTATTAACATGAAGCAAAATAAGATACCAAAAGCAATTTTTAATACCATAGAAACTACCAAAGCTTGGGAGACTTTACCTAACGCAACCTTATATCCAAATTTCGCTGCGAAAGATTATATTTGTGCACGTAATTTTTTACTGGCGTATAAAAATAATAAAGAAACATTTAAAACTTATCGCCGCGAAGTTGAACGTTTTTTACAATGGGCATGGCTGATACAGCAAAAATCGATCCTTGATCTTAAGCGTGAAGATATAGAAACATTTATTACCTTCTGCCAAAAACCTCCAAAAAGTTGGATCGGATTTAACCAAGTTCCACGATATCTTTTGAAAGATGGCCTAGAATTACCTAACCCCAAATGGGCTCCTTTTATTGGGGAAAAACCCTCAAAAAGTAAATTTTCATTATCACAAGCAGCCATAAAAATAATATTTTCCACTTTAAGTAGCTTTTATAACTTTTTGATTCAAGATGAAAAAACATCAACAAATCCCGTAAATCTTATTAAACAAAAAAGCGCCATCCTCCGCAAAAAACAAACCACCACCCCTATTCGACGTTTATCTAAAGACCAGTGGTTGCATGTGATGCAAGCGGCACACAATATGTTTCAAGAAAAACCTGAGCACCACAACCGCACCCTTTTTATTATCCAAGCACTTTATGGTATGTACCTGCGAATCTCTGAATTAGTAGCATCTGAACGCTGGGCTCCACAAATGAACAGTTTCTACAAAGATACCGATAATAATTGGTGGTTTAAAGTTGTTGGGAAGGGCAATAAAGAACGTGATATTTCTGTATCTGATGAAATGTTAGAAGCATTTAAACAATATCGTCTCTCTTTAAACCTACCACCACTACCCTCACCCATTGACGACGCTCCCTTAATTCCGAGATTTATTGGCAAAGGCGGGGTTTCTGATACCAGATACATACGTAGCCTCGTGCAACAATGCTTCGACCGAGCACACCAATTAATGTTAAAAGATGGCAAAACTTTAGATGCTACAGAATTAAAAATTGCAACAGTTCATTGGTTACGCCATACCGGCATCTCCGAAGATGTCAAAATCAGACCAAGAGAACACGTGCGTGATGATGCCGGCCATAGCTCTAGCGCTATTACTGATAAATATATCGACATCGAAAAAAGGGCACGCTCTTTATCAGCCAAGAAAAAACCCTTGGTATAATAATATAATGATAACAATTCAAATTTCAGCTCGACTTGACGTCAGGGGTATTAATGATAAAGTGAGCTTCATACAAACACACTCTAATTGGCAAAGGAATATTTATGGATTACTTTTTTAGTTATAAAACCATGTTCTTAACTATTGCAATAATGCTTATTGTTATTAAGGGTGTCCGCATTGTTCGCCCTACTCACAGAGGTTTAATCGAAAGATTAGGCAAATATCATCACTTTGCCACACCAGGTTTTAATTGGATTATTCCATTTATTGACCGAATGATTATTGTAAATATTACGGAACAGATGGTTAACGCCGAACCGCAAGAAATAATCACGAATGATAACCTAAATGCCAGAGTCGACGCCCAAGTATATTTTAAAATTAAAGACGATGAAGACAGCGTTAAAAGTTCTCAATATAAGGTCAATAATTACGAATATCAGATCGTAAATTTAGCAAGAACCACTCTACGTAACATTATTGGCACCCTAACTTTAAAATCGGCAAATAGTGAACGGGGAAAAATCAACGATGAACTTCACAAAACTTTAAGAGTTGAAACCAGCACCTGGGGATTAGAAATAGTTCGTACTGAACTAAAAGAGATCGACCCCCCTAGAGATGTACAAGAAACCATGAACAAAGTAGTAAAAGCTGAAAATGAAAAAATTGCTGCTATCGACTTTGCCACTGCCACTGAAACTACGGCGGATGGAGAACGTCGTGCTCAAATTAAAAAAGCTGAGGGATTTAAACAATCAAAAATCTTAGCCGCAGAAGGTGAAGCCGAAGCTATTCGTATGGTTAATGAAGCTGCCGAAAAATATTTTATTGGAAACGCCCAGGTTTTACGCAAACTACAAGCCTTAGAGCACGCATTAGAAAATAATACTAAAATTGTAGTGCCAAATGATACTGACCTGGTTAACGTTATTGGTGACATGGCAGGCATCTTACCGATAAAAAAAGAAAAATTATAAACCAGCCCTGCAGACTACTCGCCCTCGCCTCTCCATGGCTCGCAAAATAGATTATATAAAATGATTTTATATAATCTAAATTTCTTTTCGAAGCTTGCTTCGAGAACAAAGCAATGGGGATTCCCAAGGGGTAGAGGCGCAGCTCTCCCCCTTGGGCAAGACCGAGGTTTATACCTCGGTCGAAGTCAAAAATTTGATACCGTTAGAATCAGACATACAGACCACTATATTTTTCTTACAAATTTTCTGCCGGTTAGTCTGGATCGTAAATAGGTGCTGCGCCTCCAATAGATAGCGCCACATCTCCTCCGTTGTTACTTGGCTTAAATGGCCAAACCTGTTTTTTATGCAATATGAAACAACTGGTTGCGGTAACAGCACCAACGACTGCAGCAGCTGAGACGGCTACAGCAGTTGGTACAACCCAAGAATTAGGATTAATTGAAGAAGATTGGGATTCCATACCTTTAAATCTAGCTGATTTTCTTTCAGATGGCCGGTTATCAGCATTGGTTACTTGAACTTCCCAGTCACCGGTTAAAATAACAGGGTTAATGCTAATATCAACCACACAGATAACTTGAATATCTGTTACCTCTACTACTGTCGCCTCTATAGCTACTCCATCACCATTGATCAGTAATATTTCCACACCACTAGTGCCTGCAACAAAATTCGTGCCACCTATGGTTATTGTTAAGATATTATTAGTAATGTCGGTAGTTATATTTGAAATTATGGGGGTAGTACCACTGGCTATTAAAAACCCACCGGTTAAGGTAGCACTTTTACCATCGGGATTAATTACTACCACATCCCAAGAACCAACCATTGCGGCAGTAATGTTGGCAAGGTTAAGAGTGCAGTTGATTTGTTCATTAGTAGCATTGTTAACAACTACTTCATAGAAATTCTTGCCATTTACTAGTTTTACCGTTGGATTGTCGGCAAAATTAGCACCATTAATTATAAAAGTTGCCACTGAACCAATAACCCCATTAGCCGCGCCAGCACCACTAGATGCATTTATACTTGAGATTACCGGAGCTGCATTACTGAAGGAGCTACTTGATGAACTAAACGTTGTAGACAAGATAGTCAGATTAACGTTAGCTTGATTGGTTGAAGCTAAGGTACCATCTCCACCGCCCCAGCTAAAGCTATCAGTTCCTATATATCCAACATTAGGTACATAGGTTAAATTAGCCAAATCATTGGTACTAATAGTTTGATTAGCAGTTACGTTGTTGCCCGAAAGTTTTAAAACACCGAAATTTGGTAAAGTAACAATTTTTATTTCAGCTAAAGCTCTATTGTTGCTGCAACTACTTACAAAATTGTTGCTAAAATCAGCTGCTGTAAATTCAGTTGTTGTATCCATATAACCGGTTTTAGCTATATCTTTTACTACCGGGGCTGTTGGGGAGATTAATAGATCTATGTTGGTAGAATACGGAGTGTCCTCATTGCCGATAGTCCAATTAAAGCTAGAGGAGCCCATCCATCCTGTTTCGGGAATAAAAGCCAGATTAGTTATATTGTTTTTAATTATCTTTTGATCAACGCTAACATTTGCCCCAGCCATACTTAGAGTACCATGCGGGGGTAGAGATAAAATTTTTATATTTTCTTTACCAGCTTGATATGAGGGACAATAAACATTATTTTTAAAGTCAGCTGCAGTAAAATTAATGTTTTCATTGACACACCCCGTCTTAACCGTATTAGTAAAACCGTGAGAGTTAGTATTCCAAACTCGCATGGTAATATTACAATTGGAACAATAATACATGCCAACCTCTATGCCATTATTAAAGCCGCACTGGTAATACGGGCCATGAACGTTATACGAATTAGAGTCACAAACCCATGGATAGTTAAGTTTAGAACTTGTGCATATGATATCTGCGCAGTTATTAGCACAAGTAGTATTTAGTAGTTCAATTGCATAGGTTGTATTGGAGGGTGGCACTACAAACGAGTCGTAGCTCTCACTATTAACCGTATAAATTTTACTTGCCTCTCCAGCATAGGCGGTTCCATTACAACAACCGCCAAAGTTTGCTAAACCAGTTTGGCTATAACTGCAAGACATAACAAGTACTAAATAAATTATTAGATTAATGCGCTTCATAATCCCCCTTCTTTATTAAGTTAAAAACATCACACTAAGCAATAACATCTTAAATGACGTAAGATAAAACTGGTATTAGTAAAAATTAGCCCTTCCAATTAAGGAGAATAATCAGTAATCATTAGAGATGGCGCAATAATTAAGGCTTTATTTTGAAGAACAGAGGAAGGACAATCCGCCTCTAATGTTGCCCAGTCATTATTATGCCAATATTTTATACAATTAGAAGCTTCTTTAGCGTAAATATCAGAACCATTGTTGGTAAGGGAATGAACAGATTCTTCTAATCCAGATCCTAAAGCTGACCAATTTGGGTTGTTTGTATCCCACTTAGCCATGTGTTGAAGTACAGTGTCACCACCATTTATTGCGGTAAAATCCCCTCCTGCATAAAGTTGAGTACCGATGCTAGCAAGAACGAGAACCTTATTATTTAACCCAGATCCTAAAGACGACCATTTTAAGCCCTCCCATTTAACAATATTATTAAATTCAGTAACGGTGCTATCAGAAGTCCCAGTAAAATATCCGCCGGCATAAAGTTCATAACCGATACTAGTAAGCGCATAAACCTTACCATTTAATCCAGAACCTAAAGACGACCATTTTAAGCTATCCCATTTGGCAATACTCTTAAGTTCAGTAACGACGCCACCAGAAGTCCCAGTAAAATCTCCGCCGACATAAAGTTCAGAACCGATACTAGTAAGAGCATAAACCTCACCATTTAATCCAGAACCTAAAGACAACCATTTTGAACCATCCCATTTAGCAATACTCTTAAGTCCAGTAACGGTGTTGTCAGAAGTCCCAGTAAAAACTCCGCCGGCATAAAGTTCAGAATCGATACTAGTAAGAGCATGAACAGCGCCATTTAATCCTGAACCTAAAGACGACCAATTTGCGCCATCCCATTTAGCAATGTTATTACTACCACTGTTATTAAAATCTCCTCCGGCATAAAGATCGGATTTGACAGTAACGAAAGAATAAACTCGCATAGGGGTATCAGTCCCTACCTGTGACCAACTTGTGCCATCATGCTTATTAGCACCAGCATACAACGACTTATTATAAGAAACAGTGAAAGCACAATCTTTTTCATAATCAGAAAACGGAGTGATTTTCTTCTCTTGCGTCACTTTATTACCATTGACCGTGACTTTGATAGTACCTGTAGCGGATTGTAATGCCAAGTCCTCACCTTGATCGTCCTTACTATTAGCTTTAAACCATACCAGACAACTATTAGTTCCGGCACTAGATCCATTGGGATATAAAGAAATGGACGCTCCAGTAACATCGATATTGCAATCTGTTTTATAGTCACAATCAGCAGCGTCTGGGGCACAATATTTTAACAAAGAAGAATTATTTTTGGCGGATGCTAAATTTGTTTCAGCAGTAATACCTGTAATATACATATTGCCATATGTTTGTCCTGTTGTAGGGGTTATGGTATTAGTAATTTTTACTGATCGATACCCTAAGTGATAGGCTTTAGCGTCAGTATTTATTGCAATGGATAATCCTCCGCCAGCAAGGACATTTAATAATTGTGTGTTGCTAATATTACTACCGGTAGTTTTAATTATTCCCCAATCGCCGGGATGATTATATTTAACTTTTAGGCTAAAACGACAACTGTCTCCAGGTGCAACGGTAGAGCGAGAAGCGCAACTATTATTACTGATGGCAACATAAGACTCATCTTGTGTATCAGTATTACAAGGGCTATCAAACATGGTTTGCCAACTAATACTTGGTTTTTGCCAATTAAACTTACTAATGTTTTTATAATAGTAAGTTACTGTTTTGTAAGTGTATGGCTCGACCCACGGACATGTTGAATTGTCAGGTGAATCATGAGTAGTGATTGGCAAGATAATCTCTGATGAAGTTTGTTTTATGTCTAATGCGTTATCTTCTGATGCTTTATATAATTGCAATGTAATAGGTTCGATTGTTACTGTAGCTGTTGTGGTTTTTAGTCCATTATAAGTAATGGTAACAATGCTGCGACCATAAGAATTTTGGGTTGTTGTTAGATTAACGCTACAGCTTCCACCTGCCGCAATAGATCGACAATCGCTAGTGTCTCCTAGGACAACATTCGTGTCGTTATCTACCGCTATAGAAGTTACAGAAGAAACACCGTCTGCAGAATTTTGTAATACTAGACTTTTAGTGCCAGGTTCTGTAAAAAAAACATCGGTTGCCGTAATCGTTCCTTGGGTTTCACTCTTTTGAGTGTGGCTCTTTGAATCTTTATCCCCCAAAACAATAGCGACAATTGATCCTATTATTCCCACACTAACTAACATAGTCGCTGCTAGATCAGTCGCCGTAGTTCTTCTTGAAGACGACTCAGCTATATCCATAGTGCCATAGGAGGATCGCCAGATAGTACATAAAAAAGTCCAAACCACAAGAAACGCGACCATCCTCTGCTTCCTAGTTGCACTTTGCATAATAGCTCCATTTATAATTTGCTAATTTTTTCCAATAGTTGTGTCTAAAAATAGTTCATGGCACGGATAAAAGCATCTTCTAATGTAAATTTTTTGCAGCAGATTTCTGAATTAATTGCAGCACAAACTGCCCTCCAAGCTGGATATCCTGTTTCAGATGGCAATTCTACTACACAACGCTTCCTGGTCATTATAAGATACCTCCCTATTGCGAAATATTCTATTATAAAACTTGCTAGAAAGCAATGTCATCCAGCAATTCTCGCCTTATCAAGGAATTGCTGATAAATAGAAAACTTTAAAAACCAAATGGAAATATTTAATTTTTCTTATGCTAGGATCTATTAAAAATTCTGCTACCAGCCCGTAGGCTAGTAGCAGAATGTGTTTATAAGCAACTATTATCATAAATCATTATAGTTCATCATTTTTTTCACATTTGACTATTATCCAGCTATTGGCTCTACAAACCTTTGAACACTCTTCAAGGGATCTAGCATCACCAATACTATAAAAATTGTCTGACGAAGTAGCCTCTGGTTTACGATTACAAGTACATTCACAGCCACCACCAACACTATTAATCTCGTTGGCATCTATTTTTTTAAAGTAACCAAACATATAAACCTCCTAATTTTAGAGTTAATATTTTTTATTTTCATCCCATGTAATTATGGGAGATCAATCATATTTCTCTAAAATCAAGTTGCATATACAGCGCTTAGTACTATAGTGTTATATTATAGCTCCTTTTTCTTTTGTTCATCCCGACCTTCCTTAAAATCTTTAGCAGCTTGCTTGATACCTTCCATAGCATTCTCTACTTCTTGTTTAGGATCAAAATTTTCCACTTTTTGCCCAACGTCTTTTACAATTTTATCAATTTTTTTATTTAAGTTACTCGTAGCCTCACCAATTTTCTTAAAATTAACGCCACCACTTATTAAGCCAACTTCGCTCTGAGTTAATAAACAAGCTACTACATTTTTTTTAGATAACATGGTCAACCTCTCTTTTTATAAATTAATATTGCTTATTGTTACATAGAGCAAAACTAAGATCAATACAAAGCAACCAACCCTACAGCAAACGCACTGCACGCCACGAAGCGTTTACTATGAGCCAACTCATGAATTTAACCGTTTGTTAAGGTCTTTTTAATCTCAAGGAAATCACTATAAGCTTTTCTTTTCTCGCTCGGGGATCTTAATAGATAGGCAGGATGATAGGTGACTAACAAAGGAATTTTTTGTGGACCATACTGGTAGGTTTTTCCGCGAAGACTACTCATCGCCTCCATGGTATTCAATAAAAACTGGGCTGCAATTCGCCCCACCGCTATCAATATCTTAGGCTGAATCAAGGCAATTTGTTGTTGTAAATATGGCGTGCACAATCTTACTTCTTCTGGCAATGGGTCGCGATTATTAGGCGGACGACATTTTAAAATATTAGCAATATAAATATCATCACGTTTTAAGCCGATTGATTTTAACATAGCATTTAACAACATCCCTGCCCTACCGACAAAAGGTTCGCCTTGGAGATCCTCATTGGCTCCCGGAGCTTCACCGATAAACATAGCTTGCGCCTTTTCGTCACCTACACCAAACACCACATTAGTTCGAGTTTTGTGCAGCATACATAGAGTACAAGCACCGACCTCCTTTCTGATCTCAGCTAAACTACGCACACCTTGAGCCTTAACGCTAGCATTAGAAATAGCAAGAGCTTTGGCTTGAGCTGTCTTAGCTTTATTTTTATCGTGCCAAACATCAATTCCCATTTCTTTTAAATATTGTTTTTTACTTTTCATGTAATTTCTCTTAACTAAAGAAAAATTTCTAATAGGTCATTTAAAAAGTTTTTACCACGTTCAGTAGTAAGTATTACTCTTTCCCTTTCCCGCACGGCAATTAATCCAAGATTTTCTGCTACTTGCAATTGTTTTTTAATAGCACTAATTGTAAACCCAGTACGGTCTTTTAGTAAATCATAACTTATAGGCTGATATAAGCGCAAAGCGTTAAGCATAAACTCCAGGGGCAGTTTTTCTTTAGCCACAACCTCTTCACTAGCAATTAGGGTTTTAGCGTCAATATATTGTGATGGTACAGCAATTTTTGCATAACGCTTAATAGTATGAGCAGAGAAAGTAATTTTGCCATGAGCCCCGGCACCTATGCCCATATAATCTCCGTATAACCAATAGTTCATATTATGCTTACACCGATCGTTTAAAGTTCGACAATAAGCAGAAACTTCATATTGCTGCAATTTTTGGGTAACAAGGCATTCTTGCCCCGCTTTTTGTATGTGCCACAATTTTTCCCCATAAGGCAACTGAGCCTTAGTAACGGTTTGTAAAACCCTGGGGTCATCTAAAGTTAACTGATACCACGAAAGATGAGGCGGTTCAAAACTTAACGCCTTTTTTAAATCCGCCACTGCCGCTTTGGCCGTCTGCCCTGGCAAACCATACATTAGATCAAGATTAAAGTTAGTAAACCCTGCTTTTTTTACACTTTCAACCGCCGCTAACGCTCCCCTTGCATTATGGACCCTTTTGATGCTCTTTAATTTTTCATCGTCAAAACTTTGTACCCCCAAAGAAAGCCGATTGATGCCAGCATACTTAAACTCTTGGCACCTAGTTAGGTCAACAGTTCCAGGATTAGCCTCCATACTAATTTCGGTATCTAAAGCACAAGAAAAATATTTTTTTACATGTTCGATGATCGTAGCCACGGCTTCAGGCGGTAACAAACTTGGAGTACCACCACCAAAGTAAATACTAACTAATTCCTTATTTTCACAAGAAAAGGCCGTACATTCTAAATCATAAAGTAGTTTATTTATATAAGCCGCGATCAGACTCTTATCGGCTAGTGGATAAGAGTTAAAATCACAATAGGGACATTTACTTATACACCAGGGAAAATGGATATAAAGAGATACTGGAATAGTCGGCACGTTTTTTTGTAATACCGTATTTTCAATGACCATATGCATGGCACTTTAACAAAATAGAAGCAGCGACTGCAATCAATTTATTTTGCGAATTTTTTACCTACAAGCACCCTTTGTTATTGGGTATTTGAACATCCCATTCAAGACAAACTTAGTTAATTCTTAATTGTAACCCCAATTAGTTTTTGTTACCATCACTAGCATTACTAACAGTTATTCATATGAAAGTTAACCAAATGTTAAACATATATAATACCTTAACCCAAGAAAAAGAATTATTTCGCCCAATCAATCCATCCCAAGTTGGCTTATATGTTTGCGGGCTGACTGTTTACGATGATTGCCATATTGGCCACGGACGTCTATTTATTTGGTTCGATGCTTTAGTACGCTACCTTAAAAGTATCGGTTATAAAGTTACTTACATACGTAATATAACCGATATCGACGATAAAATCATTAAACGTGCCAAAGAACTCAAGATAAGTTGCCAAGAATTAACCACCCAAATTATCTCCTCAATGCGCGCTGATGAAAAATCGTTACACATTGTTCCCCCAGATTTTGAACCTCAAGTAACCGACCATATTTCAGAAATTATCGATATGATCAAAATTCTTATTGATAAAGGGTTTGCTTATACTGCCACAAACGGTGATGTTTATTATAGTGTCGAAAAATTTAAGGATTATGGAAAACTTGCCCATCAAAATCTTGATAGCCTAAAAGTTGGCGCACGAGTTGAAACCAGCGAAAAAAAGCAAAATCCCCTCGATTTTGTCTTATGGAAAGCAGCCAAACCTGAGGAACCATTCTGGCCATCACCATGGGGTAACGGCAGACCTGGCTGGCATATTGAGTGTTCCGCTATGGCAAAAAAATATTTAGGTAAAAACTTCGATATTCACGGTGGGGGCAATGATTTACAATTTCCTCATCATCAAAACGAACTAGCACAGTCTGAGGCTGCCAATGGCACTCCATTTGCTAATATTTGGATGCACATGGGATTTGTCCAAGTTAATCAAGAAAAGATGTCAAAATCGTTAGGTAATTTTTTTACTTTAAAAGATGTTTTAAAAAAATATCCAGCAGAAATTCTCCGCTTTTTTATCCTGTCAAGCCACTATCGTAGCCCCGTTAATTTTTCTGAAGAAAACTTAGACCATGCCGAAGCAGCACTACGCCGTTTTTATATTACTTTACGAGATATTCCTGCTGAGGAGGCTAATGTTTCCAAAACTTTTACTGACAATGAATTTTACAAAAAATTTCATTTAGCTATGGCTGACGATTTTAACACCCCCAAAGCGTTAGCGGTCTTGTTTGACTTAGTAAGAGAAATTAATCAGTTACGCGACACCAAGCAACTTGCGAAAGCAAAACAATATGTTGCGTTATTAAAAGATTTAGGTGGAACGCTCGGTTTACTAGAAGAAAACCCCGTCGTATTTCTACAAGCAGGAGTAGATAGCAAAATAATTACCGACTTAATTACTGCTCGCTCTCTTTCCCGTCAAAACAAAAACTGGCAAGAAGCAGATAACATTCGCAATAAATTAATCGCCATGGGGATAGTCTTAGAAGACACTAAAAATGGCACTATCTGGACAGTGGAAGATCGGAAGAAATATCTTTTAACTACCCTTCCGGAGTTAAAACATTAAAAACCTAGCTGAAATTGCACACTGGTATCAACAACCATTAGGAGACGCGCTACTAAAAGCCGAATTGACTGGCTTATCTAGCGTCTTACCAAAAATATTTGGTTATTATATTGTGCAGGCGGGGGGACCCTACGACAAAACCAGTGGCCTGCTCAACTCCTCTTGCATCCATAATCATATTGTGCTTAACCCTACCCCGAGCTCTCCCCTCCCTCAAGATCTAATTGCGATGCAATGTGAGTTAGACGAACTACCTTTTTTACCAGAAAGTATTGATGCCATAGTACTGTTTCACATCTTAGAATTTTCCAAAAATCCTAAAAAAATTCTGCAAGAGGCCTACAATACCATCATTAACGGGGGACATTTAGTAATTCTCGGATTTAACCCTCATAGTCTTTGGGGTATTTCGCGCTGGTTTAAGCGAGAAAAAAATAGCATTTGGGACAGTAACTGGCTTAATCCCAACAAATTAACACACTGGCTAACAAAAGTTGGGTTTCAGGTTGGTGATTATCAAACTGTTTATTTTCGCCCACCGCGTAAAGATACTGAAAAAATGTTATTCATAGAAGGAATTGGTCAAATCCTTTGGCCATATTGTGGTGCAAGCTATATGTTTGTAGCACATAAAACCAGTGCCGAAGTTAAACCAATAAGTGAATTAAAACATATTGTACCGCAACACCAAATAGATAAAAGTTTACCTAAACCAACATCACGGGTAGCGCAATGAATACAGAATCGACAATTGTGGAAATTTTTACAGACGGGGCGTGTCGGGGTAATCCTGGGCCAGGGGGCTGGGGAGCAATCCTACGCTATAAAAAACATGAAAAACATCTTAATGGCGCAGAAGTTTTTACCACGAACAATCGGATGGAGCTTACAGCTGTTATTAAGGCTTTAGAAACGCTAAAAAGACCGTGCCAAGTTAGTATTACTACTGATTCTGAGTATGTCCACCAAGGGATCACCTCGTGGCTGTTACAGTGGAAAAAAAATGGTTGGCGCAATAGCCAAAAACAAACAATCAAAAATATTGATCTATGGCATGAGCTCGACAAAATTGCGAGTCTTCACAAAATCGATTGGCATTGGGTTAAAGGTCATAGCAACCACCCAGAAAACGAACTAGCTGATAAATTGGCTAATGATGCTATTGACATCATGAACGCAACAAAATAATTTTTACGAGGAGTACACTAGTTGCAAGTTAAATTGAGGAGTATATGAGACAGATTGTAATTGATACAGAGACCACTGGCCTCGAGCCAGAAAAAGGTCACCGCATTATAGAGATTGGTTGTATAGAGTTAGTTGATCGTAAATTAACTGGTAATACTTTTCATAAATATATCAATCCAGGGCGAGAAGTAGAAGAAGAGGCATTAAGCATTACTGGCATCACGAATGACTTTCTTCGCGACAAACCAAGTTTCGCTGAGATCATGGCTGAGTTTTTAGCGTTCATTAATGGCGCGGAATTAATTGCTCATAATGCCAATTTTGATGTTGGCTTTATTAATCACGAAATCAAACTTACCGCACCAAATAAAGGTTCACTAGCTAATTACGTTACAGTACTTGATACTTTATCATTAGCGCGCAAGAAGTTCCCTGGACAACGTAACACTTTGGATGCCATATGCAAGCGTTACAAAATTGACCTTAGCGAACGTAAACTTCACGGCGCGCTACTTGATGCGCAGTTACTCACAGAAGCCTACCTGTTAATGACTGGAGGACAAGGTAGTTTGTTTACTAGCGATGACTTTACAACTACCGCCACAGAACTTCAGGAAAAATCGACGCAAGTTGGCAAAATTAAACCCCAAGCTACTGTGGTTACATATGCAAATACAATAGAATTAACTGCTCATCAAGCACTACTTGCAACGATAAAAAAACTATCTGGCAAATGTCAATGGGAGCACGAATAAAAAAACGTAATATCAGCACAATATGACAAGAGGAGAATCGTTGCAATGAAACATGAAATAACCTATTTAAAAGATTATCGGCCATCACCATTTTTGATTGATTCTGCTGAGCTACAGTTCAATCTAGCCCCTAAAGAAACTATAGTAACCGCCAAATTACATATTCAACGGAATTTAGCTGTAACTGCTAAAAATAAAGATCTTGTACTTAATGGCATAAACCTAACCTTGCTAGAAATAAAACTAGATCAAAAACCACTCCCGGCTAACCAATACCATCTAACCCCACAAAACCTAACCATCCCAAATGTGCCCGATAATTTTACTTTAGAAACAGTAGTCGTCATTTGCCCTCAAAAAAATTTAAATTGTACGGGATTATATTTAACCAATAATAATTTTTGCACCCAGAATGAGCCGCATGGTTTTCGTACCATTACCTATTTTATTGATCGCCCAGATGTTTTAACCAAATTCACAACTACGATTATTGCCGATAAAAACAAATATCCGGTTTTGTTATCTAACGGTAACCTAATTTCCCAAAAAAAGTTAACCAATAACCAACATCAAGCAATTTGGCAAGATCCCTTTCCTAAATCTGCATATTTATTTGCCTTAGTCGCTGGTAAATTTTCTTATCTTGAAGATTACTATATAACTAAATCTAAACGTAAAATAACTTTACGTATTTTTGCTGATAAAAACCAACTCAAAGAGTGCCATCATGCTATGTTATCTTTAAAGCAAGCCATGGCCTGGGATGAAAAAAACTTTGCGCTTGAATATGACCTCGATCTATACCAAATCGTTGCGATTAATGACCTTAATTTTGGCGCCATGGAAAATAAGGGACTAAATGTTTTCAATAGTAAACTATTACTCGCTTCACCTTTAACTGCTACCGATGCTGATTTTAAAAGAATTGCTGCAGTTGTGGCACATGAATATTTTCATAATTGGACAGGTAATCGTGTTACTTGCCGCAATTGGTTTCAACTAGGATTAAAAGAGGGTTTAACCACCTTAAGAGAAGGGTTATTTACCGAAGATTTATATGGTAAAAGTATTAGCCGTATCGACGAAATAAAAGTTATTTGCGCCAAGCAATTTGCCGAAGACTCTGGCCCGCTGGCCCATCCAATTCGCTTAAAATCATATATCGCTGTCGACAATTTTTATACGCGGACGGTATATGAAAAAAGTGCCGAAGTAGCAAGAATGTTAAGTACTATTTTCGGTAGAAAAACTTTTCTGGTCATTATGCGTAAATTTCTACGTAAGTTTGATGGCCAAGCTGTAACCATTGAGGATTTTTTGAGGATCGCAGCGACCGTCGCCAAAACCGATCTTAAACAATTTATGCTCTGGTATGACCAATGTGGAACACCACTACTACGGATAACCGACAATTTTATTAAGAATAAAAATTGTTTACTCTTAAAAATAAAACAAGAACACCCGCAAGCCCCACAAGATTTTTTTATTCCTTTGGCAGTTAGCTTGATTCAACCTAATGGTACCAATACACCAACCAAGGTATTAACCATTAATAAAAAAGAACAACTCTTTACCTTTAAGCGCCTAAAAACCAAACCAACATTGTCGCTACTACGAGATTTCTCTGCCCCAATAAAAATCGAATACTCCTATAAAGAAAATGAGTTGTTATTTTTAATTGCGCATGACCAAAACCCCGTTAGTCGTTGGGAGGCCAGTCAAAAACTAGTAATTAATATCGTTAGCGATTTATCTCAGAAAAAACGCACCAACAAACACTATGTCTTACCACAAAGCTTGGTGCAAATGTTTAAAACAATTATTCGTGACAAAACTATCGATCCAGCATTAGCCGCTGAAATGCTAGCACTACCTTCTGAAAGTCGTTTATTAGAAATTCTACCTGGTAGAGATATCGAATCTTTGCATCACGTTCGTGAGTTCCTGAAAACTGAAATTGCCCACCAACTAGAAAAAGAATTATTCGCATGCTACCAAAAAAACTATTCCCAAAATACTTATAATCTCAAGGCCAAGTCTATCGGCAAACGAAGTCTAAAAAATATTTGTCTCCATTATTTAATGCACTTAAACACACCCAAAGTTTTTGCTTTAGCCAAAAAACAACTAACTCAGGCCGATAACTTAACCGACACTCTTGCCAGCTTAACCAGTTTGGCAAATTCTGCCTGTAAAGAACGGAAAAAGATTTTAGAAAATTACTATAAAAAATGGCGTAACCAACCAAATCTAGTTAACAAGTGGCTAACAATTAATGCTGAAATAAAACACGCTCGAACTTTAGACCAAATAAAAAGATTAATTCATCACCCAGCATTTAATATCAAAAACCCTAACAATGTTTATGCTCTGCTCCGTACTTTTTGTGAAAATAACTTATTTAATTTTCACGAAGCTAGCGGTAGTGGTTATAAATTTTTGACTGAACAAATAATCACTATTGATAAATTCAATCCCCAAGTTGCCGCATTTCTAGCCGTATCTCTTACTAATGGTCATAACCTTGATAAGAAACGCCAAAGACTATTAAAGCAACAACTAGTAAAGCTTAATAAAACACCGCGAATATCTGCCAATGTTTATGAAATTATTACTAAGGCTCTTTCCTCAAGGTAACTATGTCAAATAAATTATTAGATTTTGTAACCAAACTTCCCAAAAGTGATCTCCATGTTCATCTTGATGGTTCGGTACGTATCGACACCTTAATTGAATTAAGTAAAAAACAGCAACTACCACTGCCTTCTTTTACTTTTGAGGGCTTGAATGAACTAGTGTTTAAAGATAGCTATAAAAACCTGGAGGAATATTTACAAGGATTTGGTTTGGTATTGCCAATCATGCAAACCCCAGAAAATTTAGAAAGAATCGCCTATGAGTTTGCTATTGATAATATCAACGAAGGAGTTTGCTATGTTGAGGTCAGGTTTGCCCCACAACTTCATATCAATGACAAGCAAAATATCGATGAAGTGCTATTAAGTGTTGACCGCGGCTTATCTAAGGCCAAGTTAGAATATAACAACCAACCGGAGGTTAAGGCTAAAAAAATACCGGCATTTAACTATGGAATCATAGTTTGCGCCATGCGTTATTTTGCAAAAGGATTGTCGCCATGTTTAGATAAATTTCTTACCACAAAACCAGGATGCAATTTCAGTGAAATTACCGCAAGCGCCTCATACGAATTAGCCAAAGAAAGCATTAGAGTTAGAGACCAATATAATCTTCCAATCGTTGCCCTTGATATAGCCGGCGCTGAAGCAGGAAACCCACCGATTTATCATCAAAAAGCTTATGATCTTGCTCAAAAAAATTTGATGCATTTAACTGCCCACGCTGGTGAGGCTGCTGGCCCTGAAAACATCTGGCAAGCAGTAACCATGCTTCACGCAGAAAGAATTGGCCATGGCTTCTATCTGTTTTCTCAAGATAAGATTGGTGACCCAACAATAAGAGATCGTGGCAAATACATAGAAAAACTAATAGAGTATATAGCTAACCGTCGTATAACCTTTGAGGTGTGCTTAACTAGTAACTTGCAGACAATACCAACCCTTAAAGACATCAAACACCACCCTTTTGCTAACATGCTTAAACATCAGTTAAGTACCATTATTTGTACTGACAATAGAACTATCAGCAAAACCAATCTCACCAAAGAGCTTATGTTTGCGATAGAACTATTTGATTTAGATAAAAATTCTATAAAAAATATTGTAATTAACGGCTTTAAAAAAAGCTTTTACCTTGATAGTTATACTGAGAAATTGAATTATATAAAACAGATCATGGTTTATTTTGATATGATATCGGGAGAATAAATATTAGCATGCCCATCATGATACGCACACTAGCCTTTATTTTGCTTACAGCTTGTTCTTTTATTGTGAGCGCCAAAACCCAGCCAGTATTTGAGTATTCTTTACCTAATGGGCTTAAAATTTTAATTAAAGAAGATCACCGCGCACCGATTGCTATAGCTCAGTTGTGCTATAAGGTTGGCTCGAGTTATGAACCGACTGGTACCACCGGTATTTCTCACGCTTTAGAACATATGATGTTTCGTGGCACTAAAAAATATGAGCACATGGCGTTAGATAAAATTATTATTGAAAATGGTGGCGTTCATAACGCCTTCACCAGCCAAGATTTCACCTGTTATCATGAGTTACTTCCGAGTAATAAGCTTCATATCATCTTCGATATAGAGGCAGATCGGATGAGAAATTTGTTACTCGATAGCAAGGGATTTACAGAGGAAATGCAAATAGTAATGGAAGAACGAAAGATGCGTACTGAAGACTCACCAGAGGGACAAACTCAAGAGCGCTTTATGGCAGCCGCATTTGTTTCTAACCCTTACCGTACCCCAGTTATAGGTTGGATGCATGATATTAAAAATTTAACTGTAACTGACCTTAAACACTGGTACCAAAATTGGTACGCGCCAAATAACGCTATTTTAGTGGTGGTTGGCGATGTACAACCTGAAAAAGTCTTACAAATGGCTAAACAATATTTCGGTAAGCTACCACCTGCCAAACTAGTAGAAATTAAACTACAAAAAGAAGTAACGACTCTTGGTAAACGTAATTTGGTCGTAAAAGTACCAGCAGAAGTACCATTAATTATGATGGGCTATAATGTTCCAAGTTTAAAAACCGTAGATCAAAAATGGAAAGCTTATGCCCTTGAGGTTATAAGTGCTATCTTAAGTGCAGGTGATAGCTCTCGCCTACCAAAAGAGCTTATCCGCAAAAAACAGATCGCTGCTTCAGCTGACGCTTATTATGGTTTATATAATCGTCTTGATAGCATATTTGTATTTTCCGTTATCCCAACGGCAAAACATACGACTAAAGATCTAGAGACGGCAATCTTGACTGAGGTAAAAAAATTACAAACAACTCTTGTAAGCGAAAAAGAATTACAACAAATAAAAAACCAGATTATATCTCATGAAACCTACAAAAAAGACTTTATTGCAGCTCAAGCCGAGGAGCTTGGTATGCTTGAAGCCATAGGTTTACCATGGCAGCTTGCAGAACAATACGCCGCAAATATTACCGCCATTATACCTAAACAAATTCAAGAAGTAGCCAAAGAATTTTTTATAGCAGATAACTTAACTGTAGCAGAGCTACACCCCCAACCAATCTCTAATAAGAAAAAGTAAAACTATGTTTACGATAAACCATCCAAAATTGTACTTAGCTTCATTTTTATTAATAGGATCGCTTACTACTTATGCCAAACCCACGATAACGATTCAAACCTGGCATACTAGCCATGGTAGTAAAGTTCTATTCACAGAAGCACATGAGTTACCTATTTTTGATATCAATGTTGTTTTTTACGCCGGCTCGGCTGCTGATGGTAAAAACTATGGTTTGGCGAACTTCACTAGTGCCACGATAAATGCCGGCACCAAAAATTTAACTGCAGACCAAATCGCCGATCGTTTTGATCAACTTGGAAGTGTATTTTATGCTTCTGCTAGTTTCGATAGGAACGAGATCGGTTTGAGGTGCCTGAGTTCACCGAAAACCTTAAATCGAGCTATACAAATATTTAATACAGTACTGAACGAACCATCCTTTCCAGAAAAGGCAGTTAACCAGATAAAAAAACAAATATTAACTACTATCGAACAAAAAAAACAATATCCCGATAGTGTTGCTAACGATAGGTTCTATCAAGAACTTTACCAAGATTTTCCTTATAGTCACCCAACTACTGGCATCACCGAAACAATCTCCACTATCAATCGCAAACACCTGCAAGATTTTTATCATAGATATTATACCGCTCGTAATGCTTTAATAATTATGGTTGGCGACATTACGCGAAAAGAGGCCGAAGAGATTGCTGAAAAGCTTACAGTTAAGCTACCTCTTGGTGAAAAAATCTTACCAAGACAAACTCTGCCCCAAAAACCAAAGTCTGTGGTCAAACATTATGAATTTCCATCAACACAAACAAATTTAATTATAGGCCAACTTGGCATCGCCCGTAATGACCCAGACTACCTTCCTTTACAAGTAGGAAACCATATATTAGGGAGCCCTTTTATATCTGATCTTTTTATGGAGATACGTGAAAAATTAGGATTAGTGTACGGTATAACGAGCTATTTTTCTCCTCTCTTAGACCAAGGACCGTTTATAATAAGCTTCTCTTCTAGCAATGAAAAAGCTGACCTTGCCTTACAAACAACCAGAAAAGTATTAAAAAGCTTCTTAGAAAACGGACCAACTAAAGAACAATTACTTGCTGCCAAAAAGAATTTAACTGGTAAACTTCCTATGCGACTATCAAATAACCGGGCAACGTTAAGTGCCCTACAAGAGATCGGTTTTTATAATCTCCCATTAGACTATTTTGATACCTATATTGACAAAATTAACGCTGTAACCTTAAAAGATATTAAAGATGCTTTCCAACGACATATTGATTTAAATAGTATGTTGATTATAACAGTTGGTAAAAAGACAAAGGCTGCAGCCGCCTTGCAAAAGTCGGCTAATACCAATACTACTAATTGAAAATAAGCACCTATAACGCAAGTAGCGGTTGCCGCAAACCAGCCACTTACGCCATAGACTAAGCGCCAAACCTTGGCCCGGCGCTTGATATACCGTGAAACCAAACTTAGACTGTCACGCGTAGAGTAAATTTAAATTACTACACAGTTAAAAACTTACTGACTTTATCCAACCATTTTTTATGAATACCACGGCAGTTAACTTTTAATAAATCTTCAAGTGATTTAAAGGGGCCGTTTTTATCACGATATTCCACAATAGCCTGTGCCTTCCTTTTGCTCATACTTTTTATTTTCTGTAAGGTAGCAACATCAGCTGAATTAATGTTTATAGAAGCAAGTGGTTTAGATGACTCGCTTATTGCCAAACTCTCTGTGGCAACAGAGGTTTTTGGCGCGGAGCTTTGTAACTGTGCAGCTGAAACAGATGTAGCACTGATGTTTGCTATTAAAAATAGAACACTACCCCCAATAACCATATTTCGTAATTTATATAACATACTTTCTCCTATTTAAAATTGATAATAAAAAAACTCAGATAGCACAAAACAAGAACAAGAATAACAGGAGAATTTGTTATTACTATACAGGAAAAAACACGGGATAAAATTCAGGCAACATTACCAGCAAAACATTGGCTCTGTTGCCTGAATAACAAACTATAATAACTATTTTTGTTCAACTGTTACAGGCGCTTCTTCTTGAGCTGTAACATTCTTTGCATCGTTTGCACCTTTATTGGACTTTTCAATTTGCTTCTTAATCTTCTTGTCTTTCTTACATTCTACCTTCTTATTTACCATTTTACCTGCATCAGGTGTCTCGGCTGTAACTTCAACCGCTGGTTTAACAGCTTGAGTTGTTGCTTCTTCAGCAAAAACATTTCCTGACAAAGCTATACCTAATACTGATCCAACTAATACTAAATGACGTAAATTAAACATACATCCTCCGAAATATAAACTTTCATTACTTTAAAAACGGGATCTTTACAAGAAAGACCCCTACCTGTTTAAAATTCAAACGGATAAAATACTAGCAAAAATTTTTGCCACTTTCTATAAAAAATGCTACTTTATTTTGATGCCTGATTTGACTAAAAATATTCTCATATCCGCTGGCGAATTATCAGGAGATATGCATGCTGCCAACTTAGTCGCAGCAGTAACAAAACTAGCACCCAACATAAAGTTTTTTGGCATGGGCGCTGATTTAATGCAAAAGGCTGGGGTCGATATCCTCGTTAATGCTAAAGAACTTAGCATTATCGGTGGGTTAGAGATTATTACAAAATCTGTCAAAATATGGCAAGCTTTTCATCGAATGAAACATGCCATCTATCACGATAAACCAGACTTACTGATCTTGGTTGACTACCCAGGATTTAATCTACGTCTAGCAGATATAGCTAAAAAATCTAACATTAAGGTCTTATATTTTATTAGCCCCAAAGTTTGGGCCTGGAACCAAGGTCGTGTCAATAAAATTAAAGAATGTGTCGATATGATGGCGGTAATTTTTCCATTTGAGGTGGATTTTTACCAAAAACGGCAAGTTCCCGTAAGATTTGTAGGCAATCCCCTGCTAAAGATGGTTGCGCCAAAATTATCTATAGCAGAAGCCAAAAAAATATTCAAATTAGACCTTAACTGTAGAACTATTGGTCTTTTCCCTGGCAGTCGCCTCAGTGAGATCAAACGCTTGCTACCCATAATATTAAAAACTGTAAAAATCTTGAAAGATAATAACCCTGATTTACAGTTTTTATTAGCGCAAGCTTCGTCCGTGTCGGAAGAAACGCTTAAACCATACTTACAATCAAGTTCAGTTGAGATTCAAGTGGTGGCTGGAAAAAGTTACGACGTTATGCAAGCTTGTGATGCCATTATTGCTGCTTCTGGCACCACAACTTTAGAAATAGCACTTATGGGAACACCCCTGGTGATTATCTATAAAATCTCTTGGCTTGAAGCCGAATGTGCTAAACGGTTAATTAAAATACCATATGTTGGCTTATGTAATATTTTAGCTAACAAAAAAATTGCTCAAGAGTTGTTACAAGATGATGCTACGCCAGAAAAGATTTCACAAGAAATAGAAAGAATCTTAAATGACAATATTTACCGTAATGAGATGGTAAAAAACCTTAAGGAAGTAAGAAAATTATGCGAAGCCAAAAATCAGGAAGATATCGCCTCTTTGGTTCTAAAAATGATTACCGCATAATCTTTTTTTTTCAATGTTATTAATTTTGGTCACCTTTTCATAAGCCTCAAGGTAATTAGGGGTGCTAGTTACATTTGATTTTTTTGACTTCGCCTGGAGCATGCACCCCAGGCTTATCCAAATGATGGTATGAGATATATTGTAGCATTTGATCTGTGGCGACCCGCAATCTCTCCGCCCATTTTCTTTACTTCTAATAAGTTTGTCTGTATAGTTGCACTGTTTTTTGACGATGCTAGAAAAAATCTTTTCCCATGCATCGCTTGTTGTTTTAGGAGGAATCAATATGAAAAAAATCTTACATTCCATGGCTACTGTTGTTATTTCTTTTTTTGCCGCCGTCACCTTTATTACCCCACCATGATACAAATTTTTTAATATCAATAGAACATAAACTGATCTGATTTAATTTAGAAGTGTTCCGTTTCTATAAATCTAGCTATTTAACCGTTGAATTACTAGTAGCCAAAATCCGTAAACCATAGAGAATTATTATGAAGAAAAAAAAATTATTAAAGTTTGAAGTTAAACATGTAGATATTAAAAAATTCAATGCGGTGCCAATAATAGAACAATATCAAGCCATGGCATTCCAAGCACGAAATCTAGCGCGTGCAGCCAAAATCTATGAGGCGATGCTAAAAGATCCTCAATGCTCGATTATCTTATGTTTAGCTGGTTCACTATTTAGTGCTGGACTAAAAAAAGTGGTATTCGATTTAATAGATAACAATATGGTAGACGCAATTGTTGCAACTGGCGCAAACATTGTTGATCAAGATTTTTTTGAGGGTTTAGGATTTAAACATTATCAAGGCTCCCCCGCCGTACAAGATGATGTTTTATTTAAAAACCATATTGATCGTATATATGATACTTATATTGATGAGGATGACTTACGCAAGTGTGACATGACGATCGCTAAAATTGCCCAAGGATTATCACCTCGCCCCTACTCTTCTAGAGAATTTATTATCGCTATGGGTAAATATCTTACCGAAAACAAACTTGGTAACGACTCAATAGTAAAGCGTGCATATACCAAAAATGTTCCTATTTTTGTTCCCGCATTCTCTGACTGTAGCGCTGGCTTTGGTTTAGTTCATTACCAGTGGCAACAAAAAAATAGCAACATGGTCACGCTTGACTCAGCTAAAGATTTTCTCGAACTAACCAAAATTAAAGTCGCGGCTAAAACCACTGGCTTATTTATGATTGGTGGTGGCGTGCCGAAAAATTTTGCGCAAGATATTACCGTAGCAGCTGAAATCGTTGGAGCCAAAGTTAATATGCATAAATATGCGATCCAAATTACTGTGGCTGATGAACGAGACGGTGCTTTATCTGGTTCGACGCTAAAAGAAGCCCATTCCTGGGGTAAGGTCGGCGAAGAATTTGAGCAGATGGTTTATTCTGAGGCCACCATTGCCCTACCCTTGATTGCAAGCTATGCCTACCATAAAAAAGCCGCAAAAAATAGAAAAGCAAAAAATTATAACTTATCGTTTTTAAAATAAATGGGGTAACTATGAATACTTTTGTGCCAAAAAAAATGTTTTTTGTAAAAGGTGTTGGCGTTCACAAAGACAAACTAGCCTCTTTTGAGGCAGCTTTGAGGGTTGCAGGCATTGAAAAATGTAATTTAGTATATGTCTCAAGTATTTTTCCACCAAAATGTAAAATTATTACTAGGCAACAAGGACTAAAATTACTATCACCTGGACAGGTGGTTTTTTGTGTAATGGCCAGAAATGAAACTTGTGAACCTAATCGTCTAGTTTCTGCCGCAATTGGACTAGCAGTACCCAAAGATTGTTCTCACTACGGCTATCTTTCGGAGCATCATACTTTTGGTGAAACTGCATCCGTATCGGGAGATTATGCCGAAGATTTAGCTGCTACTATGTTAGCAACCACTCTTGGCATTACTTTTGACCCTAATAAAGCTTGGGATGAACGAAGAAAGCAGTATAAAGAAAGTAACCATAAATTTATTAGCCGCAGCATTTGCCAATCAGCCGAAGGCAATAAACATGGTTTATGGACTACAGTCATTTCATCCGCAATATTTGTCATGTAGGATATATAGGGGGAACAGAATATGTCTATTAATTTTGGTAACTTACCCAAAGTGTACGCACAATATAAGAACGCCAGAATTGTAGTTTTACCCATCCCCTTTGACAAATCTGTTTCTTGGCAAAAAGGAGCTGCAAAAGGGCCGCAAGCAATACTTGCGGCCTCATCCCAAGTAGAGCTTTATGATATAGACACCGAAACTGAAGTTTATACAAAGGGGATTTTTACCCACTCCCCAATAAAAGCTAAAACATCCCAAAAAATGATTACTGAAGCTTACCAAAAGATTACGAAGTTTTTGCATGATCAAAAATTTGTAGTATCAGTCGGCGGTGATCATTCGGTAGCTATTGGCCCAATCTTTGCTCACAGTGATTTTTTTCAAGATATATCTGTTTTGCATCTTGATGCCCATGCTGATATGCGCGATAGTTATCACAATAATAAATTTAGTCATGCATCAGTAATGGCTCGAGCAAGATCGAAGGTTTCTAATATTGTCTCGGTCGGTATTAGAAGTATGGACCTTACGGAAAGAAGTGCTTATAAAGCAGGCGAGTTATTTTTGGCTAAGGATATGCATGATAATAAAAAATCAATTGCTGCGATTGTAAAAAAACTTACCAAGAAAGTTTATTTGTCACTCGATGTTGATGTATTTGATTCGGGAATAATGCCAGCAACGGGAACCCCAGAGCCAGGAGGATTAGATTGGTATCAAGTTACTAACCTACTTCAGGCCGTTTGTCAAAATCGAGAGCTAATAGGAATGGATATAGTTGAACTGGCGCCAAACGTAACTAATAAAGCACCTGACTACCTCGTAGCCAAGTTGATCTATAAAATCTTAAGCTATAAGTTTCGTCACTTAGCATAGTTTTATATCGCTCATTTCAGGAAATGATTCAAAATCTACGAAGCTAAGAACGCAGATCAAGCCCTAACATAACAGCCGACAGTGATGCTATTTCTGTATGACGCTACTTAAGTTGGCGCCTATTTGCCATAAAACCTTTCACCATAAACTCCGCATATGCTGTAAGCTATTGCACCAATTTTATTAAAACAAATTATCGCTAAATTCGGCAAGCAATTGTTTGCTGGTATAAACTCCGGTTTTACTTTTTGCATCGTATAAATAGCTTTCTACAGTACGATGGACCTGATTATTTTTTTTAAGATCTTGAATAAAACTGCGGTAACTGCCGGTAAACAAGATGAGCACGGGATTGGCTTTACTCAAAGCATGGGAACTTTAGAACGTAATCAGGGAACAATTGACATTAAATCAAAAGTTGATGACGGGACCGAGATAACTATCACTTTCCCCGCTATTGCCTCGCCGGGATGGGCAGCAACAGAAATTAATTTAAAAAATGATGATGTTGTTCTCGTGTTGGATGACGATCGCACCATCCATAACGCCTGGGACACAAGATTTAAAGATCGTCTTGATGTTACTTTAAAACATTTTACTCTGGGGGAGGAAGCACTAAGCTTTATTAATGAATTTCCCAACAAGGATCAATTATTGTTATTGGTCGATTTTGAATTATTAAAACAAGGATTAAATGGCTTACATGTAATAGAGGGAGCAAAAATTGAACGTTCCCTCCTAGTTACCAGTCATCATAATAATTTAGTCGTGCGTCATTCAGCAATTAAAGCTGGTGCTAAAATTTTACCTAAACAATTAGCTTCAGAGGTGCCAATTAAGATCGACGGCATTATGATAGAGGATAGAAACACTACAAAATGTATTGTGACCAATGAAAAAAAAAGCTGGTGTAAACAACAATCCCGCCAACAGAGAGTCCCAAAAAGTTGATGTAGTATTGCTAGATGACGAAGAGATGTTGCTGAATTCTTTATATTCACTTATAGCAGGCAAAGGAAAGACAGTAGATAAATACACTAGACCGGCAAAGTTTTTAGAAAACCTTTCAAAATATAATAAAGACACCAAAATTTTTATGGATAATGATTTAAATAGCAATATAGGTGGTATAGAGCTTGCCAAACAGCTGCATGATAAGGGATATACTAATTTATTTCTATTTTCCGGCAAAGAGTTCTATGACCAAGAACTGCCGAATTATTTAACGTTAATATCTAAAATAGAGAACGCAGCGAAGGTTAGTAGTCCGAGGTAGGCGCGCCTTGAGGGGCGTTTTTTGCCCGTAAAAGCATCGCGCCATAAAGTCTCATTTGAGAGACGGCTGCGAAGTACACGAAGCGCCGTTGACGAGGACGGCCAAGGCGCGCGTAGCGCAATAATGTGTCGCGGCCATGCAGCGGATTTTAGGGGCCTCGATGGCCTAAAATCTATAGCGTGCAAGCGACACGCTTTCTTGTCTCTTTTCTGCCTTAACTGATCACCTAAAGCTGCTTGTTGATCTAGTGCGGCATCCAATTCAACTGCTCTAGCCTCGCTAACCTTTAACCTCTCTTCTTTAGCTTTCTCTCTTGTTCCTTATGTTAATTGTGGTTAACCCCTAAACTTTGGCTTCTTAGCATAAGTAGATGTCTTTTTTCTATCTCCTTTACTTTTGCCAAAATATGAAGTTTTCTAGCTTCATGTGCATTCTTATATTTATGCGCTTGTACTAAATTATAGTTAACAACATTAAGGTTTGCCCCGGTCAAAAAGTAACCCATATACCCTCCTTGGTGTTTTCAATTTAAATAATCCTTTTTAAAATCCTTGCCAATCTTAAAAAATCTTGCTTTGGCTAGCTATAACTTGCAATATCTGAAGTTGCTCATAACATAAATAATTATACATTATGAAATCACACAATGATGGCTTCTGCCAGACTCAACACGAACATTCGCACTAGAAGCTTCTGGCACCTGATAGAAGTTTTTCGTTGCAGCACCAGAAGTAACGTTTACTTGCGCTGGCTGAGCCACGACTGCTGATGGCTGACTATTTTCCCTTTTTCTGATAACGGTAAAGTGGGCTTTTTTGTCTGGGTGATGCTCTGGATCGGGATTGTCAGCGGCGCAGTTTGGAGAGATATACTCCAAAGTCATAGATTCGCCTACAGCACAAGAACATGGCTGGTCTGGATTCATCTCTGTTGGGCTACCATCATTTCCAGCACAATAAAATCTAATAAAAATCCCATCGATACTCTTTAGCTTTGAGAGATCTTCTGGAGACATGGTTTTTCTTGTTTCTCGGGGAATAAGTGTCCAAGTTGTTTTAATTAATCCATATTTACCGTGGGAAAAACCATCAACCTCAATCCCATTAAAAGTAGCTTCAATTTGTGCTCCAGGTTCTGCTGGTAGAGTAAGTTCCCGTGGCATATGGGTACCATCAGGCTGACAATTCATTATTTCTTCTGCCTGAGCAATACACGGCATTAATAGTGCAGTGCACATAACTAACAAAAACTTAAACATATTTAATCTAGACATATTTTTCTCCGATTTTATATTTTAATTGGGGTTAGCTACTCAATTCAATACGATTAACTTGGATTTGGGCTTGGACTTAGGCTTGGGCCTGGACTTGCTTCCTCCTCTTTTCTCTGGTTTGTTGGTGAAGCTTCTTGCCTACTTTGTGAATGCTGTGAACTTTCATCTAAAACTTGCGTCTGTGATAAAGATTGGGATGTTTCTCTAAGCTCTGTAGCTAAACTTTCCTGTTCTTGTTGAAACCTTACCACCGCACCTTTTTGCTCTGTCATTTCTGATGTTAGCTTGTCTCGCTCAGCTTGTAATTTACTCAATTCGCCTTTAGCCTCTTGAAGCTTATCATTGACACGCTTATTTTCCGCTTCAATCTGTTTTCTTTCTTCATTTGTTCCCTCAACTTGCTTAAGTCTCTTAGTACATTCAATTATGCTTCCCTGTATAGCTTTTTTCTTCGCCGCTAACTCCGCCATCTTAGCATCAATACCTGCTATCTTTTCATTAGCCTCTTTTATCTTTTCTTCTGCTGAATGTATCTTTTCAACTAAACTGTCTCTTTTCTGTCTTAACTGACCCCCTAAAGCTGCGTGTTGATCTAGTGCGGCATCCAATTCAACTGCTCTAGCCTCGCACCTCTATTCTTTAGCTTTTCCTTATGTTAATTGTGGTTAACCCCTAAACTTTGGCTCCTTAGCATAAGTAGATGCCTTTTTTCTATCTCCTTTACTTTTGCCAAAATATGAAGTTTTCTAGCTTCATGTG
>CAZHSI010000001.1:229277-251048 GCA_964535195.1 uncultured Coxiellaceae bacterium | reverse complement strand
GGGATTGTCAGCGGCGCAGTTTGGAGAGATATACTCCAAAGTCATAGATTCGCCTTCAGCACAAGAACATGGCTGGTCTGGATTCATTTTTGTTGGGCTACCGTCATTTCCAACACAATAAAATCTGATAAAAATCCCATCGATACTCTCTAACTTTGCAAGATCTTCTGGAGACATGGTTTTTCTTATTGCTCGGGGAATATGTGTCCAAGTTGTTTTAATTAATCCATATTTACCGTGGGAAAAACCTTCAACTTCAATCCCATTAAAAATAGCTTCAATTTGCACTCCAGGTTCTGCTGGAAGGGTAAGTTCCCGTGGCATATAGACACCATCAGGTTGACAATTCATTATTTCTTCTGCCTGAACAATACACGGCATTAATAATGCACTGCACATAACTAACAAAAACTTAAACATATTTAATCTAGACATATTTTTCTCCGATTTTATATTTTAACTGTGGTTAGCTACTCAATTCAATACGATTAACTTAGATTTGGGCTTAGACTTGGGCCTGGACTTGCTTCCTCCTCTTCTCTCGGGGTTTTTGGTGAATCTTTTTGTCTACTTTGTAAGTGCTGTGAATTTTCATCTAAAGTTTGCGTCTGTGATAAAGATTGGGAGGTTTCTCTAAGCTCTGTAGTTAAATTTTCATGTTCTTGTTCAAAATCATCCAATGCTACTTCATGACCTTTCATATCTAACTCCAAACTCCTTTGCTTATCTTTCAGCTTCCCCAACTCAACTTCAGCTTTTTTAATTTCACCTTTAACACGTACATTTTCCGCTTCAATCTGTTTTCTTTCTGCATTTGTTCCCTCAACTTTCTTAAGTCTCTTAGTACATTCAATTATGCTTTCTTGTATAGCTTCTTGCTTTACCGCTAACTCTGCCAACGCAGCATCAATACCTGCTATCTTTTCATTAGCCTCTTTTATCTTTTCTTCTGCTGAATGTATCTTTTCAACTAAACTGTCTCTTTTCTGTCTTAACTGATCCCCTAAAGCTGAGTGTCGATCTAGTGCGGCATCCAATTCAACTGCTCTAGCCTCGCTAACCTTTAACCTCTCTTCTCCAGCAGCATCCCTTGTTCCTGACTTAAGTAAACTGATCTCTTTAGTTAGACCATCCCTTTCCTGTCTCATTCTATCAGCTTCAGTATCATGTCTAAGCAAACTATCATTCACTGCAACTAACTCAGTGTTATGACCTACCAATATTTGTTCTTCACCATCAACAGTTTCAGCGTACCTAGCTCTATCACCTTGTGCAGCTGTAATCAATACATCATATTGCTGCTGCGCAACAGGCGCTATCATAACAAAATCCTGGGCTGCTGCAACGGTACGCTGATAGTAGCTTTCAAGTGACTCTCCTTGTTGCGGTCCTGCTTGCAATATGTCTATAGAGTTTTGTAAAGTGGTTTGGTCTGCAGCGGATAGGTTACCAAGCACCATACCATGCATCTGCTGCGCAGCAACTATGATACCAGAAATAGCTGCTAAATCTGCAGCCATACTATTTTCTACCGCATCTAATTGTTTTTGTAAATTTTCAGCCTGTGCTTGAAGTTCTTGAATTCGTCTCTGTGCGTCAGCAATAGCTTCCTGATTTTTTTTCAGCTTATCAGCTAAGCTTTTTAAAAGCTCCTCAGTTTGTTCGATAAAAACAGAGTGCATTTCAGTTAAGTATTCTTGCAGCTCTTTTAGAAACCCTTCACGCGATCTTATAGTTCTTTCAAGGTCTTCTTTATTGATTTTATTGCGGTAGGCTTCGATATCTTTTTTTCTTGTTATTGCCCACTCATCATCCCCCATCAGCCTTCCAACCTCTTCCTCTAGGTGTCGCACCATACCCTCTAACTCTTCCACTAAGTCTCTATTATAATCAAATATATCTGGGGTAGAATGCCTCGACGCCATAAGGTTTCGTATGATGGCCTCGTTATCTTTAAGTCTACTAAGACATGCTATGCTAATACCGCGGTCATGCAGTCTACTTTCAAGATTGTGTAGTTTGGCATAGAAGCGTTCAAGCAGAAAAATCATTACCATATTTTTTCCTGGGACAATATCCATAGCATCAGCTGAGAAAGGAAAACTATCGAAAAATAGACAACAATCGACAATCTCCCGCAGGACTCCATACCAATACTCTCCTTTTATTGATTAGGCCCTAGACTCAAATCAGAGCCATCCACATACAAAAATCTTGATAATAATATCAAAAACATGCTGACAAGTAAATAAACAGCTCAGCAAGCACGTTCAGCCCAGGAAGGGGTATCCCATTAAACTTAATTTTGACAGTTTTGGCACAAAACTTAAGCCTTTGACCATCTTATGCCAAAATGGAACCTTTGGCTGATCCAATGGCAATGGTTTATCAAAACTTATACATTTTGATCCTAAAACCAATGTTTTTTGGCTGGTTTTATGCAAACTTTTTTAATGTTTTCTGGATAATCAAAATATAGTCTATTACTTCGATTATAAACTGGCTTTAATTCAATTTCAGGAGGTAGCACAAAACCAGCGCTTGAGAATTTACTACCGATTAACATAACATCTTTTTCCTTGTTTAAAGAATAATAAACTAGATTACCGACGCTGTCTGGATTGAACCTATCTTGCCAAAAACCTCTTCCGTATATAAAACCACTTTCATCTGGCAGCCAAAACATCTCCCGTGCGGACACAATATGCTTGTTAGAAATAACTCTATCAACTCGTCTAGTTTCAAGGTTATATAATACGTCTTTTTTAACGCTGGCTAATAAGATACGTTTAGCATCTGGAGTTAATGCACCTACCCCGGTGTAAAAACCAGGCATTTGCAAATCCTCTTTTTCCAGCGTATTTACATCGACCACGTATAATCTGCTTTTTCTATTCGTTTTATCAAATCGATTTTCATCGCTATCATAGATTATTTGATGATCGTTAATCCAAGCTACTACCATGGTACACGCATCATTAACCAACTCTTTTATTATTTTTCCAGTTTTAATGTCTAACATTTTTATAGTAAAACCAACTTCATCTACATAACTTCCTCCAAATGTTAAATAATTACCATCAGGAGAAATTGACGGGCAATCACCATCTATTACATAAGTAGGTATACCATCTGGTTTATTTATATCTAACTTATAAACCCCCGTGGGAAGTCCATAACTAGCATCAGACTGATAAAAATAAATTATTTTATTTTTTTTGTCTAAGACTGGACATTCTACATCACCTTTCCACTTTTCATGATCGATGTAACAACCTTTATAGATTAAACCGTGCTCTGTGAAAGTGTACAGATGATTTCCCACCACAATGTTATAATTACTATTTTCTGGTAAAACACCGCAAGTGTTTTCTTCACTTCGTGAACAACCAGTGATAACAAACAAAAAAAAGAGCATGATAAAAAATTTCGTACCTCCCCTTGTTATCAATGCAAAAGATGCACCAACTTTCAAGTTTTTGCTAGGTCGCTTTAATTTGTAAAAAACACCTTGCTTGTGATAACGAAGTAAGTAATTATAAAATTTCTTCATATTTCCCCCTATTTTTTATCCTTAATTTGATTATCAAAATAAACTTCGTAACGACTACCTACTTTATAAGGCACGTAGAATTCTTGAACATCGGTCTTTTGTTTACAATGTTTTTTGCATACTTGTTGTTCTTCCGGACGCACATAGGAATCACCAAAGTACCCAACAATTTCCCGTTTTCCTTTGCTATTGATTATTGAGAGTCCCCAATGGGTAACTTCATTATCAGTCAACGGTGCTGGAATATATTGATCTTTGGCATTGTCCATATCCAACGGTCTTTTGACCCATTTAGCTGTCATATTTTCGTCTATAATTCCATCTCCAGCACTAAACCAAACAACACCTGATTCGGAGTTTTGCTTATATAGGACCAATTTTCTAGCGATTTTTCATCACTTAACTGTGGTTTAAGTAGTAGCGGCGTTTGCCTATCAACACCTCCTGGCACTCGTACACTTCCAAATATTTCATTTTTGTCTAGCCGCCCTTGACCTAAGTAATCACAAACTGGTAACTGGGTGCGGAAAAACATCTCTGGTATTCGAACCCACGGAGTTGTTTGTTCCTTTAGATCGTTTGCTAAATAATCAGCTAAGTTTTTAACCCATAAGGTATCAAGATCAGATTTTTGCTCTTTTGGAGAAGGATGGAATTTATAAATGCTTTTGCACGTTGATATTGGTCTGCAAGCCGGTTATTAAGTTTGATGCTGTACTTGTAGCTACACCTCATACCCCTGAGCCGCCTTATCCCTCTTATTCAGGTAGATATATCCCATAATTCAAAGAAGTATCGCGACCTAATAGCTCTTTTTTACCAGTCTTAAGGTCACTTATCGATAGCTCCGATACCTCATTAAAATTCAAACCATCTTGCCAGTAAAAACGTGCCACCCCATGTGAATTAACAAATATATCTTTTTCAGATATATACATCCTTACAAATTTTGGGGAGGGTATTTTTTCAATACGCTTACCATCTAAACTTACTAAAAATTTCTCTCCGTGAGCATTACAAATTAATTGTTTGGTTTTGTCTCTCCATTTCCAAGGAGAATAACCCTCAACAGTCCATTTTTTTAATCTGTCGGTTTCTATGTTATAAATTAATGAACTATCTTCTTCATAAGACCAAAACATTATTTCACTATAAGATATTGGGATAATCACATTCTCACCACGTTCAGTAATAACCTTTGCAATAAATTTTGGCTTATTAAGATCACCCATATCCACCATATACAGCTCTCCCTTAGTAGATTCACCGCATATATGTTTACCCGATAAGAAAAAGAACATTTTGTTATACCGAGGCATATATGTGGGTAGTGAGCCTTTACGTAAATAAACCATTTCTCCTGTTTTTATATTAAGTTTGTAGATAAGATCTTCAGAATAATTGTTTATTCCTAATAACACCCAATCAGAATTCATCTTGCTAATATAAGCATATTCTATAAGTCCCTTACCTTTATTAACATTAACAAAATTATAGATCCCTAAAGATTTTTTCTCATCATTCTCTTTTTTAAGTTTATCAAAATATTCTGCATTGCTATCTTCTTTTTGACTTACATATATTTTTTTTATTTCTCGTGCCTTAATATCCAGAGAATAAACTGTAAGAGCAAGGTTGACTACATCAGTATAAATAATACGCCCATCAGTTAACATTTTGGTTTTCTTGATCTCATGTTTGCTAATGCTAATATCTCTTAAAATATAGATTGTAATAATAACAAATAAAATTAGAAAAAGACGAATAATGCAGGTTGCTATAAACATAAGTACTTTTTTCATTTCTTCTCTCCATTTTTTAACTCTGAGTATTTAATGTTGATATAAAGAAGTGGGTTTCTTTTTATAGAATAATGACAATTGTTTGTTATCAAGTCATATGGCTTCCCATCAGTTGTAGCAGCCACTATCTCATGCATTTTTGCTTGATTATCAGTATATGGCACATCATGTTTAATCAGCACAATTTTATATAAATCATATCTTGGCTCAAGAACCTTTTTCTGTTTCTTGGCGTTATTACCGTCCTCTGGATGTAAATAATCCTGATCTGGATTAACTCCCGTTTTAAAAAATCCCAAATCGTGTAATGTACCTTCACTATCTGTCCAGAAGAAATGAGAATGATAATAGTTTAAATTATACTCTTTAAGCCAGTCATTACTATACATAGAGTTATGCTCCGCACCTAAAACCGGCGCATCTAAAGATCTAACACCAACTGCAATAGAATTGGGACCCATTGCTTTTGCAAGATCGTGTTCAGTACTATAATATTGCCTTAAATCTTCATACCACTTTCCAAATTCATACTTAGGCACCGAACAACCACCAGTCAAACTACAACCTTCTCTCCATTGGTTATTTCCTGTGTACTGTACACTTCCGAATATTTCATTTTCGTCTAGCCGCCCTTGACCTAAGTAATCACAAACTGATAACTGGGTGCGGAAAAACATCTCCGGCGCTCGAACCCATGGGGTTGTTTGTTCCTTTAAATCGTTTGCTAAATAATCAGCTAAGTTTTTATCCCACAAAGTATCAAGATAATTTTTCGATGGAGATATAAATGGAGTATTACCAATTTGATTTTCACTCAATTTTTTTGGCTGTATCTTATTTTTTTCTTTATCGCTTATTTCTGCGAGTTTGTTTTTACCACCCTCTTTAGCTTCAGAAGCTTGCTTTTTTGGTGAAGGATGAAGCTTATTTTCTTTTGCCCATTGAGTTAAATATAGCGGCATTACTGGTTTTTTACCTTTAATAACCGTAACTTTATCATTAGCATCCTTTTCCGCTTGCTTTTCCTTAATATAATCTATGACATTATCCAAAGCCGCATCAAATTTGTCGACTAAAGGAGGAGCTAATTCACTAGCAATCAGTTTAGCATTAGTATCAACTATATCTTCTTGAATTCCACTTTTCACTGCGGTAACCCCGCTAATAAATCTTTCTTTTAACTCCGTAAATTCGCCAAAAGTTGATAACAAACCCTTCACCCTGGTACACACCCCAACCATTAAACCACTCTTTTGATACGCGGCATAACTTTCCCTTAATTGAAGCTCTTTTAACTGATCACAGTTATAACTACTGTTAATATCTACTTTTAAAAGCCTTAATTCACGAGCAAGCATATCACCAACTCTATCATTCGTTTCCATACGAAGCTCTCTTTCAAATATTTCGTTTCCCGTTAGCGCTTGTGGTTCTTTACTTCTAATGGTCGCTTCGGTGTCTCGAGATATCCTTGCTATAACATCCCGAACTTCAAAAGCGCCTGATACGGTCCTGGTCGCAGCATTAATATATTTACCCATACCATTCCCAACTCCATCTATAACCCCTGTCCCCGTATCTAAAGCCATATCTGCAGCCTTATTAAGCTGCCAATCGTAACGACCTATAACATCACTAACTTCGTTGTAAAGCTTATACACTAATTCTTTTTTTGTTGCACCAAGTTGCTCTAAGAGATTTTTGCAGCGCTTAATGATTTCATTGATAGCCGCCGTCGCCTGAGCTTTAATATCCGCCTTATCCACAAAAAGTTCATTCCCCAATTTTGCCGCAAGTTTACTAATCCCCCTATTTATCAATCCCATTTTAAAACTATTAAATACCCAAGTGCCAGGACTATTGGTGGCTAAGTTTTTCGCTCCTTCTGTGTATGTCTTTACCCTATCATTGATAGTTTTGGCTAATTCACTAAATTTTTGTGCATATTCTGCTACCTTTTGCACCAGATAGAGCGCCCCAGAAATGGCAGCAGATATCGCCAGCGACATACCCTTTGAACGAAAATAATTACCAAAATTAATTGGGTTACCTGTAAGAAACGATATACCTGCAGAGATTATATCTGAAACGCCACTAGCGATTAATGAACTTGCAAAACTAGTTAAGATAATGCCGCCAAATTGCGCCAAAAATATCCCCGCAAAAATACTTAATCCTCCCAGCACAGCAGAACAGAGGTTACCCCACCAAGATTTTTCCTCTTCCTTTAACGGCACAACCCGCATTTTAAAAAGGTAACCTCCATATTGTTCAATCTGCCCAAGAGCCATGTTAATGCTATCAGAGCTTACTTTTAAACCAGACAGTTCACTAGTTGCTTTTACGCTACTATAATAGGCACTGCCTACCTGTCTGCCTTTGGTTACAGACAACCAATTCTGGGTAATCTCAGTAATATTTAAACCTCGAGCTACTTTTGCAAGATCTAGGCTGCTATCCACATCTAACTTGGCTTTATTGTTATTCCCGGCTTCAACCGCAACTTTAATGTTTTCATTTAGTATCCCTATAATCAATTTATATATTTCGATAGTTAACATCTGTTGCTCGGCACTCTCGCTGTTATATGCTAAGCCATGGTGTAATGAAAACGATAATTGGGCCTCAAGCTGTGGTAAAATAAATTCTTGAATAGCATCAATAGCCTTTTGGGTGTCCTCGATGAAAAGGCGGATACCATCAACTACTGCTGCCGTTCTTTGTTCAACCTTTTCTATGCCTGCCGCCTTTTGGATTATAGCAAGTATGGCTCTGGCATTATATGCCGCCCAAATCCCAAAAAATGTTGGATCTGAAGTAAGGGCTTTATCACATGAGATAACTCCATCACTTAATAATTTATTCGCATCGTAACTTACACCATATTTCAACCTATCTGGGGGAACTATGGCTTTAGGGATTGGACTTGTTATTGGCTCTATTACTGTACCTAAGATTGACCAGTCCCTAGACACACTTTGTTCAAGAAAAAATTCTTGCTCGCTTAAAAACTTCAAATTTAACCCAAATAAACCGGATAACTCAGGTTGTTTTTGATTAAGACGTCCATCTCTTGAATGCCATAAACCTTTCCAAGCATCATATACGTGATATGAAGGATTTTTAACTAAGGTATCTTGATTATTTTTTGCAATTATTTCCCTTTTAAATGAAGCAAAAGCTGCTTTTTTCTCCTTAGCAAAATTATCAAATAACTGTTTAATCCTTCCTTGCCCTTCAGGGGTCGCAAATTCCGCTGGATCATATGAGGGTAAATCTAAATTTTGTTTAAACCAAATACCAAAATCCTCAACAAGTTGTCTTCCTCTTGATTCTTTATTAAAAAGTTTAATGAATTCTTCCCATAGAAAAAATAAAGCTCTTATTTCAACTTTAGCTAACAATGAATCTTGCGGCTTTGGTGCCCCACTTTGGGTCGCTTCATTTTTCAAATCTTGATACTGAGGATCATTGTAAAGCAAACCCGTCAGGTACCCAGTTTTATCGTTGCCATATTTATTAGAAAAAACATACTCTACCTGATTATATATTTTGGGGTTTTTTGCATAACCATAACTTGCGCCTATAAATTGGAGCAACACATATTCTAAGTGACTTAACTCTGCTATGGTACTCTTGGGGTTGGCTAAAATATCTTTTAACCGTCTTTCTGCTCGTGGACTAATAGCTTTAATCAGTGGGGTTATATTTATATCAACTAGTTGCGGATTTTTAGCCTGATCAACTATTTTGAGCTTAAGCTTAGTGTTTTCTTGATATAGATTAAAAGTTAAATCCTCTAGCTCTTGTCCATTCCCCCCCTGACTAAACAACAATTTGTAACCAGTTGGCGATTCCAATTCTCTATAAAGCTCAACAAATTTACTATGGATTTCATCCTTAATTAACATGTAACGTATTCGAACCAACTTATCCTCCACCAAGCCTAAGGTGCCGTTTTCTTCACGTTCTTGATAGATGCACCTCTCTAAGTTTTTAAGTGTTTGGCTATCACAATCTTTGCTCAAACATTCAGCTTTTTCTTGGCATTTAGTACGTAATTGTTGCAAATTAATGATTAATTGGGCAGACCCTGGTTCTCCTTTACGAGCAGCTCGCCCAAGAGCTTGGTGCTCTGTGCGTATACTCTTAGAAAATGAGGTTTTGATAACATGCAAACCACCATTTGACTTTACGGTTGACATAATTTTTAAATCGGTACCCCGCCCACCAATATTGGTGGTAATAACCACATCACCTGGCTTTAATCTTGCTTTTATAGCTTCGGCCTCTGCTTTTCCGCCCATACTATAAACAATCACATGTAACGTCGGATACTTAAGTGAAAATTCATACCCAAAATCCTCCACCTCTTTGATGTGATCTAAAATAACCAAAGTAGCGCGCGATCGTTCAACGCTATTTTTATAGATTGCCTCCATGATCGCTTCCTGCCACGCTGCTTGTGATCGTGCAAAGATGGTTGGAAATTCCACCAGATCTTTATGGATAAATGGCGGGATAATTATAGTTTTTACCCCATAAACCTCTAAGAACTTGCGATGCGCTTTCCCTCCTAAGGTTCCAGTAAAGCCATAAATTTTTTTATATGCATTGAAGAACTTAAAATAAGACATAAAAATACTAACTAGATTTTCAGGTACCAATGTTAGATTGTTATCTATTTGCAAAAATTGATGCAAAGCATTTTCCCATTGTAAACCATACATAATTGTGCCGGTATCCTGATCGATAATCTCTGCAGTAGTATATTTATACTTACCCCCGCTGGCACTACTTCCATCCTTAAGCAGATAGTTCACTTTTTTTTCCAGAGCAAATGATGTCAATAAAGATTTAACCCAGTTATTGATTTGGCTTTCAGCAAATCTTTCTAAATGGCGCGGGATATTCACGAGGTGAATATTTTTCATTTCTGAAGAATTTAATATTTTTCTAACATAGCCACGCATATAGTCTTCTAAAAACTCATAACAGGTATCTCCTAACTTAACTCCCATCATGCTATTCTCTTCTTTTAACTCATTGTCCTGGATCTTCTCATTGGCACTACTTAAAGCTGCTACTAAAGGAAAAATGGCCTCTTCATGTAGATCTTTATGAGGGAAAGAGCTTTTTAGGTAACAGCCGCTTGGTTTTTCATTGGGATCGTTTGCATCTACAGTTTTATGCTCGGTCACCATGCTAGCGATATCCCTTATAGTACCGTGCATATAGAAAAATAATTGATTAAAAACTTCAAATCCTGGAATTACAGAAGCCAAAAGCACCAACATTTCATTATTGTCTAGAAACATACTATCTACTTCATCGATAATAATATAATGAAGATCCCTTTCTTTACGCACGTTAGCCTCTTGATCTCTTAAGACGTCCGCAATAAAACTGGCTACATCTCCATACATAATATCGGAATCATAGGGAGTACGTGATTCTCCAATATCAATAGTATGTACATTATTATCAACACTAATGCCAAATTGATTATATAACCTCTTTAGCTCTAAAGAATCCCGCAGCGCTAATTCATAAGAACTGGTAATAATATCCACTTGCCATCCTTCCATAACCTTGAGAATTGCTAGCATCAAAATAGCCACACTCTTGCCCTCACCAGTAGGAATCTGTGCCAACCATCCTTTTCCCGAGGCAAAAGATAAGAAGGGTGCTAATAATTGTACCGGCCGCGGATAAAATCCCTCATTATTAAATATAGCTTGCGATAACACAGCCAAGATCTCTGCTATATTTTTAATCATCACTTCTGCTTTATGAGCGTCATTCATGTTTTTATAAAACTGAAACCACTTTAAAAAGTCGTTATTTTTATCGTCACCACGCCAATCAATTAAAGACTTGGTTATACCCTTCAGGTCTGGCACCAGATTTAATTCAAGAGCTTTCTGGTAAATCAAAGTAACATCGGGCTTATCGTTCTCTATAAACCCTCTTAATTTTTCTAAAGTGTCGGCTCCGGATTGATTGCCATATGAACATGCTTCTTTTTCTATGGTAGCTAAACAAACTTTTTCTTCCACTTCATATAGATAGATATACCCCCTTTCTATCGTTGGCTTTTCTTTACTAATTTGTAATTGGTACCGTGATTGCCGCCAATCCTTTCTAATTTCTAGCATTTCATGAAAAATATGGTCAAATTTCTGAGACAAATCGTTTACCAGATTTTCTGGCAAATGCGGATTAAGTCGCTTAAGTTCTGCTAATAGAGCTTTAACATTCATCTCTACAAAATAACTATTATCTCTGATTAAATGATTAAGCATAGGCAATACTCCTGCCAAAGGAGTGTGTTCTAAAATTGCCATGGTGGTTCTACCAAATCTATCCAGACTTTCTGCAGTTATTTTGTTTTGGTTATCGTTCAATAATTCTAAAACCTGTACCATTATATTAACCTTATTGGTTGCTATAGACTTTTTTATAAATTTATAAAGAAAAGCCGCTGACCAATTAGAGGTTCCTAATAACTTTTCGATAATGGGTGTTAATTTGTTTCGTTCAGATAGATCAATTTTTTTCAATAAGTTTTGGAGTAGTTCGATATAAAGCTGGGGGATGTCAATATTAAGATAAAAATTATTAGAATCATCCTTATCTAAAAAGTTACTTAACTCTTCATTGGATAAAGCGACCTCTTGGGCAAAACTTAAGAAGTCATATAATTCAGAAAAACTAACAAACGATATTTGTTTAAAATACCTCCCGATATCCCAACCAAGCTTCTCTATTAGAGCTGCTAATGTTTCTTTTTGTTTTCGAGTAGCTAAAATCTTTCCCTTATTTCCTACCTCATATACATTGATATCGTAAATATATTTTATGATCCCTGAAAACAAACTATCACCGCTCTTAAACAATGCCAGTAGTTCCTTTTCCTCATCATTCCAAGTGGTTTTAGGGTGCCCTGGTATCTTTCTAAGTACATCCTGAATCATTGCTGAAAATAAGCCATTTTGCGTAACTAAAATACTCTTACAAAATGCAATTAATTCTTCGACAGGACTACCCACAAGCCCATTATATATTTCTAATAAGTTTTTTTTCTTTTCTTCTACATTAACTATCGCATGCCAAGTTACAATCTTCCTCTGCGTCTTGAGCCGTAATTGTTGGGCTGCAGTCAGCTCAATCTTCGCCAAAATCCCCTCGATCTTAGATCTTTGTAAATTACTAACTTTAGCTAATAATGTAATTAAAGCATTACCAAGTTTTAACATTAGCTCTTTTGGGATAGGCTGGGTTAATTGATTATATAAATTAATGGCCAGTAAATATGTAGCCTCATCTGCAGACCATAGAAAATCAATAAAATATTCTAAAGTCGTCTCTGGTAGCTGAAGATAATTTTGCTCCAGCCTCAATGCTATAAATAAAGCTACTTTAGGATCTTTTATCTCGACTAAAGGCTTATTTGATTTGATTAACATCGCCAAGCTATCTTGGGGTATGGCATTATCCTCAGCGAGCAGCTTAAGCACTATTTCAGTAAAATATCCTTGACTCAGACTATAATTCTCAAAAATAGCTTTGATTAAGTTAGGGGGCAGCCTACCCAGCCTGTAAAATAAGTGGTTAACGACACTTTCAATTTTAATCAAATCGGTCTTACCCCGCGGATGTTCCCCTAATAATAATTGTATTGAACCAGTAAGAAACTCTAATAACTCTGCTTCCGGAATTGATTTATTGGCATTGCCACTAGCCAACAAACTTTCAAAATATATTAAAGTATCTATACTTCCTCGGTACCCAAACTTATATGCATTAATCATTGCTAAGTTTAAATCAAGCGCCAAGAAACCAGCTCTATTTAGGAGGCGATCAATATGGATAGAAACATCACGAAAATCATTGCCTAAGGATAAAGCCTTTATTAAAGCCTCTGTCATGATGAGCGATAACTCATCTGCAAATACATGATCATCTAAGATATTTTCAAAATATGATAACAAACTTACATTAGGAACGTATTTTAAGACCTTATGTGCGTTAATAATAGCGCGACCTAACTGGCGATTAGTTTTAAATATTTTTTCTGCCTTAAGTGAGTTATCTGCGCCTAGAGCACAAGAAAGGGTATCGTTAAAAATAACATTAGGTGACAATAAAATTACAAAATTATCCACATTATACCCACTATTTTCCCGAAGATTGTCAAGAAAAAAAATATCGACGCTTGTTTCGATTGAACTAAAACCAATATCATTTTCCATATCCTCGGGTTTTCGTGTTGGTAAAATAGCCTCTTGAAGAGGCGGTATAATTTCAGCACGCGCACCTCTTATCGGGATTAATACATCGATAAATTGACCAATAGTGTTATCGATTACTTGGGTTGTGATATCAAAGATAGCTTTTACCCCCTGCCACAAACAATCAAATAAGGTAGTTGATGGCTTATCACTACTCACAGATTTTGTTTCACCGCTAGTAGCAGGAGAGGTGTTAGTTAAGTTTAGCCTCTCGGCGGGGTATGGGCTCCGCGTTTCGATTGGAGGAAAAAGATGCCCCTCTTCCCCTTGACCATCCGCCGCTCCTTTGTCACGCAAAAGACTGCGTAGAATAAATTTAAATTTATTCCATGCAACAGTCGGAAATTGTTGCCTAAAATCAGGTGACGAATTAGAAGGATTTATAGAAAACCTACTTAAATCGTTTTTCCCTATATCCACTGCCACAGTTACACTAGATTCTTTATTATTTTCACTTTTATAATGCCCTTCGAATTTATAGACCTGCGTTATCACAAGCGAGGTGTTTTGCGAGTTACGTGGGAATTCAGAGCTCAATTTTTTGCCTGCGCACGAAGTATGAACTACGGGCTTGTCCAAGGAGGTCAGCTGCTTTACTACCCCCTCCTGGGAATCCCCTATCGTTTTGTCTTCAACGCTCGCCGCAAGGAAATTTAGATTATTCTTGCTAGCACCGCTAGTTATCATGGGATATGCTAGTTCGCTAGAAACAGCAGCTGATTCGACATGTTGCGTACTGTTTACTGGCGACTCTGTGACAGGCATCCTAATATTCTTGTTCTCATTATGCCGCGGTTTTCTACTTTGTAACTCCTTCTTATAATTTTTTTCCAATCTCTCATAAATTTCACTATATTTTACAAACTTACTATGCCCTCTTGGATTTTTATCCGGATGATACTTCAAAGCCAATGCTCCATATTTTTTCCTTACATCTTGCCAATTCGCATCCCCAGATAAATCAAGCTTTTCTAGTAAAAATGCGAGCGGTTCTTCGGGCGGATTGTTGCTGCCAAATCTTCGTTTATCGTCGTCTTTGCGGTGATACTCATCTTTTTTTCCCTGATTATCCTCATTACCATGGTGATACTCATCTTTTTTTTCCTGGTTATTCTCATTACCATTATGAAAATTTTTACGAATTTTATAAATTTTTATTTTTGAGTTTTGCCCTACTACTTCATCATCATATGCTTTACCTATTACGACATCTGGATCACGCCTAATTAATTCTGTCATATGGCGCTCAAAACCATTAAGACTAGTGTTTCTATCTAAACTAGTAAGACCAATCTTAAGTTTAACCCCTATATACCCCGTAGTTTTTCTAGGCTTATCATGTTGAATACCTGCCTCTACACTCACTCCATCGATAATCCCTAAAAGACGACCGAAAGGTTTTTGATAGTTATAAGATAATCTTGCTTTAGGACCACGGATAGCATCAGCACCACTAGCAGCAAAGTAATATCCGCCCACATAGCCAGTTAAGTTATCAGCAAATGAATAGCCGATTTCTGCGTCTATTCCTGGCAAAGCTCTATCATATAATTTTTTTATATTTATTGTTTCTATCTCTTCTATAAAGAGCGTACCCTCAGTTACTTCCTGCATACCTCTAGTAGTAGATTTTTGTGGCTCTCCTTTGATGAACTTTTTATTTACGCCAACCGGCCTATATATATTTCCCCCCAAAAACCATTGGTTGTGCCAGTATTCTAAACCCAACATTATCTGATAAAATTTGTTACCAACCTCACTTTTTTTATAATCTAAAGCCCCATAAATACCCAACAACCGCTTAATCTCTCTAAATAACTTTCGGTAGCCTAAATGCAAGTTACCCTCGGCCGATTTTCCACTACGATCAAAAATCCTTAAATCAGCAAACAATAACTGTTCGTCAGTTTGGAACAAAGGGATAAATAAATCATAAATACCTGCGACTCCAGAATGGTGATGAAAATACTTAGCCCCTCCTAGTTCAAGATAAGGGTAATATCTATTATAAAATAGAAAATTTTCACTGCTCCCTTGAGTAACTTTCGGACCAAAAAAACTAGTCGCTTTTTTTTCTGCATAGGTTGGCAGCTTTAGCTTAGAATAAAGTTGGTTACTGCCTGTCTTGGTGGCAGCTAATTTACTTTGAAAATTTTCTGGGTAAGCAAATAGCGGGGAAATTAAAGAACTCAAAAAAGTTAATAAAACTACAGATGAAATTATACGTTGCCAATCTCTAAGCTTAGCAAAAAATATAGGTAAGTTGTCATCTATTTTTAAATTTTGCAACTCCATTTACCATCCTTCACGGCGAAGTTTTTGGGGCATAATATAAGGAAAATATTTGCGCAACTAGACCGGGAAATACACTATAGCCATACTTTGACATTGCTAAAACGTGTAAATGCGGAATGGTTATTATTAACAATATTGGTCTAGATATTTCGCCCACTTTAGTTGCTATTTTTGGGTAGATGCTTTTGGTTTGACGCTTACGCATTCCCACGATCGAAACCTAATTCTTAGATAATATTTGAAACTACAAATTTGGGGCTATACTTGATAATGCAAGACTAGCCGCATTAAGAAATCCTCCAATTATAGCAATAGATATACCTAATGTTCTTTGGCACAAAGCTCTATTGTTTTTTGTGGTTCCTAAATAAGGTGAGTTCACGTGTATAATATGGCCTAACGACAATAGTGTAGTACCAGTAGCAGCGCTAATAGGCGATATAATAGTAATTATTTTTGACGGTGACCAGCTGTTTGTAACCATTTCATTCGATAACGCAACATTCGAAGAAGCAGTTCCTGTAATCAAACTGCTTGAAAAGGAGGAGGCTGTGCTTGACGAATTTGATAGATCTATTGTTATCAGCCCAGCTGTACCAGCAGATACATAAACATAGTTTCCAAATACCGTTACCCCCTGAGATTCAGCAGCATCTATACTTTTAACTAAAACAGGATCTTGTGGGTTAGAAATATCAAATATTTTAACTCCCGCTGTATAATCTGCAACAAGAGCGTAATTATCAATGACTTTAATATCTCTAGCATTATTAGTGGTTATATTTCCAACTAAAATAGGGAATTCTGGGTTAGCAATGTTAAATATTTTTATTCCTGCAGTAGCATCTGCAACATAAGCATAATTACCAACTATATCTACTTTTACAGCACAACTGGTGGTTATATTTCCTACCAGTGTTGGGTTTGATGGGTTAGCAATATTAACTATCTTAAGTCCTCCTGGCTGATCCGCAACATAGGCATAATTATCGACAACTTTTACGCCACTAGGATTGTGCGTAGCTATATGCCCAACTATAATAGGTGATGTTTTATTACTAATATCATATATAGTTAATCCTGAAGTGTACCCACGTGATGGTAACTCGATTTCTGTAATATAGGCATAATTGCCTACCACATCTATACCATAAGGAAGACCTAATGTTACATTTGTTTGTCCTACTATATAAGGATTATTTGGGTCCGAAATATTAACTATATACAATCCCCCATTAACATATTCTGCCTCTTCAATCACTCTTACATCCATTGGATTTTTTACTGAAATACTTCCGACAATATACGCATAATCTCCAACTACTTTTACACTTATAGGATTATTTATTGAAACGTGTCCAACTATAGAAAAATTACTTGGTTCAGAAACATTTATAATATCAACACCTTGCCATGCATTTACAACATAAGCGCTGTTATTTACAACCATAGCATCTCTGGTGCCTTCTATTCTACCAAATGCAGTATTTACATATATTAAAGAATATAGAGTAATAAACATCTTCAACATAATAAAAATTTTTTTTTGCATTTTTGCCTCCAGTATGAAATTATCCAATTTTTTCAACTCGTCAAGCCAAATATTTTCTTGGCACACATTAATAGCTGTCATGATAATAAAATATTTAGTTATACCCTTTGTCGATCTCATTTAAAAAGTAGTTCATATCTGACAGAGATTGACCATAGTTTACATTCATACTCTTTATCACTTCTATGTAGTCTAATAATTCTTTTTTGTATGCTGTAGATACATCTGTCCTTCTATTGGTTTCATTCTTATATTTGTCAAGGTCATCAATGAACATCTGTCGTGGGCCACTGAATAACCACAAAAATTTGCCCATATATACTAAATAATTATAATTGCTGTTCTTTACAAAAGATGCTTTTGCTAATGCTCTCGCAATTTTCTTATTTAGATAACCGTTTATACCCAACGAATCTGGTGGTGTCTTCTCAGTTATCCCTAGTGCTTGTGGTAAATTTCTAAATATCCTAGGATCAGGATTGTAGAAAAAATCCATAATAAAAATACCACCAGCAACAACACCAAGACATACCATCTGAGGAGGATAACCTGTAGGAGGCCCTGCTGACGCTACTGCTTGTTCATAGGCTCGTAATCCATTATCCGCAATATCTGCAAGAACACATCCAGTTTCAAATAGCAACACATCAAGATTATATATACCCTTCTGTAAGGCTAAGACATTTAAAGAAAATTTAATCTCATTTTCATATCTTTCTCTATATGCTGTACCCCAAGTAAAATCTTCTATTTTATATCCGTCAGGATATTCATATGCATGATACGTCGATAACAATGTATCTAAATGAGATCTAACTTCAATCATAGCTTGAGTTGGTCCTGTTGGTGGTCCGATACTAATATCAGGAACAGGTGAAGAACCTATTGTTGTTCCTTGATAATTATTTATAGGTTGAACCACGAAACCGACACTAGATGTCTTTTTATATTCCTTATTGTTTACTTCTATTACGGCTTTTGCGTTAATAGAATACTTGCCAGAACCAAAACTTAAATTATCAGATGTCAAGCTGCCTGTGGTTCCCATTCTCGACATAAAAACAGTTGTTCCTTCTTCATTTATTACATCAAATACAATACTATCAGCTCCATTACATCTTACAGTAATAGTTCCTTTACCATCAACTTCAATGTTTTTTTCAATTTTTATATCTAAAGCAGCAGCTGCTTCTTTTCCAATCTTGCCCCATGACGATGAAGATAAAAAATATTTCCTTTCATCAACTTTTTGTTGTGCGGGCATGTTTGCAAACCTTTCCAAATAATTCCATATACCACGACGAATCTTGTTGTCGACGTCTGGCCCTATGCCATCAGGTCCGCTCCAGTCAGCATTGGTAATTTCGTAGTCCATATACAGCCCTGCTTGACTATGTAGCAACTTTATTGCAACCTGGGTTTCCAAATTAGGATAGGCACCAAAATCAGCTATTGGTAGTCCCATGCCCCTTAAAACCATTCTTAAGTAGATAATGTCTATGCCTGGTGAATTATTATTTATAGGAGTTTTTGCTCTTAAAAAATCAGAGATATGTTTTATGTCGCTATTTGCGTTTGTCAGATTGAATTCTGCTAAAAATAACAACCAGAAATGTTTATCAAATTTTCGCCAAAATTCGCTTCTATCAAAACTAGTTTGGTCCTCCCCATATTGCTGTAATGTCTCAGAAAGTTTACTCCACGTAAGAGCATCCATACCCCCAGCATCTGCTATATCCACCATTTCTGCAAACGCTCTTTGCGCAGCCACCATTCTTATATCATATACATTATAAAGGGTATTAGGGGTTATATTCATTTGCGCTCCCAATCCTTCAAAAATATGCCGCAATAATCCCGCAGATATATCTGACGGTCCTTTAACAAGAAGCGGTCTATTTTTTATACAATCTACATAGGTATAGTTCCCTCCAGATGCAGCAAGCCAGTTTTTTGTAGGATCTAGCGAAGGAGAAAGCATCTGTAAGCCTTTGGCTAATTTCATTTCTATGGAAGGACTTAGAACTGTTGTAGTTATTATTGATTTAGAAGAACTATATGTACTTGAGCCATTCTGATTATTTGCCCTTACTGCATAATTATAGGTCGCACCTGAAGCTAAACCAGTATAAGTATAAAAAGTGCTGGTAGTATTTTTTACATCACCATTAACACTCACATCGTAGTTTGTTGCTTCACTAACTGCAACCCATGAAACAGTTATTGAATCACTTGTTGCAGTTGCAGAAATACCTGCTGGTACCGAAGGTATTAAAGTTGTTGTCACTATTGATTGAGGTGAACTATAGCCACTCGAACCATTATCGTTATTTGCCCTTACCGCATAACTATAAACTTTATCCGAATCTAATCCCGTATAAGTATAAGAAGTACTAGTAGTATTTCTTACGTCGCCATTAACACTCACATCATAACTTGTTACTCCGCTAACCGCAACCCATGATACAGTAACTGAGTTACTTGTAGCGGTAGCTGTAACTACTGTTGGAACAGTTGGAGTTAGAACTGCAGTTGTTATTGACCTTGATGCACTATAAGCACTAGAGCCATTACTATTCTTTGCTCTTACCATAAAAGTATAGGATATACCTGATGTTAATCCAGTGTAAGTATAGTAAGCATTTGTGGTGTTTCTCACATCACCATTAACACTAATATCGTAATTTGTTGCCCCAACAACTCCATTCCAAAAAATGGTTATTGTATCAGCTGTAGCAGTTGCAGTAACATCTGTTGGCACAGAAAGTGTTTGATCCGGTGTTACTAATGATTGAGCAGGGCTATACGCACTAAAACCACTACTATTTTTTGCTTTTACTGCATAACTATAAGTTGTTCCTGAGGTTAACCCAGTATAAGTATACGAAGTTCCATTAGTGCTTCTTACATCTCCATTGACACTAACATCATAACTTGATGCTCCACTAACCGCTGACCACGATACAGTCACTGAATTACTGCTAGCAGTAGCAATAACTCCAGTCGGCACAGATGGTATTGTTGTTATTGATTGAGAAGTACTATATGAACTAGAATCATTATTGTTTTTCGCCCTCACTGCATAACTATAAGCTGTACCTGCCGATAAACCTGTATAAGTATACGAAGTACTAGTAGTATTTCTTATATCACCATTAACACTCACATCGTAACTTGTTGCTCCGCTAACCCCTGACCACGTTACAGTCACTGAATTACTCGTAGCGCTTGCGGTAACATTAGATGGAATAGAAATACCCGAAAATGTAGAAGGAGTTACTATTGATTGAGCAGAGCTATACGCACTAAAGCCACTACTATTTTTTGCCCTTATTGCATAACTATAAGTTGTTCCCGATGATAAACCTGTATAGGTATACGAAGTACTAGCAGTATTCCTTACATCCCCATTAACACTGACGTCATAACTGGTTGCTCCACTAACCGCTGACCACGATATAGTCACGGTATTATCCGTTGCGCTTGCTATAACTCCTGTAGGTGTAGATGGTATTGTTGTTATTGATTGGGTAGAGCTATATGAACTAGAACCATCATTATTTTTCGCTCTTACCGCATAACTATAGGTAGTACCTGCCGATAAGCCTGTATAAGTATACGAGGCACTAGTAGTATTTCTCACATCTCCATTAACACTCACATCGTAACTTGCTGCCCCACTAACCACATTCCAATATATAATTAGTGTACTGCTTGTAGCCGTCGCAGCAATTCCCGTTGGTAGAGAAGGTATTGAGGTCGCGTTTGTTACTATTGATTGAGATGAACTATAACCACTTGAACCACCGCTATTTTTTGCTCTTACTGCATAACTATAAGTTGTGCCCGATGTTAAACCTATATAGGTATACGAAGTACTAGTAGTATTTCTTACATCCCCATTAACACTGACGTCATAACTTGTTGCTCCACTAACCGCTGACCATGATACAGTTACTGAATTACTTGTAGAACTTGCAGTCACGCTAGTTGGTATAGAAAGTAAAGTAGTTACTGCTTGAGCAGAGCTATATGAACTAGAACCACTATCATTTTTTGCCCTTACTGCATAGCTATAGGTTGTACCTGCTGATAATCCGGTATAAGTATACGAAGTGCTAGTAGTATTCCTTACATCACCATTAACACTGACATCATAACTTGTTGCTCCACTAACTGCTGACCAGGAAACAGTTACTGAATTACATGTCACGGTAGCTGTAACACCCGCAGGGACAGATGGAATCGAAACCGTTGTAGTTATTGACTTAGATG
>CAZHSI010000001.1:0-229177 GCA_964535195.1 uncultured Coxiellaceae bacterium | reverse complement strand
TCGTAGTACTTCTTATATCCCCATTAATGCTAACATTATAGCTTGTTGCTCCACTAACCGCTGACCAGGAAACAGTTACTGAATTACATGTCACGGTAGCCGTAACACCCGCAGGGACAGATGGAATCGAAACCGTTGTAGTTATTGACTTAGATGAACTATATGCGCTGGAACCACAACTATTATTTGCTTTTACTGCATAACTATAAGTTGTCCCCGAAGATAAACCTGTGTAGGTATATGAAGTACTAGTAGTATTCCTTACATCGCCATTAACACTTATATCATAACTTGTTGCTCCGCTAACCGCAGACCAAGAAACAGTTATTGAGTTACTCGTAGAACTCGCAGTAACGCCAGATGGAACAGAAGGTGTAGAGATTGTAGTTATCGATCGTGATGAGCTATATGCACTTGAACCACCACTATTATTCGCTCTAACTGCATAATCATAGCTTGCCCCAGAGGTAAGCCCTGTATAAGTATATGAGGTACTCGTAGTACTTCTTATATCCCCATTAATGCTAACATTATAGCTTGTTGCTCCACTCACCGCTGACCAGGAAACAGTTACTGAGTTACATGTCACGGTAGCCGTAACACCCGCAGGGACAGATGGTATAGCAGCAAATGTTGTCTGACTTCCAAATAAAAATAAACTTAAAATGATCCATGAGGTTAAAACCAACAATGCATTTTTTAGATTTATATACACTTTTCACCTCCCAAAAAAATCATAATTCCATTATATTCCTGGATCCAGGATTTGTTTTAAACCATGCACTGCTAGAATACAAATGTACTATAAATAGTAATTAAAACTAAATTTACAGAAACAACTTTTTTATTTTAAAAAACTTTAGTTAGTATCAAAACAAATTAACCATCTCTTGATAAATTTTTTAGTTGCATTCTGGTTCAGTTGGAGCCATGTACATTAAAATAGCTCCTCCGGCACTTAATAGAAACCCAATTGTAGCAAAAGATACACCCCATGTTCTTTGTCTCAATACAAATCTATTATCAGAAACAGCAGGAATCGTAGGACTATCGCCTACACCTACCACTTCTGGTCTATATGGTGAATTCACATGCAAAGCATAACCAAACGTCTGTAATGCTAGACCAGTAGCGACACATGTATATGATACGGAAAACAATACTGTTTTTAAGCACACTCCCCCTCCCGTTATATAATGCATATGTTCTGAAGATAGATTTGTAATCATACGCTTTCTCCTAATATTCTAAATATATAAGCTAAAATCACCTCAGCTTCCATCGTTGAAGCTCAGATATTAAAAATGTCAAGACAAAGTTAAAATTTCCTGCCTAATGATTAAAACGGCTCTTAAATAGCCAGAATAATGATTATAATTATTATTCAATAAATCTTTAGGGGTAACCAGCATGAATATTACAACATTAGGTATAGATATTGCAAAAAACGTTTTTCCGGCACATAAGGTTGATCATATAGGAAAAAGGTAATTAATAAAACGATAACAAAAAAATATGTTACTAGAACTTATTAATTAATTGCCTCGGTGTTTGATAGGAAGAGAAGCATGTGGATGATCAAATTACTGGGGTCAAAAATTTACGGAAATGGGGCATGAGGCAGCAGCAAACCGTTGGGAATCATTTATTTGCGGCATCATGGGTTTCTTCTGTGTAACAGAAACCTTAGTAAACTATTGTGCTTTACAAATTATTTCGTTTGTGCAGGCAATTAAATTTAATATTATTGAGCTGGCTAGTTGCCGTGTATGGAAGTCATGACTACCACAGGCTAACGAAGTACAACAATATACAACTAATCCCCGCAAAAGTCCCGCGCTAACTTCAACCAATTCTAAACCTGTTCTTGCTTCAAACGTTTATTTTTTTATAGGCTCTAACATCGATCTAATTATGCCTATCGTTAGCATTCCATTAAATATAGCCTCTTCTACATACTGTTTATATTGTTGTAACTTTCCTTCAGATATTGTAGCAGCATGGGCTGTATAGTGGTTATCAGTAAGATCTAATTCTATTGGTCCACCTGTTTCTATAAAAGCCCGCGAAGGGATCTCTTCTACATACAGTAGCCTATGCTCATCGTAATGGTATACTCGTACAGAACGACGAAGATTGCGCGCTAAAGCCATCAATTCTGTATTTGTTCCCCAGGTTTGATCCTGACCCATCAAGTAAATGTATCTTCCAAAACTTTCATACATCACCTCATCACCTGTTACAATAACTAAAAAATCTCGTTCATCTCTGGCATCAATTGCCGCCTCAATTAAGTTTCGCAATTCAGCATCACCTTTAATATGTCGCACAGCTCTTCTTCTCAATTCTACTCCATCTATGCCTGTTATTTCCGCAATAGCATCAAAAAGACAATTACCAATTTTATGATAACCAGTGCCTGAAGCCTCTGAATCTATTGTGTCATCAAAATACTCACCATCTTCATTGTCTGACTCATCAGGAATGACTCTTTTAGAGCTTCGCAGTTGTTGTTTGGCAATATCAAGACGCTGCAAGTCTTTATCACCTAAGGCTCCTAGTGACTGTAGAATTAGCCATACCGCATCAGCTTTTGTAGGCTCTGCATTACCCGACCACCCCTGTATACCAGAAGGAGACGTAATCTTTTCGCCTTTTAGCCGACAATATTCTGGATATAGCTTGCCAAGTAACTTTTCTACAATATTTTCATTTGTCCTAATTTTTTCAGCTAATGGCCATGGGGAAAATATATTTCTTTGTCTACCATTAGTTTTTATGCCCAATAGGGCCATTACTAAATTACAATGAGCACAACACAGCTTAGATGTCGCTATGTAAGGAATAGCTGAGATAGGAATACCTGGCGACAAGCGTTCTAATAGATATAAAAATACTCGCATCTCTGCATGTATACCCTCTTCATCTTCGTCCAGAATAATGGCCAAATCTTCCATTTTAGGAGAATGTTGTTGGGACAACAGAGAAACCAGCCTTCCCTTTCCTTCTCTAAAATAATCTTCCAATTTTTTTAAATCGACAAAATACTGGAAAGCAAATTTTATAAATTTATCATCCTGAATGTCACGTAATTTTCCTTCTCTTATTTGCTTGGCAAGCGCCGCATATTCTTCATCACCTTTATGTTCCTCGCAAAGCCTTAAAGCAATCCCTTTTGTCTCTTCATCTTCATACGCATCTTTTATAAAGTCAGGTTTTTTAATGCGCTTGTTTTCAAGATCTTCAATAATCGCTCCCCACCATTCCTTTATTTTTGCATAATCAGCATTTGGATATTTACGGGTAAAATCCCAAAAATATCTATTAATATATGTTACAAAATACGCAATCTCATTAGGATCTGCATTAGGATACAATTTTAAGGTTTCATATATCAGTGAATATCCTAATACTTTTTCTCTACTATTATATAACTCTATTTCATCTGTTCCTGTATAAGTAGTTACATAAGATAAATGTTTAAGAAGAACTCTTACTCTCTGACTTAAACTATCTATATTTATAGTTTCATATTGATTTGGTAAAACTACAATTGGTTCTTTTCCTTCTTCTACCGCCTCATTTGGAAATGCAGCTGGTCTACCATCGATACCAATAGCCTGTACGGTTGGGTAAAATAATATATCTCCATTAGAAGTAAAAACAATGCCGCTTGATGAAAAAGCTGCTGCTGTGCCATTCGGCAATTTTCCAGGGCGATAAGACGAGTATATCATAGTGCCAGTTGTACTTATTTTGCTTCTAATAGGTATACCCCTCGGCAAATAAATCTCCCCTGTTAGCGGCGGAAGAAACTCCATTTCATGCTCAAAATCAACCACGCCTCCAGGATGACTCTCTTGATTTGTAGATATAATTATATGTTCTCCATCAAATGCCACAGCAGCACAAGTTTCATTGCCTACTAATAATCGCGCAAAAGCATCTAATCTTCTGTCTTCCAAGCTTCTGCTATAAGTACGTCTATCAAGATTTGTTTTTGCAAATAAAGCGTATAACTTACGCGTAAATGTTTTGAGATCTTCATGCTCATTAAGAATGGCTTTTAGTTGTCTTCCCGTTAGATGCGGCATGGCAAAAGACACTGTGGTAATAAGAAGCATACAAGATATTATAAATATAAATATTATTCTAATAACGATCTTATTAATGTGCATCTATATTTTCCTCATCGTTAGTTTATATTACCCAAAAGAAGCTAAATTATTAGAGCCGTGAATCCTGGTGAGATCACAAGGATCAATCTATTTCCCAATATCCAGCTTTAGCGATCCAACACGCTTTAGATGCCCACTCGCTTTCATGGCGGCTATTTTTCTTTCAACGGAACGGAGCACGAACCCTAGAATCTCGGCAATCTTTTTGGAGCTAATGTTTTTATCTTGTCTTATGAGTCCTAAAATCTTCTCCGACACTTTCTCCGAACTTTGGGAGGGTAGCACTAGTCACTTAAAAGTTATAGTAAAAAAAAGATCGCTAGTAAATTTTAGCCCGGGGACACCCACCACTTTTTATAACACGCATCCGGCTTATTCCAGTTTCCATTCGCTCAACTTTGTCCATACGAGCAAACATATCAGTAATTAACTCATTCCCTCCTACAGAAATATCTGCCAAAAATCTGGTATCTAAGCCGACCATAAGACCGCCTGAGTTGCTAATCACCATCCTATCCTGATGCACCTCAACCATGATCTGGTACCACGTATGCTATATCTCGATGAATAATCGCATTGGCTACAGCTTCACGTAATGCTTCTAGTGGAATTTCACAAATATCTTTTCTATTCACTCCTTTTATTTCACTTTTTACATTAAGGTGTTTTTGCAAAAATATAATTGCTTCGTTAATTGACACTGTAAATTAAAATCTCTTGGTTGTTTTGCAAAAAACAATATGCCAGCATTTTTTATAGTTGCATTTTTTGCTAGGTTGAGACTAGACAAAATTTCTTGTGGTAGGATTTTATTTACGTAAATGCCAGCTTCTTTAAAAAAATTTTTTATTTTTCCTTTTGATATATCACTCCACAAAACATCTTTGTTAACTTGCCCTTCAAAGGAGGTTGCTGTTGTGTTTTTATATATAAGATAAATTTCTTTTTGGAAACAGTATTTAATCTGCGATAATACCCAGCTGAACAGCTATAAGGTTTTTCATCACCTACCATAACTTCAATAACCACCATCTTGTCAACTTGTTTGATGCTTTTAAGAAAGATGCTTGGTTCACTGTTTCATGCAAGATCAACTATTTCAGCCTTCATTTTGTTAGTAAGTGTTTCGCCTTTGCTATTACAGTTGTCGTCTACACCTAATAAGATATACCCACCCTTGGTATTAGCAAAGGCGGCCATGTCCTGAACAATTTTAGAGGAGTACTTTTCCTTAAATTCAACGGTTAGACCCTCACTTTCCCTAATTAAAAGTTGTAAATCATTATGGGTCATACTTACTCATCCTCATTCCAATATTAATAAAAACTATAGACTCTAATAAAAATCAAGCCAATTATATCCCAACAACTAACATACAACTACCGTACAGATTTTCATATTACAACAACAGGTTCATTCTTCCTGACACTGACACTTTAACTTAAATTTAACCTCTTGTGTCACGACCAGATACCTTGGTTAAACCAATACATGCAAAAGTCCCACGAAAACAAAACTTATGTATATTGTACTTAACCATAAATTTATCATGCTTTTAAACTAAGCAAGGATTTTAAATTACTGGGCATGTATCTTTACATTGACCAATGCGTTACTCAATTGGTCCATAGTAATGGCTGCAGATGTTGTAGCTGCGGCTGCTGCTTTGGGTATAGAGATTAAAATTTTGCTAGAATTAGAGCTTGCAGGTTGTAATTCAGCAGGTGTCGCCAAAGGCGCTTCGTTTCAGTTATCATATATTAAAACATTTTTTCAAAAAAAATACACTAAGGAACAATTAAATCAAGCTTGGTTGCTTATACCCACCAGGGCAATCGCATGCAACATTGGTCGATTGAAAATAATCTTCACTAGTGTTTAGACGTTGGCTTTCGCAAGGATGAATCCCGAGCACGTATTGGTGATGCTGCAGAAAACTTCTCTTTAGTATGCAAGATAGCTTTAATGTTAATAAAGACAGAATTCTCTTTCAAGGGGGTATACAAACCAAGCTCCTTAAGCAGCATGGGATATGAACCACCTTCTAAAGGTATTAACACGTTAAATTTCATGCGATTGCCCTGCAACAGTCACTTTAAGGTTATTTTAACAATCATTTGCTAATTTTATTTACAAGGAAGGTAGAAAATATGAAAAAATTTAATTCTAGAGTTAAGATTTTATTTATTGCTATAATTATCAGCAGCTTATTTGGCTGCGGTGGCAGTGGGAATAGTAGTAAAGATAATAATCACAGCCACCCCCCAGCAGAAGCTGGAGAATTAAAAATAGAAGAAACAAGAAAAGCAGTAGAAATAGACAGATTAAAAAAAGAAGAGGATGTAAGAAAAGCAGCAGAAACAGAGAGCTTAGTACGGGAAAGAGAAGCGAAGGAACCGCAAGTCAGCATAACAAAACTTTTTAGTGAAAACTTTATTCAGTTAAACGTCGAAAAAACTTTTAACTATAGACTCACCAATGAAAAAAATAACGAAACAATGGTTGTTGTAAAGTTGAGCAATGCAAAAGGTGTAAAAAAATCTGAACGCTATACAATCATGGGAAGAAAGTCGCGAGATATCTCATTAAAAATAAAAATTGAAACTTTGACCGATGGAGATACTACGGTAGAATTCTTCTATGAGGGAACAACTAATGCGATAATGTCTGACACGATAACGGTTGTATCATTAGAAACTAACGTTACACAAATATCAGACTTAGATTATCAAATAACCAACGATGGTAATCGAGTAATTACTAATGTAGATATTGATACCAGTAACTGTGGTTCTGGAGCTGATGCATCGCTAGATATAGACTTAACACAAACTACATGTGCGTTTACTTCAGGAGGTGTTTTGCTACCAGGAGAAACCTGTAAAGTAAAATTGCTAGCATTAAAAACCACAAAAGAATGTCGAATAACTATTAGCAGTGGAAATAGCAATTTATCATCCATATCCAACGAAAAAAAAGAATATAGAATAACACCCATATTACCATCATCTCCAACTCCATTAATGATTGGTGGAAAAGATGTGGCAAGGATGTATGAAGCTTATAATAACAATTTTTTCCTGAAAGATAACACAAGAGCAAACATCCCTAGTAATTTAAGCAACAGTAACAAACGGGGCTATTTATTTTATGACTATGATTTGGAAAATATTTTTCAACAAGAAAAGTTATGTAAGATAGGAGAATGCACAAGAAGCCAATTGAAAAGCTCATCACTATCCTTGGATGAGGCTTTAAAAAACAAAACAAGCGCCGAAAGTGGACTCAAGATTCCGAAAAAACTACATTTCGTTTGGGTTACGGATGTAGAGGATAAAACCAAAGCCAAAACTTTTTTTGCCACAAATAATGCACAGGTTTTACGGTTTTTAAAAAATAATGATCGCGAAAAAGATAGTTGGGAAAAAATATTTTGGGTTAATGATAAAAGCAAATTGCCCGAAGATGTGTTTACAGAACTTGAGAGATACGGGGCAATCATCAGGTCTCTGGATGATTTAGAAGCAGAATTAGCAATTGCCCAAAATAATGGCAAAATATCCAAAGAAGAATATTCTCAATATGTGGATTTATTTAATTTGGTTAAGTTCTATACAACAAAAAAAGATTATGGTTCTGCTGCTGATATCTACAGAGCCTTGGTTGAATTTCTATATGGCGGAGTTTATATAGATGGAGACTATGAAATAACTGATCTTGCGAAAATTCAAGAGCTAGCATATAAATACGATTCATTTTTTGGGGTTGAAAGACCGCCGCGTATGGATTATAGATTAGGTAACGCTTTCCTTGCGTCTAAACAATATGGCGCAATCATGAAGGGTTACTTGGACTTGATATACAGAAATACTACGTCTGTTTTTGAAAGTGATACAGCTTATCAAAGTAACAAAATAAATTATTTCAGATTTCCACGACAGTGGGATATGGGAGTAATAATGAGAACAGGGCCTATTGCACTAACTGTTGCTTTTGCTAAATATAAGGATAAAGAAAACTCTCTGCTATTAAATTATTGTCATATATTTACCCTTCTGGATGATTATGGTAGCTGTACAACGCAACAAGCCGTTGGGAATCATTTGTTTGCGGCGTCATGGGCTTATTCTGTATAACAGAAGCCTTAGCAAGGCTATTGTACTTTACAAACTAGTTCATTTGTGCAGGCATTTAAATTTAGTATTATTGCTCTAGCTAGTTGCATATTTATGATGGAACAAAAAGCGAGATTAGCTCCCGCAAAATCCCCGCAATGTGTTTTTGGTGAATTGAGTAACTTGGATCGAACCCTTGATTTTATTGGTAGGCCGTGTCGGGATCGAACCGACGACCCGCTGATTAAGAGTCAGCTGCTCTACCAACTGAGCTAACGGCCTAAGTCATAACTATAGCGGTTCACATCGTAACCGCTTAATGCATTATTGTCAATTTGCGAAAATTTTTTTGTTTTTTTAGGGTTTTTAATAGACCCATGACTTATGGCCTTAATCTAAAACCTTAGAAGATGGAAACGCCCCTAAAAACTGTTCGATAAAGGCAAGTTTATTGGTTTTTATATCAACGGTAAAACTCATACTATTTGCTTTAGTAAATTTATAGCTGACAGTATGCCGCTGCATCACTTGGATCAACAGCTGTGGATTAATATTACAACTAGTGGCGAACTCTATTACGCCTCGACCTCCAGCCATATTTATTTTAGTTATGCCTAATCTTTGTGCGTTCAACTTTAAAGCAGCCAGTTGAAACAAATTCTTCACCTCTCCTGGTAACAAACCAAAACGATCAATCATTTCTACTTGTAGAGCATCTAGCTCCTCTTGACTCTCAGCATCAGCGATTTTTTTATATAAAACCAACCGCAAATTGACATCATCCACATATTCATCAGGAATTAAGGCCGTAACTTGCAACTCAATTTCAGTTTTAAGCGGTGCGGTTAAAATGTCGCCGACACTAACCTTTGGATCACTTTTTTTCAAAAACTTTACCGCACGCTCAAGCATTTCCATATAAAGATTAAAGCCAATCCCCTGCATCACCCCACTTTGTTTTTCACCAAGTAACTCCCCCGCGCCACGAATCTCAAGATCGTTAATAGCAAGCGCAAATCCAGTTCCTAAATCTTTCATCGCAATAACTGCATCCAATCGCTTTTTTGCTTCTGACGACAACATAGCTACCGGGGGCACAATAAGATAGGCATATGCTTGATGGTGCGATCGACCAACGCGTCCGCGTAACTGATGAAGTTGGGCCAAACCAAAGTTATCCGCACGATCAATAATAATCGTATTGGCTGTCGGCACATCAATCCCCGACTCAATAATGGTCGTACAAACTAGCACATTAATCTGGCGACGGTAAAAATCCCGCATAATGTGTTCTAAACTTCGCTTATGCATCCCGCCATGCGCAATCGCAATTCGCGCCCCTGGCACCAATTTTTGTAATCCTCGAGCAGTTTTTTCAAGAGTCTCAATGTTATTATGCAAAAAATACACCTGCCCACCACGTAAAGTTTCCCGCAAAATTGCTTCTTTAATTAGGTAAGCCTCGTATTCACAAATAAAGGTTTTTATCGATAAACGTCGCGCCGGAGGGGTAGCAATAATTGAAAAATCTCTAATACCAGCAAAAGCCATATTTAATGTCCGCGGAATTGGCGTGGCTGTTAATGCCAAAATATCAATGTGCGTAGCTAAACTTTTTATATATTCTTTTTGTTTTACGCCAAACCGATGTTCTTCATCAATAACAAGCAAACCCAGATTCTTAAATTGGACATTCTTCTGCAAGAGTTTATGCGTGCCAATAACAATATCTATTTTGCCATCTGCTAAACCCTCGACAACACTGTTTAACTCCTTAGTCTCACGCATCCGCGTAAATAAAGCTATTTTAAAAGGAAAGTTTACAAAGCGCTCTTGAAAATTAGCAAAATGCTGTTCTGCAAGTAAGGTGGTTGGGGTAAGAATTGCCACCTGCCTACCATTATAGGCTGCTAAAAAAACTGCGCGCATTGCCACCTCGGTTTTCCCAAACCCCACATCCCCGCAAATCAATCGATCCATCATCTTGCCAGAGGTCATGTCAGCTAGTACCTCATTAATCGCACGCCCCTGATCAGGAGTAACGACAAAAGGAAAAGCTGCAGTAAAGCGCTCATAATCAACTTCAGGTTTAGTAAAAGCAAATCCTTGTGACTTCTGACGTTCAGCATAAATTGCCAATAACTCAGCTGCGGTATCTTTTATTTGTTTTTCAGCTTGAAGTTTGGTTTTTTCCCATTGTTTGGTACCAAGGTGGTTTAATGGTATTGTTTCAATATCAACCCCAGCATAACGGCTAACTAAACCTAAAGAAGCTACTGGCACATACAGTTTAGCTTCACTAGCATATTCCAATACCAAAAACTCATTTTCACAACCATCAACTTGTATCTTTTGTAGACCAAGATAACGACCAATACCATAATCGATATGTACTACTGGATCACCTACATGTAACTCAGTTAAATTACGAACAATAGCTTCCATCTTTTTGGGTAAGACACTTTTAATTTGCGAACCAACTATTTGTTCCCCAAAAATCTGTCTCTCAGTAATAATTAAAACTTCACCATTACTTTCAGAAAATATTAGATGCATCGGCCGTTCAAGTTTAGCGACAGTTATGGCAGTTTTATTTGGCAACTGCATAAATTCTTGCCACGATGCTATTTCGTCTGGAACAATACCGATATCATGAAGTGCCTTTAATAGCGCTTCTTTTCTGCCGACTGAAGTAGCAACAAAAAGTATTCGAGCGCTCGGTAGCGCTTTAAAAATACTTTTTAATTTAATAGTTCTCTCTCTTACGTCCTCCCCCGACAAAACCTCTCCAATATTTTTTGTTTCAAAACAAAGCGTTGTCGAAGCATTATCACCTATATCTTTATATTTTTCGTCATTGTTAACACTTGGAATAACAATATCAAAGAAATTATCTTTTATAGAAAGCATCTCTTCTGGTTCAATAAAAACATCCTGTGGAGCCAAAATGGGGTGAGCCTGATCGTGACTTAATTGTTCATACCGATTTTTTACCTCACCCCAAAACTCCCGCATACTATTTTCAACATTACCAACCGTAACCACAGTAGCATCCACAGGTAAATAGTCGAACAATGTCGCAGTCTTATCAAAAAAAAGTGGCAAATAATACTCAACGCCCGGACAGGTCTTCTTAGAACTAATACTTTGGTACATGGGACACTTCAAAGGATTACCACCAAAATAAGCTCGCCATTTATCACAAAACTTATCTATAGCCTCATCATTAAATGGAAATTCTTTAGCTGGCAACACCTTAATACTTTGGACATTTTTAGAAGATCTTTGTGTATCGACATCGAAAATACGAATACTATCTACAGTAACATCAAAAAGATCGATGCGATATGGTTCTTTACTTCCCATAGGAAAAACATCAATAATCGATCCTCTTATAATAAATTCACCGTGTTCCATTACCTTGGTTACACAGTTATACCCATAGCTTTCAAGTTGTTTACGTAAAAAAGCAAAATCCAAACTCTCACCCACAGCTAAAACAAAACTACTGGCCTCTATATAGCCTCTAGGTGGCAATCGATACATCAGGGTTGCTGCATCAATAAGAGTAATTACCTGTTTAGAAGTAGCTAATTGATAAAGCGCCATACCCCTTTGAGAAACAACATCTTCGTGCGGAGAAAAATGATCATAGGGTAACGTTTCCCAACCAGGAAAAGCAAAGATATTGGATTCACCTACGGTTTTATCAAGAAAAAAATGTAATTCTTGTTCGAGTGTATAAGAAGTAAAAGCATCAGGAGTAATAATAACTAATGGTCTTGAGGTTATGGCCGAAGCAATCGCAAACCCAGCGGCAGAACCATGCAGTTCCTGCCAAAAAACTTTCTTTGCTTTTTTTGATGATAATTTGTGACAAGCCCCATTCATTTCTTTGTTCATGATTAGATGTAAATCTATTAACGGGTTAAGTTAAGGCACAAAAAATAACCCCTCCCCCTAAACATTGCTCCTGGTGGTAAAACACGACAGATTGGCCAGGAGTTATTGCCCACTGTGGCTTCATAAAATCCACTAAAAACTCTGAAGACTCTACTGCTGGGCTAATGATACAAGACTGATCCTCTTGACGATAACGAATCTTTGCTGAGCAGGTTAATGGCAAACATGGCGCCTCACCAGAGATCCAATGGATCTTTTCGCAGATAAGCTTTGTTGCCATAAGCGTCGGATAGTTTTTATTTTGCGTAATAATTAAAGTATTGCTCTTTTGATCTTTATCTGCCACATACCACGGCGCTTCAATAAAGCTCTTTTTTCCGCCTATTCCGATCCCTTTACGTTGGCCAATAGTATAAAACATTAAACCTTGATGCCGCCCTACCACCTCTTTATCTGTAGTAACAATATCACCTGGTCTTGCCAGCAAATATTCGCCTAAAAAATCTCTAAATTTACGCTCACCAATAAAACAAATGCCAGTACTATCTTTTTTGGCATAATTGGGAAACCTGGCTATTTTAGCAAGCTTACGAACCTCATTTTTAGTCATTTCACCCAAAGGAAATAACGCCGAAGCTAATTGCTCTTGACTCAATAAATGCAAAAAATAACTTTGATCTTTGCTGCTGTCTATGCCTTTTAGTAGCAAACATTTGCCACTACTATCAGTAATTTTTCTGGCATAGTGCCCTGTAGCTATAAAATCCGCACCTAATGACCACGCATAGTCTAAAAAAGCGCGAAACTTAATCTCCTTATTACACAAAACATCAGGGTTCGGCGTACGACCTCGCGCATATTCATCAAGAAAATACTGAAAAACTTTTTGCCAGTAATCAGCAGCAAAATTCACTACATGTAATTTTATCTTTAGAAGGTCACACACTGATCTTGCATCACTAAGATCTTGTGACGCAGTACAACCATCATTAGCATCTGCCGATTCTTGCCAGTTTTGCATAAATACGGCTTCAACATGATAGTTTTGATTTTTAAGAAGGAGCGCGGCGACAGCAGAATCAACACCGCCAGAAATTCCCACAATGACAAACGGTTGGCACATCGTTATCAATTATTTAGAAGTTTTGCCTGGTCTTTTATCAATATTGCGATAAATTATCCGACCTTTACTTAAATCATAGGGTGTTAATTCAACGATCACCGCATCACCCGTAAGCAAACGAATATAATTTTTTCGCATCTTACCACAAATATGCGCAGTTATAATATGACCATTTTGTAACTTAACACGAAACATGGTGTTTGGTAGTGTTTCAACAATACTACCTTCCATCTCAATACTATCTTCTTTCGGCATAAAACCTCTTAAAAACTTATTGCGGGGGAGTATAGCGCTATTGCTTCAAAATGCAAGATTTGTCTCTAGGTTGCAAATTGACTGATTATGAAATTTCCTTGAAATAAGCCTTGTTGTCATGTTTATCCACAACACACATAAAATATCCTTTATCCATAATTCCCTGATCCATACTTTAGAATCAATGTTGACTTCGCACTCAGAATCCCACGCGCCCCCCCCCATTGCTTTATCTTCGAAGAAATTTAAATAATATCTTACCCAGGACAACTGGTAACCTCTTGATTTTTAATTAACTATGGTAACATTGATTAACAAAAGCTTAAAAAAAGCTTAAAAAACTTGTTGTTTAAATAAAAGTTGTTATAATGACGCCTTAATTTGATTTAGGAAGATGGATTGTGAAACTTAGGGATAGATATATTATTTGCCTACATAATTATAAAGATCAACATAAGTTTTACCTTAATCATAGCTATCCCTAACCATATTTGTCGCGGCGTTATTCTGCGATTTTTTAGTGCTTTGATATTAAAATGCTTTCCTGCTTTTGAATCAAATTTAGACTCACCACGTAGTATGAAACATAAGGATAGGTCAAGTGGGAAAGCTACGTTGCTTCCCTTTGACAATACCCCATTTGCTTTGTCAGGCGGCTTGCTGCGTGGAATAAATTTTAAAAAATATAGCGCTTTTTTATATTAGAACAATAAAAACCTAATATCAGTAACCCCTATTTGCAAGGAGGAAAACATCAACTCAAAAACTAAACACTAAGGTTTGGTCTGATAAAACCAGCTGCAACAACAAGGAGGTTGTTTATATGAATAAGAAAAAATTATTGCTATGGTTATTATTTTTAATATTCTTATGTATAGCTAAAAACAGCAGCATTTACGCTGGCCAAACTTTTATTGATAACAAAAGCAACTACCTCCCTTACTTACAGATTGGCGGTACTAGATTTTTTAATACCGATATCTCTAATTACGCTACCAGCGTAGACCTTTTTCTTCCTATCTGGCAACAACTAACCAACTTGCTTTTTATTGATGGCCGATTTTACGACCGCTCTAGCAAACCATTTGAGGGTAACTTACATCTTGGTTATCGCCATTTTTTACCTGAACAACAACAAATATACGGTATTTATGGAGCATTTGATCGTAAACGTACTAGCCTAGGAAATTATTTTAACCAATTAACTATTGGTGGAGAGCTTTGGTGGAACAGTTTATTTTTGGGTGGCAACTTCTATCAACCGATTGGCACGGTAGCAAAACTTACAGGAGTTACAGAATCTGTAGATTTAAAACAGGTTTCAAGTAACATTTACAACATTTGGATAACTGATAACAAAAAATATGAAAAAGCTATGGGTGGAGTAGATTTTGAGATTGGTTATGAGTTTGTTAAAGGATTGACTGGATATGTTGGTGGTTATTACTTTAATTCTAGTGACACTGACAATATTGTCGGACCTAAAGCAAAACTAACCTATGACTGGTCTTTAAAAAATGGCAAAAGGGTCTGTGGTCTTTTTGATAAACTTGGACTAGAAACCGGCATAAACATTGATAATCCACGAGGTACTCTATGGTATTTAAGCGCTAATTTAAGAATAGGTCTTTTACCAAGTAGGGATATTAATTTACAAGATGTTTCTCGGCACATGGTTGACCTTGTAAGACGAGATGTTGACATTATAGTAAACCAAGCTTCGAAAAAGACTAGTAGTGCGGATGATTCTATTATTATTCTCAACAATGATCCACAACAAATCTTAGATGTTATCGAGCAAAAAGATGGCCCCAACATTATTTTTATAAATTCCTCCAATGAGGATAACAGTACTTTAGAAATAAATATCAAAGATAATGGTCATCCAACGCCTCAAACAACTAAGAAAATTGTTGTTGGCAACCATTTAAAAGTGACAACTAAAACAGGTCAATTGTACCGCATAAATATACCCAGACCAAAACCAAACAACAATCCTAATGCTAATATCAAAGGAACTAATGGTAACTCCCTCCTATTAGGTTTACATCAACCAGTTGCTAGTAATACTAAAGAAGATGTTGTGCTGACTATTAATAAGGAAGACTTAAAAACTGAGTTATTAAAACTAGCTTCATCAGAGGAAGAACTTACCATGCCCCCAAAAACCATCGATCAAAATTTAAAATCAAGGAAACAAGCTATAGCTATACCAAATACAGAAAACAAGTTGATTAATAAACGACAAGATTCTCAATTAAATTCACCGTCATCAAAAGAAGAAAAACAAGAGCAACTAATTATGCTGCGACTGTTTATTGATAATCAAGATATAGCAGAAGAAGAGGAAGAAGAAAAAGAAGAAGAGCTTGAGTCAATTAATCAACAAGCGCCCTCAGGTTATAGCAATAAAAATTTTTACAGTTTATTTTCATCATCATCTTCCATAAAATATGGAATTTCAATCTTATCTATGGGGTACACTATAGCTAAATTATATTTTCAACTTCAGGTTAATCGGCAAGTTAGAGCGCGAGTTAACACAGAAGTTAATAAAGCCACAAACAATATGATTACATTATTAGCTCTACCAAATAGTGGCTTTGTTGAGTTCCATGATCTTTCACCCACTAGTATTGGTGCGACGCTAAAACAAGTATTGGTTAAAGCAGGGACCAGGTTCCTCTAGTAACTCAGCAACATGGTCCATCTTTCAAAAACTTTGGTAACCACCTCACCAAAATGCTGCCAATTCCAAGCGCAGGATTTTTCGAAAGGTGTCATTGCTAGGAGCGTTTGTTGCGACAAAGTAATGAACCAGAGAGCCCCTCATCTCCTCGGCTTGGAAGTGACAACAACAGTAATGATAAGGGATTGCGATTTATTCTATGCAACCTTTCGCATAGCAAAGCAATTGTGGACCAGCCGATGGGAGAAACTAAAGTAACCTCCCTAGCTAAATCTAAAAATTGTTTACCTAGCGCAAAATGCCACGTTTGCTTTGTTTTAACATGTCGATAAAGAGTTGAATTTGTGAACAGCTTGTTACTAGCACTTCCAACTCAGCAAGAGCCTGCTCTACTGTCAAACCTTTACGCAAAATAACGTTATAGGCGTGCTTTATGTTTTGGATGGTTTCTTCAGAAAAACCGTGGCGCCTTAAGCCAATCAGGTTTAAACCATAGAGTTTCATGGCATCAACAGAACCACCAGCGATAACATAAGGCAAAACATCCTTACCAAGATCGATATTAGCCACTAGTAAACTATAAGCCCCAATCCTAGTAAATTGTGCTACTTTGGCAAAACCACCAAAAACAACATTATCGTGAACAATTACATGGCCAGCTAAAGAAGAGTTATTAGAAAAAACTATATTATTGCCAACAATGCAATCATGCGCGATATGCACGTAGTTCATAATAAGATTATTGTTGCCTATCTTGGTAATACCTCCACCCTGCACTGTTCCTAGATTGATGGTACAAAACTCACGAAAACTATTATTATCTCCAATTTCTAGTAAAGTTGCCTCCCCTAGATATTTTTTATCTTGTGGAATCGTGCCAATTGATGCAAATTGAAATATCTTATTATTTTTACCAATCTTGGTGTGGCCTTCAATTACAGCGTGGGAACCCACCCAAGAATCCTCACCAATTTCAACATTTTCACCAATGATGGCATATGGTCCAACTGTAACCCCGTTAGCAATTTTAGCGTTTTTCGCAACAATAGCTCGATTATCAATCACTGTAGGACTCCTTTAGCAATTAACAGTTCTGCACTACAAGCAACCTCATCATTGACTGTAGCTTTAGCATTAAATACCCAAATACCACGTTTTTGCCTAGCTATTTCAACGTAGAGATGTAATTGATCTCCTGGGTCAACGATCCGTTTGAAACGAGCATTATCAACTCCGGCTAAGAAGTGCCAGTTAGTTTTTTCATCAGCCGGCATATTAGTAGTATAATAAATAAGAAGGCCAGCCGTTTGAGCTAAGGCTTCAATCTGTAATACCCCAGGCATAATCGGACGATGAGGAAAATGACCATTGAAATACTCTTCATTAGCAGTAATATTTTTTAATGCCAAAATCGACTTTCCTGGTTCATAGCTAATAACCCTATCTACTAATAAAAATGGATAACGGTGTGGTGTCAGATTTTTTATTTCACGGATGTCGACAATTTTATTCATATTAGTTTTTTCTCCAAGGCTTTAATTCGATTCGTTAATTTTTCAAGAGACATAATTCGTGCCAAAATTCGCCACCAGGCTCGATGGGGCACTGCGGTAATTGCCGAAGCATAAATCCCTCCGGGAGTGGTAATAGACTTGCCTACACTAGTCATACCAGTAATAATTACTCTATCAGCAATTTCGATATGGCCGCTAATACCAACACCACCGCCGATCATACAATGACGCCCTATTTTGGTGCTTCCAGCTATCCCAACACAACCAGCAATAGCGGTATGGGCACCTATATATACGTTATGACCGATCTGTACTTGATTATCAATTTTAACACCATCCTCAATAATAGTATCATCAATTGCTCCTCTATCAATACTAGTATTAGCACCGATTTCAACATCATTACCAATGATTACTCGACCTAATTGATAGATTTTGTGCCATATTCCCCGTTCATTCGCATTGCCAAAACCGTCCGAACCAATAACACTACCGCTATGCAACAACACTCGTTTACCTAATCTTACTTTATGATACAAAGTAACTCTGGCGCATAACCGAGTATTTTCGCCAATCTCAACCTCATCACCTATATTACAACCAGCTTCAATTTTTACATGCTTACCTATTGTTACCTTTCTGCCAATTACACAATATGGGCCAATACTAGCTGAATCATCAATGTTACATCCTTCTCCAATCAGGGCAGTTCGATGAATGCCTGGAGATACTTGGGGCGTGTCGTCAAAAAGGGCTGATATTTTTGCATAAGCTAAATAGGGATCGTTAACAATAATAAAATTACCGGCAAGAAGAGTAGTGATATCTTGAGCTTTAACAATAACTACGGCGGCTTTGGTAGTGGTTAGATACTTCTGGTAAGAAGAATTATTTAAAAAACTTATTTGGTGTGGTGTCGCATTTTCTAAAGAGCCAATACCAGTAATAATACAATCCGGATCGCCCCTAAATTCAGCAACTAAAAATGTTGCTAATTCTTTTAGTGAGTATGCTTTTTTATTCATATATACCATTCGTAAAATCAAATTTATACTTACCAAGTGGTATGAACCACGTGGCTCGCTCAAGCGGGATCAGATTTACCTCTCCCCCTTAACAATTCCCCATTGCTTTGTCACGCGAAAAACCGCGTGAAATAAATTTAAATTGAGCTTTACTCGGGTATCTCCTGCACCCCCTCCTCCTAAGATATACTATTTGTTTCTCTTCCCCAAAGACATCTTAATAATCTTATTAGTAATATCTAGCACATTAGCTCCAGGAAGACTATAGACAGTAATATCTTTAAAAAAGACCAAACTAAGATTATTTTTTTCAGCTTCCTTGGTTACCAAAGTAAAGTAGCGCGAAATAATTTTTTGAGTTTCTAGCTCCTCTGCCGCCATAATTTTTTCTTGCAGTATCGACTGTTTTTGTAATAGCTGTTCTTGGGCTGCATTAATTTTATGTTGCCATTGCTTGATTTCATCTGGTTTTAAGTTGTCACTGATTGCATTGTATTTTTTTATATTTTGCAGCAAAACTTGCTCTTCTTTTTTTAAGGCTTTGCCTTCCAGCTCATATTTCTTAAGTATTTTTTTCATGGCGCGATCAGTAGACTTGGTTCTAGCCATTAACTGATCAATATCCAAAACTCCAACTTTCAGGGTTGCGGTGGGAGCGATTATCGTAGTTGTTGTGTGATTAGCAGCCAAAACCAAACTGGAATTTATAAATAAGCAGCCAATCACTAATAGAATTATATTACGCATTATCCCCTCCCTCCAATATCCTTAGATATTAAATACTCCCACCAATGCTGAAGTTAAATAAAGTAGTATTATCCCAGTGTTTTTTGTGTAAGGGTCTTGCAAAACTAAACACTAGTGGAGCAGCGCTAACTGGTGTACGCCACTCAAGCTGAACTCCATAAGAAGAACGTAAATCGCTAAATTTAAAATAATTATCATATACGCTACCAACATCAATAAAAACTCTAGGGCGTATCACATTTTGAATAGGGTTAGGAATAATAATGCTAGCACTAGCTAGAGTTAAGATATTCCCCCCAACAACTTTGTCTTTGTCAGCGGCTTCATTGACGATCGTATCAGCTTCAAATCCACGGACTGATCCAATACCCCCAGCAAAATAGTTTTTCAAAAAGAAAAGCTTTTTAGTTTTGCCAAAACCATCACCGTAGTTTAAATCTAAGTTGGCACTAAATATAAAGTCCTTAATTAAAGGATAATACAATCTAGCTTTATACTCAGTCGTATAATATTCTAAGCTATGACTATTGAGTGGGCCAGAAAGCTCCCCACTTATAGAGTGTCCAAAACCTTTAGTCGGAAATGGAAAGCGATCAAAGTTGCTATAAGACCAATCGGCTGTCAAATTAGCTTGATTAAAGACCGTACCATGGGCATTTAAAAAACCATCAATTTTGTCATTGGCATTGATAGTAGCACGATGAACTGTAAAATGTTCAATCCCCACCCCCAAACCGTAGGAACTATAGTCAGAAAGCGGTATATCAAAATGGGCATCGATACCGTAAGTACTATATCTATATGAACTAATCTCCCCACTGATTTTATTAGGATTAGTCTTTCTAATATGGGCGCCTAAAGAGAAACCAACCTTGTTAAGCGTAAAGTATGGGTCGCGATAGCCAATATGGTAATATTGAGTTACTTTAGTATTATCTAACCCAATCGATGCCGTTTTTCCAGTACCGAAAAGGTTTTGATCACTAATACTAGCACCATAAAGGAAACCCTCTTTATCAGAATAACCGCCTTGCAGCTGAAAATTAATCGCTGAAGTCTCTTTAAGTTTATAAAGTAAATCTACTTGATTGTTACTCTCTGGTACTTGAATAGGTTCGTAATCGATATCTTGTAAATATCCCAGATTTGCAAGTCTTCTGGCAGACTCATTAATTTTAGAAAGGGAAAATAAACTTCCTTCCTGTAGCCGCATTTCTCGACGTAAGACTTCATCATTAGTTTTATGGTTACCGCTGAAGTTGATCTTTCTTACGTAGACTCGATGGCCGGGGACAACTACAAGTTTGACATATACCCGGTGATCTTTTTCACTAATATAAGATTCGTCCTGAATGTCTGCTAAGCCATAACCATAGTCGCCTAAAAATAGTTTAATTGCGGATTGGGCATCAACAACCTCTTTACGAGAAAAAATCTTACCAAATTTTAGCTTTATTAATTTTGCAATCTCAGCGCGTTTACCTAATAAATCTCCACCAAGCTCAAATCCCCCTAGTTTATATACCTCCCCCTCAGTGATATTAATTACAATGTAGATACTCTTACGATCTGGAGTGATTGATACCTTTGGGGGGGTGTCAATCTTGACCCGCACATAACCGCGATCCATATAGTAAGAACGTAGCTTTTCTAGGTCAGCATATAATTTTTCTTGCGAATATTTATCAGAGTCAGTAAAAAAGCTCCACAGCTTAGTCGTAGTTAAAGAAAATTCATTTAATAGTACTTTTTCCTTAAAAACTTTATTACCAATAATTCTAATCGATTTAATCTTTGCTGTTGGCCCCTCATGAATTTTAATGCTGAGAGCTGCTCGGTTGCGGGACTCAGGTTTGATGTCAATGTTAACTTTAACACTATATAAACCCTTATTATAATATTCTTGAATAATTGCATGCTTAGTTGAGTTTAAAACCACCGGATCTAGAGCTTGCCCTTCAGAAATACCTATCTGTTTTAAAGCTTCAGTCAGTTGTTTTTTTGTCAGTTTACTATTACCCGTAATGCTAAGCGAACCAATAATTGAACGCTCAACTACTGTGATAATTAAATCATCATCTTGGCGTTTTAGAGTTACTTCACTAAAAAAATTAGTTTTATATAAGGCCCGAATAATATCTGAGGTGGTATCTGTATCGATCTGCTCGCCTTCCTTAATTTGAATATCTGCTAAATAACTTAGCACTGTTGCATAACTAATACGCTGCAAACCGTGGACACGAATTTTTTTGATAACAAACGTTTCGGCATTAGCCAAAGTACAAAATGAAACGATTAATCCTACCCATAATATTTTTTTCAAAATTGACATAATTCACCTAGCATAATTAAGTATGTAATAAATCTGTAAGTGTAAATAGTAAACATCCTACAACGAAAATCGGTGCTGCTGCAATTAAACTATCAATTCTATCGTAAACGCCACCATGCCCAGGAAGAAGCCGGCCACTATCTTTAATCCCCGCCTGTCGTTTTAACATACTTTCAAATAAATCTCCTATGACCGCCCATAAACTGACAATTGTAGATAATATTAAATGAAAAGCTATAACATTAAATTCCAAAGCTGCTCTGTTGGTATAAGATAATAAAAAGACTATCGTAACCAACCAAACGGCGATAGTTCCACCAATTACTCCTTCTACGGTTTTTTTAGGACTGATATTTGGTACTAATAGATGCTTACCAAAAAACTTACCAGAAAAATATGCGCCGATATCTGCTGCCCAGATCATACTTAATAAATAACAAAGGACCATATTGGGTTTAGTATTGAGCAGTAGTAGGCTAGCCCAACATGGAGCTAAGGTTAGCATGGCAAGTAATACAGGATTTATAGAAAATATACGACCATATTTTTCGTAGCGGTATAGAAAACACGGGGCAACCAACCACCATAAAGCACCGATAATAGCTAAAATTAATAATCCACCACCACAAAAAGAATAAAAAACAGATGGCGGAGTTACAAGACGGACATATTCGATAAAAATTGTTAACAAAATTAATGTTATCGCAAAAATCACATATCGATAATCGTAGGCTTTCCAACCAAATAAATTAAAAAACTCTCCTGCAGCTAATAACATAAAAAATGCTACTATTATGCTGATAACCATTGGTGGCAAATAAAGCAAACCAAAAATGACTAGAGGTATTAAGATTGCGGCTGTAATGATTCGTTTCTTTAACATTTCCCAAATCGTCTATTTCTATTTTTGTACGCATTTAAAGCATCTGTAAATGCTTCTTCCCGAAAATCTGGCCATAAAACATCAGTAAAATATAATTCAGTATATGCTAATTGCCACAACATAAAATTACTAAGGCGCTGTTCGCCACTCGTACGTATCAATAAATCTGGTTCTGGTAAATCGTGTAAAGCGATCTTTTGGTTAACCATTTCTATAGTAATGTCACTCGCTTTAATCTTTCCTACAGCTACCTCATGACATAGTGTACGTACTGCTTCTGTAATATCCCATTTGCCGCTATAACTTAAAGCAATTACCAGTTTTAAACCAGTATTATTAGCGGTTAATCTTTCAGCATCACTAATTTTTTGTTGCAATTTCTTATCTAGCTTTTCAACTTCACCAATTACGCGAAATTGCACCCCATGTTTATGTAATTCAGCAACCTCATTTTCTAGAGCCTGGACAAATAGTTGCCCCATGAGAAAACTTACCTCTTCTTGGGGTCTTTCCCAATTCTCCGTGCTAAACGCAAATAAGGTAAGTACTTCTATTCCCTGTTTAATACAAAATTTAATCGCATCACGAACACTTTCTGCCCCAACTTTATGTCCAGCAATTCTCGGCAAACCTCGCTTTTCTGCCCACCTGCCATTGCCGTCCATAATGATTGCAACATGACGCAAAAGCATATTTCAGACCGTCATTAAATCTTTTTCTTTAGCCACCACTAATTTATCAATTTCAGCAATGAATTTATCAGTGATTTTTTGTACAGTATCTTGGGTACGATGATCCATATCTTCATCGATCTCTTTATTCTTCAAAAGATCTTTGAGTTTATCCATAGCCTCTCGACGAATATTTCTTATGGCAACTCGTGAAGTTTCAGCAATATTCTTCACCACTTTTGCCATCTCTTTGCGACGTTCTTCAGTTAGTGGTGGGATAGGAATTCTTACTAAATTTGCGTCGCTGACTGGATTTAACCCAAGGTTAGCGCTGGTGATTGCTTTTTCGATTGACTTAACCAGGGTTTTTTCCCAAGGGGTAATAACAATAGTACGTGCATCGCTTACCGTAATGTTCGCAACATTTTTTAAAAGTGTTTCGTTGCCATAATAATCCACTTTTATTCCCTCAACCAAGCTAGTGTTAGCTCTGCCAGTACGTAACTTACCTAACTCTATTTTGAAAGCTTCTAAAGCTTTTTGCATATTGGTTTCTAAGTCTTTGGTTACATTATTTAACATATATATCCCCCTCGTAAAATAAATTTAATGCTTCATTGCCCTTATTTTTTAAACTCCAGCCGTAAAAAACAAGGGCATCTAGCCTAAATTTATTTTACGAGGAGTATAGCTCCACTAGCAAATCTACTCTAAAAAACAATTTATGATCAATATAATATTTCTCATAAAGCTGATTAACTTATTCTACTACTGTTCCCTCTTCTTGCCCTTGCATAATCCGTAGTAGTGCTCCCTCTTTATTGATATTAAACACTTGTATTTTCATTTTATGATCACGCCCTAAACAAAATGCAGCAAGGTCCATTACTCTTAAATTCTCTGCCAAAGCTTGATCATAAGTAATGTGACTATATAATTTAGCATCCTGGTTTTTCTTAGGATCTTTTGAATAAACACCGTCGACATTAGTTGCTTTTAAAAGCAGATCAGCTTTAAGCTCAATACCACGTGTACATAGTGTAGTATCAGTAGTGACAAATGGGCTACCAATCCCCCCGGCAAAAACCACCACTAAACCTTGATTAAGGTAAGAGTCCGCATTTAAGTGATCATAGTGTTCAATTACCCCTTCTATGGGTAGGGCTGACATAGCTTTTGTAGGAATGTTGTGGCTATTGAAGATGTCGCGTATTGCGATGGCATTTAGTATTGTAGCTATCATCCCAAGATGGTCGCCAGTGGTTCGCGAAATACCATCACCATTCAGCATCGCGCCACGAAAAAAATTACCGCCGCCAACGACAATGCCAACTTGTATTTGTGATTTAGCTAAATTTTTTATATCACCAGCAATTTTTTCGATAACCTTAGAGTCTATGCCCGCTTCTTTTTTTTTGCCCATTAAAGCTTCGCCGCTTAGTTTCAGGATTATTCTTTTTGGGCTTTTATGGTTCATATATTTATCTTGTTTTTACGAGACCCTGCGGGCGTCGATACGCTTGCCACGTGCGGCAAGGGATAAAATATTTACTAATCGCTATTACTATTTTTTAGCTTCAACTTGTGCCATCACTTCAGCGGCGAAATCTGTTTCTTTTTTTTCAATCCCCTCGCCTACTTCAAAACGGGTAAAGTTATAAATCTTTGCTTTTGCCTGCTGTAATAAAGTTTCCACGGTAATATCGGGGTTTTTCACAAAAGCTTGTTTAATTAAAGTGATTTCGCTGATAAATTTTTGGACGCGACCAGATAATATTTTTTCAAGAATTTCCGGTGGTTTTTTCACGTCTTGGGCTTGTAACTGTGCAGCATAAATCTCTTTTTCGCCTGCAATTAAGGCTGGAGGTAAATCTTCTGGTAGGATCGCCGTTGGTTTAGATGCTGCCACATGCATGGCAAGATCTTTGGCAAGCTCAGGATTGATCACTGATAGTCCAACCATCACACCAATACGGCCGTTACCATGAATATAGCTGCCAATCATGCCATCACCGTCAATACTCATAAATTTTATTCTACGGATATTGATATTTTCACCAATTTTAGCAACCAAATCTTCACGTGTTTCCTGAATAGTTTTGCCATTTACTAAAGTTATAGCAAATAACTCTTCAAGGTCGGAAACTTGGGCTTTCAATGCTTGATTGGCTACCATCTCGGTAAACTCTAAAAAAGACTTATCCCGCGAGACAAAATCAGTTTCGCAGTTAATTTCAACCATCACGGCATTTTTATTGTCACTACTGATCTTAACAGCAATTACACCTTCGGAAGCAATACGATTAACCTTTTTTGCTGCTTTAGCTTGACCCGATTTACGCATAATGGTAATCGCCGCCTCAAGATTGCCATTGGCTTCTTCTAAAGCTTTTTTACACTCCATCATGCCGGCGCCGGTATGTTCACGCAGTTCTTTAACTAACGATGCTGTTATCATTTATTCCTCGCAAAATAAAATTAAAAGTTTTTGCCCCTATTTTTTACGGTCCTCATTTATGGAAAAATAAATCTTGTCCTGTCTTGCTTTTCTAAACAAGCTCAGTCGTATTGCTACGTACCTATATTTATCTTTCCTTTACTCTTTAACAGCTTCTTGAGTTGCTATAGTTGGCTCAGTAACTTCTTTTTTAACTTTAGTCACAGTAACTTTGGTAACTGGGTGTGACTTATTTTTATGAGGTTGTGGCTTATCAGCGCTTGATGCTTCGTCTGTTTTAGCCGCAAGAGCGCCCGCCTCTTCAGAAGGCTCTACACGATGCTCTACAGCTGCTTTTCTTTTGAAGACTTTCTTTTTGGGTGGTAGTAATTTTTTACCCCCCCTTTTTTCCTTCTCTTCTTTCTCAGCAATAACTTCCTCATCAACAATGCTACCACGAGCATCAATTATAGCGTCTACGATACTCCGTAAATACAACCCAATAGCACGAATCGAGTCATCGTTACCAGGAATTATATGGTCGATACCCTCAGGAGAATTGTTAGTATCGACGACACCAACAATCGGTATTTTTAACTTTGAAGCTTCACTCACGGCAATTTTTTCATGCCCAACATCAATAACAAAAATCGCGTCTGGCAATCCACCCATGTCACGCACGCCACCCAAACTTTTTTCTAGCTTGGTAATTTCACGCATAATAGAAAGAGCTTCTTTTTTAGGAAGACGAGCAAAAGTTTGACTATCTCGCAAATCCTCTAATTCTTTTAGACGCTTTAGTGATTGTCTAATGGTTTTATAGTTGGTTAGCATACCACCTAGCCAGCGGAAATCGACATATGGCATACGACAACGCTTAGCTTCATCGCGAATTAAACTTCGTGCTTGGTGTTTAGTACCAACAAACAAAATCTTTCCTTTCTTTGCTGCAACACTACTTAGATAGTTAATCGCATTTTTATACATCACTAAAGTTTTCTCTAGATCTATAATATGGATTTTGCTTTTGATACCAAAAATATATGGAGCCATCTTGGGGTTCCAGAAACGTACTTGATGGCCAAAGTGGACGCCAGCTTCTAACATCTGACGAATAGTTACATTATTAGTCATTTTTTTCTCCGGGTTATTCCTCCATACATCCCACAACCTAACCAAATAATTTTTTGGCACCCAAAGTTATGTGACGACATATGTGAGTATTTTTATTGATTAATTTCGCAAAGCTTTATACCATAGTTTAAAACTAAATACTAATTGATATTTAATCTTGCTAAGCGAAATACATTATATTGAATTTATTTGATTTTTCAATAGCCACAACACTTATATATGAATATACCAATAAAATCTGAGACACAAATAGAAAAAATGAGGGTGGCTTGTCGTTTAGCCGCAGAGGTTTTAGAAATGATTGCACCTTATGTTAAGGCCGGCGTCCCAACCATTGAGCTAAATCGTATTTGCCATGAATACATTACTAAAGTTCAACATGCAATCCCAGCACCGTTAAATTATCGCGGTTTTCCAAAATCGATTTGTACCTCTATCAATCAAGTTGTTTGTCACGGCATCCCTTGTAAAGAGAAATTAAGGATCGGTGATATTTTGAATATAGATATTACCGTAATAAAAGATGGTTATTTCGGTGACACTAGTCAGATGTTTCTTATTGGCAAATGTTCTGCTTTGGCTACGCGCTTAGTAAAAGTCGCCAAAGAGTGCCTCTATTTGGGCATCAAAGAAGTCAAACCTGGGGCACATTTAGGAAACATTGGTGCCGCAATTCAAAAACATGCTGAAGCACAAAAATTTTCTGTAGTCCGCGACTATTGTGGTCACGGGATTGGCACTGCTTTTCATGAGCCACCGCAAGTATTACATTATGGTGAAATGCATACTGACGCCATATTAAAACCGGGGATGATTTTTACTATTGAGCCTATGATAAATGTTGGCACTTATCATACAAAACTTTTAGACGACAACTGGACAGCAGTTACTGAGGACGAGCAGTTATCAGCCCAGTGGGAGCACACTGTCCTTGTGACCGAAACCGGCTACGAGATTTTGACTAAACAACAAGATGAGTGTTTATTCTAAGCATTGACGGACCACCTCAAACAAAGATACGCCCACAGCTACGGAAACGTTTAAATTTTGCACAGCCCCACTCATCGGTATTTTAAAGGTAAAGTCACACCTATCCTTGGTTAAGCGCCTTAAACCCTGTCCTTCCGCACCAAAAACTAAAGCCAGCGGGGGCTTTAAACTGATTTGGTAAATACTTTGCGAAGCTTCCTCGGTTGCGCCATAGATCCACACATTGTTTTCTTTTAACTGTTCGATGGTTCGGGCTAGATTAGTTACTTGAATTAGGGGCGTCAATCCCACAGCGCCAGATGCCACTTTATAGACAATAGGTGTTAGACCACATGCCTTATCTTTTGGCACAATCACGGCATGCACTCCAGCCGCGTTAGCGGTACGCAAACAAGCACCCAAATTGTGTGGATCTTGAACCCCATCCAAAATCAAAAGAAAGGTTTTATTTTGGTGTTTATCCAAAACTATTTTTAGATAATCTTCGGTATAATCCCCCGGATAAATAACCTCAGCTACTACCCCTTGATGGTTAGCTAGAGGTACCATCGTATCAAGTGCTTTACGCGATAAATAGCGTATCGTAATGTGGTGTTTTTGTGCGATATCAATAATTTCGAGTGAACGTTTGTCACCTAATTTATTTTGTAAATAGATACCACGTATTTCTCCTGGCATAACCGAGAGCGCCGAATTTATGGCATGGTAACCAAAAATGTATTTTGCTTGCCCCATATGCTTCTCATAAAATTAAGTTATGTCCTCTGCCCCTATTTTTATTCGTCGACAATAGTTGGGTTAGGATTTTCATCTAAAACTTCTACTGCATCAAAATTTTTTGCAACTGAATCTTCCGTTATATTGCTATCTTCTATATTGCTATCTTCAAGGTTTATAGGTAGCTCAAGATCTTCATCAGGGGTTAGTTGCTCATTTTTGGCTGCAGCATTTTCTGTGATGTCGATAGCGCTTGCTGCCACCAAGGTTTCAGTAAATTCCATAAGCGGCGGCAATTCATCCAAGTGTTTCAAGTTAAAATGATCAAGAAATTTTTTGGTGGTAGCAAACAACGCTGGTTTCCCTGGGACCTCTTTACAACCAACCACTCGTATCCATTCGTGTTCCAAGAGTGTCTTTACTATATTAGAGCTAACAGCAATGCCACGAACATCCTCGATTTCAGCACGAGTAATCGGCTGTCTATAGGCAATTAAAGCTAAGATCTCAAGTAATGCTCTTGAATATTTCGGGGGACGCTCTTCGTGGAGTTTGCTTATCCATGGGCTTAACTCAGATTTGATCTGAAAACGCCAACCACTAGCAACCTCTTTTAATTCAATACCACCATCAGAGTATTTAACGATTAACTCATTGAGTATATCGCGCAATACACTGATTTCTAATAAATTATCATTGGCGCAGAATATCTTATATAGTTTATCAATTGTTAACGGCTCTTCTGACGCCATTATTAACGCTTCAACTATTTGTTTCGGATTAATATCCGCCATATCAGCTCTCATTATTTTGAACGGTTTTTAAATAAATAGAACCATAAACTTCAGTTTGGACAATCTCAATTAAATTTTGCCGTAATAGTTCTAGGATTGCGATAAAAGATACTACAACGCCAACGCGCCCTTCTTCAACTTTAAACATACTTTCAAAGCTCATAAATTGGCTTGTTTGTAAACTAGAAAGAATGTTGCTCATGCGCTCTCTAACCGAAAGACCTTCACGTTTAACATAGTGATGTTGGTGCATATTGGCACGAACCATAACATCTTTAAACGCCGTTAGTAGCTCTTGTAGCTCTAGTCTAGGCAATGGTCGAGGAACAGAGCTAGCTTCAGGAGATGAAACTACTATGGGAAATATCTCACGTTCAACTCTCGGTATGTTTTCGAGGTCTACCGCTGCTTTTTTAAAACGTTCATACTCACGCAATCTTCTAACTAAGTCTGCTCGTGGATCGGTTTCTTCGCTTTCAAGACTAACTGGCTTTGGCAATAACATTTTAGATTTTATTTCAGCAAGCAAAGCTGCCATAACTAGGTATTCTGCGGCAAGCTCCAAATTGAGATTTTTCATTAACTCAACATATTCCATATATTGCGTGGTTATTTGGGAAATCGGTATATCTAAAATGTTAATATTTTCTTTTTTAATCAAATAAAGCAAAAGATCAAGAGGTCCCGTAAATGCGTCTAAAAACACCTCTAAGGCATTTGGTGGTATATACAAGTCTTGCGGTAAATCATGTAGCGGCTGTCCCAAAACTAGCGCCTGCGGTTGCGCAGAGGTGGGAGGTATTGGCGCTGCTGTGCTTTGGGTATTCATTAGTCTCCTATTTTCGACATTACATCGGTAAAGTCAACCATTGTCAAATAAAAGTCAATTATCTATAATAGCCATATATGAAACTACTATTCGATTTTTTCCCAATTGCACTATTTTTCTTTGGTTATAAGTTTTATGGTATCTATGTTGCTACCATAACAATAATAATTGCTTCACTACTGCAAACAGGAGTGTTTTGGCTTAAACATCGTAGAATTGAGCTGATGCACGGTATTACCCTAGGGTTAGTATTAATTCTTGGAGTAGCAACTCTTTTACTTCATAACGAAATGTTCATCAAGTGGAAGCCGACAGCCATTTATTGGGTCTTTGCCTTAATCTTTTTGGGGTCGCAATTAATTGGCAAGAAGTCACTTTTAGAAAGATTAATGAGTGGCAAAATTACCTTGCCAACAAATGTTTGGCATCGGCTTAATTTAAGTTGGGCTATCTTTTTTATCTGCATGGGCGGTGTAAATCTTTATGTAGCATATAACTTTAATACCAACACCTGGGTAAATTTCAAGTTATTCGGCACTCTGGGTAGTACGATAATTTTTGTGATTCTACAGTCTCTTTATATGGGCAAATATCTGAAAGTTTCTGAAGAAAATTAAGGGCTTTCTAAGAGAATGGTCTTTTGGTATGGCGGAGAGGGTGGGATTCGAACCCACGGAGAGCGGTAAAGCTCTCAGCCGATTTCGAGTCGGCCCCGTTACAACCACTTCGGTACCTCTCCTTACATTTTTTCGATATAACTATATCGCTTTTTTTAACGATATAGAATCTTTATTAGTAATAAATTTACGGATGTATTGGCACAATTACTAGCCATTTGGTTTTCTTCTAGCTCGCCGATCCTTAACCCAAAAGGAGCTGTCACAACTCTGGCTTGGTTATCATTTCACAAGTTGAGTCATATTTATCATGAGTTGGTTTTGCTTTTTTTACTAGCATAATGGGTATACCCATTTTAATGGGAAAAGCCAACTTATTAAATTTACAAACTAAAACTCGCTGATCATTGTTGTAATGTAGCTTCCCCTTACAAATTGGGCAAGCTATAACTTCGAGTATTTTTGTGTTTAATGGCATTATGTTCTTCTGAAACAAACTTCATGTTTTATTGTTCGGCGGCGGCAAGCGAAGCTTGCCGAAAACCCCACCTTACCCACTTACACCTACATCTGGTCGGGGCGGCCGGATTTGAACCGACGCCTACTAACAACTTTATTACCATTTAATAATGCTTTCTTCGAACATAAAAAGTTCCCGGTAACCAACCATGGTGCTCTGTATCCAGCCAAAACATCCTGTTTTGTCGCTCGGCGGCGGAAAGCTTCGCTTTCCGAAAACCCCGCCTCGCCCACTTGCACCCCACGCAAGTATTACCACATACAACATCTAGTTGGTCGGGGCGGCCGGATTTGAACCGACGACCACTTGCACCCCATGCAAGTACGCTACCAGACTACGCCACGCCCCGAGTTAATCAGTTAAATTTGAACCAACGTCTACTAACAATTTATTTTTATACCGCACTACTAAAATTAAAAAATTTGCGCCCTTAAACTCATCTTTGCATAATTTTAATTTCCTGTTAGGGCTATCCCAGGATGTCAATCTTCCAAATCAGAAAGTATTTGGGTTAATTTAGTTATAGTGTTTTTTATAAGCTTAGTAGCAGTGCTTGTAGTTGTCACAGCATCACCATTTTTTTCTTTAACACTCAATTTAGCCCTGGCACCCTCAATAGTAAAACCTTGCTCGTATAATAAACTTTTTATACGGCGGATTAATAAAATATCCTCACGTTGATAGTATCTTCTTTTCCCACGTCTTGTAGTAGGATGGAGATCAGGAAACTCTTGTTCCCAATATCGCAAAACATAAGGTTTAACTAAACATAAATTACCTACCTCACCAATAGTGAAGTATAGTTTATCAGGAATAGGTGGCAAATCTTGCAAGTTTTTTTTGCTGTTACGACTTATCCGCTCTTTCTTGGGGGGCTTCGGCAGCAGCAGCGATGTTTGTTGTGGATTCTGCATACTTTTCAACTCTAGCTTTTAACTTTTGACCAGCACGAAAAGTAACAACTCTTCTCGCGGTGATAGGAACATCTTTCCCTGTTTTAGGGTTTCTACCTGGACGCTCCCTTTTGTCACGCAAATTGAAATTACCAAAACCAGACAAACGTATTTGGTGTCCCTGTTCAAGCAAAGACCGTATTTCCTCAAAAAAAATTTCAACCAAGTCTTTTGCTTCCCGCTTATTAATTCCCAATACCTTAAACAAATTTTCCGCTAACTCAGCTTTTGTTAAAGCCATAAACCTACCCTCGTAAATTTGCGCTAAAAGTTTGTTTTAAAATTAGAATTATACGATCCATTAGTTTTTCAATCTCCGTATCAACCAGGGTTCGACTAACACTTTGAAAAATCAAGCGAATTGCCATACTACATTTGTCCAACCCAATGTTTTCATTACAATAAATATCAAAAACTTCAACATTGTGGAGTAATTCACCAGAAATGTCTACTATTTTCTGTTTAATTTGTGCCCACGATATCTCTTTATTTACTATGATAGCAATATCTCTTCTTACCTTTGGAAAAACAGGGAACTCTTTAAACCGCACCATTTTCTTATTGATTAAATTATTTAAATTTATCTCAAAAACATGTAATTTTTTGTTAATCTCAAGCTCTTGCTGAACCGAAGGATGTATTTCGCCAATAAAACCAATAAATAAACCATTGGCATAAACCTTAGCAGAACGTTTTGGATGAAAAGCCCGGTGATTACAAGGTTCATATTGAACATCACTATTTGGTACAAAAAGCCTTAAAAGAGCGCTAACATCGTTTTTCAAATCAAAAAAATCTGCTGTTCTCTCTTCTTGCTTCATTCCCCATTGTTCAGAATAAAGATCACCGTAGATAACTCCAGCTAAAGTTGGTATTTGTTCTAGTTTACCATCGGTATTGGAAACGAATCTTAAACCAACCTCAAATAAACGAGCATACTCTTTTTGACGTTGCGAATTGTGCTTTACAACCCCAATCAAACCCGGCAATAAAGTCGTACGCATTACAGATTGTTCAGATGAAATGGGATTGGCTAGCGGTAAAGGTTTATCTTCATCACCAAGTAAGCCTTGGATTTTTTCATCAATAAAACTATAAGTTATTACTTCATGATAACCTAGATCTTCCATAAGATTACAAACGCGATCAAGATCATTTTTATTAGAAGGAGCGTCATTACTGCTTAACTCGGCGATAATTGGTTGCTCTGGAATTAGATGATAACCATAAATACGTGCAATCTCTTCAATTAAATCCTCTTCAATTTTGATGTCGAACACGCGAAAGCTTGGTACGGTTACTTGCCAACCATCAGTAATGGGCTGTAGCTTCATCCCTAGGCGAGACAAGATACCGACTACCCTTTCATCTGGGATGGTAATCCCTAAAACGTTTTGAATACTCTTACGATATAAAGTAATGCTCGCCGCTTGTGGTAAATGCTCTTTAGAGGTTACTTCTGATACTGCTCCCGGGATACCACCAGCAATTTCAACAATTAAAGAAGTGGCACGGTTTAAAGCGTATATCTGCAAATCACAATCTACTCCTCTTTCATATCTATAGGAAGCATCCGTTTGTAATTTATAGTCACGCGCTTGTTCCGCAATTTTGGTTGGCACGAAAAATGCACTTTCTAAAAAAATATCTTTAGTCTCTAAAGATATGCCTGAGTTCACCCCTCCCATCACCCCGGCTAAAGCAACGGGTTTTTCGTTATTAGCAATCACCAGAGTATCTTGTCTAAGATTAACTTCAGTACCATCAAGTAGCTCGATATTTTCTCCCGGTCTCGCATAACGTACTTCAATATTTTTAGCCAACCTATCTAAGTCAAACGCATGCAGAGGTTGCCCTAATTCATACATAACGTAATTGGTAACATCTACTATAAAATTAATCGAAGTTTCATTAATACTGCGTAAGCGCTCTAACATCCATGTTGGTGTAGCAACCTTACTATTGACCCCACGAATAATCCGTCCACAATAATGGGGACAAGAGTCTTGGGCTGTGATCACCACCGGGAAGGTATCTTTGTTTAGAGGAAAATTCTGCACTTTTGGCAGAGCAAGCTCAGCACCATTAATCGTAGCAACTTCCCGCGCAACACCCAGAACACTTAAACAATCCCCCCGATTGGCAGTAAGTTCGATCTCGATCACTTCATCGTCAAGTGATAAATATTTACGAATATCAACCCCAACTGGAGCATCACTAGGTAACTCAAGAATTCCAGCATTAGCTTCACTTAAGCCAAGCTCACGAGCAGAACATAACATTCCGCTTGACTCCACGCCGCGTAATTTTGCACTCTTTATTTTAAAATCCCCAGGCAACTCTGCACCAATTAAAGCTACTGGAACTTTTAAATTCGGGCGAACATTTTTCGCACCACAAACAATGATAAGGCTCTCATACCCTGCCCCAGCATTTACCGTACAAACTGTGAGCTTATCAGCATTAGGGTGAGGGTTAACCGCTAAAATTTCCCCGACGAAAACTCCGTGAAAATATGGAGCTACCGGTGCTACTGCAGCAACCTCTAAACCAGCCATAGTTAATTGCTCGGTTAGTTTTGATGTTTCGAGGTCAATGTTTATTAATTCCCGCAGCCAAGATTTGCTAAATTTCATATGTATTTTAAACTTTATCTACTTGTTTGCCATCGTCCCGCAATGCAACACTTAAAATTGTTCCAAAAATTGTAAATCATTCTCAAAAAGTAATCTTATGTCATTAATCCCGTAATACATCATGGCCAAACGGTCAATACCAAAACCAAAAGCAAGGCCACGATAACGCTTGGGATCTATATTAACTGCTTTTAAAACATTAGGGTGCACCACCCCACAACCGCCTAGTTCTAACCAACGCCACGAGCCCCCTACCGTCCATTTAATATCAACCTCAGCACTGGGCTCAGTAAATGGAAAATAAGAAGGACGAAACCGATACTCAAGCTTATCATTAAAGAAAAATTTAATGAATTTAATTACTAACCATTTTAAATTAGCCAAATTTAAATTTTCATCAACCATTAACATTTCTAATTGATGAAACATGGGCGAATGGGTTGCGTCGTTGTCACGACGAAATACCTTACCAGGACAAATAATTCTCAAGGGGGGTGACATCTTTTGCATTGCTCTTATTTGCACCGGAGAGGTTTGCGAACGTAACATGGTATTATCTTTAAAATAAAAAGTATCATGTGTAGTTCGTGCAGGATGATGTGGGGGAATATTTAAAGCAGTAAAGTTATAAAACTCATCTTCAATTTCTGGACCTTCAACCACTACGAAACCCATTTTAGTAAAAAAATCTTCCAAGATCCGACGCACTTTAGTAACCGGATGGCTAGAACCCAGAGTTTGACCGCGTGATGGCAAGGTTACATCGATAGTTTCTTGGTTTAAGTTTTCGGCGACTATTAATTTATCTAAAATGCGATGACGCTCTGCTAACGCCTGGATAAGTTGTTCCTTTGCTTGGTTAATAACCTGACCAACTTTAGGGCGTTCAGTAGCATCTAAGGTACCCAGCTGTCGTAACAGCTCACTTAAACTACCCTTTTTACCTAGATAATTACTTTTTATTATTTCAAGCTCATGAACCGTCGCCGCATGATGGATTACTTCGGTAGCCTCAAGAATAATTTGCTGAATGTTTGCTAAACTTGACTTCATTTAATTTTAGCAACGATTGCGGCAAAAGCTTGCTTATCGTTAACCGCGATATCGGCCAGAATTTTACGATCAATCTCGATATTCGCCTTCTTGAGGCCAGCAATAAATTTGCTATAGGAAATACCATGTTGATTGACCGCCGCATTAATACGGATAATCCAAAGCGAGCGATATTGACGTTTCTTCTGTTTACGCCCCTGATAAGCATATTGACCGGCTTTGATCACAGCCTGTTTAGCTGCACGATAAACTCTACTACGAGCACCATAGTAGCCTTTAGCTTTTTTAAGAACTTTTTTATGACGGGCTCTTGCTGTAACCCCACGTTTTACTCTTGGCATATTATCTCCAAAATCTACTTTTTATTAAATTGGCTATTTACCCAAACCCTGCACACTCCACGAAAAAAGCCCACTTTAGCTTGGTTTGATGAAGCATTAAAGCTTCTCTGTTAGATTTCTCCCAACATTCTTTTAACTAGCTTTTGATCCCGCTTGCTAACCTTTCCCATGGGAGCTAAACGCGCCTTTCTTTTGCTACTTTTTTTAGTCAAAATATGACTACGGAAAGAACTGCGATGCTTATAGCTACCACTCGCGGTCTTTTTAAAGCGTTTAGCTGCACTTTTATTAGTCTTTAACTTCGGCATAATAAAACCTCATTATTATAATTAATTATTCTTTTTCTTTAACGTTCTTGTTTTTTCCTGGTACGACCAACATAACCATTTGTTTGCCCTCCATTTTAGGAGACTGCTCTATGGTGCCGTGATCTTTTAAGTCGCTCTCAGCTCGCCGTAAGATTTCAAGACCTTGCTGTTGGTATGCCAACTCGCGACCGCGAAAACGTATCGTAACTTTTACTTTATCTCCTTCTTGTAAAAAGGCAATTGCCTGGCGAACTTTTACTAAATAATCACCAACATCGGTTACTGGACGCATTTTTAGTTCTTTAACTTGAACCCGCTTTGATTTCTTTTTCAGGCGTTTACGCTGTTCAAATAAATACTTACCAAAGTCCATAATTCGGCAAACTGGTGGGGTCAATTGCGGCGCGATTTCTACCAAATCTAGGGTTGCTTCCTCAGCTTTTTTTAAAGCTTCTTGAATGCCAAGAATGCCGATTTGCTTCCCCTCGGCATCAATTAAGCGTACTTCACGTGCACTTATTTGGTTATTTACCCGTGCTCTTTTGGTAGTAGCACCACCACCACGTGGATCTCTGCGCGAACTATTATATGGATTGATATATTCCCCCTTTGTTAAATTATTTTTTACCTACCACACTCCCCGCAAAATAAGCTTATACTTTAAGAACGCCACATCTAAATCCATTTTACGAGGGGTACAGCTACCACATTTTTTTTATGGGCCCCATAATATCGGTTGCTATCTTTTCAACCGACATTTGCCCCAAATCTTTACCATCACTACTACGTACAGCAACCGTTTCTGTCTCTACCTCTTTATCGCCTACAATCAACATAAAAGGTACTTTGGCAATAGAGTGCTCGCGGATTTTAAAGCTGATTTTCTCATTTCTCAAGTCATAATTTACGCGAAGCCCATAATTTTGGAGCTTTTGGGTAACTTTTTTAGCATACTCCATCTGCTCATCAGTAATATTCATTACTACACCCTGAATTGGTGCAAGCCATAGTGGCAAATTACCCCCTGTTTCTTCAAGTAAAATCCCAATAAATCTTTCAAGTGAACCAAGCATAGCCCGGTGTAACATTACTGGTGGCTTTTTCTCTCCTTTTTCCGTAACGTAATAAGCGTCAAAACGTTGGGGCATAAAAAAATCTACCTGCAAGGTTCCGCACTGCCAAAAACGCCCTAAGCTATCACGTAAAGAAAAGTCTATTTTTGGTCCATAAAATGCTCCATCACCAGGGGCTAACTGCCAATTGATGTTACTTTTATTCAAAACCTGCGTTAGCGCATCTTCGGCTTTATCCCATATAGCATCATCGCCGATCCGCTCCTTAGGACGAGTAGATAATTTTACCGTAATATCTTTAAACCCAAAATGGGCGCAAACATCAATAACCTGTGAAATAAAGGCTTCACACTCACTATATATCTGTTCGTCAGTACAAAAAATATGACCATCATCAGTAGTAAAAGCTCGTACTCTCATGGTCCCGTGTAGCGATCCAGAGACCTCATTGCGGTGTAAAAAACCAAATTCACTATATCTAATTGGTAGATCGCGGTAACTTTTGATACCTTGTTTATATATCTGGATTTGTCCAGGACAATTCATGGGCTTTAAGGCATAAGAGCGATTTTCCGATTCTGTAGTAAACATCACTTCCCTATAGTTTTCCCAATGACCAGACTTTTCCCACAAACCCCGATCCAAAATTATAGGGGTATTAATCTCTTGATAACCGAACTGAGTTAACCTAGAGATTAAATAACGCTTAATTTCAGAGTAAAGAGTCCATCCTTTAGGGTGCCAAAAAACTATCCCAGGAGCCTCTTCTTGCAAGTGAAAAAGATCCATCTTTTTTCCAAGTAAACGATGATCGTTTTGTTTGGCTTTTTCGAGCCGATCTAAATACTCTTTTAGTTCTTTTTCAGTGCCCCAAGCGGTACCATAAATTCGTTGTAACATTTCGTTATGGGAATCACCCTTCCAATAAGCGCCAGAAAGTTTAGTTAACTTGAAAGCTTTAAGACAACCAGTAGTTGGCACATGTGGCCCGAGACAGGCGTTAGTGAAACTTCCTTGACTATAAAATGAAACCTGGTCGCCAGGGATATCCTCTATCATCATGACTTTATATTTTTCACCACGATTTTTAAAAAAAGCGATCGCCTCATTTTTATTTTTAACCGTTCTTTCTATAACCTGGTTAGCATTTGCTAACTCGTGCATCCGCTTTTCAATCGTAATTAAGTCAGCTTCAGTAAAATTTTTGGGATAATAAAAATCATGATAAAAACCATCTTCGATAGCTGGACCAACTGTTGGCTCAGCTCCTGGAAATAACTCGCATACTGCGTGCGCAAGTAAATGTGCGGTGGAATGACGTAATATTTCAAGTCCTTCTGGATTTTTAGAGGTCAAGATAGTAATAGCAACATCATGCTCAATTAGATATGAAAGGTCAGTTTTTTTGCCAGAAACAATAGCTGCGACTGCAGCTCTAGCCAGCCCTGATCCAATCGTTTCGGCAACCTCTTTTACCGTCACTGGATGGGCGAATTCTATATGTTTGCCATCTGGCAATGTTACTTTTATCATAAAAACTGTTGCATAATTATTTCAAAAACAAAATGGTAGGCACGAGTGGTTTCGAACCACCGACCCCCACCATGTCAAGGTGATGCTCTACCCCTGAGCTACGTGCCTGTTTAATAATGACAAAATAACATGATACTATGCCGCAAGCAAGGGGGGAGACGTAAAAACCGTTTGTGTAATATCTACAAAAAACTTATGATAAAAAAATGACTCGCCATTCGATATTCATATCAGACCTACATTTAAGTAGCGCCACTAGTGAAACTACCAGGTTATTTATTACTTTTCTTGCTGCCATTACCCCAAACATCGACGCTTTGTATATCCTTGGTGACCTTTTTAAATTTTGGGTAGGAGACGATGACCGAACGGATTTTAATGAAGAAATAAAAAAAGCCTTAAAAGGTGCGAGCGATAAAATACCAGTATATCTCATGCCTGGTAACCGAGATTTTCTCTTAGGTGAAGAGTTTGCTAAAGAAGCCGGCTGTATTTTAATTTCTGACCCTTGCGCAATTAATCTCTACGGTAGAAAAACCGTCTTAACTCATGGTGACATTCTTTGTACCAAAGACCCCATGTATCGCTTTTTTAGAAAAATCATTCGCTTTCCTTTGGGGTTACAAATATTCTTAAAACTACCTTTAAAATTTCGTATTTGGCTTGCAGCCAAGATTCAACAATATACGACAAAGGCCAAGGCCACGAAAGGCAAAGAGCTTTTAGTTGTGCAAGAAGATGCCACCAAAAAACTTTTAGCTAAGTTTAGTGCTAGCCAGGTGATTCATGGGCATGTTCATGTTGCTGAGATTAGTACCGCGCGTATTTCTCTTGGAGAATGGGATAGCCAAAGTAGCGCTTTAAAGTACTACGACAACTGCCATTTTGAATTGAGCTAACAACTATCGACAACTTTGCATGCCGAGTTGTAGTGCGCGGATCCTGCAAAGGATAATGACTCAGAAATAGTTAATTTTTTTTAGCATCCTCCTGAAAAAACAGCTCTCTACTCTTAATCTTTTTATTCCCAAGCAAAACAGCCAAAACTCCACATAATAACCTTTTAGCGTCACGCAATTCTTCGGCACCACTTAAGCTACCTGCATGTAATGCTAACAAGTTTTTTCCTGAAATAACATTTGGCTTGGCGACTTTTGCTAATCTTAATCCGTAACCAAATTCAAAAGTATATTGCCCATCTGGAAGCACTGGTTGATGATCAATCGTACGATCTAACTGTAAACCATATCCTAAATTAGCTAGCAAACACTTCTCGAATAATCTTAACTCAAGCTCTGGTTGCAAAGTTTGCGTCAGTGCTTCAAGGGTGTGTTGATATGCTTGATAAACCTCTGGATAAGACTCGTGACTTGGTAACAACTTGACTAACAATTCATTTAAATAAAAGCCACTAAGAAGCACTTTGGGTGAAAATATATACCCTACTCCATTCATCTCTGCTTGCTGCAAGGTACGTAATTCACTTTTGCCACTAAAAGAAACTAAGAGTGGTAAAAAGGGGGATAAAATACCGCGTAATCGTGATTTAAAATTACGTGCACCACGCGCCACCACGGTTAATCTACCAAAATTTAGGGTTAATAAGTCGACTAACAAGCTCGAATCTCGGTATGGCCTGGAATGCAACACAAATGCTGATTGTAAGGTGGCTTTATCTATGGTCATGATTTTTAGGTAGATACAACAATGGATCAATTGGCTTACCAAAACGACGAATTTCAAAATGTAAAGCTACTCTGCCATCATTATCTCGACCCATGGTAGCTATTTTTTGTCCAGTTGTAACCATCTTGCCTTCAGTAACTAACATTTCTTGGTTATGCGCATAGGCACTTAAATATTCTTCGTTATGCTTAATGATAAGTAGCTTGCCATAGCTACGAATACCAGTACCACTATAAACAACCACCCCAGAATTACATGCCAAAACAGCTTGGTTTTGCTTACCTGCAATATTTACCCCTTTATTGCCGCCAAGTTTATTATTAAATGTACTAATTATTTTACCTGCAGTCGGCCAAACCCATCCCAACAAGGGTTTAGTAGGAGTAACAATAACATCATGCCCAAACTTTACTTTAGTCTTACTTTGCACATAATATTTTCCTGGTTTGGCTGAAGAAGCAAGATACAAACGTTGACCATGATGAAGCTTATATGGTGGTGATAAGTTATTAATAGCGGCCAGGTGGTGATAATCGACATCAAAAGCCCAGGCAATAGAATACAAAGTATCCTGTTTTTGGACGATATAAGCATTTTTGGCTGCAGCTAATCGATGCCAACCTTCGGTTACTGGCGGAAATTTATATGGTTGCTGCACGCAGCCACCAAGAAATATAACTATCAACAACGTTAAAAGCAGTAAACGACAATTAATCATTTCTTACACTGTACCAACCCTGATACCCAGTTTTTTATTTTTTCAAACGCAGCGTAGTTTGTCATATCTAGCTGAATTGGTGTTATGGAAACTCTATTTTCTTTAATCGCGTAAAAATCGGTACCAGGACCAGCCTCTTCTTCGAAACCTGATGCACCAATCCAATATACTGGATAACCACGTGGATCCAGAGCCTTAACAGCTGGTTGCGCTGGATGACGTTTGCCTAAACGAGTTAGTTCAAATCCCTGAATCTCTTCAAGCTTAATATCAGGAACATTAACGTTTAAAATAGTACCATGAGCTAATGGTGCTTGTTTTAAACGCTCAATAATTTGTCTAGCTACCGCGGCTGCAGTGTCATAATGTTTTTGTGGATCCTTGCCAGCAAGCGAAAAAGCAACAGATGGTATGCCAAGTACACCACCCTCGGTTGCGGCTGCTACTGTTCCAGAATATACCAAATCATCTCCAAGGTTTGCTCCAGCATTAATTCCTGATACCACCATATCAAAATTCGTTTGCAATAAACCAGTAACCGCCAAGTGCACACAATCGGTTGGCGTACCGGTAACGCTATAATAACCATTATTTAATTGTTGTATTCTCACCGGAACTTGGATGCTCAGAGAGTTACTAGCACCACTACGATTACGATCTGGGGCTATTACCTCGATTTCAGCAATCTTCGCCAACTCATTTGCTAAAGCGGCTATCCCAATAGCATGTACACCATCATCGTTACTAATTAAAATTTTCATGATCATACTCCTTACAAAATAAATTTATGCATTGTCGCTTCTGTTTTTCACGGTACTCATTTATAAAAAATAAACTCTGGCTGCGAAAAACAAAAGCGCCTAGCTTAAATTCATTTGGTGAAAAGTATGGTTCCATCATTAACTCTATCCTGAAGTTCAATACGCGACAGCATATATACCGTAGACATCTCAAATGCGTGGTTGCCATTGCGATGAACGGGCGGCGAACCATCCACAAAGCTTCAAAACACTGAATTGCTTCGTCGCAAAAACCGCTCTTCGTAATGACATCTTTTCTAAAAATCTTGCATTATAAATCCGTGGGTTATCACCTAAACCAGCAATAACAATTACGATCTTTTTTCGAAAACATTGTCAATAATGCCGTACTGCATCGCCTCTTTTGGGGTCATAAAGTTATCACGATCAACATCCTTTTTAACTTGTTCAGCTGGCTTACCAGTATGATGCGCTAAAATATCAATGATTTCGTGGTTTACTCGTAAAGCTTCACGCGCATGAATTTCAATATCACTCACCTGCCCTTGAAACCCGCCAAGAGCTTGGTGAATCATAACAGTTGCGTGTGGCAAACAAAAACGTTTCCCAGGGGCTCCGGCTGCTAACAAAAGGGCACTGGCACTTGCTGCTTGCCCAATACAAAGAGTGCTAACATCGGGCTTAATAAATTGCATAGTGTCATAAATAGCAAGCCCCGCCGTAACGACACCACCAGGAGAGTTAATATAAAGAGCAATATCCTTATCAGGATTTTCTGCTTCTAAAAAAAGCATCTGTGCTACGACCAAATTAGCCATATGTGGCTCAACCTCTCCTACCAAAAATATTATGCGTTCTTTTAGTAATCTTGAATAGATGTCATATGACCGCTCCCCGCGCGCGGTTTGTTCGATAACCATGGGGATTAAACCTTGATCTATCAACATATTATATTCCTCGTAAAATATTAACTTTTACTTTCTCAGCATTAAATCTTTATAGCTGATATTCTTTTCTACTGGCTTAACCTGTGTAGCTAAATGATCTATTACCTTTTCTTCTAACATCATTGCTTCAATGCCATCTAAATATCTTTGGTTATCAAATAACTTTGTTAACATGTCATCAGCATCGTCGTAGTAGGCTGCCATTAATTCCTTAATTTTGCCACGTATTTCATCTTGGCTTACTTTAAGGTTTTGCATTTTAATGATCTCTGCCATTAAGAGTCCCAACGCGAGGTTACGCTTAACTTGCAGTTCATAATCGTCTCGAGGAAATACTGGCATATTCTGCGAAGAACCATAATGCTTGGCAAAACGTTGTCGCCACTCTTCCTCGTTTTTTTTCAACTCCTTTGCTATCAAAAACTTTGGTATTTCGAATTGGTTAACTTCCAATAACCTATCCATAATCGCTCGAGTAAAGAGATCTTTTAACTTCGCTTGCAGCTCACGTTCCATATGACCACGTGTTACCTCTTTTAGTTTGGCCACCCCCCCCTCTTTAATCTTCATTTTAGCAGCAAACTCATCGTCCAAAGATGGTAAGATCGGCTCACAAACCTGATGTACCTTAACATTAAATTCAACTTTTTTACCGGCAATAGTCTTATCTATATGGGTATCTGGTACTTGTAAAATAAACTGTTTTTCTTCACCGGTGCTGAGGCCATACAATGCCTCTTCAAAATCCTTCCACATTGAACCGTCCCCCAAGACAAATTCAATATCTTTTTCAGTTTTAGGTTCGGCAACCTCATCTGGGGTAGAAGCCTTTATCGTAAGATCAATGGTTATACGATCGCCAACCTTCGCCTTACGCAAATCATCAGTTATTTCTTGCCACGTCACATGATTCTTTCTCATTTTTTCCAAAGCTTCATCAACATCAGAGTCGATGATTTGAGAGCTTAGTTTTTCTATCTCAGCTTGCCCTAGATCAATTAGCTTAATTTCAGGATATACCTCAAAGGTTGCAGTATAAACTAAAGGTTCACCAAGATTAGAAGAAACAAATTTTATATCTGGTGAATTTACAGGATTCAATTTTTCTTGTTGCAAAGCTTCTATGTAAGTGTCTTTGAGTATTTTTTCTAAAACCTCAGCATGAGCAGATTGAGTATAAGTATTCTTGATGACAGCAAGTGGAACTTTACCTGGACGAAATCCTGGCATCTTTGCCATTCTTGTAATTTCATTTAGTTTTAATTTTACCTTATCTTCAATCAACTCGGCTGGAACAGTAACTTGAAGCTTTCGTTCTAAGTTTGATAAATTCTCAAGAGTAATTTGCATATTTTCTTTCACCTTTAATTTTCCCAATAATCAATTTGTGCGAGAGGAGAGACTCGAACTCTCACAGGTTTCCCCACTGGAACCTAAATCCAGCGCGTCTACCAAATTCCGCCACTCTCGCTAAACCAAAAATCACTGTACTCCAAGCCAAATCACCTATTAAACCATTCCGCAAAAATGGTAAGGCCATATAATAACAAAATCCCAAACCTTTCATAGTCTTGGGGTATAAACCACTGGTCAACCATACACCAAAATTAGTCCAGAGCCAAAAACTAAAAGAAGCTGTCAAAACAAAAAAGATAAAACTTCTGTTGCTACTTTTAGCTTTAAGTTTGAAACCAACCAAAGTAATGCCCATAAACCCAGTATAAGTAAATAATGTAAAATAACCAATAGCTGGATAACCAAAAATGATCGCCAATAATAAGTCTGAAACAAATAAAGTAAAAAACATTGTTACAAACCCCACCCAGCGCGGCAGTTTTACGACTGCAAACAAACTCAAACCGACAAGCGGGGTAACATTAGGAGGGTGTGGCAACAAACGCCCACCAACTCCTATGACCACCATCCAGATAATTTCAAAAAAATAACGCATAATGCTCTATCTATTTGATCTTAAAGGAAACTAAGCGCTAAAGGTTAACTCATTATATGTGTAAATGCAATTAGATATATAAATTAGTAAATAAAATCTATAACATTTGACGTCGTTACAAGTAGTTAGTATCATGCCAAAGATTTCGGGGCATAGCGCAGCCTGGTAGCGCACCTGCTTTGGGAGCAGGCCGTCGGGGGTTCAAATCCCTCTGCCCCGACCAATGATTAGTGTGACCTTTTATCGTTTATCTTTTTTTCCAGACGAAACTTAGTTCTGAATAGCTCATAAAATACATCGACATATATTACTGCTGTCACTTCAAAAGTGCAGGACTTTTAGAAAGTCATTTCAAGAAGCAGCTTTTGCGACGAAGCAACCCAGACCAGGATTTTTAAATTTATTGGCTTGCATACTGTTCGCTTCATTCACCTCTCACAATGACAATTTCGCATTTCGAGGTAAGATGGGTATAATGGTGATTACTGCAATATGCAGGATTTGTGCCTAACGAAAACAGGCCACTGATAAATTAATTCAGGCAAGTCACCCATACTTTTATAGCCCGCGTATAGCCCGCGGTTTACTTTTACGTAAATGAGGAACCTAAAAAACATGGACAACGTAGCGTCCAACCCATAAATTACCACCCAGCACAAACAACTTTTTCGCTGTTTGCGCTGGATGCCCCACAATTAAAGTTCTTTTTTTTCTTCACCACGCGTCCCTTTTAAAATATTTTCAGCAACCTCAATCCGTTTACGCGCTTCTTCGATACTAGTATTAGCTAGTCGTATAACCTCTTCTTCATCTTTTATATTCGCGAGGTAGTTCTCTTTAGCAGTTTTTGCTAATTCTATATTTTTTATTGCTTCCTCTATAATCTTTACAGCATTTTCTATTATTTTTACTGCCCCTTGCTTTGCTATTTTTAAGCTTGATATAGTAGTTTCTTTTCCTGGTATAATCCTTTTACCCTCTTCACACTTGGCGTATTTTTCTTCAGTGTTTCGTGCGTCTAAACTATATCCTGCCATAATTTGACAACCACGCGGACTAGTCGAGTCAGTACCAGTACACCCCCTATTAATAATGTCTTCTAGCTCCCCTTTGCTTTTCTTCCAAAAATACCCCATTTGTCTATCCAAAACATCTTCATCACATCCAACAGTATGGAAATACCAATCTCCTGATTGTTCAGGTCTTATTCTACGCCATAATCCACCATATGAATGTCCAGAAGGAACACATGCACCGTTTGCCGGTATCCATGCTCTTATTTGTTTTAATTCATTCTCAGCTGCTTCTATAGCAACTTCCGCTTGTTTCTTCGCTGTTTCTGCTGCTACTTTATCCGCTTCTGCCTTTTCTTTATTTGAGCCACTACCTTGTATATCTAGCTCTGCTTTGGCTATAGCTTCTTTTGCGGCTGTTATAGCATTCTTAGCTTTTTCTACCACCAGATCCTCATGTTTTATAAGAGCTTCGGCAGTTATAACAATTTCCATTTGCTCCGTCGCCTCCTGGGTCATTTGACCTGCAACATGGACATGAGTTATTTCGCCATACACTCTAACTCCCATTAAAATTAAAATAGAACAAAATATCTTAGAAAATGTTTTTCGCACGATGTTTACTCCTATAATTATAGTTGGCTTAATATATAAAGTCGTACCACATGCGGCGGGGCAAAGCTTAAAATTTAAATGTGGCTAGCATTTTTTTAAAAAATACTAATACCAAAAACATATTCTATATTTTTATTAAATAATAAAAATACCGGTTTTTAACCTATGGGGTTTTATTTTGCCGAAACTAAAAGGTTAAGCATTTTACCATACAATTTAAGGCGTATTGTCCACAAGTTATGGCTACCACACTGCTTCCTATCTATTCTGTTTAAAAATTATAGGTTTGGGATAAATAGCATCTAATCCCAATATTTCATAAAACTGAAAGATAGAATTTTTTTATCATGACAAACCAAGCACAGCCAAACCGAAGGACGCATCGGCATTTTTAAAAATGTTTTTTTAAGAAACCCCTTGCGCTGCAAGATAACAACTTACAAAAGACAGGCTATCAACTGGTGTGTTCTGTGACCCATGATCTCTGGGTTCTATCGTATAAAGCATTTGATATTGAACGAGCCGCACTACAAAAAGCCGCATAATAAACTTCGATAATCAGAATAAAAATATTGTTCAGGGAGAGCCATGTCTAAAAATCATCTTTTGGGTCAAAAGCTTAAAACCTGATCGAATTTTAGTAGCCGATCGTAACAAAATGCGTAAAAGTAATTTGTTTCCTTTGGTTATTGATAAAAACAGGGCAATTTGGGACAGGCTCTACCTATCAATGCTTGGTGGCACGCGTAGCACGAAAAAAATCCTAAAAAGATAAAATCATACTTTCAAACGAATCATCCTCAGTATACTGCCTGATATAATTGATTACTTATAAAAAGATTAATAAATGAGGCGCGATGACCGAGTTTACTAGAAAGAACATCAGTCGCTAACACGAATAGCACCGTCCTGGATCGCGACCGTTCTTTTTGCATGTCGTGCCATATTGATATCATGAGTTACTATTATTACGGTTTTACCTTTGGCATTAGCCTCACCAAATAGATTAATAATTTCAGTTCCAGCTTTACTATCCAAATTACCCGTGGGCTCATCGGCAAGTATGATTTCTGGATTGGTTACAAGAGCCCGAGCAATCGCTACGCGTTGTTGCTGCCCGCCAGATAATTCATTAGAACGATGAGTAAAATGAGTTGCCAAACCCACTTGCTGTAACATCTCTTTTGCTCTGGTGATTCTTTCTGTGGCTTTTATACCACGATAAACTAATGGCAAAGCTACATTATCAACTGCCGTCATTTGCGGAAGCAAATTAAACTTCTGAAAAATAAAACCAACATATAAATTGCGAATTTTTGCCAGCTCATCGCTAGGCAATTTACTGACCTCTTTCCCTGATAAAATATAATTACCAGTCGTTGGCGTCGAAAGACAACCAATAATTTGCATTAAAGTTGATTTGCCTGAACCACTCGGGCCTAAAATTGCAACATATTCACCGCGCTTAATTTCTAGATTTATATTACGTAATGCTACAAAACTTGTTTTGCCAGCTTGATAAGTTTTGCCAATGTTATGTAGTTTTGCAATTATTTCACTCATAAATTAATGCCTCTGCGGGATCAATTTTCGTAGCTTTTAACGCTGGAAATAGTCCAGCAAGAAAACCAACGATTCCTAGGACGATAACGACAATGATTAACACCAAAAATGATAGCACCGGTTTTGGCTTACCAGTAAACTGAATTAGTTCACCGGTAAGTGGAATTAAACTTACTACATAAACCAACACCGTTGCCATAATAATTCCAATAATTCCACCGACAATAGTGGCGATTAACGATCCAAAAATATAATGCGATAAAATATTCTTAGTGGTTGCCCCAAGCGCCATTCTGATGCCGATTTGATGGGTACTGCGTCTAACTGCAGCATACATAACATTAGCAATCCCCACACCCGCAAGTAATAGCGCTAAGCCACCAACCACTCCAAGAAAAATCTGCATATTAATAAAAAAATTATTAATTTCTTCCTGTTGTTCCGCAATATCGGAAAAATTAACAATACTAACATCAGTTGGATCAACATTATGATTAAAAGCTACCACCTTTTGAATGTTGGCTTTGATTTGGGGTAATGCTTTAAAATCTTTATAAGCTACTGCGATAAGATCGACACTCTCAGGACCATGCAGCAACTCATAAGTCGTGAATGGAATAAAATTGAGCCACTCATCAGGAATATCGCTGCCAGTTAGCTGAGGTTTTGGTTGCATTATACCCACAACCTTAAAGGGGTGGTTATCGATATATACAGTTTTCCCTATCATATCTTCATTGGGAAACAACTCTTTGGCAACATTGGCGCCAATTACGATTACTGAACTACGATTTTGGCCATCTAAAGTTGAAATAAATCTTTGTCTTACTCCAACCTTAATATAGTGTGTAACTGCGTAAGCAGGAGACACTGCCCGAAAAGCCTCGCGAGTTTCATGACCACGGTAGCGTAACTTGGTTTCAAAATTGTATTGTATAGTTGCACCATTTATATTGGGCAATGCGACTATAGATTTAAAATCTTTTTTCGTAAGTTTTAAAGGCTCATTAACACCAATGCCGCGGTAATTTTTTGAAGTGACCCCGGGATATACCATAAGTAACCTATCACCAGCATTTGCCAGAGTGCGCGCAAAGTTTAGACGTAACCCTTCACCAACTGCCAAAGTGATCGCAATCGAAAAAGTTCCCCAAGCAATAGCAATAATTGTCAAAATTGTTCGAGTTTTTTCGTAAAATAAATCCTGAGTTATTTCACGTAACGTAATCATGATAACAACGCCTCGATAGGATCCATTTCGGCTGCACGCCGTGCTGGAAAAAAGCTGGTCACTAAACCAACCAAGGTCAACACAAAAATAGCTATTAGCGCTGTTATCCAAGAAACGGTTGGCACTCCGAGCCAGCCAGGTAAAATTATATTTTGTAAAAATGCTGTAGTAAAAAAAGCTGCCATTAACCCCAAAATACCACCACCCCCCATAATCATTAATACTTCGAAAAAGAGCTGGCAAAATATTTGCTGATCTTTAGCACCAATTGCTTTACGTAGACCAATTTCATAAGTTCGCTCAGCGATAATTAAAAACATAATGTTAGCAACCCCAATACTACCAACTGCTAAAATCATCAGCCCACAAAAAAACAAAAATAGTTGGATCCCAATTAAAAACCAACGGATAGACTCATGAAGTTTACTTGAACCCCAAAAAAACATGGCTTCTTTATCGTTTTTGTCAAAATGGTATTTATAACCAAAGTAACTACGTAACATTTGTTCGGCCTTGCCTGAATTTATCCCAGGTTTAGCAATCGCGAAAAAAAAGTTAACATATTTCTCTGCGTATAATTCCTCATAAGATTTATATGATATATACACATCATCACTGTAACCAAAGCCACCCTGCTCATGCTCTTTAGATAGCACCCCAATAACCGTAAAAGGAACGCTGTCGATTAAAAATTTGGTACCGATAGGATTACTAGCTTTACCATAAAAAATATCTCTGGCTTTACTGCTAAGCACCACCACTCGCGCTTGACGCTCTATATCTATTTGTTTGATAAACCGACCGGGAAACTCCACGGTAAGTTTAGCCAAACACATATGGCCAGGGGTTACTCCCCAAACCATTTTAGCTTGCGCTTTACCGCGATAACTTAAAATGGCTCTTTGGCTTAACATTGGCGTCGTCATTTCGATATCTGGTAAAACTTTTGGTAACATTACCACATCATTAATAGCTATACGGTTGGTTTGCCCTTTCGGATAACCTTGATATGATTTTGATGATCCTCTAAGACTGACCGCCAAAGAATTATCGGCTATCCTCATAATATTACGAGCACTCTCCTTACAAAACCCATCACCAAGCGCCATAAGCATAACCATAATAAACACACCAAAAGCAATACAAAAAATAGCCAGACTTGAGCGTAGCTTATTCAGCCAAAGATTATGGAAAATCTGTGAAATTAAGATATTCATTATGAAAGCAGCTATTATTTATTCTGCATAACAACAGTTACATCACTTTGATCAAGAACCTTTTCGCCAAGTTTCAAACCACGGGTAATTTCGACATTAATCCCATCGCTAATCCCAACATCAACTGGTTGCTCTTGTGGTTTCTTGCTATGTTTCCCTGGTAATAAAACATAAGGTTTAGCATCTTTAAATTGGATGGCTCTAATCGGTAACATCAACACATTATCGAGTTTTTTTACTTCGACACTGGCGATGGCAGAATACCCCGAGCGCAATACCAAATCACGGGGAAATTCTAAATTAGCAACTTCTATTTTAAAACCCACGTTAAATGGAGAATTTGAAGAAGAAGATGATGATGAATTACTGACTGATCCAGACATCCCCAGGTTTGCATTTTCCTTATCCGACTGTAAAGCTATCCTACTAATTTTTCCTGTGATCTCTTTGTCAGGTAAAGAACCAACTTTGATTTTAGCAACCATTCCTGGCTTTATTTTAGCAGCATCCCGTTCGTCAACCGAGCCTTGGAACACTAATTCTTTCATATTAGCCACCACAAACAAAGAAGTTGCTGACTGCGAGCTTTTAATTGAAATTACAGGGTCACCAAGATTAACATTACGATACAGAATATAACCATCTATTGGACTATTAATAATATTAGCAATAGCTTTATCACCCACAACTGTTTCCCCACGAGTGATCAATGCCAATTTCTGTTCAGATAAAGTCTTTTGATTTCTTGCTTGTTCATAATCTTTACGAGATTTTACCAGTTCGTAATTATTGACAGTAATTATACCGGTCTTGAATAAATATTCTTGACGTTTAAGCTCAGTCTCGGCATGCCTCTCTTCATTAGTGTCATTAACAAGATTTTTATAAGCTTCGGCGTAATCGATAGGTGCAGGTGTAGGTTTGATTTTAATTAGTGGGGTATCTTGTTTAACGTACTCCCCTTCTTCATGATAGATAGCTTCAACAATACCATCTACCTGAGATTTAACCATGCTAAAATCACGCGTTTTTATATAACCAACAGCCTCAGCAATTTCAGTAAGAGCACCTTGGGTAACAGCAACAGTTGGCATAATAGCTTGCGGTTTTTTAAAATAAAAAAATAACCCGACTGCTATTAAGATAAAACTAATCGCAATAGCTAAAAACCATCTATATCTTTTTGGTGGTAGTTGCATAAAAAATCACTATACTAAGAAATGCCTTTAGCTTCAAACTATTAGTTACCAGCCAATTGACTCACATTAAATATTACCCAAGATAGGATAAGTTACTCTGTTAATTAGGTTTTGATAGGATAAGAATTGTTAGTAGATTTTTCTGTTAGCCTAAGCCCTTAATAAAATTGATGGCCTGCCTATGCCGGGGTTGCAGACAAGCTTAAAGCTTAACATTAGGTTAAAAAAAATAGACTTTTTTACAACATTATATTACAGTCCACCATTGTTTTAGATCAAAGGATTAAGCAAAAGCATAATATATTATGCATTAGCAGTAACCGTTAATAAGATGCTAACAATCACTGCTTTCCCCAAAAAGCGTTAAACGGAGAAACCGATATGACATACAGTAAATTGAAATTTTTATGTATAAGGTGGGAACTAAAATCAATCATTAATAGGTATGCGCTGGTTTTGTCTCTGACGGTTTCTTCAATCTTCAGCATAACTTGCTGCTACGCAAAAAATTGTAGTGCAATTAGTGTCGGCTCGTCTTACGGAGGAGGAACGGTATTTTGTGTAGCAAACACAACAAATACCTCTCAATGTGTGACTAAAGGAACAGGCTATCACGGTCTTATCATGGCCAACCAAGACCAAATTGATGTCAACTCTAACTCTAACAATGGTGTCTACTGGGCTTGTACAACCTCCCAAACCAATGCTACTTCGTTTTATGATGGAGCAGCTAATACAGCAACTATTATCGCTGCACTACCCCATGATAACTCAACTTGTAACGCAGCACGGGTCTGTCATAATTATGCAGGAGGAGGATATACCGATTGGTATTTACCATCTGCAAATGAATTAAACAATATGTATCTTTATGCTAATGCCAGTAATTTGCTAGCCAATATTTTCACCGAGAACAACTGTACCGGCAGCAAAGCTGGTGGAATACAGTGCTTGCTGGGCGGCACTTATTGTGTTACTACCGCATATTACTGTGAAACCTATTGGAGCTCTACCGAATCCTCAAGCAATCCCGAAGAAGCATGGGCCCACGTCTTTCATCCTAACGCCGCCGGCTATAATCCTAAGGTTGGCGCTGGTAGTTACGCCGGCGTACGCGCCATTCGATCTTTTAGCGAACCACCCACCTTATCATCCAATCTAACGATTTCGTCTTACGAAAATTCTGTCATAGCTTTTACACCCTTGAATTTCACTAGCACCTTTAATGACTGCCAAGGTGGGGCTACCTTAACCAAAATAAAAATCACAAGTTTGCCGTCTCATGGAACACTTGCGTTATCTGGAAACCCAGTAACAACTAATGAAGAAATTGCCGTGGGTAATTTGGGCAACCTAACCTACACCCCAAATACCAGATACATTGGCAGCGACAGCTTTAGTTGGAACGGCAGCGATGGCACCTCATACGCAAAAAATGCTACTAGCGTTGAGATAACCATTAATGATCAACCACCGACATTAACCGACGTTGCCAAATCGATAGTTGAAAACAATGTAATAACTTTTACAGAAAAGGATTTTAGTGATAGTTTTAACGGCTACCAAGGCAACCCTTTAGTTAAAATAAAAACCACAAGTTTACCTTCTCACGGAGCACTCGCATCAGCAAATGGAGCGGTAACGACTAACGATGAGATTTTGCTAGGGGGGCTATATAACTTAACGTATACCCCAAACACTGGCTACTTCGGTAATGACAGTTTCGGTTGGAACGGGAGCGATGGCACACTTTATGCTACTAGTGGCGCCATGGTAAATATAGCCATCGACAAAGACCAAGAGCCAACTTTGACTAATGTAACTAAAAGTTGTTATGAAAATGACGTCATGACTTTTACTGCCACCGACTTTAGTAATAGTTTTATCGGCTATCGCGGTAATCCTTTAGCCACAGTTAAGATTACAAACTTACCAACTCATGGGACACTGGAGTTATCGGGAGAAACAGTAATTATTAATCAAGAAATTTCCAGAAATAATCTTGGCAGTTTAACGTATACTCCAATCACTGGATATCTTGGCAGCGACAATTTTGGGTGGAGCGGTAGCGACGGGACGTTATACGCCATAAACGACGCCAATGTTAACATAACGATTAATGACCAAGCGCCGACATTATCCAACCTTTCCAAATCGGTCATTGAAAACGAGGCAATGACTTTTGCAGTCTATGATTTTAGCAGTCACTTTAGGGGTTATCAGGGAAATAGTTTAGCTACTATTCAAATTGTTACTTTGCCCACTAATGGAGTTTTAAAGTTATCGAACAACTCTGTGGCATCTAACCAAGTTATTTCTGTAGCTGATATAATTAATTTAACGTATATCCCAAATAACAACTATATTGGATCAGATAGTTTTAGTTGGAACGGCAGTGATGGCACACTTTACGCCATTAATGCTGCTACGGTAAATATAACCGTAGAGAGCGACCAAAATCCAGCCGTATACAATATAACTAAACTTGGTTATAAAAATAGTGTTATAACATTTGCTGCCAATGACTTTACCAGTAGTTTTAGCGGCTACCGAAGCAACCCCTTAGACATAGTTAAAATTACAAGCCTGCCAACTTATGGAACACTTAAGTTATCGGAAGTAGCAATAAACATTAACGATGAGATTGCCGTAAATAACCTAGGTAATTTAACGTATAACCCTAACACCGAATATGTCGGCAGTGACAGCTTTGGATGGAACGGTAGCGACGGAACGTTATACGCAACAAATACTGCCAGCGTTAATTTAACTATCAATAATAAAACGCTGGCGTTAACCAGCTTTGACAAGTCGGTTAAGAAAAATAATACAATGTCTTTTGAGGCTGCTGATTTTGCCAACAACTTTAGCGGTTACCAAGGAAGCAGTTTGGTAAACATTAAAATTATTACCCTGCCTACTAATGGAACCTTACAATTATCTGGGATCTCCGTAACAACTAACCAAATCGTTGCCGCAGCAGATATCAATAACTTAACTTATACTCCAAACAATGACTATGTCGGCCAAGATAGTTTTAGTTGGAATGGCAGTGACGGAGCTATATATGCAGACGATACTGCTAATGTAAATATTAATATTAATAGCTTTAATGTTGGTGCTGTAGTCGGCGGAGTGGTCGGGGGAGCAGCCGGTGCAGCAATCATAGGCGTTGGTGTGACTGGAGGTATATATTATTATAAGCATTGCGTTCGCCCCCTAGCTAGGGGCAATGTGGAACTTGGTGGAATAACATCACCAAGATAGGAGCATTTATTGGGTTAAAAAAGGGCGCGAACTACTCCACTACAGACTGAGTAGTTCGCGACGACATATACTTCATTACCCCTCTGTCATTAATACAAAGAACGAGCAGTGAACAATCCAAAAAGCTCAAAAACACCGGACTGCTTCATTGCTCGCTTGCTTATGCAATTATACTAACTACATTACGGCTCGGTCGAAATGGTCATTATCTGGTTTAGCCGTAAACTCAACCCTTTCGCCTGTCTCCCAACAAAAACCGATCTTTTCGGCGTGGAGAAATAATCGCTTTAAGCCACGTTTTTTCATTTGATTATTAAACTCCTTGTCCCCATATTTGTCATCACCAGCTATAGGATAGCCAATCGCCGCCGCATGCACCCTAATTTGATGGGTACGCCCAGTTTTTAACTCGGCTTCGACCAAGGAAGCCATTTCACCCACTTTGAGAGGACGAAAAATAGTCACCGATCTCTTTCCCTCCCTATTAACTGTAACGATCCTCTCACCAGAACTTAGTTGATTTTTAAGAAGAGGCAGGTCAACAACCTTTTCCCCATCTTGCCATTTGCCTTTAACTAGGAGAATATATTTTTTCAAAATCTTCCCTGCCACAATTAATCTATGTAGCTCACGGAGAGCGCTTCTTTTTTTAGCCAAAATTAAACAGCCTGAGGTATCACGATCAAGGCGATGCACAAGTTCTAGGTTTTCAAAATCACTTTTTGCAGCTCTTAAAGTTTCAATCACCCCAAAACTAATGCCACTGCCACCATGCGCCGCCACACCAATAGGCTTATTAATAACTAAGATCCTATTGTCTTCAAAAATAATTGCATCAAGCAACAGCTTCGTAAGACTAACCGTGGGTTTTTTATTATGACTTGGGGTAGCATCAACCCAAAAAGGTGGCACCCTAACAACATCATTGGCTTGGATTTTATACGACGGCTTTACCCTTTTCTTGTTAACTCGCACTTCACCACCACGTAACATACGATAGATACGACTTTTGGGTACCGCTTTAAGTTTATTGAATAAAAAATTGTCTAGACGTTGTTCAGCAAAATTCTCATCAACCATTATTGTAGAAGATTTTAAATTAGAAATAGTAGGCTTCTTAGCTTCGCCATGGGTATGAGCCATGACCTCATCATTAAGAGCTTTGTTGGTTCTGGATTGCCACGCAGGATAAAAAGCGCCTGATTTACGATGACTTAGGTGATGACAAGAAACACCACCTTGCTTGCGATGACGGCGTTTTTGTTCATTAGAATAGCCAGGCCATGGCATGGTTTTTTTAGACGTTAATATTTTTCTCATAGGCAACCTTTCTACCGCAGTATATCAAAAATTACTAATTTCAGTTGCATTTTTTCAGCTTTAATAGTAACTTAAGCACCAAGCTTCAGGATTAGTAGTTGTAAAGAAAATAACACGTATAATTTATTGATTGTACGGTTTTTTACATACAAATTATAGAAAGCTTACATAAGCGAGGGTTACAAAAAAATAATATTCCCTCGGGACACAAATTTACAAGAGTACACTTTTAACACACTTAATCTATCTAAGTTTACATAAACAAAAAAGTAACAAAAAAGTGCCTCTTATTTATAAGAGTATTTAAAATGAATAAAATGTTAATCAGCGCAACTCAAGCGGATGAGGTGCGTGTTGCTTTAATCAAAGGACAAACCTTGTATGATCTTGATATTGAACAACCTGGATTCGAACAAAAAAAAGCCAATATATATAAAGGCAAGGTCTCACGCATAGAACCAAGCTTAGAGGCTGCCTTTATTGATTACGGCGCTGAGCGTCACGGTTTTTTACCCTTCAAAGAGGTTGCACGCTCCTGTTTTAAGCCTGGCGCACCTAATGAACCATTTTCTCGCCTTGGTATTAAAGACGTGCTCACTGAAGGTCAGGAACTATTAGTACAAATTGATAAAGAGGAACGGGGCAGCAAAGGAGCAGCATTAACTACATTTATTAGCCTGGCTGGGTCGTATTTAGTATTAATGCCGAATAATCCTCGCGTCGGTGGCGTTTCTCGTAGAATTGAAGGTAAAGAACGGGATGAAATGCGCGATTCCCTCCACAATTTAGCAGTTCCTGAGGGGATGGGACTTATTGTTCGTACTGCTGGCACTGGAAAATCACAAAGTGAACTAAAGTGGGATTTAGATTCACTATTACGCCGTTGGCAAGCAATTGAAGCAGCTGGCTTACAAAATAAACCTCCTTGTCTCATCTACCAAGAAGGTGATGCCGTCATGCGCGCCATCCGTGATTATTTACGCCAAGATATCATTGAAATTCTTGTAGATAAAGAGGACCTCTTTGAAAAAACCAAAAAATATATCGAGGAAGTTAAACCTGACTTTATTGATAAAATAAATCTTTATAAAAACAAAGTGCCACTATTTAGTTTTTATCAAATCGAAAAACAAATAGAAACTGCCTATCAGCGTGTTGTCAAATTACCATCAGGTGGCTCAATATCGATCGACCACACCGAAGCACTAGTAAGCATTGACGTCAATTCTGCAAAGGCAACCGGTGGGAGTGACATTGAAGAAACTGCGCTCAACACCAACCTCGAAGCTGCTGAAGAAATAGCGCGACAACTGCGATTACGCGACATCGGTGGTTTAATTGTTATCGACTTTATTGACATGTCACAAATTAAAAACCAGCGCGCCATCAGCCACAAACTAAAAGAGGCTTTAGAAAATGATCGGGCTAGAGTTCAAATTGGCCACATAACCCGTTTTGGTCTCTTAGAAATGTCACGCCAACGCTTACGCACCCATTTGGGCTCTGCAAGCCAAATAACGTGCCCACGCTGTGATGGTCAAGGCGCCATCAGAAGCACTGAATCCTTAGCATCTTCAATCGTCCGTATCATTGAAGAAGAAGCGATCAAAGAGGATACTGCTGAAATCCAAGCACAACTACCAATAGAGTTAGCCACTTTCATTTTGAATGAACGTCGTGAAACAATAGTAGAGATTGCCACTCGTCAAGGAGTTAGTGTAACCATATTACCTAACCAAGACTTAGAGACTCCTCAGTACCACATCAAGCGTATTCGTACCCATGAAGTGTCTAAAAATCGAGAAGTAAGTTATAAATTAGCAGCTTCATTTAATCTAAAAACGCCAGAAAAAAAAGAAGCAGCGCCCCGCCCTGCAGAAAAACCTCCAGTTGTTGCTCAAACGGCAGTAACCAAAAAACCTATTACCACCGGGATCTTAGGTCAAGTAAAAAGCATTTTTGATAACATTTTTAAAAAACCGGAAACAACTGGGTCGTTGGCAACCTCCCCAATAAAAACCTCTGTTGACACAACGAAAACATCTGCTACCAAAGATAGTCAAAAACCTATGCGTGGCTCGAAAAAATTTCGTCATAGACGCCCTGAGTACAAAGGGCGTAATCGGGGTGACCGCACCAGAGATCGGATCCAACACACTCATCGAACTCAGTTACGTGATAATAGCGGCACTTATCCCGAATTAACGGCAGAGAAAGTAAAAGAGGATTTCCCAACCCCAGCCCACGAACACATTAACAAAATCAACGATCATCACCCTACTCAAGACAAACCTCAAGAAAAGCTGGTTGAACCTTTAAAACAGCCTTTTTATAATGAAAATCCTTCTTATAATGGCAATAATAAAGAAAACACCAACCATAAGGACCAAAATGATCAAAACAGTAATGTGGAATAGTTAAAAAAGTAACAACTGTTCAGCATGGTTAACCGGTTAACCATGTATAGCTCAAATTTTTGGCGTCCTTTGCCTAGGGTCACGGTAACCCTAGATATAATTTTATTAAATTGAAAAAGGAAATAAAATAATGTCAATAACAATTGCCGTTCCCAAAGAAACCCTGCCTGGGGAGTTGCGTGTAGCTATGACTCCTGGTTTGGTTGGTCGACTAATCAAGCTCGGTATAACCATAAAAGTTCAACATAGCGCAGGCGTTGGTATTCATGCACAAGATCTTTTGTACAAAGACACTACAATCGTAACAAGTGCATCTGAACTCTATGACTGTGATGTAGTTATTAAAGTACAGCCACCAACTGAAGCTGAAGTGACTCAAATGAAAGATAATTCAATCCTTATCTCATTTTTATATCCACACCTCAATATCGGCGCCGTAAATAAGTTACTAGAAAAGAAAATTACCAGCTTTGCTATGGAACTTGTGCCACGTATATCAAGAGCGCAAGATATGGATGCCCTCTCATCACAAGCAACTATTATGGGCTATAAAGCAGTCCTGCTAGCAGCAGATAACAGCAGATTCTTTTTTCCCATGTTAACCACTGCGGCAGGTTCAATACGGCCAGCGAAAGTATTTATTATCGGCGTTGGTGTTGCCGGCCTGCAGGCAATTGCTACCGCAAAACGCTTAGGTGCTCAAGTTAGCGCTTACGATGTACGCCCCGACACTAAAGAACAAGCTGAATCTTTAGGTGCGAAATTCGTTGATACTGGTGTGCAAGCAGTTGGTGCGGGTGGTTATGCTCGTGAATTAACTGCTGAAGAAAAAACCAAGCAAGCTGAGGCTTTAAAAAAACATATTGCTACCTGTGATGTTGTTATCACAACTGCTGGCGTACCTGGAAAATCGGCACCGAAAATTTTAACCAAAGAGATGGTCGCAGCGATGAAGCCAGGTGCGGTCATCGTCGATACCTTGGCAGAAATGGGTGGTAACTGCGAACTAACCAAACCCGGCGAAGTTATTAACCATAACGATATTACAATAGTTGGCCCAGTTAACATTTCAAGCACTATGGCCATTCATGCTAGCGAAATGTATGCACGTAACTTGATAAATTTATTAGGCTTGATGATTAAAGATAACGCCATAAATTTAGACTGGAATGATGAAATTATTGCGGGTTCAGTCGTAACTCATGATGGTGTCATTAAACATGCTCAGGTTCAAAAACTATTGGGAGATAAACTATGATCATTGATGGCTTCATTGCGATTTATTTATTCACTTTAGCAGCATTTGCCGGATATGAGGTGATTAGCCGCGTACCAGTTATTCTGCATACCCCACTAATGTCTGGCTCTAACTTCATTCACGGCATAGTACTAATCGGCGCCATGATTGCTCTTGGCCATGCCACTACAACTGCAGAAATCGTTATTAGCTTTTTAGCCGTGCTTCTAGCAACTGGTAATGCCGTCGGTGGTTATGTGGTTACCGTGAGAATGCTTGATATGTTTAAAAGTAAAGATTAAAACCAACATTAATTAAGGAATAGAGGCAATAACAATGCGTGAAATTATTATTCAAATAGCCTATTTCGCTGCAGCAATTTTATTTATTCTCGGCCTAAAACGTATGAGCTCCCCTAAGAGGGCAACTAGTGGAATCGAATGGGCTGGAATCGGTATGTTGCTAACAGTTTTAGTAACTTTTTTCTTTCCCAATATGCATAATTTCTGGCTGATAGTTGCCGCAATATTTTTAGGCACCATTGGTGCTTATATTGCTGCAAGAAAAGTAGCAATGACAGCTATGCCAGAAATGATTGCTATGTATAACGGCATGGGTGGTGGCGCTGCCGCCGCTATTGCCGCAACAGAGCTAATGAAGTTTACCATCGACCCAAGTACCAACCACATGGCTGCCTCAATGTTCTTTTTAGCAACTAGTGGCGCCTTAATTGGTAGTATTTCATTCTCTGGCAGTATCTTAGCTTTCTTTAAGTTAAGAGATTGGTTAAAAAATATTTATTTCCCCATGCAACAAATTATCAATCTGAGCGTGCTTGGGGCAGCAATAGCCTTAGGTTTTCTCCTATTATTCTGGCATTCCACAACTATTCTCATGTTGTTCTTTGCGGCAAGTTTAGCTTATGGCGTTTTAATGACTATGAGTATTGGTGGCGCAGATATGCCAGTAATAATTTCGCTTTATAATGCTTTTACGGGGCTTGCTGTAGCCTGTGAAGGTTTTGTGCTTAATAACATCTCCATGATTATCGCTGGCACCCTCGTCGGTTCCGCTGGTACCCTATTAACTCTACTCATGGCAAAAGCAATGAATAGATCACTCGCTAGTGTCATTTTTACAAAATTTGGCAGTATAAGTAGTGGCACCGAAGTAGCGGGTACCATTAAATCAATGGAAGCAGACGATGCAGCCATGATGCTGAATTATGCTACCCGAGTAATTTTCGTTCCAGGCTATGGTATGGCCGTGGCACAAGCGCAACAAAAGGTATGGGAATTAGCCTCGATGCTTTTAGAAAAAGGTATTGATGTTAAATTTGCTATTCATCCAGTAGCAGGAAGAATGCCGGGTCATATGAATGTGTTGCTTGCTGAAGCTGGCGTTCCTTATGATTACATCTTAGATATGGAAGACATTAATAATGACTTTCCAACTACTGACATCGTAATCGTTTTAGGCGCAAATGACGTTGTCAATCCAGCAGCCAGAACCGATAAAGCAAGTCCAATTTATGGGATGCCAATTTTAAACGTCGACTACTCTAAACAAATTTTTGTGATCAAACGTGGCAAAGGGAAAGGTTATGCAGGAATTGAAAACCTCTTATTCTTTAACGATAAATGTCGTATGGTTTATGGTGATGCGAAACAAGTCATGACCAAGATGATTCAGACATTGAAAGAACAAGAGTAAAAGTTGTCTTGTTGTAACTACTTACACACCATCATTGCCGGCCTTTCGCCGTTGGATTTAATCGGGTAATGACAAAGATCCTATAAACTTATCTTATCGTAGCCTTCGGTTCGCAGAAATTCGTGACAATTTAATTTAGGCAGTTGATTCTTTGACGGCTCTATGTGAGAATGTGAAAGCTAAATTTATGGTAATCAATAGACGGTGAGCGTAGCTCAATCGGTAGAGCCCTGGATTGTGATTCCAGTTGTCGTGGGTTCGATTCCCATCGCTCACCCCAAATAAATTTTATAAATTAAGATAAAATAATTTGTAGAATCTTGCGAAAAACTTGTAACATCAGTTCGCCACCTATCCACGCCTATAACCGTAGTGACTCACAATAACGTAACTTTTTTTAGACCTCTTTCACCACCAAGGATTTTACATAATACAAGGCGCATACGAACAAGCTAGCGAAGTTTATTTTAATATAAAGAGCATTACGAGTGAGTATGCAAATAGGTCTGAGGCATAACAGCAATTGGTACAAATACGGAAAAAAAGAGCTGATAAATAAAGTGCCATTAATAAAAAAGCTTACTTATTGCTAGAGATAGTGTCATCAGGGTACGCAGACTTTCACAATATTTATAGCTTCTGTATGGTGCCCGGGGCCGGAATCGAACCGGCACGGGATTTAAGTCCCGAGGGATTTTAAGTCCCTTGCGTCTACCTATTCCGCCACCCGGGCAGAAATACAACAAAGGCTGGGGTCGGAATTGAACCGGCGTACACGGTTTTGCAGACCGCTGCATAACCACTCTGCCACCCAGCCAAAAAATTATCCGCCATAATCGGCGGATAATTTTTTACCTTGTAAAAATGGAGCGGGAAACGAGGCTCGAACTCGCGACCCCAACCTTGGCAAGGTTGTGCTCTACCAACTGAGCTATTCCCGCACTTCAAAATCAATTCAGCAAAAATAACGCTCTACCAATCATCCATGATGCTACATGTTCCAGCCAAACTTCCTGTTTGGCGCTCATCGGCAGAAAGCTACGCTTGCTCGCCTTCTGAAAACCACGATTCGCCCAACTGAGCTATTCCCGCACTTCAAAATCAACAAAGTTAATATATTAATTATTAATTGCCATCAGTCAAGTCTGGCCAAGCAACTTTAATATACATATACATCGACCACAAAGTCATGCCAGCTGATACATATAACAAAAATACCCCTAAAACTAAAAACTTATACCCAGTATCACAACTAGGACAATATAACAATAAAGATCCCACTGCAAGCATTTGTAGCGTAGTTTTAACCTTAGCAACGTAATTAACAGCAACACTAGTTCTCTTGCCAATTTCAGCCATCCACTCTCGCAAGGCTGAAATCGCAATCTCTCTGCCAATAATTATAACCGCAGGAATAACCACATAAAACTTGCCCAGTTCTGCGACAATCAACATTAGCGCTGTAGAAATAACCAACTTATCAGCAACCGGATCCAAAAAAGCTCCAAACTTAGTAAACTGATTTAGGTTTCTCGCTAAATAACCATCAAACCAATCGGTAAAACAAGCAAAAGCAAAAAAAACCGTTGCTGCAATATGACCAAATTTTCCAGGCAAATAAAATGCCACAACAATAGCTGGAATTAAAAAAATCCTAATGTAGGTCAAAAAATTTGGAATACTCATCTTACATCCTTCATACAGCAATTTGGCGATTGTACGTCATTAATCTGATGCATGCAAATACTCATAAATACGTTTAGCCAAGGCATTTCTTATGCCGGCAACTTTTGCTAAATCATCAACACCAACACTTTGTAACTCGGCGATCCCACCAAAATGCTTTAATAATAATGTTCGTTTTACCTTACCAACACCAGGAATATTCTCAAGCTTTGACTGCCAACGTGATTTTGCCAGCCTCTTGCGGTGTCCACTAATAGCAAACCGATGAGCTTCATCACGTACCTGTTGCATAAAGTGTAGCGCGGCCCTCTTCTCAGCTAAAATTAAAGGTTCTTTTTGCCCGGCTACGTAAATCTCTTCTAAACCTGGTTTTCTTGTTTTGCCTTTTGCTATAGCTATGAGCAAGATGCTTTTTAGTTGTAGATCTTGCAATATTTGTAACGCTACGTTAAGTTGCCCACGTCCACCATCAATCATAAGAACATCTGGCAACTTCTGCGTATCACTAAAACGTCGCTGCAGCGCCTCATGTAAAGCACCATAATCATCCCCATTCAATGGTTTTCTGATATTAAAACGACGATACTCATTTTTATCGGGACCTTTTTCATTAAAAACCACACACGACGCTACCATAGCCTCGCCCCTAGTATGACTAACATCGAAGCATTCAATGCGTCGAGGCAGCACAGACAACCCAAATATATTTTTAAAATCTAATAAATTTTTGGTGTAATCTAGCAGATCCTTACTACGGTTTTTTAAAGAATTGCTAGCATTATCTTCAGCTAGTGTAATTAATTGTTTTTCAGCGCCCCTAATGCAATCGGATATTATTACCTTCCGACCAAAGGTTGTGCGAAAAACTTGAGCGAGCTCTCTGCGGCCAGGCAATTTTAGATTAAGTAGGATTTTATCCGGAACTACAATGTTAGCAGTATTTTGCCAATAAAAATGCATAATAAAAGAGGATAACACCTCATTTTCAGACCAAATAGAATGGTAGACTTTAGGAAAATAGGTTTTATTACCAAGCAATAAGCCATTGCGTATAAATACTACATTAATACAAAGATCATCCCCTTTGGCCACCAAAGCTAACACATCAATATTGCCTTTATTTCTGATAATTGCCTGCTCCGACTGCACTTTTCGAATACTGGCAATTTGATCACGATACTCTGCTGCTTGCTCATACATCATCTTTTCTGAAGCCACATCCATTAGCCTTGTAAGCTCTTTCACTACGTGATCGTTTTTACCATGTAAAAACTGCTCAACCAACTTAACCTGTAACGCATAGGCTGGCTTATCGATGTTACCTACACAGGGAGCACTACAAAGCTTAAGCTGATGCAGCATACAAGGACGAGAACGATTATGCATAAAACTATCTTTACACACTCGAAGATTAAAAATCTTTTGTAACAAATCCAAAACAAAACTCACTGCTCCCACATTGGGGAAAGGCCCAAAGTATTTTCCAAGAACCTTATCAATTGTGCCTCGATAGACACTTAAACGTGGATAATCATGGCGAGACAAAAGTATATAAGGAAACGACCTGTCATCCTTAAAGATAATATTATAACGTGGTTTTTTGGTCTTAATTAAGTTGCTTTCTAATAGCAAAGAGGTATTTTCGTTCGGAGTAACAATAATTTCTATATTGGCCACCTGTAACATTAAAGCGTAAGTCTTACCATCAACAGTAGTACGAAAATAACTTGCTAGTCGTTTTTTTAAATTTTTGGCTTTACCAACGTACAAAATCTGATGCTTGGCATCGTACATCTCGTAGACACCTGGCTTATTGGGCAAAGAAGTTAAAAAACTTTTGGGATTATCCAACATAAGACTAAAAAATTCTAAAGATTGGCGGAGAGAGTGAGATTCGAACTCACGGAGGACTTACGCCCTCAACGGTTTTCAAGACCGCCGCTTTCGGCCGCTCAGCCATCTCTCCTAAAAACAATACCAACAAGATAATATCGCATAAAATCACTAAAATAAATAGGCACGAATCATTCTAAAGTAAGCTATTTCAAATAAACCACCCATCTTGGCATATTAAGTAAAGTTAGTGTAGAATATATGCTAGTTAAATAACTAGAGATGAGGTAAAAATGCAATTTAATAACCCAGAATATGTTGTTGTACATAGAAAAGATACAACTTTAACTACCAATCAAGTATTACGAAAAACCTACTTCCTATTAAGTTTAACGTTACTTTTTAGTGCCTTTACTGCTCTAGCAACCATGATGGGGTTTTTGCCATATGCTGGCTCAGGTGTTACCATTATTGGCATGTTTGGCCTAATGTTTCTAGCCCAAGGGTTAAGCAAAAGCAAATGGGGACTTTTCGCGGTTTTCGGTTTTACTGGCTTTATGGGCTATGCCCTCGCCCCACTTTTAGCTTATTATCTACATGCTTACCATAATGGTGCTTTACTAATTCTTACTGCTCTTGGTGGAACAGGAACAATATTTTTGGCGTTATCAATATATGCCTTAATCAGCCGCAAAGATTTTAGTTACATGGGGGGGCTTTTGTTTGTAGCAATTTCAGCCGCATTTTTAGCTTCTGTCGCCAGTATCTTTTTACAGATCCCGATCTTACCAGTACTAGTTTCCTGCGCCTTTGTTGTAATATGTTCAGGTTTAATCCTATTTCAAACCAGCCAAATCATTAATGGTGGTGAGCAAAACTATATAATGGCTACTATTTCGCTATATGTGACGCTATTTAATTTGTTCGTCAGTCTCTTGAACATCTTAAGCTTTTTTGGCGGCAGAAGAAGAAGTTAAAAAAGGAGAAAAACAATGATGGCAAGGATGATATCATTTGTTAAGTTTTTTGGCGTATATTTATTTTTTGCAACAACAGTTAATGCTGATGTTAGTGAATATGATGTCCCCCCTTTGGGAAATGACATCGTTGGCAAAGTATACACCATAACTATTGAAAAGGGTGATTCACTAACCTCAATTCGTGAAGGTCATGACATTAGTTACGACTCCCTGCTTGAGGCCAATCCAACTATTAATTTTTACAAACTAAAAGTTGGTCAAAAAATAATTATCCCTAAACAATTTATTTTGCCAAAAATTCGTCGTGGTATAGTAGTTAATATACCAGAACTGCGAATGTATTATTTTAGCCCCGATGGCAATAAAGTTTATACCTTCCCTGTAGGACTTGGACGTAAAAATTGGCGTACTCCTCTAATATCTACAACTGTAGTAAACAAAAGGGCAGATCCGGTATGGCACGTACCAGAAAGTATTCGTAATTATGTCAGAAACAAAACTGGAGAAGAATTACCAGATGTTGTAATGCCAGGACCCAAAAATCCATTAGGAAAATACGCCTTACACCTAAACTCCGATGGTTATCTCATCCATGGTACCAATGTTCAAACCAGCGTGGGCACTTTCATAAGCTCAGGTTGTATGCGTCTCATGCGAGAACCGATAGAATTTTTGTATCAAGAAGTAGAAGTTGGCACCCCAGTTAACGTTATACACTGCCCTACTAAAGCTGGTTGGCGTGGCAGCGAACTTTATATAGAATCCCACAAACCAATTGATAGCTATGTTACTCGTAATTCACCTCTAAATATAAACCCTGAAGAGGCTATTTATGATGCCATACACTTACACCCTGCAGAAATTAATTGGCGTCAGGTGTCTAGGAACATTCAACAACACCTTGGAATTCCTGAAGTAATTGGCTGTGAAATTAGTCGTACTTCTTGATTTTAAACACTATTTTCTTTATTAGCAATTATCTTGCCCTTTTTGCCATGATCGATGCTATAATAATTGAAAAATGATGCATAAAAATAAAGAAATAAAATGAAAAAAGTATTACTACTTATTGCTCTTTTTTATTCAAGCAACCTGTTTGCGTACGACATCGCTGGAATAAAAGCCAAGCACATTGCTGCAAAAACTACTAACTTAAAACCGACTCTTGCTAAACTTGCCATAGAAGCCTTCCATAACGCCCAAAAACAAGGCGTTCGTCTTAGCAAATCCGTCATAACTGTAATTGATTATTCCTTACCTTCAACAGCAAATCGTTTATGGGTGTTGGATCTTGAGCAAAATAAAGTTCTCTATACTTCAATGGTAGCACACGGTAGAAACAGTGGCGAAAAATATACCACGAGCTTTTCAAATCGTATTAATAGTCTACAAACAAGCCTTGGATTATTTTTAACAGACACCACCTATTTTGGAAGAGATGGCTACAGTCTTCGCATAAAAGGTCTTGAAAAAGGTTTTAACGATAACGCCGAAACAAGAGCCATCGTCATGCACGGGGCACCTTATGTTAGTAAATTGTTTGTAAACGCTGCAGGAAGAATTGGTCGTAGCTATGGCTGTCCAGCTGTAGAAACACCTTTAGCAAAACCCATAATAAATACCATCAAAGATCGCACCTTAATTCTTGCATATTATCCTGATAAAAACTGGTTACAAAACTCTAAGTTTATTAACTAAAGTTGAAACCTAACCAAGACTGTGTCCTGGGATTCGCTACTGTGATCGCTGTCAAAACTGGTCTGGCGTCTTTCTCCTGCGGTTACTACCTGTTCGTGTCCTGGTACAACCTGTACCCGTGCCATTTCTTTTTCCTGTTCTGTTACTATAACTTGTAGCTTTTCTGCAATACTTAGCCTGATTGCCTTCTCTCTTTCTTGCGTTGGATCATTTGCTCTTGGTTGTGTTGTAGTTTCCATCTTTATTTGGTCCTTAATTGCTTTTCTTTTCTTCCCCAAATACACTGAACCTGTCGTTGACAAAAGAAAGGCGGTAACACTGCAAACGATATTACAAACAGTCGCAACCCCCACCCCCCCAAGAGACAAAGCACCAAAAGGAGGAAAAACAATCCCCACAATTACAATGGCAGCAGCAAAAAGAGAGAAGGCAGCAGCAGCAATACTCAGGTTTTTTTGGTGGAACTTATAACGGCCATCTTGCTCTAACAATACCTCTTCTTTTTTATGTGAAGCATCTTGCTGTTTTCTTAATTGTTGTAGCTCTAGACTCAAGCTATTAATTTCTTGAAAGGCAGCTTGCAGTTTTGCTGTTTTTTCTGATGTTACCTGCGGGTCACTGCCTGTTAAACTCTTCAATTCCTTTTGCGCTGCTATGATTGCTGCTTGTAGGCCTGCTATTTCTTGCGTCTCTTGTTCTGCTAACTTAGATGTCAAGTTAGCCACCTCTTCAATCTTTGTTGCATATTCATCTTGATGTTCCAATTTACTATCGTGTGCTTTTTTAGCATAAATGAAAGAACCAGCCACAAAAACAGCGCCAACAAAACTTAAACCAGCAGCAACAACAGTCATTGAAAGACCAATAGTAAGTAAAAAAGGACTAAGTGGAGAAAACATTACCACGGCTGCTACAACATAAAAAAATGTTGCTGCCATTCGCCATCTTTTTCGGGAAGACTTATATTGATTACTTCTCGTAACTGCTTGATGAAGGTCTTTTAATTTTTCTTCTGCCGCTACTAAACGATTAAAAGTCAGGATAGATTCACTGGTGAATTTTTGCCCTTCACCTTCTGTTTGCCTTAGCTTTGACAAAACTGTTTGTTGAGCTTCTACAATCTCCATTAACACCCTCTTTTGCTCAACAATCTTCAAACGAGCCTCTTGGATTTTTAATATTCTTAGCTCATTTTCTTCCTGTAATAATTGTTTCCGTAACTTATCCTTAGTAGAATCTTTTTTTTGCGAATAATAGAGAAAAAAACTAAATAAAGTACCAGCAACAATATTTGGTATCGCAACCGTAATGTCACGGGTAATCCTTAAAAAGGTAGCAACCCCCGGCAAAAAATTATTTAAAGCCCCTATGGTAACGGTAGCGCCACCAGCAAGACCATAGAAAATACTTGCAAGGCTCCCCATGTTTTGGTAGAAACTTTTATCATACTTTACAAGTTGCTCTTTTATACGAGCTATATTTGCCGCTCTCGTGGCTATTGCCAAAGAGATTTGCTCAGCTTCACAGATTTGGTACATAAAAATTTCCTATATTAATCAAATTTAGACTCGTTACACGGCATGAACTATGTATAAATTTTAAATAAAACTTTATCCCTTGGCAAACACCATATTGGAGTATCAGCAAGCTACCTTTGAGTTGAGAAGCATATACCACCTGAACCGGTTACCTCTAAAGAACCGGACAATTATGCTGCTATCCTCATTGATACAACCTCAAAAATAATAGCAATTTGTATCAAAAAATAAGTGCAAAAAAAAATCACTCTCAACAACCACCAACTAACTGTCCACAAGCAGCTGCAATTTCTTCACCCCGTGATTTACGAGTAATCGTGTTAATATGTGCGTCCAATAATACCTGACGAAATGCATCTATCTTAACGGTAGTAGAAGACTTTAGATTACTATGCCCTACTACATTCCCAGGAATTAAATTAACTTTATAGCGCCCGTGAGATAACAGTTTTACAAGCTCCCGAGCCTCTGCAATACTATCGTTAACACCATCAAGCATAATATATTCGATAGTTACCTCACGCCTTTGATCTTTGAAATAGTGGTTACAAACTGCAATTAATTCTTTGAGCGGGTATTTTTTATTAATTGGTACTAAACGATTACGTAACTCATCATTAGGGGCATGTAAAGACACCGCTAGCGCCACTTCGCTTTCGTCACGTAAACGCTTCATTTCTGGAACCAAACCACAAGTACTAATTGTAACTTTATACTTAGATAACCCATAAGCGTTATCGTCAAGCATTAATTCTGCAGCCTTAAGTACATGATCATAATTTAAAAGCGGCTCTCCCATGCCCATAAAGACTACATTAGTAACAACGTGGTGACGCGCAGTTTTATCTGGTGATAATTTTCTTACCGCAAACCATAACTGACCGATAATTTCTGCCGTGGTTAAATTGCGTTTAAAACCAAGCGCGCCGGTAGCACAAAAGCTACACCCCAGAGGGCACCCCACTTGAGAAGATACGCATAAAGTACCCCGTGTACTTTCGGGGATAAACACAGTTTCAATAAAGCTACCGTCAGTAAGCTTTAATAACCATTTAGTTGTACCATCTTGCGCTATCATCTCTTTGGCAATCTCGGGGGCTTTAACCTCACAATGTTCGGTTAAATACTCTCGTAAAGTTAAGCTCAAATTAGTCATCGCAGAAAATTCAGTCGAGCCAATTTGATGAACCCATTTAATAACTTGGGTGGCACGGAAACTTTTTTCACCCAATTCGAGAAAAACCTTTTCAAGATCTGTGGTGTTATAATTTAATATATTAATTTTGGACACAAAATATTACCTAAACGTTTTTTGCATTAATCAGGACACCCAACCTCTTCCCTTACGGAATTCGCTCCCAGAACACTTCATCTTAAATTTTAACATAGATGATCACGAGACAAACTACGTGAAACAAATTAAAAAAACTTTAATCTTAGCTCGCTTGGCATAGCTACCGGCCGTCCTGACACACGATCGATATGAGCAATTATATGTTTAGCCACTGCCATAACTTTATTATCACTTTTACGAATAATTTGTTGATCAGAAAGACAACGAACCTTACCCATAGCACTAAACTTTGAGGTAACGATTAAAGTATCGGTACCACCAATTGGAGCTTTGAAAGCTATTTCGGTTTTTACCACAACTAAATCAAAGGTACGGTTTTGCATAGTCCTGAAATCAATCCCTAAAGACTTGCTATGCAAATACCTTGCTTGCTCCATATAAACCAAATAATAAATATTATTAACCCTGCCTTGAAAATCGATTTCATGATCACGGGGTTCACATTCCCAAGTAAATATATCGCCTGTATTCATAATATATATCTTCGTCATACGAAGAGGATTTTTCAACGCGAATAGATTTCTTCTGGTTTAAAAAAGAAGGTGATCTCTTGGCGCGCGGTTTCTTCTGCATCAGAACCGTGAACCGCATTGAGGTCAATTGAAGTAGCAAAATCGGCTCTAATCGTCCCGACCTCTGCCTGCTTTGGGTCGGTTGCCCCCATAATGCGGCGATTTTTCAAAATAGCATCTTCTCCTTCTAAAACCTGAACAAGCACAGGGCCAGAACTCATAAAATTAACTAATGCTGGATAAAATGGTCTTGCTTTATGAACCTCATAAAAGCTCTCAGCTTGGGTATGAGTTAAATGTAACATTTTAGCTGCCACAATTTTTAGGCCATTTTTCTCAAAACGGCTTATAATCTCTCCAATAACATTTTTTGCTACTGCATCTGGTTTTATAATTGATAACGTTCTTTCAATTGCCATAATAATGTCCGCCTTTTAAGTTTTTATAAAAATCATTAGATTATACATTTTTTTAAAAAAATTAACCAAAAAATTCGTAATAGCGCCAACCACTCTGACATGCTAAACCCACTCCGACGAAACCTGCATCCATCGGCCTCTCCACGGCCTTCTTGTCGGACTCAGACAAATCTTAAATAAAATTACCGTACACTATGTTAACTCAGCCAAGCAGTATAATTAGAAACCAGTGGTAGAGTTTATGACACACACTGCGGCATGTGATCTTACAATACGCCCAAAAGCAGGAGTTTTGGCAGAAATTATAGATGCAAAATTAGCAACCAAGAATGATTTAGAAAAGAATCAAGTAACATATTCGGTCAATTATCAAGCCAACCTCAAAAATGTTTTTTTTTGACTTGCAACATTCCTCTAAGTTAATTAGAATCTGCTTTTCTTTATAAAAGATAAATAAAGATCGTGGGGCTATAGCTCAGCTGGGAGAGCACTTGCATGGCATGCAAGGGGTCAGCGGTTCGATCCCGCTTAGCTCCACCACTGTAATTGCTGTCTAAAAAACTTAATTATGGTGCTGTTGTACAATTAATGTGTCCCCGTCGTCTAGAGGCCTAGGACATTGCCCTTTCACGGCAGTAACACGGGTTCGACTCCCGTCGGGGACGCCAATAAAATCAATGAGACAATTTATTACCTAGGACTTCATTCACTGTTTGTAACTTATTTAAACGAGCTCCTAGCAAAGCACCAAACATCTATTCGCTTAACTCCATTATTCACTAGTGAATTACATAGTTCATTAACAGTATTGCCAGTAGTAATAACATCATCTACTACCGCTACATATTGATAACGAAGCTCTGGTGAGACATAAAACGCCTGCTTAATGTTTTGAGTACGCTCTTTGGCAGACAGCATCGCTTGCGCTAACGTATTTTTTACTCTTTTAACCATAAACCTATCGATTGGTATCTGCAGCCTTTTTGCCGCTGGCTTTACCAACTCTAACGCCTGATTATAGCCACGCTCATGTAAACGATCAGGGTGAAGCGGTACCGGGATAATTACCTCTGGCATAGTTTTATTTTTATACTCGACAACCAAACGATTAGCTAATAGCTCCCCCAAAACTCTTGCCCCAATTAGATTATTGCCAAATTTAATATTGGTAAGTAATCGGTTGATTGGTGGTTGATAACTAAAAAGAGCTATGGTTTTTATAATTGCAGGTGAGATATTTAAACAAAATCCGCAAGTATCTTGCCCTTTGGGTAGCGGTTCAGCACATCTTACACAATAGTTTTTTAAAACCGGCAGACCATCTTCACAGGTGGCACACAAATCTATGTCACGCTTACTTAGCGTGTCACAAAAAATACACAAGTAATTACAGAAAAAGCCCATCATACTGCTAAAACACTAGCATGATGGCATAATTTTTATCACCGTGTTGATAAAAATTATTTTTTTATCATCTCCTTCTGCATCACCTCTACTGTAACATTGTTTAATTTAGCATAACCGCTGCTATTAATCTCTTTATAAGCAAAGCCATGTAACCATAGGGGCGAGTAATGAATAGTAGCCGTGCCATCTTTCTTCGCAGGATCAAAACGACTAGAATCTAAGTATAAGGTGTTATTTCGAAAACAAACGCTTAATTGGGTTTTTACTTCACTTGTCGCCAAAGATTTTATCTCAACATTACTGCACTCATCTTTAAAAACGTTAAAATGTACCCGCTGGTACCCTTGCCAATTAAGAAAGGTTGGCGGAAACATAACTTGACCATCATAAATACTAACCATCAAAAAAGAACCGCTACGCACTTTTTTTTCTTCTGGCTCGATCTTTGATTTTTCCCACTCATGTAGCAGTCTTTCATAGTTAGCAAGTAACGCTTTTTGCTTACTTGGACTATAACTTTCCCACTCAAGATCACTAATCCCGAGTTTTTCTGGAATATTGGCAGCACAACCAACCAGTAAAAGATAAATTAAAAACAGCGATAATCGCTTAAATAAAATCATACAAAATAAGTCTTTTCTAAAAAAAGCACGCCTGGTTTTTAAAACCAGGCGTGCTTAAAGTGAAACTAATTAAATATTATTTTCCATGTGGTGATAAAACAGCAGAGTCACTACCATGTGGAGCCGCTGCCACTGGGATGCTGTCAGCACTTGGAGCAGCATTAATATTCACTCCATTCGCTGTATTTACACCAGAAACAGTTTTTACTTCAGGAACCTGATTAACTACGGTAGTAACAGATTCCTTGATCTTCGTAGTATCCACAACCTCCACTGGGCTTGCTACCGCAGCAGTAACTTTTGCTGCTACTTTTTGATCAGCAGCCACGGGAATTGAGGCTGGACTTGAAGCCGATATTACATCGGATGTTAAAGTGGGCTGAGCTTGACCTTGGCCATCGCCAACACCGTAAACCACAGTTTGGCTGGTTGCATCTAACTTATTTTGAGGTACAACATTTGCTGGCTCTGGTAATTGAGTACTTGCCTGAGTCGCTGGAGAAGCTACTGGTACGACCTTGGTATTATCAGTAATCACAGCTTGTGGTGCCACTGAACTTGGGACTGAAGCTGTAGGCATTGTATTTGTTTCGACATTAGTTGGAACCTGAGCTTCTGTAGCTACTGGTACTGAAGCTGGTGTTGTTGCCTCGGTTACACCCGATTGTGCTTTCTCGACTCCTGGAGAAATAGCAGCTGCTTCCTCCTCTTTATTACAACCAACCAATCCAAGCATTGCCACTACTGAAACAATAAGCAGTTTATTGCGCATTCGAACCTCCTATATAAGTATAATTTCAAAGTAACCCCTTGCCCTAACATTGCCGAAAAACGACCACAAACTTCAGCGATAAAACAACCCAGAAAGTTTGACAACACTGGCTCGCCGCGCCTATAGCGTGACATCGCAATGGCCATGCAAATAGTTACAGTTCAAGTTAAATATTAATAACAAAACATTAGTTTAGACCAATTAACATCAATATCAAGACCTATAGTAAAAAATGCTAACTACACAACATTTTATATATAGTTTATATCCGTGGACTATTAAAATTTGTTGCCTCGCTTCATCTAGTTAATAAAAAATGGACAAAAAACCATGTATAAAGGAGATAGAGTCGTAGTCTCGTCATTGCACATAAATATTTTTTCTAACTAATTCATTATTAATCAAGGTATTATAAGAATTCATATGGCATCAAAAATCATCCTGGATTTTTTAATCCTGCTTTGATAATGTTTCACTTTAATATTTTAAGATTCTAGCAACTTAGTCGAGAACAGTATGAGCTTATTACAAAATAAAAAAGCATTGATATTCGGGGCACTCAACAACCATTCTATTGCATATGGCATTGCCAAATGTATGCACCGTGAAGGAGCAGAAATTGCACTTACTTATCAAAATGAAAAATTCAAAGACCGCGTAGAAAAAATCGCCGAAGAGGTAAACTCAAAACTTATTTTCCCATGCGACTTGTCGCAAGATGATCAAATTAATGAACTATTTAATAATTTAAAAAACTATTGGGATAAGCTGGATATATTAGTACACTCGGTAGCGTTTGCTCCTAACGAGCAACTTGAGGGTAATTACGTAGAATGCGTGACTCGCGAAGGTTTTAAAATTGCCCATGATATTAGTAGCTATAGTTTTGCCGCCGTCGCAAAAGCTGCGCGCCCCATGATGACCAACCACCATGGTTCCTTACTTACCGTAAGCCATATTGGCGCAGAGAAAGCTCTGCTAAACTACAATGTTATGGGGCTAGCAAAAGCCAGCCTAGAAGCTAATGTTCGTTATTTAGCTAATAGCCTTGGTCATGACAATATCAGAGTAAATGCAATCTCTGCTGGCGCCATTAGAACTCTAGCTTCATCAGGTATAAAAAACTTCCGTAGAATGCTAACTTACGGTGAAAAAGTATCGCCATTACACCGTAATGTAACGCAAGAAGAGGTGGGAAACGTTGCCGCATTTTTGTGTTCTGATTTGGCCTCAGGAATCACTGGCGAGATTCTACATGTCGATGCTGGCTTAAATACAGTTTGCTTTCCAGGAATTGATATATTTACGCAAACCACTTAGGCAATGAAGCTATAACCTACCGGCTCTATTGGCTATGGTTGTATATTCATTGGGCTTTTACATGACAAAAGATTTCGTCATAATGCAAAGAGCATATGCAGAAACCAATATACAAAAAGTCTGTCACACCTTAAGATGCGAGACTGTCGTCTCTTCCACACCAGCTGCCACCGCCATAGTTCTTGCGGCAACATACAGCCACTCACTCAAACGATTAAGATAGATACCAACTGTTTCAGCATTATCATTAGTAGTAAATAATCTAAACGCCGATCTTTCGGCACGTCGACAAACAGCCCACGCTAAGTAGATACGAGAAGCTATTTCGCCACCACCAGGCAATATCATGGACTGTAAAACTGGCAAACGCTCACTCATAGCATTTATCTCATACTCTAAGTCACAAATGCTATGAGGATTAATGACAAACTTTTTTTCAGACGTTAAGTTGAAGATAATTTCAAACAGCTCTTTCTGGATACGATACACCTGCTTCAACTGTACAACTAATTCTGGATTAGAGTATAAAGATTCAGCAACATACCCCAAAAAAACATTTAGCTCCTCAAGGTTGCCACAAAGTTCAACAAGCTCGGATATTTTTTTAACCCGTTTACCACTAATAAGATTAGTAAAACCGTCATCCCCTGACTTAGAATATAGTTTATTCACTGATATGCTCACCTTCAGTTTTATTGATAACTTCAATTTTGGCTTGACTCATAAAAGTATCAATTAAGGTCTGATATTCATAATGACCAAATTTTTCTGGTAAAAATTTAATAGTATTGCCTAGTTCAGTATTAATACTAGAGCCAACCTCATCATATACCCTATCCAAACGAACCACAGCATAACCTTTTTCTAAATCAACTTTACTTGCTGAAATCTTTTGCGCACTAGGTTTAGCTAAACTAAATACCGACTCTACTAAACGAGCGTTACCACCAACCTCCCCATATTTCGTACCAGATAGCTTGCGCCACACTAAATTATACTGACGAGCAACTTCCATATCAGTTTTATTGTCATTTATCGCCTTAAGCACTTCATCAGCAAGTTTAGAAGCTTGCTTATCCGCTTCCTCTCGCCGCAACTTTTCTTCAATAGAATTTTTTACTTGTTCAAGTGGCAATATTTTTTCTGGTATATAATCTTTAATTCGTAGAACCACCATCTTACCTGTAGCTATCTCGATTAAATTACTGTTATAGCGCTGCTTTAAAACTGCATCGCTAAACGCAGCAGTAGCTACTTTATTATTAGCTAAGATTCCCTCTTTACTGCCAGCTTTCGTAACCAAACCTGTCTCTTTAACCTTAATTCCAAGCTCCCGAGCAGCGGGCTCTAAACTATCAGAATTGGTATAAACTAAATCGGCTAACTTATCACTAGCCTCAGAAAATGCCTGAACCAACTGTTGATGCTCATATGCTGCTTTAACCTTTGCTGTAATATCTGCGTAGGGCATAATTTTTGATTCTTGTTTTGCTAAAATTTTTACTAAATTATAACCCTCTTTCGTGCGAAACGGCGCTGATACCTTACCCACATCTAACCTATCTAGCTCCGCTGCTAGACCTTGTGGCACATCATTACGAGTTACCCAGGAAGTAGTGGTATGTATACCCCGACCAACATCAGTTAAGGTTGATTTATCCTGTAATTGATGAGCTATCTCCCCCAGCTTCTTTTTAGCAACAGCGACAGCTTTATCATCAGTTGTTGTTAGCGGTAATAACACCTTTAAGATTTGCCATTTTTTCGGCGTAGAGAAAGAATCAATGTGGCTGTGATAATAATGTTTTAACTGTTCAGGAGTAGCTATAGTTTTATTTAAGTCAGCAGAAGATAACTCTATATATTGGATACTGATTTTTTCCGGCAATAAAAATTCGCTATGATGCTCATCGTAATATTTCTGAATAGCTATAGGGTCAACTGATACCATCCCTATAAAACGTTCTACCGGAATCGAAACATAGCCAAAATCTCGTCTTTGTCGATTGATCTTTTTTACAAACTCGATTTCATCAGGTAAAACAAAAGCCGTATTCTTAATCCCTTTCTCTAATTGGGTACGGACAATTACACTTGCCATATTGCTAAAAAAAGCTTGTTCTGATGGAAATATCTGACGCACTAACTGCTGAAAACGACTGGGAGAAAAACGACCTTGAACCTGAAAAATTGGCTGGGCAGTAACCATCGCTAATAATTGTTTACTACTAACCTCTAAGCCCATTTTCTTTTCAGCCTGAGCAATAACCTCCTGATGAATTAAATGCTCCAAAACCTCCTGCTTAAGCTCAGCTTGCATTTTTTGATCAAAAGAAAAATTGGGCCCAAATCGCAACATTTCAGAATGTTTAGCTTGTTCATAGGCTAAATGAAACTCTGCGTCAGTTATTTTTTTTCCATTGACCTTAGCTACCGCTTGCGAGGTACCACCCTGTAAATAATTTTGCACTCCCCAAAGGGAAAAAATTAAGGCGATAACTACAGCAAATATCCAAGCAACTACCCCCTGTATTTTATCGTGCATACGTTGCAACATTATAGAGTCCTCATTTGATATGGCGGAGCGGACGGGGATCGAACCCGCGACCTCCTACGTGACAGGCAGGCGTTCTAACCAGCTGAACTACCGCTCCAATGGTGGGTGCTGAGGGGTTCGAACCCCCGACCCCCGCCGTGTAAAGGCGATGCTCTACCAACTGAGCTAAGCACCCAAACCAAACATCTTTTAACTCAAAAATCTTAGCTCTCAGTAACCGTCCGTGGCGCTCTGTATCAAGCTAAAAATCCATATTTTGTCGCTAGGCGTCAGAAAGCTACACTTGCTTGCTTTCTACAAAACCAACCACGCCCAACTGAGCTAAGCACTAAACCAAACATCAATAAAACCAAGCCTCGGTAAAAAAATCCAAGGCTTATCCCATCAAATTCTAAAAACCTTTTACTTGTTTACCTTATCTTTCAGATATTTTCCTGCTCTAAAACGAGGAACTTTCGCGGCTGGAATTGTAATATTCTCTCCAGTCTGAGGATTGCGGCCAGTGCGCTGTTTACGCTTGCTAACTACAAAAGTACCAAAACCAACTAATGCAACTTGCTTACCTTTGCCGAGTGAATCAGTAATTGCATCGATAACTACATCTAAAACACGGCCCGCAGCTGCCTTAGAGAGCTCGGCATTTTTTGCAATAACTTCAACCAAATCTGTTTTGTTCATATTTCCTCTGAAAGTTGCTCATTATTCATTCTGGCCATTTAAAGCTGGCAAATAAATTTTTAAGCCCTAACATGACCACCAAAAACCATGACTTTATACCAACGGAAATAGCTATGGTCAAGGTTTTTGACTTATATCTCTTAAGTCCTTTAGCCATTCTTTACGGCTAAAATATAAGCTCATCCACAACATAACTGCTAAACACCTCACATCTAATTACCATAAAAAAATAATACCTTTTAATAATCAAATGGTTGGCGCGCCACTTTAACTCTAAACTTTTGTACCCCCTACCGTTATCTCAGATATTTTTACTGTAGGCTGGCCAATCCCAACCGGGACATTTTGCCCGTTTTTACCACATACGCCTATCCCTCGATCAAACTCTAGATCGTTTCCTACCATCGTGATTTTATTTAATATTGCCGGGCCATTCCCAATTAAAGTCGCTCCTTTAATGGGGCTGGTAATCTTTCCCTTCTCAATCAAATATGCTTCACTTGTGGAGAATACAAACTCCCCAGACGTTATATCGACTTGTCCGCCACTAAAATTAGCTGCGTAAATCCCTTGGTCAACAGAAGACAAAATTTCCTGAGGATCATACTCCCCTGCAAGCATAAAAGTGTTAGTCATTCGAGGTATTGGCATCTCAGAATAAGAAGAACGCCTCCCATTACCTGTAGATTTAGTCTTCAGCAAACGAGCATTTAGTTTATCATACATGTAGCTACGCAAAATACCTTTGTCAATTAAAAGCGTAGATTGCGTTGGCGTACCTTCATCATCAATGTTGAGCGAACCTCGACGCTCACCTACCATATTACCTTGATCCACTATCGATACTTGAGAGGACGCAACTTTTTCACCAATCTTTCCAGAGTAAACCGAATATCCTTTGAAGTTGAAGTCTGCTTCTAATCCATGACCAACCGCTTCATGCAACATAACCGCTGGCCAACCAGGACCAAGTACCACTGGCATCATACCAGCAGGCGCAGGAGCCGCCCTAAGGTTAACTAATGCCACCCGTACCGCTTCCTCAGCGTATTGCTTTCCTAACTTATCTTGTAAAAAGAGTTCATAACCTAATCTTCGTCCGCCACCGCAATTACCATATTCCTTGCGTCCATGCTCCTCGACCAAAACTGAGACATTCATATGTATCAAGGGCCGTATATCTGTCGCCCAAGTACCGTCGCTACCGACAACCAAAATAACTTTATATGATCCAGCTAAACTTGCATTTACTTGAATTACTCGCTTGTCACATTTACGCGCAACCGCATCAACCTCTTTTAACAAAGCAATTTTTTCCTCTTCACTCAAGGTATTAATGGGATTTAACACTGGATATAAAAGTTTCTTTTCATTATTCTTTAGACGGGCACAAATATTGCCATTATTGCCACTCTTCGCAATATTGCGCGCAGACAGTGCTGCCTCTACCATAACTGGCAACGTCAAATCATCAGCATAAGCAAAACCAACCTTTTCACCACTAATGGCTCTAATTCCCACACCCTGATCAATACTAAAACTTCCTTTTTTAATAATTCCCTCTTCAATTTCCCACGACTCAGCTTGGGCATATTGTAGATAAATATCGGAGTTGTCGATACCTGCCCCTAAGGTCTTAACCAAAACTTGTTGCAATTGTTGTTCGGTTAATCCAGTAGGTTCTAATAGTATTTTTTCAGCTAGTGAGGATGTTGCATTCATAGTACAAACCTACCATCTTCTAATGTCAATACTCTCTCCATTTTCCGCGCAATAGCAAGGTCATGAGTTACAATGACAAATGCCGTCGCAAACTCCTGTTTAAGCTCAAAAATCAGATCATAAATCTGCCGAGCGGTTTTATGATCTAAATTACCTGTCGGTTCATCGGCTAAAACACACCGCGGATTGGTAACCAAAGCTCGCGCGATTGCTACTCGCTGCCTTTCACCACCAGACAACTCACCAATCCGATGGTCCCCGCGCTTGCTTAAACCAACCGCCATTAACATATCAAGTGCTTTCGCCGCAGCTTCTGCTGGTTTAGTACCCCCAATTAAAAGGGGCATTGCCACATTTTCTAGGGCAGAAAATTCTGGTAACAAGTGGTGAAATTGATAAACAAATCCCAAATATTTATTACGCAGCTCCCCCTTTTTCTTTTCAGAAAGCTCATAAACGTTAACACCATCGATTGCTACGCGACCTGAGGTAGGTGTATCTAAACCGCCTAAGATATGTAAAAGTGTACTCTTACCAGAGCCTGATGGTCCGACAATCGCCAGCATCTCTCCAGACTTTACCTCTAGGTCAATACCACTCAACACCTCCACACGAAACTTCCCTTCAGCAAAAATCTTGGTGATAGCAGAAGCTTCTATAACTGAATTTAAATTTCCGGTATGCATAAACATTTTAGTCGTACCTCAAAGCCTGGGCTGGCCCAACTTTAGCTGCCTTCCACGCCGGATAAATCGTTGCGAGTAAACTCATAGCTAAAGCAATTAACCCCACAAACCACACGTAAAAAAATTCTAATCTTGATGGCAAATAATCAATATAATAGATCGCACCAGAAATAAAACTAGTATGAAAAATCTCCTCTAATAGTTTTACTAAATACGGAGCGTTTAATGCCAATAAAACACCGCCAGTTACCCCAAGTAAAGTACCAAATAAACCAATAATACCACCTTGTACAATGAAAATACTCATAATCGTCCTCGGGGTTGCTCCTAAAGTACGCAAAATTGCAATATCCGACTGCTTATCAGTCACCGTCATTACCAAACTAGAAACCAAATTAAAAGTAGCGACAGCAATAATGAATAGCAGCACAATAAACATCATGGTTTTTTCCATCTTAATCGCTTTAAAATATGGACCATATTTATAAGTCCAATCAGTAACAAAATAATCGCCGTGAAGTTCTTCGTTAAGCTTAGCGCCAACAATTGGAGCGCGGTAAAGATCCTTAATTTTCAGATAAAATCCACTAACTTTACCTTTTAAGCCAAATAAATTTTGGGCGTCGTAAATATTAATAAAAGCCGTCGCCGCATCATAGCCAAAACCATCACCGACATGAAAGATCCCGACAACCGTAAATTTCTTGAAACGAGGCTCAACTCCAGCTGGGGTTACAACGGCTTGGGGTGTTACTAAAATAATCTTATCTCCAACCTCCACCCCTAAATTTCTTGCAGCTACTTTACCAAGAACCATCCCAAATTCACCAGCTTTTAAAGCGAACATTGAACCATCTTCTACACTACCAGGTATCAACGAAATTTTTTCTTCTCGAGTTGGCACAATACCAATAACCTCTACCCCCTGCACACTACCATTTTTAGTTAGCATTCCTTGTCCTACAATGAAAGGAGAGGCCGCTATTACTTCTTTATTTTTTACCAGCTCTTTATCAAGTTCACGCCAATTACCGATACCCCCATCTTCCCCTGAAACTGTTATTTGGCGAGCCACACTAAAAACTTTCTCACGAATCTCGTAATCAAATCCATTCATAACCGAAAGCACGGTAATTAAAACCGTAATACCTAAAGCAATACCCAGGATCGAAGCTAAAGCAACAAAAGAAACGAAGTGATTACGTTTTTTTGCGCGGGTATAACGGTACCCTATGTAAAATGCCAATGGACGAAACATTTAAACCACCTTAAGTATTAAATTCGACGATCTTATTTATTCTGCTAAGTATTTTTTATTAACATTATAGCTAATTATCTTCTGCTTTATAAATATATATCACTTGTTCTCTAAAATACAGAATTTATCATTGCAAGGCACGGTAAGCGCCTCTAATTTTGCTCCAATACCTCAACCAAATAAGCTGGATCTACCCAAACCTTAAGCTATTTCCTTCTGATGCTCGCTCTTTTAAAAGATTTTTCATTTTTCAATAAATCAAGAATAAATTTACGCAGCCATGACATATTGAGAGCCACATTTTCATCATGAAGACGACTGCCATCCGCCCTAAAAGCAACCTCTAAACTCCAATAAAAACAATTCTCTACCTGCCAGTGCGATCTTATCATATGACAATCGTATCCCATTTGGCAGATCTAAAAAGGGGGACTTTTTAATATTTTTAATCAATTAGCAATAATTTTGTGCAAAAATTAGCTACGTTTATCGTGATGGCGAGGAACATTTTGTAGTATTGGCTACTTTTTTAACATCTTGTTTCAATCTACGCGCGAAACTGTTATATGTAGCTTTTCTTAACCTTCTTGGAGATAACATGAGCCGCCGCATTATTCAAGTGGATGAAAAAGTTTCTTTTTTAATAAGCCTGCCTTTAAGTATCCAACATTTATTTGCCATGTTTGGTGCTTCAGTTTTAGTCCCAACTATTTTTGGGATTAATCCTGCTATAGTATTATTGATGAACGGTATTGGTACTCTGGGATATTTATTAATTTGTAAAGGAAAAGTTCCAGCATTTTTGGGTTCTAGTTTTGCTTTTATTCCCCCGGTATTAATGATCCTTGGTCCTGATAAAACGTTGTGGACTGCCAACTACCCGCTGGCCTTAGGTGGTTTTATCGCTGCAGGATTTGCTCTAACCATTATCTCCTTAATTATAAAATTTTTTGGTAGTAATTGGTTAAAAATAGTCTTGCCACCAGCAGTAATCGGACCAATTATCGCTCTTATTGGTTTAGGTCTGGCTGGTACTGCAGCCGAAATGGCAGGAATAGTCTCGGCAAACGAAACCTACCAAATAAATACCGTAGTAGTCTCAATGTTTACTTTCTGTGTAGCCGTAATGGGGTCGATTTTATTCCGAGGATTTGCCGCAGTAATTCCAGTATTAATTGCGATCATTGTCGGTTATGTTACAGCGTTAATATTAGGCCTGGTTGATTTTAATAAAATAGCAGAAGCTGCTTATCTTACCGTACCAAATTTCTCAGCCCCGAAGTTTAATCTTGATGCTATCGTTACTATTTTACCAGCAGTATTTGTCATAACCTCAGAACATATTGGACACTTTATATTAACGCAACATATTATAGGGAAAGATTTAACTAAAGACCCTGGGCTACATCGCTCAATTTTAGGTAATGGTATTTTTACCATGATTGCTGGGCTGTTTGGCTCAGTACCAAATACTACCTATGGCGAAAACATAAGCGTCATGGCTATCACTCGCATTTATAGTGTATATGTAATTGGCGGCGCCGCAATTCTTTCTATAATTATCGCTTTCATTGGCAAAATAACTGCCCTAATTCAATCGATTCCAACCGCAGTTATGGGGGGCGTTAGTCTGTATTTATTCGGCGTAATTGCTGTCGCTGGTATCCGTTATGTCGTCGAAGAAAAGGTAGACTATGGTAAAACCGTAAACTTAGTCTTAAGCTCCGTGGTTTTTATTCTCGGAATTAGTGGAGCGTCACTTTATCTGGGATCAATTCAACTAAAAGGTGTAGCCCTAGCTACCTCAGCAGGATTAATTCTAAGTATTATATTTTATGTGTTTGAAAAGTTACATTGGACCAATGAAAAGTAAGCGCGACATATACCGCCATTACTTCAAACTGCTAGATTTGTATCTATAAGATACTAGACCCTTAAACTAGCAAAAATAACGCTTTTCACCATCACCAAACAAATTATCGACACACCGCGAACACAATCCTGGATGTTCTTTATTGCCCCCAACATCTTCACGATAATGCCAACAACGGCTGCATTTTTTATGCGCTGACGGTAAAGCCACCAACTTTAAACCGGAAATTCCCGTCGCAATAGCATTAGCAGTTGCTTGAGAAAGATCACTAACACTTGCCTCTGAAGTTATTAAAATAAAACGTAAATCATCTTTTAGTTTTGCTAATACTGGTAACGTCCTATCGTCGGCATATAAACAAACACTAGCTTCAAGACTCGAACCAATAACACCACTGGCACGTAACTTTTCTAACTCTTTATTCACCTCGGTCCTAATGGTTTGGATATAAACCCAATTATTTAAACTAATCACGTCTTGTGACAAATTAAAATCTTCTTCCTCGACGACCTCATCCCAACGCGCCATAAATACCGATTCGTGATCAGCACTACCTAAAATAGCCGTGCGCATCTCTTGCCAAATCTCTTCCGCCGTAAAACTTAAAACTGGTGCAATTAGCCGGACTAAAACTTGTAAAATATGGAAAAGAGCGGTTTGAGCTGAACGCCTACCATGACTCTTAGGTGCCATCGTGTAAAGACGATCTTTAATAATGCTAAAATAAAAACCACTAATATCTCCAATCAATAGCTTTTGTAAACCACTACATGCCGTATAAAATTGATATGAGTTATAATGATTGCGAGCATTTTTGGCGAAAGCGAGCACCTGTCCCACAGCAAAACGGTCTAAAGCCAACATTTCCCCTGGCAAAACCAAATCACGCTTAAGATCAAAATCAAACAAATTCCCAAGTAAGAATCTAGCAGTATTACGAATGTTACGATAGCCATCAATAACCCGAGCAAAAATTTCATCACTGGCAGCAAGATCGTCATGTAAGTAAGTAGCTGCCACCCATAAGCGTAAAATATCTGCACCAGATTTATCAACTATGTGCTTGGGATCAACTACATTCCCAAGTGACTTTGACATTTTATGACCTTTGGCATCCACACAAAAACCGTGAGTTATCACGGTTTTATACGGTGCTTCCCCAGTCAAGGCCAAAGAAGTTAACAATGAAGATTGGAACCAACCACGATATTGATCACTCCCCTCAACATAAAGATCGGCAGGAAACTGTAGTTCTGGCCGCGCTTTCAACACGCTATAATGACTAACTCCAGAATTAAACCAAACATCAAGACTATCCGTAACTTTTTCGTATTGCTCAGGATCATTATCCTTAGCATGCTCTTGCAAAAAACTAACCGGATCAAGATCATGCCAATAGGTAAGCCCCTCTTTCTCAATATTAGGAGCGATGATCTCATTAATTAAAAAGAGCATCTGTGGATGAACCTGCCCAGTTTCTTTATGCACAAAGAAAGTGATGGGCAAACCCCAAAAACGTTGTCGCGAGATACACCAATCAGGCCGCCCACTTACCATACTCTTAATACTATTTTCACCCTGGGGTGGCAACCACTCTACTTTTGCTATTGTCTCTTCAGCAAGAGCACGTAAGCTTTTCTTACCAGAAACGGCATGATCCATCCCAATAAACCACTGCTTGGTGGCACGAAAAATTAAAGGGGTTTTGTGTCGCCAACAATGAGGATAACTATGTTGCAAAGTTTCTGCGTGGATTAAATTACCCCTCTCTTTTAAGAGTTCTATAATTTGCGGATTAGCTGCAAATACATCTAAACCGGCAAAAAATTGCGTCGAGTTTAAAAACTTACCATGAGGACCCACCGGATTATTGATCGGTAATTTGTAATGTATCCCTATAGCATAATCTTCCTGGCCATGAGCTGGAGCAGTATGTACCGCACCAGTACCTACATCAACTGTAACATGATCACCAAGAATTACTGGTACTAATTTATCAGCCAAAAATGGATGTTTTAGCTGTAACCCTTGCAGCTCTTCGCCTCTAAATAATTTCTCAATCTTATAGCTGCACTCACCATAACGCTGCATTACTGCTGCTAACAATTCTTCTAAAATCAGAAAATGTTCTCCTAAAGTAGCACAGTTTACTAACGCATATTTTAACTTTGGATGTATTGCCACAGCTTCATTTGCAGGCAAAGTCCATGGGGTGGTTGTCCAAATGGGGATAACAGCACTTTTTACCCCAAGCTTTTCTGGGGTCGCAACATAAAATTTAACATCAATTGCGGGTGAGCTTTTATCTTTATACTCAACTTCCGCTTCAGCCAAAGCTGAGCCACAAGCAATACACCAGTGTACTGGCTTATAGCCACGAAGCAAATATCCTTCTGCAAAAACCTTACCTAAAGCTCTAATAATATTCGCCTCATACTTAAAGCTCATAGTGCTATAGTGATGCTCCCAATCACCAATAACTCCAAGACGTTTAAAAGCCTTCATTTGTCCTTGAATTTGGCTAGCAGCATATTTACGACACTCATCAATAAACTTGGCAACCGGAACCTTTACTCCACCTTTACCAATTTTTTTTTCAACATTAAGTTCGATGGGTAAACCATGACAATCCCATCCCGGCACATAAGGTACGCTATACCCTTCAAGTAACTTAGCTTTATTAATCATGTCTTTCAGTGCCTTGTTAAAGGCATGACCAAGATGAATTTCCCCATTAGCATAAGGCGGGCCATCGTGCAAAATAAATTTGCCCCGTGCATTATCTGGATTAGCAAATTTTTGATATATATTGATTTTCTCCCAAAACTCCAGCAGCTTAGGCTCTCGCCTTGGTAAGTCTGCTTTCATGGGAAAATTGGTTTTGGGAAGATTTACAACATAATCAGTCATAGCATTCTCAACTTGGTTAATTTATATGTTTGTCGTTACTTTTAGATTGGCATAAACAAAGCTTATGCCATTTTTCGTACAAATGTAAAGTTCAACTTTAAAATTTTACAGCAGAGAACCCTCAAATTAAACCCTTAGCTATCACTAAATCTTGGCTAATTTGTGCCTGCAATTCAGCCATCGAGTTAAACTTAATTTCTTCTCTAATTTTTCTTATGAATTCAATCGTAATACGTTTCTGATAAATATCAGCACTAAAATCCAAAATAAACACCTCAAATGATTTTTGTTTGCCAGAAACTGTGGGGCGTAACCCAATATTAACTAAACCAAATAAAGGTGTTGGTCCTAAATTATGTACTTTAACCAGATAAACACCAATAAATGGTAGTTCGCGTGAGCGTAAATAAATATTAGCCGTAGGAAAACCAATACTACGCCCTAATTGGGCACCATGTATTACTCTCCCACTCAAAGCATAGGCCCTACCTAAGAATTTAGCCGCCAAAGCAAAATCGCCGACGGCCAGGGCGCACCGAATTAAAGAACTACTAACACGCATCCCACTACTCTTAAACGAAGGCAGCTGGATAACTTGGAAATTACCAGCCATCGCCAAGCTCTCTAATAAACGAAAGTTACCATGGCGCCCATGACCAAAAACAAAATCATCGCCTACCACTAAGTAACGAACTTTTAATGCCGCCACCAATATTTTATTAACAAAATCCTCGGCCTTAATCGCAGCCATATGAGCATTAAATGGCAACAATAAAACTTTATCGACCCCCTGTCTTCCTAGTAAAACTAATTTCTCCCTCATACTAGTTAAACGCTGCGACTTATCACCGGTAAAAAATTCTTCTGGTTGTGGTTCAAAAATCACCACCACTGAGGATAATCCTAATTCCCGAGATTTTTTCTTTAACAAACTGATAATTTTCTGATGACCAAGGTGAACCCCATCGTAATTACCAATAGTAACTACCGAACCACTAAAACTATCGTTCTTTAAATTATGTAAACCACGAATCAAATGCATATTAGTGTTTAATGTAAAGTGGTACGAAATCTTTTAAAGCTGATATAAACAAAAATTATCGCCATCAAAATCAAAACTCCGATATGAAACAAAACAAAATGCCCCCCCTTTTAACATGATATTTCTTATATGTTATGAACGCATACAATATAGACATTTTCTTTTGCATATGATAGCTTATGCCACTAGTAGCTGTAATTGTACAGCATCAATAGTTATCATAGCAATCTATCCCCTTGAAAACACACATATAATTATTTGCTTTTGCACCAAGCATAGGGCATCATAATTATCACTTTAAGTTAAATTTAAAACAGTATGTTATTAGAACAAATTATCGAACCTACTTTGTATTTTTTGGCATTAATTAACCCTGTAAGTAAAGTACTTTTTTTGTCCTCGAAAAAACCGCCCTATTCAAGCAGGGAACTGTTTACCTTATCTATCAAAGCAACCCTAGTATCTTTACTAATTCTTTTGATTTTAACCAGCATTGGAGATTTCTTGTTGGTTAAAGTATTCCGTGTTGAAATGTATTCATTAAGTGTTGCTGGTGGCATCATTTTATTCATTATTGGATTAACCGCAGTTAGAGAAGGAAAATTTTTCGAAGAAGACCAAGAAACAAAAAAAATAACCGATATTTCAATTGTTCCACTTGCCGCACCATTGATTGCTGGCCCCGGAACAATGACTGCTGCCATAACCTTTGCATCGATGCACGGCATAGCAATAACTGATATTTGCATTACCATTGCTATTATAATCAATCTGGTCTTTATGTTATTGTCACATCCTATTAACAATTTTTTAGAAAAATTAAATGCCACCGGTCCAATAATTCGGATAACCGGCCTGATAGTTACTGCCGTAGCCATGCAAATGATTTTCTCTGGATGTGCCGCATGGTTTAGGCAAGTGGTGTAATACACCTGACGATACACGGCAGTGCTACAAGACGTAGAAGTAAAACGTCAAACCTTCTTTAAGCTATTTTTAGATTCTCCCACTTCCGTAAAAATGAATTCACGTAACCTCATACCGCTTAACCACAAGCACAAAAAATAAAGCAAAACCGCACCACCACATAAAACCGCCAAATGCCATATCCGAGTAAATAAATCCCAACTAAACCATACAGCCAAATCAGCGCTAACCAACCATAAGAATAATGCCAAAATTACATTGGCAAAAATTAAGCGGGCCCAAAATACTCGCCAACCACTGCCAGGACGATAATGTTTTTCATGTAAAATTTTCCAAAATAACAAACCAGCGTTAAGCGAAGATGTGAGTGAAGTTGCTAGAGCAAGTCCTGCATGTTTAAACGGCAAAACCAAAATTGCCGCAAGCACTATATTAGTTAACATTGCAATAACTGCGATCTTTACTGGAGTCTTGATGTTTTGTCGTGAATAAAAACCAGAGGCAAGCACTTTTACCAACATAAAAGCTGGAATTCCTAACGTAAACCCCCATAAGCTACGACGCACCATGATGACATCAAACTCAGAAAACCGCCCGGACTTAAATTGAAATAATGTTGCAATAATGGGGCCAGCAAGTATGACAAGACCAATCACCGCAGGCAAAGCAACAAGTAAAATAAACTTCAATGCCCAATCAATCGCCCGAGAAAATTCCTCCAAGGATTTGGCAGCATATTGGCGTGATAAATACGGTAACACTACCGTGGCAATTGCTACCCCAAAAACCCCAAGAGGAAACAACGCAAGTCTGCTCGAATAGTTAAACCACGAAACACTGCCAACCTGTAAAAATGACGCAAGCCAATTATCCACCAAAAAACTTATCTGGGCTATCGACACCCCAAACATTGCTGGCAACATTAGTTTTAATACTCGAGCAACCCCTCGATCACGCCACAAAATACTAGGCCGCGGCATAAGATTTAATTTAGATAAAAATGGTAATTGAAATAGTAGTTGTGCTGCCCCGCCCAGAAAAATTCCCCATGCAAGCGCCTTAGCCGGCTCAGCAAAATATGGCGACAGAAAAATTGCCACACCCACCAAAGCTAAGTTTAATAGATTAGGGGTAAAAGCAGGAATCCCAAATTTACCATAAGCATTTAAAATGCCACTAACATATGCAGCTAGTGAGATAAACAAAATATAGGGAAAAGTAATTCTTAACATCACTGCCGTAAGATCAAGTCGACCAGGATCGTGGATATAACCTGGGGCAAATACATAAACCAAATATGGGGTAATTAATACAGCCACTACTGTAAGCAAAAACAATACTAAAATCATTAACCCCGCAATATGGTTAAGAAAAACTTTAACCTCATCGTGACTCTGCTTTTCCCGATACTCTGATAGCACGGGAACAAATGCTTGAGAAAATGCGCCCTCTGCAAACAAACTTCGTAAAAAATTAGGGATCCGATAAGCAATATAAAACGCATCCATCCCTGCTGACGCCCCAAAATAATAAGCAAAAACCGTTTCACGTAGTAATCCGGTGATTCGTGAAATAATCGTCATCAAAGAAAAAGCAAAGGTGGATTTAAGTAGACTTTTTTTCATGACACACATGTTATCACAGGCAAGAAAACCATGTATAGGCAAAAAAAGTATCTTAAAGGATGCAAGTTTTGGCTTGTAGCAGCTGATTTTACCACTTAAGAATCAGAGCGACCACTTCTCTTACGCCCCACGGAGCTTAAGATTTTTTTACGTAACCGCATTTGCGTCGGGGTGATTTCTACTAATTCATCATCTTCAATAAACTCTAACGCTCGCTCTAAACTCATCTGCACTGGTGGGGTTAAAATAACATTTTCATCAGAACCAGCAGCACGCATGTTAGTTAGCTGTTTTTCTTTGGTAGGATTTACCACTAAATCTTCCATTCGCGAATTAATCCCAACAATCATGCCCTCATACACCTCAGTTTGGGGACCAATTAATAACTGTGCCCGCTCTTGTAAGTTAAATAAAGCATAACCCGTAGACTTCCCTTTACTATTAGCAACTAATACACCACGAGTACGCTTGGCAAGGTCACCAGGTTTTATAGGACCATAATGATCAAAGATATGATGCAAAATACCACTACCAGAGGTCGCCATCATAAATTCGGTTTGAAAGCCCATTAAACCTCTAGTAGGAATCAAATATTCCAAACGTACTCGACCGCTACTATCGGATTGCATATTGGTTAGCTCAGCTTTTCTTGTACCAAGCGCTTCCATAATTGCCCCTTGATGCTGTGACTCGACATCAGCTACCAAAAACTCATAAGGCTCACATTGTTTACCATCGATCTCTTTTATAATAACCTGTGGTTGGCCAACTGCTAACTCATAACCCTCACGTCGCATAGTTTCGATCAAAATACCCAGGTGTAACTCACCTCGCCCAGAAACCTTAAATCGCTCTGGCGAATCAGTATCTTCAACTCGTAAAGCTACATTATGTAAAAGCTCGCGATACAGACGCTCACGCAGTTGACGACTAGTTAAAAACTTACCTTCACGCCCAGCAAATGGGGAAGTATTAACTTCCAAAATCATACTAATCGTTGGTTCATCAATTGTCAGTGGCGGTAAAGCCTGAGCTATCTCGGGGTCACACAAGGTATCAGAAATCTTTAAATCTTCTACTCCCGTAATCGCAACGATGTCTCCTGCCTGTGCTTCATCAATTTCGTAACGTTTTAAACCAAGAAACCCCAAAATCTGTAAAATCCTACTGGAACGTGTTCTGCCATCTCGATCAATTACTGTTACTGCCATATTACGCTGCATTTTGCCACGCTTGATTCTACCAATGCCAATAGTCCCAACGTAGCTTGAATAATCTAGAGAAGTGATCTGCATTTGTAATGGTGCCTCAAGCTCAACCTGGGGTGATGGCACCTTATCAACAATTAATTGAAACAATAGCGACATATCCGAAGTCGGTTTCTGCCAATCAAAGGTGGCAAAACCCTTGATCGCTGAGGTATAAATAACAGGAAAATCTAACTGCTGATCAGTGGCATTTAAGTTAGCAAAAAGATCAAAGACCTGATCAATTACCCAATCTGGACGAGCGTTAGGTCGGTCAATTTTATTAACCACAACAATAGGGTTTAGACCTTTCGCAAATGCCTTTTGTGTAACAAAGCGAGTCTGTGGCATTGGCCCATCAACCGCATCTACCAAAAGTAATACCGAATCGACCATTGATAACACCCGCTCAACCTCACCACCAAAATCGGCGTGTCCTGGGGTATCGACAATATTAATTTTATAACCTTGCCACTCAATAGCCGTATTTTTTGCAAGAATAGTAATCCCCCGCTCCCGTTCAAGCTCATTGGAATCCATAATTAAACCATCACTATTACTAATCCCTAGTTTCTGTTTGAGGGTACCAGATTGGCGCAACAATTGATCAACCAAGGTAGTTTTACCGTGATCAACGTGGGCAATAATAGCGATGTTACGTATATTAGTTATCATAAGTTATTTTTATGCGGCGTGAGTATGTCATTAAAACCTAAGAAAAGCCAGGGTTTTATGAAGTTGACCTAACACTTGAGAATACTACTCTAAAGTTGCCTCACAAACAGTACCAAACAACATAGACTTGGACGATATCTCATGTATTAAGGTAAAGCAACAATAAATCAATCAAATTACAAACTGTTCATCCCGTCCGATAAATAGTCAAGTATCCATACCCAGCTACTTAGCTGCGATATAACGCCTGTTGTTCAGAGGATTTCGACCACACACCACTCTATGTCACTGGATTTCGCCCCTCAGAAATATTGTTAATTGTTATAAGAAGAGTATAATTAGTTTCTACTGGTAGCCGTCGCAGTTGTAAATTTCACATGGACAACAGAAAAAAGGATTTTCAATAACCTCAACATTGTTAAATGCATTAGGCTGAGATACTTTTTTAGGAAGATGCATTATTGGTAAGGCAAGATGTTTTTATTAGGTTAGGTTTTTATGGAGGAACACTATGCAAGCAAGGATGGATGCGGCACGGAGAGATGCGGAGCATGAAGAGATTGCTCTGTATGTAGCTCATCGTAAAGGAAGAATCAAACTAGATTACGTTAAAAAAATAATAATCGAAAATCTCAAACGTGGGCTTATTCTTGATAGCGCTGGGGTTGTTAGGAAAATAAAGCCAAATGAGAGAGCATATATTGCACAATTACTATTGGATGGCAGGCAATTTGATAAGTATGCAGCTAAGCTATTGCAAGCACAATCCTCCTTTTTTCAAAAAAATAAAGAGTTACGCCTTTTACTTAGTGAATATGATAAACCAACGGTACAAGCTAATATAGCAATCGCTGTTCATTACCATATGAAGCATAATAAGAGTAAGGTTAATCAATCCACCTTAGATGGGGTTGATTTTACTAAACCCGTTAAGATAAAGAAATTAAGTGGTCATGAGGTAATATATAGTGCACAAAAGAAGGGCTATGCCGTCGGCGAAATTAGGCAAGGTGAGTTTTATTCTCCAACACCAGCCATTACTGATGATAGCGCTCTTCCCGTAAGGTCTGCAGATGAACGAGGCATATCAGCATTTGCTGATGATGCTGATACAGAATATTCTGCTGATTATGGCTCGCAAGTAGCAGATAAAACAGATACCGCATTTTATGGAAATAAGGCAGAGGTTTTGGAAACTACGTCGTCTGAGATATGGGATACATGGTCCTCAACAATACCTATTTTAACACAAGGTGGAGGTACCCAATATCAAATCATGGGCGAGGAGAAGTCTAAAGTAAAATCTTTGGATATGTTTAAAATTGAGAGGATTCTCAAAAGGATCGATCAAGGTCAGCAAAAAGCTCTGAGTGTGGAAGAAATAGAGGGGATATATAAGTATCTTTATGTTTTCAAAAGCAGACGTGACTTTGCCGCCAGCAAGGGGATGAAAAGCGCCGTTGCTGAAGCACAGCAAAGAATATATGAGGTAGGAAGAATGCTTAAAAAGATCTCACAACAAGATCATAATATGGAAAATTTAAGAGATTATCAACAAGAAGTAGCTTCGATGGACGGAATAAGAGAGAGCATAAGCAGAAAACTCTAAAAACTTATTGTTAACCATTAAAACTATATTTGCAATATCACAGTATAGTCGCGCACTTTAACAGCTAGGACATATTAGCAAAGCCTTGGAAACACCCAAAATTTATCGCCGTAAACACTCTGCCAAATCTATCGTGCGCAGGTATCCCCTTATGAAGTTCAAACAACCAGCATTGTTACAAAATTATTTCTTCTTTACCGCCTTAATTTATTGTCTTTATTCGCCATTTCTGGCAATTGCCTTGTTTATTTTGAATTTTTTATATTTCCATAATAATTATTTAATATTTATTTGTTATATTTGGTATATAAAGCGAGACTACCAAAATGAAAATCAACAAAAACATTCTAATATTAATACAAACAATATTTGCACTCACTCTGCTAATTTATAGTAAAAATAGCTTTTGTAAGTTTAAAGTCGATCAATATAATAACACTTATGAGGTATCCTCTGATAGTAACACCCCAGTCCAACTAATAGACTTTAAACCAGTTGATGAAAATAATAATCCAATAAGTGGAAACATAGTAAATCTTGCGGATTGTTTCAACGTAGGTGGTAAAGAAGGTAGCCCTTTTTGCTTAATAACATTTATTATGGATGATCAACACTCAGATGAAAACAAAGTTCCTGTTCATGTTATAATTATATATAAGAATTTAAGTATTAGTAGTAACAGCTTTGAAGAAATGATTAATTTACAATCCATCCCTGGAAACAATGATTCACATACCTTAGCTGGTGGTAATCTTTTATATACCTTAGCTAAAGCTGGCTTAACTGCAACATCTGTTGGATTGCCATATAACCCATATGCAGACAAGATTTTTATGTATCTTGGTGGTAATGTTATAAATGGGCTTATAACACAGGGAGTAAGCGCGGGTTTTTCCTATTTATTTTTTGATACCATCATTGCCAATATTCCAAAACCAACTAACAATAGTTACACTGATTTATTAAATTTATTTGAACCTTTCATAACCCATGCATTACTCGGCATAATAAAATGTTCTGGCTGGGCAAAAGATCAAACCGGCTTTCATTCAGCTCGTTATGTATATTGCATCATCGCTACTAGCAGCGCTGGTGGCATCGCTAGTACCATAGCCAATCGGATCACTGATGCTAACGACCCTATGGGTTTTATAGGGAACTTCGGGATAGCAGCTGCTATTAGGGTAAGCCTAAAAGGATTAACTGGCGTATATCCTGGCGGCATCGGCACCACCGAACAATGGACAGAAATTGGCCAAGACATTATTTCCGCTAGGGCTTATCAGGAAAAAAATTCTTCTTCCTCCTAACTACATATATGCTCGCCCAGCGCAATAGAAACAATTTATTAAGCCTTTATTTAAAGATTGTTGCAAGTTCCCCATTGACACTCTAATAAGTTCAAGGCATATTACGCAAATATACAACTAAAAAACCTTCGGAGAACCAATTGTGGCAAACATAAAGTCTGCAAAAAAAAGAGCGATTCAAAGTGAAAATCGACGCAAACACAATGTTGCTCTTAAATCAACATATCGTACCTACATCAAGAAAGTCGAAACAACTATAGCTGCGAATAAAAAAGAGGATGCTGCTAAAGCGCTTAAAGAAGCAACGCCCGTGCTTGATAAAGTTGCAGCCAAAGGAATTATTCACAAAAATAAAGCTGCAAGATTAAAAAGCCAGCTGAACGATAAAATTAGAAAGTTAAAATAAGTAAAGCCTGACCATGACTGTATACTCTTTAGTTTTAAGGAGAGTGCATGGGAATTAATAAAAGCGCTTTTTATGCACAATCAGGTGGGGTAACCTCAGTTATCAATACCACTGCTTGCGGATTAATTGAAACAGCAAGACACTATGGCATTAAGGTGTACGCTGGCAAAAATGGTATTATCGGCGCTCTTACTGAAGATTTAATAGACACCAGCCAAGAATCACCTGAAGATATCACCAACCTCCGTTACACCCCGGGTGGTGCATTCGGTTCTTGTCGCTATAAGCTCAAAAGTTATGAACAACATAAAGATGAGTATGAACGCATAATCAAAGTATTTAGCGCTCATAATATTGGCTATCTTTTCTACAATGGCGGTGGTGACTCTCAAGATACCATTAACAAAATCTCACAAATTAGCCAAAACCTGGGTTATCCGCTAACCTGTATTGGCATCCCTAAAACTATCGACAATGACTTACCATTTACTGACACCTGCCCAGGATTTGGGTCAGTTGCCAAATATGTTGCCACCTCTATTCGCGAGGTAGGATACGATCTAGAATCAATGTCAGCATCATCAACCAAAATTTTTGTTCTCGAAGTGATGGGAAGACATACCGGTTGGATTGCGGCAGCCTCCGGACTAGCTGCAGAAAAGACCGGTGATCATCCTCACATTATTTTATTTCCAGAAATCTTCTTTGATGAAGAGAAATTCTTAGCGAAGGTAGATCATACCGTAAAAAAACATGCTTGCTGCTCCATCGTCGTTTCGGAAGGAATCCGTAATAAAGAAGGAATATTTTTATCAGACTTAGGGGGAGTTGATGCCTTTGGTCATACCCAACTTGGCGGCGTTGCCCCAATTATTGCCAGTTTAATTAAGCATAATCTTGGTTATAAATACCATTGGGCTGTTGCTAACTACTTACAAAGAGCAGCTCGTCATATCTCCTCAAAAACCGATTTAGACCAAGCCTATGCCATGGGTAAAGCAGCGGTTGAATTTGCCTTGCAAGGAAAAAATAACATAATGGTAACAGTTGTTCGCACCTCTGACGCACCGTACCGTTGGGAAATTGGCTGTAAAGAATTACAAGCAGTAGCTAATGTTGAAAAAAAAATGCCTGCTGAATTTATTACTCCCGATGGTTTTCATATTACTAAAGCTTGTCATCAATATTTGTCACCCCTAATCCAAGGTGAAGATATGCCCCCATTTGAAAACGGCTTACCTCGGTTTGTAAGGTTAAAAAACTTACTCGTAAACAAAAAAGTTAAAGAAGCGTTCAAGATAAAAAAGTAAAACAATAGGTTAAGCAAAGCCTAAAATCAGGCGTTATCAGCAGTTTTTTTCTAGTTATTATTCTTAGATTTTTTCCTACTGCCACTCCCGTACCCCACTGTTCGTTTTAGCGTTTTAATTAAGCTTCTGACACTAACATCGCTTGACTGAATAACCTCCCCTATACATACTTTGCTTGGATAGAGCTCATATTTCGTACGATATTGCTCCGGGGTTACATTTAACATAACAACATTTGCACCACGTCTTAAACCAAGCTCACGACCAGATGCACGGTTTATTGTCGCAAGCGCAGTAGTACTTGGAATATTTGCTTCTGGACAAACCAAACGTGTAAGAGCAATTACTTTATAAGTCATCAGCTCATTAGCCTGAACTTGCTCCTTTCCAAGGTTAGGAATATTCACAAAACCTGCTCCGAGCATTGTTTGGGGATTTACAATATAAGGTCCGACACCGATCATATCTAAATTAAATGCACGAAATTGATCAATATCATTTGCTAAAATTTTATAAGACTGCCCAGGGATACCAACCATTACACCACTACCAACTTCATAACCAAGTTCTTGGAGTTGTTTTAAAATCCTAAAGCGATCTAGAGGTAACTCTTCCGTACTTAAAGGAGGGTGAATCAAGCGATATAATTCTTTATTGGATGTTTCAAAACGCAATAAATATCTATCGGCCCCAACATTTTTCCATTCAATTAAATCTTGCAACGGGCGCTCACCTAAACTTAAAGTAACGGCAAGCGGGGTGGTAGCTTTAATCTTTCGAATAACGTTTGCAATAAACTCTTTGGTTAAACCATAGTCTTCTCCTGCCTGCATAACCACAGTACCATAACCTAGCTCGCAAATGTTTTTTATACCTAACATTATTTCTTCCTCGCTCAGACGATAACGAGGCATACCACTTCTATCCTTATTTATGCCACAATAGGTGCACTTTCTGACACAATAATTTGAGATTTCTAATAACCCACGCAAATGTATGACGTCACCCACATACCTTTGTCGGGTGTCATCAGCTGCTTGCCAAAGCAGCGCAAGCTTTTCTTCATCAGTTTCTTGCAACCAAGATTCAATTTCCATTTTAGAGATATCTTGACTTAACACGTTTATGCGCCCCGCTTCGCTACTAAAGAAGTTTTAAGGACATTTAGTGCCTCAGGAAACGGCTCAAGGACTCTATCTAACATATTTAAACAAAAGGCAATTATTAAACCATAGTTTGTACATGGAACCCCTGCTTCCTCACATAACATAATCCGACTTAAAACCTCACGCCGATTAAACATGCACGAACCACATAAAATTACTAGACGAAAATCTTTGAGATTAGATGGAAAATCGTGCCCTTGTTTTATTGTGATATCAAGCTCCCCGCCAACATATTGATTAAGCCAGCGTGGAATTTTAACCCGTCCTATATCATCACCAATCGGATGATGTGAACAAGCCTCACTAATTAAAATCTTATCCCCAGGCACCAATTTTTTTAGAGTTAATACCGCTTGCGTTTGAGAAATTAAATCCCCTTTTAAGCGGGAGTACAAAATTGAAAAACTTGTAAGCCAAACATTTCGCGGCACTATATCTTTAATTAAATGAAATACTGAAGAGTCTGTTACTACTAACTTAGGGAGAATTGTTAAAGCTTTGAAAGCATCTTTTAGCTCAGTTTCTTTAACCACCAAGCTAATGGCTGCACCATCTAAGGCATCACGAAGCGCTTGCACTTGCGGAAGAAGTAAACGCCCTTTTGGCGCCTCCTTGTCGATCGGCATTACTTGTATCGCAATTTCTTTGGGCCCCACAAGATCACGCAATACCACAGGATTGGTAAAAAGTTCTTCAGGCGCGATTGCTAAGAGAGCTTTTTTAAATACCATAAGACTCGCTGGTTCTTGCGTTGTTATAGCAATCCAGTTTTTTTTATTAAAGCGCTCAACAATCTTCTGGTTAACCGAGCAAATATCAACTTTATTTAAAACAATTAAAGTCGGGATCTGCCGCCGATTAAATTCTTGCAAAATTCTTTCTTCAAACTCCGTCCAAACATTCGCTTCAGTAACAATTATCGCCAAATCTGTCCGATCAAACATTCTTGTGGTTTTTTCAACACGAAGTTGACCTAGCTCACCAACATCATCAATACCTGCTGTATCAATAAATAATACCGGGCCAAGCGGTAAAAATTCCATGGCTTTTTCCACGGGGTCAGTAGTTGTACCAGCTTCTTTAGCGACAATAGAAACCTGTTGACAGGTAATCAGATTCATTAAACTAGATTTACCGACGTTACGACGTCCGTATATACCCACATGACAACGAAAACTTTTTGGCGTTGGCTGCGTCATATACATATCTCTGAAGAATTTGCTGTGAATTTAGTTAGTAATTTTTGTGTAATCTGTTGCTGCTCTAATGTCGCAGCCATAAGTTCTTTTTTAATTAACTCTTCGCCAACGATTTTAGTTTTTGGTGAAGCAAAATCACGTAAATATTCTTTGAAGGTAACAATAGCATTTGGCATACACATGCTTTTAATTTTTCCTGTTTTTGCAAGCTTCATAAAACTTTCTCCGGTCCGACCCAAACGGTAACAAGCAGTACAAAAACTCGGCATGTGATTTAAAGAAACAATATCTTGTATTACCTCATCTAAACTTCGATGGTCCCCTAAAGAAAACTGACTAGTATCAAATTTATTTTCTCCTTCCGCGTAACCTCCTGGGCTAGTACGACTACCAGCAGAAATTTGCGAAACGCCAAGTGCAAACGATTTACGACGAACCTGCATTGATTCTCGTGTCGACAAAATGATTCCTGTATAGGGCACAGCTAAGCGGAGGATGGCAATGATTTTACAAAAATCCTGATCTGACACTGAATGAGGTGGCAAGCTTGCAACCGTTGAACCACACGCTGGTTCCAAACGAGGAACACTAATCGTGTGCGGCCCAATACCAAATTTATGATTAAGATGTTCAATATGTTGCAGCATAGCTAAAATCTCAAAACGCCAATCAGCCAAACCCAAAAGCACCCCAATACCAACATCGTCAATACCAGCGGTCATAGCACGATCCATCGCTGTTAGATGCCAATCATAATCTGCCTTCTTCCCGCTAACATGCATACTGCGGTATGTGTCATGATGATAAGTTTCCTGGAATAACTGATAAGTACCAATTTTTGCCTCCTTCAATCTCCGAAATTCTTCCACCGACAACGGCGCAACATTGGTGTTAATGCGCCAAATTTGGCCTTTATCACTTTTCGTGGCATAAACAGTTGCAATTGAATCTAAAATATATTGCAAACTATCTCGGGCATGATTTTCACCCGCAACTAATAAAATTCTCTTATGTCCCTGTTCAATTAATAGCTTGGTTTCTTGTGCAATCTCGTGTTGATTTAAAGTACGGCGCTTAAGATCTTTATTGTCGGCACGAAATGCACAATATAGACAATTATTCGTACACACATTAGAAATATATAACGGTGCAAAAATCACCAACCGATTGCCATAAATCGCCTCCTTAACTTTGTTCGCCGTAGCAAACAACTCCTCTAACAACTCTGGCTCATTTAAAGTTACAAGTACTGCCACATCTTCCGCAGTTAACCCTTGCAGCATTAAAGCTTTAGCAAAAATTTCTCGCACCAAAGTCGGTGCTGATATATATTGATTTTTTAAAATATTAAAAATCTTGTTTTCATCAATAATTTTATTTTCAGTATCATAAGACATAAAATAGCCACCTTTTAGATTAAGGTCAAAGATTGGTATTAACAAATCATAATAGCTCAACATAATTTTGTATAGCAAAAAAATACTGTGCAAAAATTATGCTAAGTTATAGTTATTTCACAATAGAGATATTCGGCTCTTCCCAAGAACCAGCAACCCTATAATTATAATTCACAGCTTTTCGCGTAACTTTTTTGGTCACCGGTGATAGCAGATTATCGGCGATTAAACCCACCATTCCACCGACTGGACCACCTAAAATAGCAGCAGTTGCGGTAATCGGTAGAGTAGTAGAAATATGCGGCATAACATTCAAATTTATGTCATAAGTCTGTGTTTTTAAACCTAGCACGCCTGTTGCGGTAACATGTGCTAACTCCCCTTCAATTTTAAATTTTTTAATTATCGCATTACCATCAGTTAATTCGCAATCACCAACCATGGTATCAAAAATAAGTCCTTGCTGAATTACATCACTAAAATCTAAAGTCAAACGTCGAGGGAGAGCTTGTAAACTAAGCATATTAAGCACTCGACCAAAGCCCAACTTACTTTCAGCTTGCCGACTAAGATTAATAATTCTACCTTGGTTTATACTAAGCGCAACGTTACCACTAACAGTTGACAATGTTAGATTTAAAGGCGAATCTGGCCACCTTAAAACAAAATTCGCTTCCCCGTTCCCACCTAGCATACTACTAGTTAAATCCCATTGTTTTAATAGCCCACCAACGTCGTTGCTACTAATTTTACCTTGAAATACACTATTCTGCTGCTTTTCCGCAACCAACCAGTCACCACTACCACTAACGCTAAACCTTGGCCCACTAAAATTAACCTTATTAACTTTGATACCACGAGCTTGACGTTCGCTCACAAAAACCACATTATTAAATTGTTTACTACCATAATGTAGATTACCTATTTTTAAATTTAGTGGCGGTAAATCTTGGGGCTTAAGCCCTGACATTTTTTGATTACCTTCACTAAACCGAAGTTTTTTAAAGTCCCCTTTTATTACCTCGTTACTCGCTAAAGGCAAATATATTTTACCGTCAATATCTGCAGTCAAAAACTCCACTTCCCAACCACGATCTTTCGGTTGCGCTTTTAGCGATGCTTGTTTAAAAACTTGTCCTAAAGCTAGCAGTTCAGCGATTTTTAAATTGATCTGACTAACTAACGAGCCAGTATTCGCCAAATTGCCTGCCTGATCTAAATACCCTTTCCAGATAGACCAATCTACTTTAGGAAGGTGCCCAGTAATTGCTAGACCAGCCAGAGAAGAAACCTTGGCGGAACCATCACCAAATCTAAGCTCCCCACCTAACACTTTTAGAGGCTTAACCCCATCTTTTTTAACTGCTAATGCCGCACTTATCTCGCCATTATAATTAACAAATATTTGTTGTTTTTGCTTATCTTCACCAAAAGATCCACTTACATGAAAAATATGTGGGTCTGCAGCTTTTTTGGCAAAAGGCTCGGGCAACTTGATCTCGACACCATGTAAATTAGAGTGTAACTTAAAAACATCCTGCGTTGCTCCACTATGTAAGTCCAACAAGACCTTATAACTAAAATCTCCCGAAACAAACGGCGCTAATTTAAGCGCAAAAATTCGCTCAAAATCTTGCACACTTGCATTGCCAGCTAAATCCACTCGAGTGATAGTATCTTTTTTACTAGCAGTTACCGTGCTAATATCAATATTCACCGGTTTGTTCAATAATTTTCCTTGAAGTTTATGGGCAACAAAGCTGTCACGATCAAACTGTAAATTACCGGTAAAATTATCAATCCCAACCCCCCAAGCATCAAGACGTAACCGATTATTAATTAACTCAATACTCCCATCAACTTTAGTTGTTTGGTCTAAAAGAACATCAGATAATGGCATGACGAACTTTAGTTTAAATTTCATTGGCCCAGTCAAACTAATGTCTTGTAACTTTTTACCAATAGTCTTCTTAAGTGGACATGCATTGACAAACTTAACCCCAATACTCGAATCACCATCCATAGCGCCATCAATATGAATAATTGGTAAAACAAGATCAGGTATTTCAGCTTTAATATATTTGGTTGGGGCGCGCATCAGCTTGGCATTATGAGCCAAAATAGTCATCGTCCGTCCAGAAAAAAACATTTTGCCAGTAATATTTTCAACTCGCGGCCACTCCGGATCATAGTTTAAACAAACATCGCGAATGGTAGCATCCACTAAAAACTTACCTTCGTTATTATCAAAGGGAAATTTATCAAGTGGCCCTTGTAAAACTATATCACCAGAAATTAGCTTACTACTAATAAATGCTTGATCTAGCCACTTCACACCATTTGGTGGCATTAAATTCGCCGGATAATATAACTTAGCTTTAGCTAGATTAGTTAATTTAACTCCTAGATGGACATCAACTACTGGCGCTTTGGTATGTTCTAAAAACTGGAGTTCACCTGCACCAAAAAACATTAGCCAATTATCCATAAACTTTATCTTATTAAGATTAACCTTGAGGTTGCCACTGCTATCACGTTGCCAAGATATGCCACAAAACATATCGTTAACGGTTAGTGGTTGCCGCAAAAACTTAAGAGGGATCTTCGAATTTTTTACTGCCACCTCAAGATTCCCTGAGGGTATAAAAAATTTACCTAAAGAATTCTCCGTAGTTGCTACATGGTCTGGCTCCCAATTTTCGATAACAATACTTCCATGTAAAGGAAAACCGGTGTCAGGTGAAACTTCCCCACGTAATTTTAAATCTACAGCAAACGAGGCTGGCTGCTGTTGCTGCTTGAGTTTGCCACCAAGCTTTAACTCGTGCCAAAAAATTCCGTTATATAATTTTGCATATAGTTTGGAAAACTGGAGAACTTTGCCATGAGGCATCGTCAATTTTAGGGTAATGTCTTTCAAATCGACTCTGTTTTGTTCAAATAACCAAGATGAAACTTCGTCAAATACCGTATGGTCTTTACCTGCGGGGGAAAAAGAAGAAACTGGAGAAATCCCAACCACATTAATTTTGCCAAACTCATCTTGCAAAATCTCAAGTTCACTCCCACTAATCACTAAGAGATCGGGTTTAAATTGCCATTTAAGTAAACTGCCAATTAAGTCTATACCTACTTGTAACTCTTCTGCTTTAAGTAAGGCCTTGGTTTTATTCGCATTAAAGATAACCACATGATGTAACCTAAGCACTGGCTCTAAACCATGACTACCGATAGTGATTTCACGAACCTCTACCGGATGTTGCACAATTTCACTAACAAATTGCTCAAAATTAGGACGATACTTAGCAAAACGGGTACTCGCAAAATATAGACCAGACATCAATAATACCAACGTTAACATTATGGCAATAATGCTCGAGCTTAACCAGTGTAAGGTTTTGTTAATAGTTTTTTTCAATTATACTCCTCGCAAAATAAATTTATGCTTTGTGGCTCTGAGTATTTTGCGGTCCTCATTCATGGAAAAATAAATCTTGCCCCATTACGCTTCGAAACAAGAGCCGGCCACCAAATAATAAATAATAAAGACACCGCGTCTTAACTTATTTTATGAAGGGTATAATGCCATAACCACCCCTATCCTAAGATCTAATTTGCGACCAATATATGTAGTTTTCGCTGATAGTTAAATAATAGACGCGACACTGGCAACCATACTAATGCGCTTAAAATGGTACCACCCACAGCCATACCAAAACTAAAATGTTCACCCAAATAAATCTGTATAAAAAATAACAGACATTGATAACACATAATTATACAAAAAATGACCAAGGACATTTGCCAACTCACTAAACCAAATCCCATGATTTTAACACGCAACTTGGTTATAAAAAATACTGCAGCAACTAATGCCATAGCATGTTCACCGAATGCAGTATTGTAAACGATATCAAGCACAAAACCTATCACCAAAGCAGCGCCGACGTTTATATATTGTGGCGCCGTTAAGACCCAATACAATAATATTAAAACCAACCAAAACGGACCAAGCGAAACAAACCCCATTGGCAAACGAAGTAACGTTAAAATGCCACTAGCAAGGAAGCTTAAACAAATTAAGTATATAATTCTAAGATTATTCATTGGCCTCTCAAACTAGAACTCTGAGCTGAAACTAAAAACAGATAACGACTCTTATCAACATGAGCTTTAGGAGTTATAAGCACCTTCATAAAACGCTCACTTAACACTTTTCTAACCTCTTTAATAATCCCAACCTGATAACCAGCTGGAAAAACTTTACCTAATCCAGAAGTCACCAAGATATCACCCATTTTTACATCTGCGGTTTCAGGGACATTAGCTAATTCTAGACAATCGCTACCAACACCAATGACAATCGCCGGCAAACCACTTCTTACCACCATTACTGGCACTGCGCTCTTATTGTGGGTAATTAACATAACCACACTCATCTCGGGCTTAACTGCAGTCACTTGCCCTACCAAACCATAAGCATCCAATACCGGCTGCCCTACGTACACGCCATGGCGCTCACCACGATTGATAACAATATTATGGGTAAATTTATCAGCCAGTCGAGTTACAACTTCTGCTGTAATTACTTTATTTTTGGTTGCTTGCGTAACCCCTAATAATGCTTTTAATTCTGCATTTTCTTGTTCTAAAAAACGTAAGCGCTGTAAATCAGTGTTAATTAATAACAACTTAGAGCGTAATTGTTCATTACTCTTGATTAGAGCATTATGGCTTATAAGATTCCGTGTAAGACTTTGCAACCACTCAACAGGGCTATTAACTATACGTCCGGTCAATACCACGACAAACGTTAATTGATGACGCACAGTAACAAATGCATGATAACGATGGTCACAAAAAAGCAAGGCCAAAGACAACATTATTAATGCAAATGCTCGAACTCCTTGCGAGTTTTTTTTGACGAAAAGGCTTTTAATAAAAACTCCTAATACTATTCATGCCCTAAAAAATCAGCATTGCCACTGGCATCGATCATCTCTAAAGCCCTACCACCACCGCGAGCCACACAAGTTAAGGGATCGCCAGAAGCAATTACTGGTAACCCGGTTTCTTCCATTAAAAGACGATCTAAATCAGTAAGCAAAGCACCGCCACCAGTTAAAACAATACCGCGCTCACCAATATCAGAAGCTAGTTCAGGTGGCGCTTGTTCTAAAGCAGCATGTACTGCCCCTACCACACCAGCTAAAGGCTCTTGTAAAGCTTCTAAAACTTCATTGCTATTCAAGGTAAAGCTACGAGGAATTCCTTCAGCAATATTACGTCCTCTAACCTCTATCTCACGCACCAAGTTTCCCGGATAGGCTGTACCAATCTCCTGTTTAATACGCTCGGCTGTACTTTCACCAATAAGACTGCCGTAGTTACGCCTGACATAGCTAATAATAGCCTCATCAAAACGATCACCGCCAATTCTCACCGATTCAGCATAAACAATACCGTTCAAAGAAATAATAGCCACTTCTGAAGTGCCACCACCAATATCAACCACCATACAACCGTTCGCTTTATCAATAGGTAATCCAGCTCCAATAGCAGCAGCCATCGGCTCTTCAATTAAATAAACATCACGTGCCCCAGCACCCAATGCCGACTCTTTAATAGCACGTCGTTCCACTTGGGTTGAACCACATGGCACCCCAACTAAAACCCGCGGACTTGGCCGCAAAAAATACTTGGACTCATGAACTTTGTGGATAAAATATTGCAGCATTTTTTCTGTTACATAAAAATCTGCAATTACTCCATCTTTTAACGGGCGAATAGCAGAAATATTTCCTGGGGTACGCCCAAGCATTCTTTTAGCTTCTAAACCAACGGCAACCACTTTACTTTGGCCGCCACCCTCATGACGCACAGCAACTACTGATGGTTCGTTAAGTACTATCCCCTTATCACGCATGTAAATAAGCGTATTAGCTGTACCTAAATCAATTGACATGTCGGTAGAAAATAAACCACGAAATTTTTTAAACATAGAATGCCCTAAAAAAGTGAGTAAATTAGTTACACTTAATGTAACGTAAATTTTGATAATTTCAAACTGAATTTAATATTTCTCAAGGGGAATTTGTTCCTATGATATATACATATAAAAATCAACATATTATCTTGCTTGCAGCCATGGTTATTACGATTTACAATTCAAAATGTTTATCCCCTATCAAAAATAGCTGGAGAAAATGATGATTAAAAAAAACATGCCAAAACAAGCTAAGCCAAACGAGGTCCAATACCATACCGGCTTATCAAAAAACATGATTAAAAATGCCGAGTATGTATTGCTCCCCGGCGACCCCCATCGGGTTGAATCAATTGCCAAGGTCTTTGATCCCACCGCCACTTTTCTTGCAGATTCACGTGAACATAGGTCATATTTAGCCAACTTTCACGGCCTTAATATTTTGGTATGTTCAACCGGCTTAGGCGCGCCAAATATCAGCATAACCATCGAAGAGCTTGCCGTGATTGGTTTAAAATATTATTTACGCATCGGTACTTGTGGCGCAATCCAACCTTACGTGGAACTAGGAGATGTTATAGTTAGCACCGCCTGTGTTAGACTTGAGGGAGCCTCGAAAGACTATGCCCCAGTAGAATATCCAGCAGTGGCGTCATTCGAATTTACTAACGATATCGTGAACGGTGCGAAAAACTCACTAGTGCCATTTCATGTTGGGATCACCGCTACCACTGACACTTTTTGGCAAGGTCAAGAAAGGTACGACAGTTACACTGGCTATCTCTTACGTAATAAACGTCATTCGATGGAGGAATGGCGCGCACTGAATGTCGTTAATTTTGAGATGGAGGCATCAGCGCTGTTTGTCATGGCCTCAACCATGAGGTTACATGCCGCTTGTATTTGTGGAGTGGTCGCCAAACGAGTCGAATCAGAAAAAATTTCTTTGGACACCAAAAATGGGGTTGCTAAGTCCAACTGGGAAAAGGTAGCTCTAGAAGGCATTTACAGCAGTTTTAAAAGAAGAGGCTTAATTACCTAAATTATCTGTAGGCATGGCTTTTCGTAGCAAAAATACCACACAAAATCGTGCCAGAGATTAAAGTGAATCAAATGTCAATGAGAAACCAAAAAGTATTTATAAAATCTTACGGCTGCCAGATGAATGAGTATGATGCAGCAAAAATTGTTGATCTTTTGGCCCAATCTTTAGGGGTCAGCGTAACAACCGATGTTAATCAAGCTAATTTAATTATACTTAACACCTGCTCAATACGCGCTAAAGCGACTGAAAAAATATTCTCTGAACTGGGGCGTTTACGTCTCCTTAAAAAGAAAAACCCCAACCTTATTTTAGCAGTAGGTGGCTGTGTCTCAATGCAAGAAAAAACTAACATTTTTCGTCGCGCCCCCTACACCGATATTGTTTTTGGTCCATCAACTCTACACCACTTGCCAGAACTTTATCAAAGAGCATGTAACAAAGAAAAAAAACTCATGGATATAAGTGCTCCACCAATTGAAAAATTTAATTATTTCCCCTCCCCTACTAATACTGGCCCCATTGCTTATATTTCCATAATGGAGGGATGCAACAAATTTTGCAGCTATTGCATCGTTCCTTATACCCGCGGGATTGAGGTTAGCCGCAAAAAACAAGACATTATGGATGAAATAAAAACTTTAGCTGCTAAAGGAGCTAAAGAGATCCATCTCCTAGGACAAAATGTCAACGCTTATCGAGACCCAAGCGATAACACTACCCTGGCACAGCTCATTTACGCCATCGCCCCCATTGAATCTATTAAGCGCATCCGCTTTACCACCTCACACCCAGCAGAGTTTGGTGATGATCTAATTCAAGCCTTTAAAGATGTAACAAAATTAACCAACCACATCCATCTTCCAATACAAAGTGGTGCCAATCGAATTTTAAAATTAATGCGCCGCGGTTATACTCGAGAAGAGTACCAAAAAATCTGTGAAAAATTACGTAAGGTTCGCCCCAATATTAGCATTTCAACCGATGTCATTGTAGGCTTTCCAAGCGAGTCTTTAACAGACTTCGCTGATACCATGGATATAATTAAAACCATAAACTTCGATGCTTCATTTAGTTTTATTTATAGTCCTCGCCCTAACACTCCTGCCGCTAACATGGCTGATGATATAACCATCTTCCAAAAAAAAGAGCGCCTATTAATTCTCCAAAACCAATTAGCAACCCAGGCCCGCAAATATAGCCAAGACATGGTAGGAACAATACAAAAAGTATTAGTAACCGACCATGCCAAGAAAAACCTAAAACAGTTTTCTGGTAGAACCGAAAATAATCGAATAGTAAACTTTTCTGCCGACCAAGATGTACTGGGAAATATGGTAGAGATTAGGATTACTGAGGCGTTAGCGAATTCGTTACGAGGAGAATTTGTAACTATCATAAAAGGCATCTGAAAACTTTTTAGGTAACGCTCGAGGACTACCCGGTTACAAAAATCTGACAACCCGACTATAGGGCTAAAATATAGGCACACGTCATCGCGAGTTAGACATTAGAGTTCTTTCAAAACTCTATTATTTGGTGCAAAATATGCCCACTTAAGCAATAAACAGGAGGTAACTGTGAAATGGGGGTTGATTGCGGAACTACCGTTGCCAGAGTTTAGAAGACTAACTGGGGTTAAAAACCTACTTTTATAAAGATGGTGGAATTACTCCGAGAAGCCCATGAGAAAAAGAAAAACCTGGGTGGGCGACCCAATAAGCTAAGTATAGAGAAAATGCTGTTAATGACAGTAGAATATTTAGGGAATACAGGACTTACTGCCATATTAGTAAGAGTTATTACGTAAGTGAAAGTCATGCTTATAAAATAATCAGGTGGCTTGAAGATACTCTTATAAAGAGTAAAGTTTTTAGTCTACTAGGACGCAAAGCTTTATTAAAAAGTGATATGGAATCAGCGTGTTATAAATGAAAATGTTATTGGCATGCTTAAGCGTTTTAAAATTATCGCTGATAAATACCATATCCGACGAAAAAGATTTGGACTTAGATAATTATGAGCTAGTCTAAGAATGGTGTAAAACTGAATTTTAGTATTTAAAGCTTTGGGCAAATAATCAGCAATGGTAGTTATAATGCTAGATGATGGTATTTTTGCAGTGGGTTTCTGTTCCTTGCTGGAAAAGGCGGCATTTGCAATTAATACTTTTTCAATCGTAATCGGTATAAATTGGATTTTGAAAGAATTCTATTTTGTGCCTCACGTAGCTGGTCCCACGTTTTTAAGCGATTTGGGTTGTCTTGCCTTCGGCTCAAAGTAAAGGTAGTAGTACACATAGTAACTGCATTACTATAACCCCTTATATTATATATAGTAAACAACACTGCATTCATCAACTGAATTATTTTGTTGAGAAAAAAAGTTAAGAAATATATCAATACCATATTGAAACAACTCCATATATATTTTGCATAATTAATAAAAACTTATGAGGAGGAATCTATGACTGGTACAACTGAAAGTGGTGAAAAAGGTATCGCAGCTGGTGAAGGTTCAAAAGTAGCTTCACCTATCGCCGCTGAAAAATACTTAATAAGGTATAAAATTTCCTGCGAACAAAAATCAAATACTCGACCTCGCAAAATAAAATGCTTCTCCTAATAGTGTAATAAGTGCAATAAAAGGGCTGCCTTATACTACATTTAAATTTATTCCACGCGGCTTGCCGCGTGACAAAGCAAAGGGGAATTTGATTTCTCCAGTAGAAATAAGTAAGGCGATAGCAAATGAATAAAGAAGTCCATTTTGAATAAAGTGTTTAGTTTTTTAAAGCCTGCGCCGCATGATCCTTTAAGGTTATTAGCTGAAGTTAATTGAGAAACCTAGTGGGTCAGCTGCTTTGCGGGGAATTTATTATCATAAATTGTAGGAGGGTACCATGGATAATACTATAATTAAAAATAAATCGGACATCGGTTATCAGTCGGCAACTTATGTCTCATGGAGTGCCATTTTTGCAGGCGTTGTGGTGGGACTGACGGCAGAGTCATTACTCAATTTACTAGGTATAGGTTTAGGCCTTATCTCTTTTACTGGATATGCCGCTGGAATTACGAAAACAATTAGCACTACCTCTATAGTTTGGCTAGTGGTAAGCGCGATACTTTCTATGGCGATGGCCGGTTGGGTGGTAGGGCGACTTTCTGGCCTTAATTGTAAAATTGCAGGTGCTCTACATGGAGTAGTTGCTTGGGCATTGGCAACACTGTTTACTTTTATACTAGTGACAAATATATTCGGAACAATAATAGGCAGTACAGTTAGCGTTATGGAAGGCGCTATTTCTTCAGCAAGCCAGGGCGCTTTCTCAGCTGGAAAGATAGTTGAACAAACAGCTCCCCAACTGTTGGCACAAACTAAGAAGATTTTCCCTGATGTAAATGCAGCTATTAATGAAACCAAAGAGCAAGCAGATCAGGTGTTAAATAACTTTAAAAAAAGCGCTGAACAAATCGCTGATGAAACCAAAAATCAGCTCCGTGAAAACTTAACTATATTATTAACTTCAAACGATGAACATGAAAAGGCTGGAGCACGACAAAAAATAGTTGACTTGCTAGCGCAGAATACCGATATGGACCAAGAACAAATAGATAAAACCATTAAAGATTGGCAGCAAAAGTATATTAAGATGAAGGAGCAAATTAGCCAAACAATGATGGAGGCAAAACAAAAAATCATAACAGGCGGTACGCAAGCTATAAATATATTGGGTTCATTCGCTCTGACGGCTTTCTTTATTTTACTTTTAAGCGCCGTAGCTGCTGCAGTTGGGGGCGCTTATGGCACAAAAAAACAAAGGGATTCTGTTGTATAGTTCAAAAAAAGGATCTGTCGCGAATTTATTAACGACCAAATTTTTACTGAGCGCTTTTACTTTATATGGGGAAGCTATTTACACAGTTTAAATGACTCGTCTAGGAGCACAGTTAGGACCAATTACCAAAATATCCTAAACACTAAAGAAGACTTGAGACAACTAATGGATTATAAAGTAAGGATTGATAGTCTAGCCCAAGCAATGCGCTTTTTGCGCTGTTTTTAAGCCTACAGCGCAGTTTAGAAGAGTTTAATAGCTAATACAGGCAATTAACTATCGTATTTTTATCGTAATAAGGTTTTTTCTCGTTACAACCCATAACTTTGCACCACTTTCTCAGTAACATTCGCTGCTAATCTTGGAGAGCGAAGCGAGGGTTAGTAGTCCGCGATAGACGCGCATCGAAGGGCGTTGTTGTTTTTTTTTGGCCCGTAGATGCATCACGCCGTAAAGCCATTGTGGCGTTTCCCAGCCGCAGGGCGAATCGCGGCGCGCGAAGCGCAATAATGTGTCGCGGCCATGCGAGCAGATTTTACGGGTCAGGATGGCATAAAATCTTTAGCGAGCATAGCGACACGCTTTTCATGTGGGTCAATGCGACTCATAATCTACTTCTTGCCGACCACCATTTAAGTAGGTATACTCCCCTCCTACTTTAATATTAATAACTTAATATTTTTTATATTTTGAGAATAAACATGAAAGCAGATATTCATCCTAAATACCACAACATAAAAGTTGTTTGTAGTTGCGGCAACACTTTTAATACTAGCTCATCTGTCAATAAAGACGTTTTGCAAATTGAAATATGCTCTAGTTGCCATCCATTCTATACTGGCAAACAAAAGATAATTGATACTGCTGGGCGCGTCGAGAAATTCCAAAAGAAATACGGCACTAAAAAAGCTTAAGAGAGATCAGCTCATAGTTTGGGAAGCACCAGATGCTACTCACGGATTTCGATTATTATTTGCCTCCAGAGCTGATAGCTGAGCACCCCTTAGCTAAACGTAGTGACAGTCGTTTGCTTTGCCTAGACAAGAAAACCGGCAAAATTACTCACTTACACTTTAGAGATTTACCTAATCTCCTTACTTCTAAGGATTTAGTGATCTTAAATAATACTAAAGTTATACCCGCACGCATTTATGCTCGGAAACCTACCGGGGGCGCGGTTGAGATACTACTTGAACGGATCCTAGACAAAAATAAAATATTAGCTCAAACAAAAGCTTGTAAGCCTTTAAAAATACATGAAAAATTGATTATTAGCAGCGACATTTGGTTTGAGATTACCAGCCGCCAAGATAGTCTATTTGAGCTACTCCTCCATTCTTTTTCAGAAGATACCATAGAAAATATCTTAGATAAATTCGGCCACGTACCGCTACCACCATATATTAAACATACACCGGAAAATAACGATAAAGAGAACTACCAAACCATTTACGCTCAACATCCCGGGGCGGTTGCCGCTCCTACTGCTGGGTTGCACTTCGATCAAGAGCTGATCCAAAATTTAAACAAAAAAGGGGTCAACACGGCTTTTGTAACACTCCATGTAGGCTTAGGAACATTTCAACCAGTTCGCGCGACAAACATTACTGATCATAAAATGCATGCAGAGTATATCAATGTTCCCAAAACAACCTGCGAACAAATTATTAACACTAAAAGCGCTGGCGGCAAAATAATAGCCGTGGGAACTACCAGCGTAAGAGCCTTAGAAACCGCAACTCAAGAGGGAGAATTTAAACCCTATAAAGGCGATACCAATATTTTTATTTATCCTGGTTACAAATTTTGTGGCACCGACATGCTTATTACTAATTTTCACCTGCCCAAAACTAGTTTACTTATGTTGGTTTGTGCTTTTGCTGGATACGACAATGTTATACGCGCCTATCAAGAAGCTATTAAACACAAGTATCGATTTTATAGTTATGGTGACGCCATGATAATTGGTAATTTCTAGCTACTTTAACCTTATAAAACTCACATATCATAAGCTAGTTATTACTTTTTATCTATCCAGTGAAAAATAGCATCCAAAGCACTTTTTTTCCTGCTTCCCATCGGGGTTGTCCTTGATTCAAAATAACTCTCATCACTAAACCAATCAGAAGCATCAAATGGCCCTACATTTCTTAGCCTACCATATGGTGATTGAGCTCTTTCAGTTGCTTCTTTCCCTAAACTATCCAATAGTTCCCTAGGAGATTTTTCACGATCACGAGCAACATGTCTCGTGATCGTTGCCGCAAGATCTTCCCATCCTTGTGCACGAGCCCATTCTACTGGGGTTACAGACGCCCTTGTCTCTTCAACACTACCAGGGTTTGGGGAAAAAACCTCCTCAGGCTCATAAAGGCCAACAATAATCCCTCGCTCAATATCCCTAATCAATTCCTCACGAGTCCGAGCCTCCACTCCATTCCCATACACAGCATCCCAAAATCTTACAAGCTCTTCTCTCTTCCTTGTTGGCAGATGCAACACTGGTATTGGCTTGTGAGAAAAGCCATCTTCTGGTGGTGGTTGTGGTGGTTCAGATGCAAACATAGTAAAAATATTATAACAAAATCAAAAAGAACTTCATCCTTTATATTAAAAAGCACCCGAACCTTATGACCAGCTGCACAATTGTTTAATTATAATAAATTTAGTATAATTTTTGTCGTAATAACAAGAAACCACTGAGTATTGAGGAATGTATGCAAAAAATTCCCATGACGACGAAAGGCATGAGCACCTTGCGTCAAGAATTAGAAAAACTCAAAACCAAAGATCGCCCGCAAATAGCTAAAGCTATTGGGGAAGCGCGCGCTCATGGCGACCTACGTGAAAACGGTGAGTATCATGCGGCCAAAGAAACCCAAGGTTTTATTGAGGCGCGTATTCGAGACATTGAAGCAAAACTAGCGAACGCCAATGTCATTGACGTTACCAAATTACCACACCATGGCATCGTAGTATTCGGCACGACAGTGCATGTATTAAATATCGACACTGATGTTACCAATGTTTATCAGCTAGTCGGCGATGATGAAGCCGACATTAAGGCCGGAAAAATCTCGATTAATTCGCCAATTGCTCGTGCTCTAGTTGGTAAAAAAATAGGCGATATTGCCAATGCCACCACTCCTAACGGGGTACTACAATTAGAAGTTACCAAAATTGAATATATCTAGTTAACTCTAAAAGCAATGCTTTTTTTGTACTATTTAAACTATGTGTTTTAGTTAAGTTTTCTATTTCAGCTAAAGCGACTGGGGCAGTTAAACGTGCCTCATTTTTATAATTAACCATCCCCTCCCCTGATTTTATTTTTTTAAGATAAGAAAAAAATTCATCAGACATGGATTTTTCGTTAGTAAGAAAACTTGGATAATTACGTCCCAACACCCTAATAGCTTGGGTACGTAAATTTTTATCGGCAAAACACTCTAGGCAGGAAATTTTTTCTGTCACAGTTGCTTTATGAAAATTGTTACACTTTAAACGTTCTGCATCGCTAATAAAACCACTTTGGTAAAGAGCGGCATCAATATCGAGATCAGTAATCTCAGGATATTTGTATTCCTTATGATAGGTAACAGCCTCTAAAAAAAGCTCGTGGTTTTTTTGTAACCATTCAATCTTCGCTGCCACCAATTGCTGCCGCTCATAAGATAAATGACGACCAAAGTGTTTAGTTAATGGCAACAATATAGGAGGTTCCCCAAAACGCTTCCGATTAACAAAAGCTGTAGCAGTTAAATCGTTTTCTAAGGATAACCAAAGGCTTTGGTTTTTGTAGTGATTATGTAATCCTAAACTCACCACAGGAGATTGATAAAACTTAGCACTGCCAATACTCCCATCAATAAGTAATGCGTGCTGATAAGTATCAGCAATAAAAGTTAACTTTTCTAATCTTTTAAGATCGATCTTTTTGTCAAAATAACCACACAAATACTCCCACATTACAGTTTCTTTTTTTAGGATCCGAGCCAAACCAAGAGTCGCTTCAACATCATGCATAGCATTATGGGCGACCCCCTGAGTGAGCTTATTTTGTTCATTTAAATGTTCCAGTTTTAAAGAAACTGTGCCATTAACACTCGGCCAAACCATTATCTCGGGTTTAAATAAATAATACATAACCACCATCGGATAAATATCCATACGCCCGCAATTGTTGGCATATTGATGAGTATAGGGGTTAAATAAATTACGATAAAAAGAAAACCTTAAAAACTCATCGTCAAAACCAAGACTATTATAGCCCACACTAATGGTTCCTGGAGTATTAAACAACTGGTGAATCTTTTTTATAGCTTCATATTCACATACCCCGCCCTGCATTTGTTCGATAGAAATTTGATGCACCAAAAGAGCTATTGGCGTCGGTATGATATCAGGATTTAATTTTATAAAAATCTCGTACCGTTCTAATTCTTGTAGTTCCAGATTGGTACGAATTGCTGCAAATTGTAATACTTGATCAAAACACTTATTCAGCCCAGAGGTTTCAATATCGTAAAAAAGATAGGAGCTTCCCATAATATATAGCACTCATACTTCAAAATGCAGGATTTTTAAAAAAGGGGGATGTTGAGGAGCGTTTTTTTGCGACGAAGCAATCCAGTATTTGTAAGCTTTTGGGATTACTCACTACTCGTTCCTCACAATGACAACCCAGCATTTTTAGGTGTCACGGATATATTTTTAAAATAAAACAAACCCCAACACCTCATAAACCTTACGCAAGGTTTTTTGTGAAACCCGCGTCGCATAATCCGCGCCACACTTTAATACCTCATCTAAATATGCTCGATCAGCACGCAACCTATGATACTCCTCTTGCAATGGACATAAAAATTCAATAATACTTTCAGCGACAACATTCTTCAACTTACCATAACCCTTACTTTGTAACTCAGTACTCCATTCCGTGATTGATCGCCCACTCACTGCCGCTAAAATTGTTAATAAATTGGAAACCCCGGGTTTTTCTTTAGCATTAAAACAAATTTCGTTACCAGAATCAGTTACCGCCCTTTTACATTTCTCTAAAATCATCCCGGGTGAATCAAGTAGAAAAATGGTAGCATTAGAATTACCATCAGATTTCGACATCTTTTTTGTGGGATCTTGCAACGACATAATACGCGCACCAAAAGGTGGATGATAAATCTCTGGAACCGTAAAAACCTCACCATAAATATTATTAAAGCGTAAGGCTAAGTCACGCGTAATTTCCACATGCTGTTTTTGATCAGCACCAACTGGTACTAAGGCTGTTTGGTACAACAATATATCAGCAGCCATTAATACCGGATAAGTAAACAAACCAACATTAATATTGGCCGCATATTTTTTTGACTTGTCTTTAAACTGCGTCATCCGACCAAGCTCACCAACATAAGCGTAACAATTTAAAATCCAAGCAAGTTGGGTATGCCCAGGAACATGTGACTGTAAAAAAATATGGTGATGTTTAGGATCAAGACCGGCTGCCAAATATATAGCTAAGGCATCATAACAGTGCTCATGAAATAATTTAGGTTCTTGACGTACGGTAATTGTATGAAGGTCTACTAATGAAAACAAACAATTGTATTTAGCCTGTAACTCAGTCCAGTTTTTTAGTGCGCCCAAATAATTGCCAAGAGTCAAGTTACCAGATGGCTGAATGCCACTAAATAATATAGATTTACTAGTAATCATATCAAACCCTAAAAAGTAATATACTTCTGAAAAATATCAGCTACCTGTAATCTTCCATTTCCTGAGAAACATAAACTTCATTTAACTGCTGTGTCACTCGCACAAAAGTAGTACATTTTGACAATTCTTTTAATTTTCTTGCTCCAACATAAGTACACGCAGACCGAAGACCGCCCAAAATATCTAAGATTGTATTTTCAACTGGACCACGATAGGGAACCTTAACTGATTTACCTTCACTAGCACGATAATCAGCGATGCCTCCTGCATATTTATTCATCGCTTCAGTTGATGACATCCCGTAAAATCGCTTATAGTTTTTACCGTTTTCAGTTAAGACTTCACCTTCGCACTCATCGTGACCAGCAAACATACCACCTAACATAACAAAATCGGCACCAGCTGCAAACGCTTTCACCACATCCCCTGGAACTGTACAACCACCATCGGCACACACATGCCCCCGTAATCCATGAGCAGCATCAGCGCACTCAATAATTGCTGACAGCTGCGGGTAACCTACCCCAGTCTTACGACGAGTAATACATACTGAGCCAGGACCAATGCCAACCTTAATAATATCGGCACCAGAGAGCAATAACTCTTCGGTCATCTCCCCCGTCACCACATTACCGGCCATAATGACCTTATTCGGAAATCTCGCTCGCACCTTTTTTACAGCATCGACAAAATGTTGGGAGTAACCATTAGCTATGTCTAAACAAATCAAATGACAATCTATTACTTGCATTACATCGCATAAGTGTTTGAAATCATTGTCATTACTCCCAACAGTAACAAACATATAATCCTGTAGCTGGTTATTTTTAGCAGTAAAATCTTGCCAGCTTTCTACTGAGACAAATTTGCTAATTGCAGTAATTAACTGATGTTTAGCTAAAACCTTAGCCATCGCAAAGGTTCCTGTATGATCCATGTTAGAAGCAATAATTGGAACCCCTTGCCATTGGCGCTCACCATACAAGAACTTATATTCACGAGTAATATCAACATCAACCCGCGAACGTAAAGTACTGCGCTTAGGACGAATCAAGATATCTTTAAAATCAAGCTTTAAATCTTCTTCAATACGCATATTATCTCCTTATAATAACGATACATTTTTGGCAAAAAAATGCAAACCTTATAAATCAATTTTTGACTTCGCCTGGGGTATGAACCCTGATTTGTGGAGAATGTTACAATGAGTTTCCCATGGCAAATAAAGTAGATTGTTGAAACTGGCGGCAAAATCGTGCAATATCGCAAATAGTAACTTAAACTGTCATTGTATCCCAAAATGTCAAACAAGAACTTAAACTTAGAACAATCGTTAAGCCAAGAATATAAATATGGCTTTGTCACTGATATTGCCAGCGACGAATTGCCCCCCGGGATAAACGAAGACATTATTAGATTAATCTCTCGTAAAAAAAACGAACCTGACTTTATGTTGGCATGGCGTCTCAATGCCTATGCGAAATGGCGCAAAATGTCGCCGCCTACCTGGGCTAAACTTAAGTACGATGAGATTAATTACCAAAATATCATTTACTATGCTGCCCCCAAACACTTAAAGGAGCAGCCAAAATCTTTAGATGAAGTCGACCCCAAACTTATCAAAACCTACAAAAAACTAGGAATCCCACTGCGCGAACACGCAACCCTTGCTGGAGTTGCGGTAGATGCAGTTTTTGATAGTGTATCGGTAGCGACCACCTTTAAAGAAAAATTACAAACAGCTGGGGTTATCTTTTGTCCATTTTCTGAGGCGGTGCAAAAGTATCCTGAACTTATCCAAAAATACCTTGGCACCGTAGTTCCTTCGAGTGATAATTTTTTTGTCGCACTAAACTCAGCTGTGTTTAGCGATGGCTCATTCGTGTATATTCCCAAAGGGGTGCGTTGTCCAATGGAACTATCAACCTATTTTCGCATTAATGCTGCCAAAACCGGACAATTTGAGCGTACTTTGATTATTGCTGACGAAGGTAGCTACGTTAGTTACTTAGAGGGCTGTTCTGCGCCCGTACGTGACGAGCACCAGTTACACGCTGCCGTAGTAGAATTAATTGCGCTTGATCATGCCGAAATAAAATATTCGACAGTCCAAAACTGGTATCCTGGCGATAGCGAAGGCAATGGTGGTATTTATAATTTTGTTACTAAAAGGGGCGAATGCCGTGGTGCTTACGCGAAAATCTCCTGGACCCAAGTAGAGACTGGTTCAGCCATTACATGGAAATATCCAGGTACAATTTTGCGCGGCGATAATTCTTCTAGTGAGTTTTATTCGGTGGCATTATCAAATAATTTTCAACAAGCAGATACTGGAACCAAAATGATCCATATCGGCAAAAATACTAAAAGTATCGTAATATCTAAAGGGATTGCTGCTGGATTTGGCCAAAATACTTATCGTGGCTTAATCAAAGTATTACCTGGAGCAAATAACGCGCGTAATTATACCCAATGTGATTCACTAATATTAGGCAATCAATGTGGCGCCCACACTTTTCCTAAAATTTCCGTAAAAAACCCAACCGCGATCGTGGAACATGAAGCATCGGTCACTAAAATCAGTGACGAACAATTGTTTTACTGTCGCCAACGTAACATTAACAAAGAGGATGCCATTGCCATGATTGTTAATGGTTTTTGTCGCTCAGTATTTCAGCAATTACCGATGGAATTTGCTGTGGAAGCATATAAACTAATTGGCGTAAGTTTGGAAGGGGTAGCTAATGCTCAAAATTAAAAATCTACATGCATCTATCGATAAAAAAGAGATTCTCTGTGGGATTAACCTAGAGATTAAACCTGGCTCTGTTCATGCCATTATGGGACCTAACGGTTCTGGCAAAAGCACTTTAGCCAATATCCTTGCCGGCAAAAAAAACCTTGTGAGCGTTACTGGCGAAATAGAATATCTAGGACATAATCTCTTAAAAATGTTACCCGAAGAAAGAGCGCATCTCGGTTTATTTTTGGCATTTCAATACCCCACCGAAATTGCTGGGGTCAATAACATGTTTTTCTTAAAAACCGCACTGAACAACTTACGTAAACAACAAGGTTTGAACGAGTTAGATGCCTTCGACTTCATGAATCTAGTTAAAACTAAAAGCAAAATTATCGGGATCGATGAAGCATTTTTACAGCGACCAGTTAATTTTGGCTTTTCTGGTGGTGAAAAAAAACGTAATGAAATCCTACAAATGTTAGTGCTTGACCCTACTTTAATCATCCTCGATGAACCAGACTCAGGGTTAGATATTGATGCCTTGCAAGTTGTGGCTAAAGGCATTAACGCTTTACGTTCACCAACAAAATCTATCGTTTTAATTACCCATTATCAGCGTTTACTTAACTATGTTACTCCCGACCATGTACACATTTTATTTAAAGGTAAAATTGTAAAATCTGGCGGAAAAGAACTCGCCCAAGAGCTCGAACAAAAAGGTTACGGTTGGATTGAAAAATGACCATGGCAGAAATCAGCCACACTCCCGGCATGCAACAATATTTTAAAATTAAAGCGGCGCATCCCCATATGCTCCTTTTCTATCGTATGGGAGATTTTTACGAGCTGTTCTACGAAGATGCGCATAAAGCTGCGCGACTTCTTGCCATTACCTTAACTACACGTGGTCAATCTGGTGGTAAACCAATACCAATGGCAGGCATCCCTTACCATGCTGCCGAATCTTATTTAGCTAAATTAGTGAAACTTGGCGAGTCGGTGGCAATTTGTGAGCAAATTGGTGACCCGGCTACTGCCAAAGGTCCGGTAGAGCGTAAAGTGGTGCGCCTTATCACCCCAGGAACAGTAACTGACGAGGCGCTCTTAGAGGAAAGAAAAGATAATTTATTGGTAGCACTGCACTACCATAACAACACTTTTGGCATTGCTGCACTAGATATTACTAGCGGGAAATTAATGGTTCTGCAAGTACTAAATCAAGAAGCACTACTTGGCGAGTTAGAGCGTCTAAAACCCGCCGAACTATTAATTAGTGAAGACTCACCCTATATTAATTTATTAAATTTTTCTGGATTAAGAAAACGCTCGCCATGGGAGTTTGATCACACCCAAGCGGAAAGATTATTAGCCGAACAATTTAAGACTCGAGATTTAAGTGGATTTGGTTGCGAAGATTTAGAGGTTGCTATCGCTGCTTGCGGTTGTCTGTTACAATACGTTAAAGACACCCAACGCGCTGCTTTACCGCACATCATGGGCCTAAGCGTAGAACGACACGAGGATGGCATAATTTTAGATGCTGCCACGCAACGTAACCTTGAATTGATAAGTAACTTACAAGGTGGCACCAGTAACACTTTAGCCGACATCTTTGACTCTACCGCAACAGCTATGGGTAGTCGATTATTTCGACGCTGGCTGAAGCGTCCTCTGCGTAATCAAAAGATTTTAAGAGATCGTCAGGAAACCATTGTTGCTTTACAGTTATCACAAACAGTTGAGATATTTTATGATATTTTACGCAATATTGGTGATGTTGAGCGAATCTTAGCTCGCGTGGCTTTAAAATCAGCACGCCCTCGCGACCTTGTGCAATTACGCTATACGTTATCTTTATTACCTAAGATTCATGAGCTACTTAACAAAACCTCAGCAATCAAGCTCCACGAAATTCAGCAAAACATTCAAGAGTTTCCTGAGGTTTTACATCTGTTAAATAAAGCGATTATCGAAAATCCACCGGTGCTAATCCGTGATGGTGGGGTGATTGCTGAGGGGTATCACCAAGAACTAGATGCTATTAGAAATTTAAGTAAAAATGCTGATCAATTCCTCATTGATCTAGAAATAAAAGAAAAAGAACGCACTGGTATCGCCACCTTAAAGGTCGGCTATAACCGCATTCACGGTTACTACATAGAAATCAGTCGCACCCAAGCAAAGCTTGCACCGATAGAATATATCCGTCGCCAAACCTTAAAAAACGCCGAACGTTTTATCACACCGCAATTAAAAGAGTTTGAAGACAAGATTCTTAGTAGTAAAAGTCGGGCATTGATATTAGAAAAAATGCTCTATGAAGAGATCTTAGATAAACTTTGTGAATATTTATCACCATTACAAATAATGACTCAAGCTCTAGCAGAACTTGATATTTTAAATAATCTTGCCATGAAAGCTTTAACGCTTAAACTGGTAAAACCAGAGTTTAGTAATAATATTGGTATCCAAATCGAAGCGGGTCGTCACCCGATAGTTGAACAATGTATCCAAACCCCTTTTATCCCAAACGATACTGTATTAAATGACAGCCGTAGTTTACTAATCATTACCGGCCCAAATATGGGCGGTAAATCAACTTATATGCGCCAAGTAGCATTAATAACTATCCTGGCATACATTGGTAGTTTTGTGCCAGCAAAAAAGGCGCTGATTGGCCCAATTGATAGAATCTTTACCCGCATTGGCGCAGCTGACGATCTAGCAAGTGGGCGCTCAACTTTTATGGTGGAAATGACCGAAACTGCGAATATTTTAAATAATGCCACCAAAAATAGTTTAGTCCTTATGGACGAGATTGGCCGTGGTACTAGTACTTTCGATGGCCTTTCACTTGCCTGGGCAACAGCAAGCCATTTAGCAGTTAATATCAAAGCCTTAACTTTATTTGCTACGCATTACTTTGAGCTTACTCACTTATCGAAAATTGTTCCTCATGTTACTAATATTCATTTGGATGCCATGGAGCATGAGGATAACATTGTATTTCTACATTTAGTACAAGATGGACCAGCCAACAAAAGTTATGGCTTACAAGTAGCAAAGCTTGCTGGGATACCACCCCAAGTAATACACGAAGCCAAACAAAAATTAGCGCAACTAGAAAATTATTCAGAAGCAGCAGACTTTAAAAGCACCATTACTACCGCCACTCAACACGAAATAATCAACCCAAAACCTGGCACGATCAATACTGAACAAGAATGTGTTAATAAATATCAAGAACTCATCAATATGATTTATCAAATAGATCCCAACAACCTCTCCCCCAAAGAAGCACTCGAGTTTTTGTTTGCATTACAAAAAATGAGCAAAAATTCCACATAATTACTCACCCCTGTTTAAAAAACAGGGCAAATACAGACGAGTAGATCCCTTAAAATTACCTGACAACTCACATAGCTGACCCCTTTGTTTCCTCTATATTACAGAAGGTTTTAATTGCTAAATTTACGCCATATTTACCCTGAACTTCAAAAAATCCTGAACGAACCTGCCCCATTAAATTATCAGGGGAAATCACTAAGAATTAGGGTGGCATTACAGCAATTTGTTTATTTGAATCAAACTAGTGGATTACCTATCAGTTTTTATTTTCTTATTAAATCACCATCGTTTTTGACAGTTTTTTGATTCTTCCACATAAAGAGTGGTATTATGTTTTCAGCCTAAGAAAAGAGGCAATTTTATGCATAGTAATAAGCACGTTGTTTTTGAATTACTTGATAGCAGCAAAATTGCGATTGTCTCTGGGGGATGGACACAATGCGAATGTTGGTGTGCTAATTTTGTAGACCGTCCCGCCAGCGATGGCGGTGTATATGTAGGAAACCCTTGTAATTGGAGCGACAATTATCTTGTTGCATGTGCAGATAAATGTCTACGACAATTAAAATACAAACAATATTGGGCTTATTTAGGCTAATTATTGTTTTTCGTTTTTTTAACAAAAAACTCTTTTTCTATGCTTTTTTCTAAAAAAGTAAAATACATTATTTTTGTGGTGCTGTCTGTTGGATATTGCTTGACTGCGGCAGAATGTTTTTCTTTTTCCCCCGAAACGCTATCATCTAAATTAGTAGGAAACTTAAAGCTAAAAGGAAGAGGAGTTAGTGCTGTAGCTTTATCTAAACATTACGCATATATAGCCACACGTGAAAATAGAATAACATATGAGCATAATAATAAGGGCTATCGTTGTAAATTAGAAATAGTTAACATAGCAGAACCTACAAAGCCAATGCTTCTGGGAAGTTTGTACCTTTGGACCGATCTCCCTCCGCTGGCTGGCAGTATAACAATAGCAGGTTCTTATGCTTATGTTACATCAGGGTGCGCCATGGGCGGTAAAGTTAGTATTGTGAATATTGAAAACCCCCAAAAACCATTCTTAGTTGGTAATTTAAAAATTGGAAAATGTATCAATAAATTTACGATAGATAAGGATCATGCCTATGGAATAAATTCTGGGATGTTCATTAAGGAAGAAAATGAAGAAAAGACTGGGGTATCGGAAATTAGATATAAACAAGGCAAAGGACTGATAATATTCGACAGAAATAATCCAGCTGTTCCAGCCTTAACCACTAATCTAGTTTTAGGCGGGGAGACGCATGGATTAGCGATATCAAACGGCTATGAATATATAGCAGACAAAGGTGGCATAGATGGTGAATATGGTCGCCGTGGCGATGGCGTTTATGAGAATGCCGGATTAAAAATAGTTAACGTAACAAATCCAAAAACTCCTCTTTTGGCAGGGACGTTGAAAACATATAGAATTGGTGGTGGACCAATAATAGTTGGAAATTACGCGTATATAACTTCTTTCTATACCCCTTCTCTCGAAAAATCTGAGTTAAGAACAGTTAATATATCAAACCCAGCCAAACCATTTGTCGTTGGAAACCTAGAGATCGAGGGCTTTTTAAGTGGGTTAGTAATAAAAGGAAATTATGCGTATGCACGTTCTTCAGGATTTGGTGAGAAGGAAGATGAGATAAAAATAATTAATATAAAAAATCCCGCAAATCCTATCATAGTAGATAGTCTAAAAACTAAATATTGTGTTAATGACATAGCAGTAACAAAAAATAATTTATATGTAGCTAATGGCGAAGCAGGATTAAAAATCTTTGATATACGCTGAGTTAGTTTTCGTTCGTATTTTTTCGAACTCGGAGCGAACTTGCTAATATTTATTGAATAAGTTAGAATTTACTTAGGTGAATAAAGGAGCGTTAAAAAATATTGTAGCAACAGAAAATTCAGGAGATGAATTATGAAGCTAAGACAAATGAGAGGAAAAATACCTAAGGATAATCGTAAGTTGCCACCTAATGTCAATGATTGGCCTACGCTGTATTTCAACGAAAAAGGGATAATTGAACAGGTTGTCTATACTGAAAATTTTCCGCCACCCAGCACTAAGATATACATGGCTGATACTCCTGAAGATTTATCCCCTACGATAATGGGACGCGGTATAGCTCCATGGGACTTGCGTACTCCTCCCTCAGACGCCAATGATTTACCACACCTTATATTAGATAGACAGACCGGCGAGGTTTTGACTGTGGTTTATGGAGAAAATTTCGGACCACCTAATGATAAAGAAGTTATTAATCCTATGTATAGATACAAGAGAGCGAACGAGGCTGACGAAGACATGGGTGTGAGCATGAGCCATGCTCACTAGTATTTCTGGCCCAAATTAAAATATAATCTAATTTTTTTGTGGCCTATTGCTAGAACGAAGCGGTGGTGATTGCTAAGCAGAAAAAAAGAGTAGCTCTCTCTTGAGCCAACCAAAGACATATACCACGACCTAAACCAAAAAACTGATTAGACAAGTTGAAAAATAAGTTTATTTTTGATGCTGACATCGTTATGAATTGATAAAAAATACAAATAAAACATGGAGTGTTTATGACTGAACCTTCAACAAGCCCAATTTTAAATAGCATGGCGGCACTTTTAAGTGCATTTCGAGAGATGCTGGAAGCAACATCCACCGCCTATAGAGAACCACAAGATCCAACAGATGCCGCAGCTAATGGGTCGGCTGATAAATTACTAAAGGGAGCCGTCCCCATAGTACTACAGCTAGTTGCTAGCGGTATACAACATTTTAGTAACGAACTAAAATCACCCCGCCAACTTACGGCCAACCCTATTGAAGCAATTACAGCAGCAAAAGAAGAAATTCTCTCGAGAGAAGGGTTAGCAAAAATACTTAATGATGCTATTGCAAAAATGTCAGCACTACATGTACTTAACGAACAAGCCATACAAAGTATCCTCAATGCCTTCCTTGCCCCCCCTAAGGGAGATAAAAAAACTGAGGAAGATAATCATAAGAGTTATTTTGAAGAGATACTCAGACAAATTGGGATCTGTAATTTTGATGCCGTTTCGAAAGAGTTATCAGGAGAACAACCATCAGCAGGAACACAATCATCGCAAAAACCATATATGATCCGTCTCACCAATGCCATTAAGTGCATTGAAATTAGAGACCTAAAAGCTGCCGAAAATATGAGTAGACTAATAGAAATACTCGAATCACAAGTTAGAGGGTTGTTTGAAAACACAGAGAACGCTAAAAAAATAAATGAGTTAGTTAGCCCGTTAGTTGCAGCAGTTGCCTCATCCATGGGATATAGTTATGGCGGCATAGGAACCGGAATAGCAAAACTGGTAGTCTGGTCATTCTCGCCAGTTTGTAAGTATCTTTTATCTTGGCTAGGCCTCACTGGCAATGAATTTAGTTCTCCAACTTCGTATGCAGATTTAGTTAAAAAAATATTACTCCACGCGTTTAGTGAACTAAAAACACAAATAAAAGCTCAGGAAGAGAGAATTAGATTTGAAGAAAACATGAAAAACGCTGATTTTGCTTTAAGAGAGCTACGAGACAAACTTCAGACATGTAAAGAAATGATATCACAACCCGGGGATTCAACCATAGATGTTGTAAGGCTTTGTGATGAAATAAAAATAAGTAGTATAGAAATATCTGAAGTTTTAATTGAACAACAAGCAAAGCTAACAAGCACCAAAGAAGAGTTGAAACGTTTTCAAGAAAAAATATCAGAACTACTACTAACCCCCCAACCCTGGACTACCGAGCAACTTATAGAATTAATCAAGCACAAACCCACAACACCTAACTTATTACCACCTGAACTCTTTCAAGTTATCGAAGAAACCATCCTAGCTACACAGAGAGAGGCAGCCCAACAAGGAATTGTAGCCAAGCTTGGATCTAAAGCCACAGCCCCAATTACAGCAACCTATGGCCTGGTAACTTGGGCACTTGGTAGTAAACCAGCAGCTACAAAAAAAGATCGAGATCTGCGAGCTGCGGTTGATTCATTACAAACAGCGGTTACTGGTAAAATTGCAGAGAACCAAACGACCCTCGAAAATAACCAACACATTCTAGATGAGTGTGATAGTTTGATAAAAAAAGCAAACAAACTAAAGCCACTAACAGCCAAAGCACAACAACTACTTTCACTAGAAAACATTGACCAAAAAATTGCCTCAATACAAGAGGGGTTAAAATCCTACCACCATTCGTTCCAACACTTTTTCGGCTGGCTAGCTAATGCTTTTAATATTAATAATAAATTAACAAGTAAGTATAATAAGTATAAAAACCTAAGAGATAGATTAGAAACTCTTTTAAAACAAAAGAATGTTTTTACTTCACAAGCGACAAAAAAAGTTAAGGAAACAGCACAGGGAATAGCACCAAGTGACAGTGGCGAAGATATAAATGAAGATATAAATATTGATGAAGCACTTAAAAATACTGAAGAAGATAAAAAATATTTAAATACAACAGCAGACGACATACGAAGGGATATATTGCAGTTAAAATAATAAAATAAAAACTCAAAATAAAACTGCAGCATCTTGCCAAATAAATCTATAAGGCAAATGCTCGTCACGTCCTTTAGGGATACCACGTCTTACAGTTTGCCGAATATTTCTAGGTTTATAACCATAAGAAGCAATATAAAACCTCTTATAATCAAACTGTTTTTGATCCCAAGTTAAAACTCTTAAATTAAGCGCCCTGCATAATAAAGCTTGACCAACACATAACCTGTGCCATGGTCGAGGTATGTTAGAATTTTTTGCGGGATTTAAAGTTTGCATGGTTTGCACCATTTTTTTTGCGTTTCTTCCCCCTAGAAAAGGTAATGCTGATTTAATTAAAACTGCATTTCCCGCCCCGCGACAGCTTATATTTAAAGAGTCTCCACCACGAGAATAGTACATATAAATAGTACCGGCTGGCATAAATAAGGCACGACGTTTAGCAGTATAACCAAGCGACGCATGACTAGCCTTATCATGGATATAATAAGCTTCGGTTTCAGTAATAATTGCCCGTAGCCAAATATTATTATATTTGGCACACACCACTTTGCCGAGCAGTGCTTTTGCTACGATTAGCGGATCACGATTGAAAAATGCTGGTGTTAAAATTTTATGCATGTACATGTAAATGCGCAGCTACCCCCAGTACACCACCCGTACATCCTGCCGCCTAAATAACATCGGATTGTAGGGTAAAACCCTGATACCATACTTATAAAAACCGGTATCTTCAAGCTGATACTCGGCAACATAAGTTAATACCCCAGTTTCTCGCGAATCAGATTCAACACACCTTAAGCCAATAACTATTGGCTCTGGTAATAGCTGATAGTCATTACCCTTGATTAAGACAAACTCTGCTTGCAATTCGTTAGCAGCCATTTTACCTACATACAACATTAATTTTATTCTCAGTAAACCATTTGAAGTTATTTTGCCATTCTTAACGCCATTAATAAAAATAGCCTTAATCTTCACCGTATTAAACCGTTCGGCAATACCTTGCTGCCAAGCCACTACTTTTCTCAGATCAGTACAATTATTTTTCATCAACCGTTCATAACGTAATGCCGCGGGGCTATATAAGTTATTAACATAATCTCTTGCCATTCTAAAAGCACTATATTCACAAGAAATTAACGCAATCGAAGCCTTCATTTTAGCCACCCAATCAGGACTGAAACCAAGACGATTAGTTTTATAATACAAGGGGACAATTTCTGACTCTAATGTTTCAAGTAAATAAGTGTTTTCGATCTCAGCACGCTTGGTTAAATCATCTTCGGTCATCAAACTTTCAATCTGCCAACCAATAGCTTCATCATAAGCCTCTTCCCACCAACCATCTTTAGTAGAAAAATTCAATCCGCCATTAATTCCTACTTTCATACCACTAGTACCACAAGCTTCTCGCCCTAAAATAGGGGTATTTAACCAAACATCAACACCTTGAACTAATAACTTAGCCAAACCAATATTATATTCTTCGAGAAAAATAATATGCCCCTTAAAAATCCCGGAGCGAGAGGTTTCAACAATTTCACGCAGTAAGTCTTTCCCAACGATATCGGCAGGATGAGCCTTTCCTGCTACCAAAATCACTACTGGACGCACCTCGTTGGTTAAAATACTGGCTAAATATTCTTTAGCCAGTAAAAATAAATTGTTCCGCTTATAAGCAGCAAAACGTCGCGATATACCAATCAACAATGTATTACTAGCCAAACACTCCAAAGAGGCATTGATTAATTTTTTACTTTCATTGCGCAAAGCATATTGTGAAATAACTAGTTGCTTAACTTTTTCTAATAGTCGCTCTTTTTGCGTTTGATGAGCTTGCCATATAGCTTCATCAGGAATTGAACTAATTTTTTCCCAGGTACTCTTTTCGTGTTGTTCGTCGTACCAATGAGACAACAGATAATTGCCATATAAAGATCGCATAGGCTCACCAAGCCAGGTTGCCAAATGGATACCATTAGTAACAACCCCAATTGGTATTTCAGCCATTAGTAATCCAGGCCATACCAAGTGCCACATATATCGAGCAACTTTGCCATGTAAACGAGAAACCGCATTAGTCCTTAAGGTTAAACGTAGGGCTAAGACCGTCATAGAAAAAAGTGGTTCTTTGGCATCAACATCTCGCGCCAAATCAAATAGTTTATTAAAAGAGATCCCTAAACGAGAAGCTGCATAAGTTTCTAAATATTTTTTCACTAGATCCTTAGCGAAAGCTTCATTCCCCGCCGCCACTGGCGTATGCGTTGTAAAAATCGATGAATTTCTTACTACTTCTAATGCTTCATCAAAACTAAAACCCTGGTGACAATATTCGCGCACACGTTCTAACAATAAAAATGCTGAATGCCCTTCGTTGAGATGATAAAGCGCTGGCCGAATGTTTAATTTATCAACTAAAAATCTAGCACCACCAATACCTAAAACCATCTCTTGCACCAAACGAACCTCTCGTGTCCCGCCATATAAGCTATTGGTTATCTCCCGATCAGCTTCATTATTTTCAGGAACATCAGTATCGAGTAAATATAGGCTAACATGCCCTACTTTTACCTCCCAAGCCTTCATATAAATAGTACGACCCAAAATCTCCACGCTAACTAATATCGTTTTACCAGTTGCATCATTAACTGGCTTCATGGGAATTTGGTTGGTATCCCAAGATTCGTATATCGCCTCTTGCTCCCCTTTCGCACTAACGCGTTGTAAAAAATAACCCTGCTTATAAAATAGCCCCATAGCAACAATGGGCACATGTAAGTCCGACATGGCTTTCAAATAGTCACCAGCCAGAATACCTAAACCACCAGAGTAGATCGGCAAACACTCCGCAATACCATATTCCATACAAAAATATGCAATGGGATGAGTTGTACTAATAGCAGTGTTATGGCTGCAAAATCCTGCCAAATCACAATTAGTTTGCATATAAGCATTAAATTCAGCTAGGACCGCGTGATACAACCCTACATAATCTTCATCTGTAGCTGCCCGTTGTAAACTTTGTGAGGTAACTAAATTTAAAAAATGTACCGGATTGTGCCCAGTTGTTTCCCAAAGTACTGGGTCAATTCTTTGGAATAAAGTCTGAGCCTCTTTATGCCAAGCCCACCAAAAATTATAGGCCAGCATACGTAGCTCACGGATTTTTTCGGGTAAAATACATTCATATTGAAACGAACGTAATCTTGGTAAAGCCATCACCCCTTCATTAATACCAGTAACCAGTTGATTATCAGCATCAGTAATATCAAGCGCCACCCGTGACAAACGATTAAACTTTAATGCTTGATCATAAGCTTCTAGATAGTTTTGATAAAAATACTGCCAATCAACCAAATGAGCAATATCGAAAGATTTTTTACGAGCATTAGCTATATATGAGGGATCTTGATATTTTTTCAGTGTAGTTAATAAATAATTACTCAGATCAGCAATAACCTTAGGCTCATCTTGTTCCTTACGTTTTAAAACAAAAACCGCATCAGCAAAATCTTGTTTAAGATTAGCGGTAATCCAAGCACCAAAACCAGCTAAATCAGTAGTAATGGTCGGCGTAGAATAAGCAATACTCTCTACAGGCGTATAACCCCATGGCTCATAAAAAGAGGGAAAAATGCTTAAATCACAGCTAGCAAGAATTTGTTCATAGGTAAAATCAAACACGCCATCATTACCATTTAAATAGGCATCAGAAAATATGATATGAATCTTGCGACCAGGGTTTTTTAAACTAAGCTCATTGCAAAGTTTAATGATACGATCTTCATCTGGCAGGTAAACTTTATGCGTAGCTAAACCAATAGCATTACGTTGCTCCGGATAGAGAGACTGGCTAACGCCAAGCAAACTATCTTCCTTGCTATGCCAATTAACTGCAATCAAAAAAAACACTACAATCGGCGGAGAGTCTTCAGCTAAATTGCTTTCAAGCTTGGCTAAACTTTTTAATAAAATATCGTGACCCTTATTATGAAACTCATAACGACCAGAAGTAACCCACAATAAAGCATTATCATCTACCTTTTGTCCAACCACAAGACTTGCGATTTGCCGGAGCTTTTCTCGAATCTCAGGGATTTTACTAACCTCAACTTTTTTAAGAGTTTGCGCAATATCTAAGCCATTATCTACCACTTTATCAGGGTATCTACCTAAAAGCACACCAGCTTCATCAGCTACTACATTACTAACCACAGCAAAACAATCAGCCTCTCGTGCTGCCACACTTTCAAGGGAGTGCTTAGCAAAAACCCCAAGTCGCCGTGCCTCAACCTCAGCGTTAAAACTAGTAGTAAGATTAGAAACCAAACGATTTTCATTAGCTAACGCCCGTCCTAAAACCGTAGCATGCGTTGTAAAAACCGTAGCAATTTGGCGACAACATTTATTTAAATATAATATTCCGGCACCACATAACCACTCATGAAAATTAGCAATTATCATCCGATCTTGAATTAATTGACTGTTAACTAAAGTATTAATTACCTCACCGGCAGCTGTAGCAAACAAAATAGGTTCATGGTAATCATAGTTGCTAGCAAGAGAATCAACCCCGTAATTGACCCATAAGGTATACAATAAACTATCAATTTTATAACGTTCGCGAAAATCAACTAGGATAACCTTGGGTTGCTCTTCAATATTCCAATAACCGATATGACAAATAATATTTTTGGCTGCTAAGGCTTGTTTAACAGCCTCAAGAAATGGCGTACTCGCCTCCTCCTTAAACTCACCACTTTGTCCCCGCCATGGTCCAATTAAAATATAATTATCGCCAAAGTCTTGGATAGTTTGTTTAAGCTTAGACTGTAACACAGTATAAATACCACCAACTTTGTTACAAACTTCCCAACTAACCTCAAATAAAAATTTCTGCTCCTTCATGCTAAGACTCCAATACTAATTTTTGTCCAATAAATTTCCAAAGATTAAATAAAAAACTTTGACTCCTTGGCTCTACTGTCTCTTGTGGTTTTTGGGATGAGAGGCTCAAGGCAAGGTCACTAATAATATTTTGGTAATTAATATAGGCCTCATAAGGATTATTATAAGGGCTAAAATACTTATGCACATCACCATCAGCAGCATACTTAGTACACATATAATAAAAATGATCGGAAGTTAAAAGCGAGCGCCACGTATCTAAAAGCTCAGGATTGTCTGCGGCATAAACCTCTTTACCCAAAGCATAAACCGCCTGTAAAGCGTCCTCTTGTAAATTATTACCACGCCAAGCGGTTAGATCTCGGTCAACATCGGCCCAAGACATAAAGTATGGCACATCTAAAGAAGCCACCGGGCTTAACCTTTGACCAACTTCTGCTGGAGTCATAAAAGCATATTCAGGATGTCGTAAAACGTATTCAGGTAAATGAAATAAAAAATCAAAAATACCAGCGTCTTCCCATTGATGCTCACCGAAAGTTTCAAAATCCATAAATAGATTAATGACATCAGCTTGACCATGTAAGGAGTGTAACCAAGAAGCATACTTATCAGCAGACATCGGGTATTCTGACCAACTTCTTTCGGAAAAACGAAAAGCAATATCATCGGTAAGACGATAATTACGCAATAATAATTTTAACTGTGAACACCCTGTGGGTTGATAAACGTAATTGGGACTACGCCAATCTAAAACTTTATCTGCTCCCTCTGCCAAAATCGTCTTATACCCTAAAGACTCTACAACCTTGGCCAAATCATTATTATAAATTAACTCAGTGTTGCGAAAAGTGGTCGCATCATAATCAAACTCTTCTTTAATCAATTGTCGATGTTTTTCTACTTGGGCTTTGAACTCTTCTTCGGAAAATAAAAAACTTAAGCTGTGATAATAGGTCTCATTTAAAAACTCTACCGAACCTGTAGCTGCTAAACGTTTAAAAGCATCAAGAGTTTCCGGGCTATAACGTTTGCACTGTTCAATAAAAACCCCGGTTAACGAAAAAGAAATTTTAAAAACACCAGGATATTTACGCGTTAACTCTAAAAAAAGTTTTGTCGCTGGTAAATAACATTTATGAGCTACCTTTAAAAAAATCTCGCGGTTAGCTGCATCATCCTCATAATAATGATCATTACCGATATTGAAATAGGTATACTTTTTCAATCGCCGCGGTTGATGTACTTGAAAATAAAAACAAATTGCTACCATGCTATACTCCTTTTGTAAACTTCAATTATCTTCTCTGCTGCCTTACCCCATGTTACTAAACCTAGATCTTCGCTTGAATTAGCTACCGCTGTCTTACCTAAAGCTTGATATTCTAACAAAGCTAAAACCTTAGCCGCCATTTCTTCAGTATCCCAAAAATCAGCAACTAAAGCATGGCGCAATACTTCAGATACTCCCGACTGCTTACTAATTATTGTTGGAACATTGTGCGATAACGCCTCTAATGCCGACAGACCAAAAGGCTCAGAAACACTAGGCATGACATACACATCGGCTAATTTATAAATATCGCTCACTTCTTTCCCATTAAGAAAACCTGTGAAATGAACATTTTTACCAATCCGCAATCCGGCAGTTCGCTCAATCATCTTGACCAGCAAATCGCCGCTGCCTGCCATCACAAACTGCACATCAGGTTTTTTCTCTAAAACTCTTTTCGCCACTTCAATAAAGAAATATGGTCCTTTCTGGTGAGTAACACGCCCTAAAAACAATACCATTTTCGGCCGCTGATTATTAGCAACAGTATGAGGCTCTGGTTGCTCACAATAAATTCCGTTATGCACCACTACAATTTTCGCTGCATCAATCCCGTAATGTTGGATAATATTATTTTTGGTGTGCGCGCTCACCGCAATTATTTTATCTGCCTGTTCCATCCCATATTTTTCGATAGCAAAGATGTTTTTATCCACCCACAAACCGCTACGATCAGTTTCTAACGCATGTATGTGTAATACCAAAGGCTTATGGCTATAACGTTTCGCCTCTAATGCCGCAGGTAACGTCAACCAATCATGAGCATGAATGACTTCATGCGCAACATCTTTGGCGATAGGTCCAGCAAACTGGGCATAACGAAACACCTCAGTCAGTAAATTAGTTTCATATCTGTCGGTTATTTTTCTGGTAGCAAGTTGCGCAACGACGACAGTTTTAGCGATCGACTTAAGATCTTCTGGCAAATTCATCTTAGCTAAAAGACCTAAAAAATCTTGTATCGTTTCACTGCTAAGATGCTGCTTAAAATTCTTGGCATTAGCATAAGGATACAAACAAGTAGCGATCTTAGGATGTTGAATATTTACTGTCCTACCAAGGTCTCGCTTCAGCTCAATCGCCGCAACATCTTGGCAATTAACAAAGTTAACATGGTCGACATGATCAGTATTTACAGTCTCTGGCAATACTAAAGTTAGATTAACATGTTGTTTTGCCAACTCCTTAACAATAGCATAGCAAGCAACACCAAGCCCACCGCTAATTCGCGGCGGAAACTCCCAACCATACATTAATACTTTCATATTCATCCTTGAACTAAATAAGTTAAACGTAATATCTCAGCCACACTCCAAGCTTGACTAATACAACCATTTGGCTCATGGGGATAATCCCCTGAAAAAATTTCAGAAATACTACCAACACCATATTCTGCCAAATGATCTTGTAATGCTTTTAAACAAGGTTCAACAATAGCCATAACCTTTCGTTTGTCGGAAGTCACCTTTAATAAAGCTTCAACAAAATGGCCAAGTAACCATGGCCACACTGTACCATTATGATAAGCTCGGTCACGCTCACTTTGGCTACCACGATAACAACCAACATAGCCTAATTCCGACGGAGCTAAGGTACGTAACCCATAAGGTGTTAATAAATGCTCTTTAACCTTCGCGACTATACTGACCGCCATTTGCGCCAGTAAAGGAGAATAAGGTAAAGAGATAGCAAAAATCTGATTGGGACGCAGTCTAGAATTTTTTTCTTCAGCATTTACAAAATCGTATAGATATGCTTTTTCTTCACACCAAAAGGTCTCGCGAAAAGAGTTTTGGGTAAGAGTTAACAACTGCTTCAATTCACTTGCCATGGGATCCTTCATGGCTTGAGCTAGTTCAGCCATAAACCCCAATAGATTAAACCATAAGGCATTAACTTCAACTTGATAACCATACCGTGGGGTCACCGGCTTACCGTCAACAACCGCATCCATCCAAGTTAGGTTAACCTCACGATTACCTGCATAAAGTAAGCCATTATCTTGCATTTTAATATCGTATAACGTCCCCTGGCGATAATGCTGGAAAATACTTTTTAAGGTTGTCCAAAAATAGGTGGTAATTTCTTGCAGCCTTTTGGTTTTTAAATAGTATTGCTGCACGGCCCAAGCAAACCATAAACTAGCATCGACAGTGTTAAAAGCATCGGAAGCTTGAGTTACCCCAAAATAATTAGGAATAAGCCCAGCTGATTCATGAAAAGCGAAGGTTTTAAGGATAGCAAGACAAATATCTTGTCTTCCGGAATAAAGAGTTAAACCAGGAAGCGCAATCATGGCATCTCTGCCCCACTCTAAAAACCAATGGTAACCAGCAACTATCGCCTGAGGTTTCTTATCTGTAAGTTCAGTCGTAATAAAGCTTTGCCCAATTTTATGCAAGTGCTCTTGAAACTCGCTCGTGTTTTTACTTGGGGTATCGTTGGGACGACGACTAAGTTCTTGCTGCCACTTAGTAGATAAACTATCTTTCTGTCTTGCAATACCACACGCAACAATAACTTCGCACTTATCAGAAAAATCAAAAACAATTACCCCAGGTGAAAATAAATCTTCCGCATAATCATAACCACGCTCCCGCTCTTTAGTATAAATAAAATTACGATACCAGAACGGTTGTGATAAAAAATTGAACTTAGCATTTACCTGCAAAAATACTTTTGGTAGTCCCTGATATGGTGCAAATGAAAAACCATCAGCGAGATACCCAACATCTTTTTCCAAAAAAGAATTTTCGTGCTGCAAGCTATGAAAATTTCTACAAGAAAATAACGGCCGGAAACTAATTTGGCATTTACCAACATTACTTACGCCGTACTTGAGTAACACCGTGTTCTCTTCGTTAAGCATTAAAACTTCTTTCGTTAAAATCGTATCAGAAAACTTGAAGCGCCAAATCGGATGGGTAGTGACTTTAAAGTCGATAAGATTGTCAAAATTATCACCCTGCAAAACGCCAGGATAAAAATGGGCACTTAAATTTTTTTCGCAGGCACCATCAATAAACACATCTTCAACTTTATTGAGTAACACATACTTATCAGGAAGACCGGAGATTTTACTGACTAACAAACCATGATATTTACGAGTATTACAGTTGACAGCGTTGCTGGATGAATAGCCACCTAGTCCATTAGTTTCTAACCACTCTGTGGCCAATGCTTTTTCTAAAGAAAAACCCGTTCCTTTTGAATAAATAAAGTGCATATTCCCTCATACATTTTAATCAACCCTCTGCGTCGTAACGTAACTCAACCAACCTACCCTTGAGTAGGAAAGGTATTATAACATAATTTCTTAATCATTCAGCATAATTTGTGCATATTTTTTCCTAGGCACAAATTATGCTAAAAATCAAGGCATCAACCGCAACACAAATATTTCCTGAGATCTAAATTGGTTATAGTTGATTAGCACAAGTAGCAATTCAGTTAATTTAGTAACAACTTGTATTACTTATGTTTTTTAATATCAAGTATGCATTTTCCGTTGTCATTAACAAAAAACCATGCAAACTGCAACCATGTATGACAGCATGCTTAAATTACCGCTCACCGGAAGCTCAAGTATTTTTCTTTTTGGTTCACGTGGCATCAGAAAAAATACGTGGTTCAAAAAATTTTTACCCTCTGCCATTTATCTTGACCTCTTGGAGTTTCAACTTTACAAAAAGTTTTCAGCGGATCCCGAACGCTTAGAAGAACATATCCCAAAAAATTTTGCAGTAAATTCCAACGCTGCTAACTATGGAAAGCGTAGTAATGGTTACTAGTCCGAGGTAGGACGCACGTGAGTTACAATTTTTATAATCAAGTAGCCTAGCGACCATACCCCATCTGCTGCAGCAATTTATCGTCACGAGTCCATGAAGCTTTAACCTTAACCCAGAGCTGCAAAAAAACTTTTTGCCCAAATAAATTTTCCATATCGCGGCGCGCTAACATACCGATTTTTTTCAATACCTCGCCACCTTTGCCAATCACAATAGTTTTTTGGCCACGTCGCTCAACAAAAATCGTTGCCGCAACTGATAAAACCCCTTTTTTTAGCGCCATTTGATCAACTACTACTGAAACTGCATATGGCAATTCCTGCCCTAAAAACCGAGTCAACTTCTCGCGGATGATCTCTGACGCCAAGAACTTATCGTTACGATCGGTTTGCTGCTCCGGCGGAAAAAAGAAAGGGTTTTTGGGTAATAACTTTTTTACTTCACTCTCTAGAGCTGCAACATTAGTACCTTTTTCTGCCGCTATCGGCACGATAGCAACGAACGGTCTTTTTGAGTTAATTTTTTCAATAAACCCCAGTAAACGGTCTTTTTGTGGTACCAAATCAACCTTATTAATAGCCAAAATCACTGGCGCTTTAGTATTTGCTAAGATATTTAAAACAAACTCGTCCTCATCTTGCCATGTCGTCCCAGCCACCATAAATATAATTACATCAACATCAGCCAGTGAGCTTAAAGCCTCCTGGTTCATATATGTATTAAGTTTATTACCAACTTTTTGATGGATCCCTGGGGTATCAACATATATTGCTTGGTAATCATCTGCTGTTTTCACTCCCACAATCTGATGCCTAGTGGTTTGCGCTTTGCCCGCAGTAATACTGATTTTTTTACCAAGAATACAGTTAAGTAAAGTAGACTTACCAACATTAGGACGGCCTAAAATAGCGACGTATCCAGCATATGTATTAGGATTATAATTATTCATGGCACGAAGGTATACTACCAATTTTCTCTAACATGCTTTTAGCAGCAGCACGCTCTGCAACCCGTTTATTTGAACCAACACCAATAGTTACTTCTTTAACCCCACTAACTTGGCAAGAAACAGTAAAAATTCGTGAATGCGCGGCACCCGAAGTATCAATAACTGCGTAAAGCGGTAACGGTAACTTACGCATCTGTAACAATTCTTGTAAACAAGTCTTGGGGTCTTTTTGCGCTACTCCTGTGGTTTCATTCAAACGACTGGCAAACCAATTTAACACTTGATGCTCGGTCTCAAGAAAACCACCATCCAAATACATTGCACCAATAATCGCCTCCATCGCATCGGCAATAATCGACTGATGCCTGGCACCACCATCACGCAACTCTCCAGAACCAAACTGCAAAAACTTGCCAATTTGCAGTTCATTAGCAAGAGCAGCCAAAGCCTCGCCATTAACTAGATTGGCACGCAAACGACTTAATTCACCTTCCTTGATTTCTGGATAACGATGAAAAAGTTCTGCAGCAATAACGAAATTTAATACCGCATCACCCAGAAACTCTAAACGCTCGTTACTCATTTTCCCCATGCTCCGATGGCGTAATGCCTGATCAAGCAGTTCTTTATTGGTAAAGCTATAACCGAGTTTTTCAGAAAGTTCTTTGTGTTTCATAACCAGTTCTAACACCCAAGACACATTTTACGTGGCGCTTTATAATAATCATCGCAACTTATTACCGATTCTATCCCAACGAATTTTATAATTTTCCGCATCCCAACTCATCCAGACACCAATGGCCTTGCCAATTAAGTTTTTATCTGGAACAAATCCCCACTCACGACCATCATTACTACTATCCCGATTATCGCCCATCATAAAATATGAGTCCGGTGGCACGTAAATATCTACATTTTCAAATTCTTTATGGCCAGGTCTGATATATATCTTGTGAACCACCCCCTCCAAATCCTCTTCTTTCATTTGTACTGAAGCAGTAAAACCACTTTCAACATCTAATGCGATACCTAAAGACTTTTGGGGTATGATTTTATCATTAATAATTAACGTCTTACCCCGATAAACAATATGATCACCTGGTAAGCCAATTACTCTTTTGATAAAAAGTATCTTGGGGTTTTCCGGATAACGAAATAGCGCCAAATCACCCCGCTGCGGCGTACCAACATTTAATGCTTTAATATTCGGCACTGGCAAACGTAAACCGTACGCATATTGGTTAACCACAATAAAATCTCCTGGTAAAACCGTAGGAGCCAAAGAACCGGTAGGAACCCGGTAAGGCTGGATCAAAAAGGAACGAACACATAGCACTAACAAAAATACTGGAAAAAATGAGCGCGCATACTCAAAAATTATCATCCATACTTTATTCTTAGCTCCCTCCTTTTTAGAAAAAACTAAAATATCGCACAATGACAACCCGCCAGTTACCAAGGTCAATAGGGTCAAATAAAAAGGTAGATCAAAAAAAAGGTTATATTTATTCATATAATTATTATACTCTATTATAACTTTGGCAATTTACCAACTGGTGCCAAATAAATCGTAAACTCATCCTTACCATTTACCCCAATTAACTCATCGACGCCACTTTGCCCATAAGAAGCAATAGCACACGTTCCAGCACCAATAGCTTCAACTGCTAAATATAAATTCTGACAAACATGGCCAGCATCTAAGGCAATTAGTTTATAGGCGTAAGGTCCAGATCGCCACTCAGTGCGATACGGCACCACCGCCCAGATAAATACTACTGCCGCATCTCTCATTTGTGGAACATTTACCTCAAAACAACTAGTAGCAACTTTTTCTATCCGTGCAGCATCATTAGAAATTAAACACAATTTATGGTCAAGCGGTAAATAACGATAAATTCCCGGCGTCAAATCTTTAACCCTTCTAATCACCAAATAGGTTTCAAAGGGATGCCTGGCGCTAGCAGAAGGAACGGCGCGATGAGCACCAACATCATTATCAGTTAATCCTTGGGTGGCCCACAACAAAAAAGATAACTCTTTTAATGTTAAGAATTCCTGAGTAAATTTACGGCGTGAGCGGCGATTTTTAATAGCATCTTGTAATTTGATTGCAAAGTTAAAATCACTAGGTTCTACCAAATTGATCACTTGGCTTGTTCCATAATCTTTCTGAGCCTGAGGCATGGATATACCTTTGTTACTATCAACTGGCCATCTATGCCACCCTTCTTCGAAATCGCTTCTTAAAATATCCCGACTAAAATTTTTAAATTTCATAAGCAGGCCTCCTTAATCTAAAGATTCAATTATCCACACCATTTTATACGCCATACAAAAAATGTCCAAATAAATTATACTCCTACAATAATATCTAACATGCTGAAATTAAGAGTAATTTGCTCTAGAAAACCCTATCCACAAAAAATATATGAATTTGTAGTAAAACAGTTACTGATTAAGTAAAATGCGCCAAAAAACCTGGAGAACCTCATGTTTGCTAAGGCCTTAGAAAAACTAAACATTAATACTGAATGTCGTACCCCATCTCAAGTTGCCAATTTCATAATAAAAGATTTAATGGTAACCAAAGCCAACTTTGATTGGCGAAAAATAATTTTGCTTGGTATTTTAGCCGGGGTTTATATTGGCTTTGGCTGTGAAATATCTACCTTGGCAGCACATGACGGAGCAACTTTTTCTGGATTTGGTCCAACCAGAATCTTAGCTGGCGCGGTCTTTAGTCTAGGTCTAATGCTAGTAGTTATCACCGGCGGTGAGTTATTTACCGGTAACGTCTTGATCACCGGTTCCGTATTAGATGGCAAAGTTTCCCCCTTAAATTTAATTAAAAACTGGGGTTTAGTTTATGTAGCAAACTTTCTGGGCTCTGTTCTCTTAGCATTTTTAGTGTTTTATGCCAATACTTGGCAGCAAAACGATCTATTACTGGGAGCTTATGCCCTAAAGGTTGGTATAACCAAAGTTAACCTAACTTTTACTGAGGCCTTTACCCGAGGAATCTTATGCAATTGGTTAGTCTGTTTAGCGATTTGGATGTCGGCAGCATCAAGAAATGTAATTGGCAAAATATTCGCTATATTTTTTCCCATTATGGCGTTTATTGCTCTTGGCTACGAACACTGTGTTGCTAATATGTTTTTTATCCCTAAGGCCATGCTGCTTGCAACCAAACCTGAGGTAATTGCAGCCGCGAACCTTGACCCAGAACTACTATCCCATTTAAATACTCTGGGGTTTATTAAAAACTTAATCCCAGCAACTTTAGGTAACATCATAGGCGGGGGAGTATTTTTGGCATCTTTCTATTTTGCTGCCTATGTAAAAGAACAAAAATAATCTACTCTCGCATGAGGTTTTATTTCTGTTAATTAGTAGTTCTTTGCCTTAACATCCATTTCTGCTAGAATACTATTCAAGCGGATAGACCTCAATGCTACTAAATTTAAGGAGAAATAACATGCCTCTCGTATCAACAAAAGAAATGTTTAAAAAAGCTTATGCTGGTGGTTACGCTATTGGCGCTTTTAACGTTAATAATATGGAAATTGTTCAAGGTATTACCGAGGCGGCAAAAGTAGAAAATGCCCCCGTTATCCTTCAGGTATCAGCTGGTGCCAGAAAATATGCCAATCACACCTATTTAATGAAACTAGTTGAAGCCGCAATCATAGAAACTAATTTACCTATTTGCTTACACTTAGACCACGGTGATTCATTCGAACTTTGTAAGTCGTGCATTGATGGCGGTTTTACTTCGGTTATGATTGATGGTTCGCATCTACCATTTAAAGATAACATTGAATTAACTCGTAAAGTTGTTGAATATGCCCACCCACGTAATGTGATGGTCGAAGGAGAGTTGGGCAAACTGGCTGGCGTTGAAGATGAAGTTAAGGTAGCTGCGGAAGATGCTCTTTATACCGATCCAAGAGAAGTAGAAGAATTTGTGGCAAAAACTGGAGTAGACTCATTAGCCATCGCTATTGGTACTAGTCACGGAGCATACAAATTTAAAGGGGAACCAAAACTACGTTTTGATATCCTAGAAGAGATAGCACGCAGACTCCCCCAGTTTCCCATCGTCTTACATGGCTCCTCCTCAGTAATGCCAGAATATGTCGAAATCATAAATAAATTTGGCGGCGAAATGCCTGGTGCTAAGGGTGTGCCAGAAGAGCTGTTAAGAAAAGCCGCGAGCATGGCTGTCTGTAAAATAAATATCGATTCTGATTTAAGGCTCGCCATGACTGCCATGATCAGAAAAAGTCTTGGCGAAGATCCAAGTAACTTTGATCCACGTAAATACCTTACCCCAGCGCGTGACGCCATTAAACAGGTAGTTCGTCACAAACTAGTTCACGTCCTAGGATGCAACGGCAAAGCTTAAAAAACGCAAAAATATAATAAGGAACAATATAATAAGGAGGTTTATATGCCAAATACTATTGGCTTTGGTGCAGGAGTAGTAAGTGAAAATATCGCTATAAAATATAACATAGGCGATATCGACTATAGAGCAGCTGAACTACTAGAAGGCAAACCAGGCGACATAAACCCAGAACTTTTAGCTTCAGAGCATATACAAGCTATACAACAACAAGCTTTAGATGCTAGGAATGGGCGTATTTTACTCGAATATTTCAACAAGCTCGAGCAAGCTAAAAAAAACGAATTACGTGAAATAACCAAGCGACAGCGAGAGTGCCAAACCCAAAAATTAGCATTTGCTATGCTAAAAAACCCGGGTAAAAGTGCATTTTTTATTGGCGTAGCTATCGGTCTTAGTCTACCACTTATAATCTTTGTAGTTTTAGAAGCTATTTTTCCAAAATTCAATATCTTTAGCCGAATCCTCTCTAGAATGGCAGCAGCAATTTTTGGTATCAACGTGGAGAGGATAACCATAGGTATGGTAACAACAGCTTTAGCCTTTAAGACAAAACCAAATACAGCTGAAGAAGCGGCTTTAGACCAAAAACTCAAAGCAGCAGAAACTATCGAGCAAAAAATTATTGAAGATTTAAAGAAAATCAAAGCAGCAAAGCTCGCTTCCACAAGAACACTTAAGATAATTACTAAATCTTCTGCCGCTCATAGCGACACCCTAAATTTAAGTTGTCAAAGGGGGGAACCAGCAATTGGTGATATCGGAGTCAGCAATATCTGTCTTCATCTTACTGCAGCCACTCTAGAAAATCCCTCTCCTTACCATACCCTTGACTTAACCAACAATGATATAACCGGCGCGGGAGTAGCTGCACTAGCTGAAACATTATTACGAGGGCAAGCACAACACAGCCTGAATATCGAAAAAATTTATCTATCAGGAAACCCGCTGGATCATAATAGTTATACAATTTTACAAAACACCTTGTCACAAGTTTTCTCGATCGTTGAATTAACAGTAACTAATGCGCCGGAAGACATTGATAAAGAAATAAAACGACAATTGTTAATCAATAAATATCTTAAGCGAGAAGATCTAGATGGTGAGCTTAACCTTAAACCTACTGCCCAACTTAGTGCTGCTGAAATAGCACAGATTGAAGAATTATTTGGCATCCCCGGCCTTGAAAATCTTAAACAAGCGGTATTAATGAAAGTAAAAAGTAACTATAATCTTCTCTTCTTTCCAGGTCGTGATCTAGATACCCTGCCAACAGCGCTTAAAAATATCGTAGAACAAAATCGTATTTTTGCAAGACTCTATAATAATCCAACCTTTGAAGATTACTTAAATGCTATGGAAATAGATAGCACAAGATGCCGAGAGTTTATAAGCCATGAAAGTCTAGCTCAAGAAAAAAGAATGGCCATAAAAGCGATTATTACTAAAGGGATATTTGCATTAAGATTTAAATCTATCGAAGAGTGCCAGAAGAGTTTACTTATAATGTTTACTCAAGAGGAGCAAAGTAAGAATCAAAGTCTGCCAGAGCATATAAGACTATTTGCAAATATAATAACCCGATTACCGCAAAGCCCACAGCCCACCCCACTTGATGACCAAATAGCAGCATATATCCAAGAAATATTTGACTCATTAAACACTGAAACAACAAGCTTCAAACAGGCACTCACAGCATGCCGTAATAAAATAGCTACAGACCCCTCGTTCGCAAATGAAGCACAAAAAAGAGCTATACTTGACACTTTCGATTATGTATTACCTCCAAAATTAGGAGCTTTATCCCAGCAAACATTTGAGATCTTTCGCCTACGAAGACTAACGGCCGAACCCCTTCAAGACCGCAATAAAACTTTTGAGGAATTCATCAATATCTATAATAATCTCGATACAAAGATACTTGCCAACATAAACCTTAATGAACTGGTAGAACTAGTAAGAGCCAGCATCTATGATGATAGCAAAAAAGACACTCTATGTACCTTATTAAAACAACTTGATGAGGAACATCGTGTAGCCCTATTAACAGCGTGTTTTCAGAACACGAGCAAATACCAAAGTGAAAAAGATGCGAGCGCAAAAGCTGAGTTTATATCAAGACTAATAACTACCGAAGAGATATTCAGCGATGACCCAGAAATGAAAAAATTCCGCAATCATTACCTGTATTATGCTATTAGGCAAGGTGATACAACTCATATAGAACCATATACTTATGAGGAGGTAAGAAAAGGATTAGAAACATTGCGACACAACTATGCTATCAACCCCAATATGAGCGCTGAGGAAAGAAAAGCCAAATTGAACACCTTAGACCAGATCTTACATCCTGAGCTAGGAAATCCCGATTCAATAAAATTTAAAATATACCAGTTGCAAATGCTAATTAAAGAACATGCTAAAGATCCAGACGGCACCGCATTTCTGGAGTTCTTGCAGACCTACCACCAGTTTACAGCAAAAGACCTTGATACTCTATATAATCCCCCATTAAGTCCTAATGCCCAAGAAAATCTCAAACTATTTTTATTAATGGTGAACAAACTAAATGACTTTGTGGGGACAGATGGAGATATCCATTTACAAATGGATATAGATAAATATTTACAATCAGCTGTTGAACGCCTAGAGGAAGATCCTAGCAAATTTAGAAAAGGGCTTGAAGACTTACGGACCGAATTTGCTACAGAATTAAAACCAAATGAAAAGCTGCTCGATACTCTTGATGCTATCCTACTAGGAGAAAATGTTGATCTTGCCATCCTAAATGCACATAAATTACGCAAATTGCTCACCGAGCACCAAGACGACCAACGAGAAGCGTTACAAGCATTTATTAATCTTTATAAAAAATTATCCCCAGAAACTTTTGCGGCTGTTTGCGAAAAACTGAGCCAAAACGAACAAAATGAACTTGTGGCACTAGTTAGAACTGATATCTATGATAGTGAAAATCAAAGCGTTACTTGTACTCAGTTAAAAGGTCTCGACGAACCGCAGCGGATTGCCTTACTAACAGCTGTTTTTAGTAACCGAGCTAGATACCAAAATGAAACTAGCCCTAAAGAAAAAGCTGAACTTGTAACAAAAATATTGGCTGCTACAAAAATTATGACAGACGCCAATCCACTAATAAAAGAATTCCGAGATACCTACTTACGCGGTGCAATTGAACATAAGGGTATAGGAAGGGAACCATATACTTATGAAGAAACCCAAAAAGCCTTAGAGACCTTACGCCAAACTTTAGCATCACAAAAAGTTGACACTGACGAAGAGCTTGAGGAAAAAAGAAGAAGATTGGGAGTTATCGACATAATACTTAACCCTAATCTCAAACCAGACTCACCAGAACTACAATTATACCAGCTGCAAAAGCTAGCTAATGAAAAAATTCCAGCCAACGAAACCGATAGATTTCATGAGTTCATAGCTATTTATAAAAACATACAACCTGAAACAGCACTTACCACCACCCTAGCTACCATGAACCAAGATGAATTAGTTGCCTTGATAAGAGCCGATGTTTATGACAACACAGCTCAAGATACGGTATGTACTCTACTAAAAAAACTTGATGAACCCCATCGCCTAGCTCTTTTAACCGCCTGTTTTAGTAATAAGAGCAAATATCAAAGTGAAGAATCTCCAGGGCTAAAAGCGCAACTCATTTCAGAAATGATCGCCAATGATGGTTTATTTGCCGATGATCCTGAAATAAAAAAACTACGTGATGAATACTTACGCTATGCGATTCAACAAGGTAGATATCATGGCGAACCATACACCTATCAAGCACTACTAGATGCTTTTAATCAACAACTAGAAGATGCTAAACAGAAAAAACTTGTGGCTAAAGTTGAAATGTTAGAAACCATCATTAATCAAAGTTTACCCAAAAAATTGGTTGCTGAATTTCAATGTTTACGAGGAGCGGAGGATCTAACAGCACCAACTTTTCGAGCTTTAAAAGCAGCACTAGCTTCACCGGAATATGAATATTTAACAGACCCAACCACATTTGAATATGGTACACACAACGTAAACCCACCAATACAAGAATATATACGGCATATTTGCCAATTAAGAAAAACTTTAGCTGCATCCGACTTAGATGGGTTTATAACAGAATATCTAACGACTGCTGAAAAAGACCGCCCAGATCTTTTAGGATCATTAGATAGTGCTAAAATTTTACAACTCTTAGCTACCGACCTTGGCCCCAACGACACAAATGTACCTTGCAATAAGTTGCAAGATTTAGCCCGTAATCAGCCGGAAATATTAATCGCTTTATTAACGCATGGGTTTGAGATAAAAAACCCTAAAGAAGCACGCGAAAAAGCGCGGCTAATCTGCGCAGCCCTTGCAGATCAAGAAATATTTGCTAACACAAGCATAAAGCAAGCCATTTATTGGGCTATTAAACCATATAACAGAGATGGCAGCCCTTATCATAATCTAAGTAGTCTAACAAAAGCTTTGCCAAAAATTGAACCTACTGCAGAAGAAGAAGCAAAGCATACAAGATCAACACCCAACTAATCAAATTTAGACTCGCCACGGGGTTATACCCGTGGCTCGACCAAGGAGAAAAGCTACCCTTTCCCCTTGGATTGTCTTAAAATCATGAGTGGATAAAAATCATCGCTATTGCCACATTCCCAAAATAATAAAAAACTACTACCACCTAGTACCACAATACAACCTAGCTAGCGGCAAAGTGATTTTGGCTAGTAAAGTAGAAGGAATATCATGCCCAACAAATAACCGTTCTAAACTTTTAACAGTTATTTTTAAAACTACGGCGAGCTCTTCTTTAGACATCCCTTTTTCTTCCAAAAATCTTTTGAGCATTATGTTAACGTTGCTAAGACTTAAATATGTTAAGCCTCTATTAGACGAAGTTTGGTCGGAGTTACTAACATCGTACAAATGATACGCGGCATTACGAACACTTGTAGCTGAAGAAAAATAACTAACAGATCTATCCATATGTGTTCACCTATATATTGTGAGTACTAGAAACGACGCATATGGTATAAAAAAAACGTTATAAAAACCTCAGGGAAATTCCCTTATAATTAACCTCTACTTGAGTCGATAGCCGTAAAAAACATCCGTAGAATCTACCTATATACCCATAGATATTTGCTATCATGATTGCGCTATAACAATACCACTGCCGCCTTCCCGCGCAGGCGAAAGAACTTGCCACAACCACGACAAAACTTCTGTCAAGCGTTGTTCAATTTGCCAAGGAGGATTAATAATAACCATGCCACAACCAATAAATTTTTCTAACCCCGCTCTTTTCGCCAGAGTCATTTCACAAACTAGATATTTAAAATCCATCTTTTTCAAAGAACCTAAAAAATTATTACAAGCAATATGATCTTTTATAGGGTACCACAACGCATATATACCTGTTGGCCAACGTGACTTAACCTGTTCCTGTAATGCGGTTAACATCAAATCAAATTCGTTTGTCTGCTCAAACGCCGGATCAATTAAAACTAACCCCCGTCGTTCAACTGGCGGTAAAAAAGCTTTTAGCCCTTGATAACCATTATAATAATGCACTGCCACTTGCGAATCTTTAGCAAATACTTTTTTAAGTAGCAATACATCCTCTTGATGAAGCTCCATTAGCACCATCCGATCTTGAGGACGTAATAATGAACGCGCGATTAAGGGCGATCCAGGATAAAAACGCAGGTTAGCCGCGGTAAGTTTTCCATCAACCAAAATACTCGCGTTAACTTTATTAATAGCTGCTAAATAAGGAGCAATTGCTTGCGGATAACATGTGCCATGGTCATTACAATTATCAAGTACCCGCGCTATTCCAGATAGATATTCTAACGTTCTTTGCGTAGCTTGCGAGTGTAAATCATAAACCCCTAGTCCAGCGTGAGTCTCAAGATAGCAAAAAGGTTTGTCTTTACGTAATAAACTTTCAAGCAGTAAAACTAAGATACAATGCTTAAATACATCAGCAAAATTTCCAGCATGATAAATATGGCGATAGTTCATAAGGATAGCTATAAAAATAAACTACTAAAATTCACCCGTTTACTGTCATCCCGTGGAAGAACAACAAAGCCTGTATTTCACAAACTTGCTTTGTTCTCCGCAGAATGGCAAGGAAAAGCGGGTGCAACATTAAACCACAAACACATACAAAATACCCCCTATATCATAAAAACCATAGGGGGTATTGATAAAAAACCACAACAACTTTATCTAAGAGAGGGAGGAGTTACTGGCTCTGCTCCTGGTCTTATATTCGAAGCTCTCATGCCTGTTGCCACAGCTCCAATGTTTTTTGCCACATCTGCCAATACACCGGCAACCCTCTCAGTCGCTCTATGCCCCAATTCTTGCAAATTGAGACCTATCTCACCTTTTAATGTCGTAAGCTTCGTTTGTATAGTTTTGCCCAAAGCTTGCAACGCACCTGGTATTTTACCCAATTTTTTTCCACACCAAGCTATAGCCTCAACAATTGACTTCACTGCCGACTCTATTGCTTTCATAGTTGCAGCTACCGCTGTTGCCATAGCCTGATACCCTTTACTTTCTTTGATATCAACAATACCGTTATGTATTTTCTGGCTTATGGTCAATACTGAGCTGCGGATTCTTCTATCCACCTCTTTCATTACTGCAATTGCTACTGGATTACTAGCGCTCTGTCCTTCAGATGATGATAATACTCCAGCAAGCTCTACATTAAATACTCTTAGCTTTGCGATTACCGCTGTTTTACACTCTTCTTCCTTTACGACAAATCTACCATCCTCTTCGACCACATGGTCTCCCTTCTTTTTTATATCTCTAATAGCTTCCTTCACTGCAGTACGTCCTTTTGCCCTTTCTAAGGCGTTATCAACACCACGCTTTATGGCTCCATATAACTTTTCAAATTGCTTCTCCAAAAACTTAACAGCACTGTCATACTTAATTTTTGCTTTTGCTGGCAGACCTTTAATGGACGAAGTAAAGCTATTTAAGGCAGGTTTGATTTTGTTATCCCAAAAATTCTTAATCCCTGTCACCGCCGCATTAAGACCTTTCAGCATCAAATTAGGCAACGTAAATCTTATCCACTCCTTCAATTCAAAAAATGCCTTTCTCAAGGCATTATTTATTTTATTTACAGCTTGTTGCAACTTAATAAGATTATTTACACCTAACAGCGCTTCCATACTTGATAGCTCAGCCTTGTCTGGATTTGTAAAAGTTTGCAAAAACTTAAAAATTCTTTCTTCAGCACTCTTAGCATCCTGTGCTAACTTCTGTTGTAGACTACCAATAACCTCTTGTTGCTTCAGCTCTCTCGCTCCTTGTTCCCCCGCAAACTGAGTTCGTCTTGCAGTGGCCTCTTCACCCATTTTTCTTAACCTTGCTTCCATAGTCATACTATATCACTCCTTTGTTTAAAATTTATCACTTCATGTGTACTTGACAAACTATAAATCTGCAGTTAGTAGGCACACTCCTAAATTTAAATTTAAGCTTCTAAATAAAGAACTCACCTTACACCAATTTTAATATTAACTACTCTAACTGTTGCAGGCACCTTTAATTCAGATGTAAAAATTATAACAGATACCACAAAAATTGGCTAGAGATAGATTTAAGTTGCGTTAATATGGCTTCTTATTCACCAGGAATACACCGCTCTTCAAGCAACCAACCAACTTTTACATCTGCCGCAATAAGCTTAGCGGCACCAATACCTGCATAATTTTGTAAAGCACCCGCTTTAGCTGTAAATTCCTTATTAGGGGGAGCACATTTTAAAACCGCCCTATTTTTATCCTCTAAAACCACTAACGCTGTAAAACTAAATGATAAATTTGTACACTCTTTTTCAATTTTTAAATTCCATAACTTAACTAACGTTCTTAGTAGACAAGGCAACCGATCTAACCAATGCTTACCAGCCTCTCCATAAACATTTAAGATTGTTTGCTGCAGCGTGTCTGGTGCAATGTAATGGTCTGGATACATAACAAAACTTATATATTAATTTAATGTCATCCGACAATAAGTTCGGCTTGCTGCGTTCAATTTTTTAAAGGCCTTAACCAACAGTAGTATATTTTTACTTACGAGGCATCACATTTTCAAATAATAGACCAAGTATCACTTTAGACATATACTAGCATACAATAATCACAACCCCGACTAAACATAACTAGATACTTATGGATCTTGTCATTGAACCCATACGATACGATTAGTTGATCTCACAAAAATGTTAGCTTAAAGGAGACTATATGTTAGGCAGCTATATACAATATACGGTAGAACTAATATTTGGCATAACTTTGTTTGTTAAAGCCATATTATTTATACCCCAAGCAATTAAAATATACCGAGCAAAACAAGCGAAAGAATTATCGCTGTTAACTTTTGGGGGCCTTAGTTTTATGCAATTACTTACGGCGCTGCACGCTTACTACCATCATGACTATGTCTTAATGTTTGGGGTGTTATTTAGTTTATTTTTTTGTAGTGCGATAACTTTTATGATAGTAATATACAGATAATAGTAACTAGGTTGATTTAAACATTAATTGATCATTTTTATTTTATTTTTGTTATAGGATACAAGTATGGGAAAAATTAAAGATCGATACCAGGAGTTACAAGAAAAGGCGCAAGGTTTTTCTGCTAGACCTAATGCTATCCAAATTAGGGTTGGTTCAGCCACTTGTGAAAATGCTTCTGGCGCTGAAGAAGTCGCCAAAGAATTCAAAAAAAACCTTGAACTTGATGGCGCAGATAATGTCCAGATAATCATGGTAGGATGCACCGGAAGATGTAGCTGTGAACCTATCGTTTCTATCGCCAAGCCCGGAAAAAAAACAGTTTTGTACCAAAAAGTTACCAGAGAAATAGCACACAAAATCTTTACCTCCCACGTTAAGGAAGGGAAGATTGTAGAAGAAGCTATCTTAGGTGATATATCACTTTATTCAGATCATAATGAAACAGCTTCTTATACAACAAAGCAAGAGAAGCTTGTCAGCACTCCTATCACCAAAAAATTTTTTGATTTATTCGGGGGCATCCCATTCTATAGCAAACAGACCAGAATCGCTTTACGCAACTCGGGGCTAATCGATCCTGAAAATCTTTACCAATATGTAAATAACCAAGGTTTTTTAGCGTTAAGTATGGCCTTAGACAAAGCTGACCCAACTTGGGTAATTGACCAAGTAAAGCTGGCAAAACTACGTGGTCGTGGTGGCGGGGGGTTTACAACAGCCCAAAAATGGCAACTTGCTCGAATGAATAACGAAAAGGTTAGATACATAATATGCAACGCAGACGAAGGGGATCCAGGGGCGTTTATGGATCGAAGCTTATTAGAATCAGATCCTTTCAGTATTATTGAAGGCATGATGATCGGTGGCTATGCAATTGGTGCCCTGAAAGGTTTCTTCTACATCCGCGCGGAATACCCGTTAGCTGTAGAGAGAATACAAAAAGCCATAGATATCTGCCGTGAACAAGGATTATTAGGAAAAAATATTTGGGGCTCAGATTTTGATTTTGATTTAGAAATTCGCTTGGGCGCTGGTGCTTTTGTCTGCGGCGAAGAGACTGCCTTAATTCACTCGATTGAAGGAGAAAGGGGGCAACCACGAACTCGCCCACCCTACCCAACTGAAAAAGGTCTATGGGGTAAGCCCACGGTTATTAACAACGTTGAAACATTAGCGAATGTTCCTGCTGTTATTGTCATGGGTTCAGACAACTTTGCTGGGGTTGGCACCAACAACAGTGGTGGTACTAAAGTATTTGCCTTGGCAGGTAAGGTAAACCATACCGGCTTAGTTGAGGTACCCATTGGGATGACTTTACGCGAGATTGTATTTGATATTGGCGGCGGCATTCCTAAAGGTAAAAAAATTAAAGCTGTCCAAACAGGGGGGCCTGCAGGTGGCTTAATCCCAGAATCTATGCTAGATACCGCAATCGATTACGACACTTTAATTGCCGCTGGTTCTATTATGGGTAGCGGTGGGATGATCGTTCTAGATGAGGATGATTGCGCCGTCGACGTAGCAAAATTTTTTATTACCTTTACTCAAGATGAATCATGTGGCAAATGTTCACCTTGCCGCGAAGGTACGCTCCGCATGTTAGAAATTCTAGAACGGATTACTAACGGCAATGGCGTAATAGAAGATATAGATAAGCTTGAAAGGCTAGCTAAATTAGTTAGCAGAGCCTCGCTGTGTGGCTTGGGTAAAGCTGCACCCAACCCCATACTCAGTACTTTGCGACACTTCCGCCACGAGTATATAAGTCACGTGGTTGATAAAAAATGTTGTGCAAAAAAGTGCGCTGCTTTAATTAGTTATGAAATTGATCAACAAAAATGTATAGGATGCACCGCTTGCGCACGAGCCTGCCCTGTTAAATGTATTTCTGGTGAAAGAAAACAGTCTCATGTTATCGATGCTAAGCGTTGCATTAAATGCGGTTCTTGTTTTAATGTTTGCCGCTTTAACGCAGTGATCAAAAAATAGAGAAATAGAGGAAGCCATGTTAAAAGACGATATAACTTTAACGATTGATGGACAAAAAGTTGTTGTTCCTAAAGGCACAACAATTATGCAGGCTGCAGAAAAAATAGGGATACGTGTCCCCAGACTTTGCTACCATCCAAAATTAAGCACCGAGGGGTCGTGCCGTGTTTGTATCGTAAAAGTTCACGGTTTTGAACATTTCATAACCTCATGCGGCACTACGGTAGCCGAGGGTATGATAGTTGAAACTAATTCGCCAACAATAAGACAAGCACGTCGTGATATCGTTGAATTGTTGATAGACAATCATCCACACGAGTGCCAAATTTGCGAAAGAGATTCAAATTGTGAACTCCAAAACTTAGCTTATAGCATGGGAGTTAGAGAGCGTTTATTTGCAGGAAAACGTAAGCATCATCCGTTAGAAAACTCTAGCGTATCTGTAGTACGTGACGCTGAAAAATGCATTTTATGTGGCAGATGCTTTAGGGTTTGCCATGAAATACAAGGCATATCTAATTTAAGCCCTCAAAGCAGAGGGTTTTCTAGCGTAGTTACACCAGCACACGGCGCAAATATGGATGACTCAGTTTGTGTCCAATGCGGTCAATGTATTAATGTTTGTCCAACCGCCGCTTTCCAAGAGAAACGTCATACTGAGAAAGTATGGGAAGCTATTAACGATCCAAGCAAACTTGTAGTAGTTCAAACGGCTCCTGCTATTAGAGCTGCCATAGGGGAAGGTTTTGATTTGGAACCTGGAACTAATTGCACCGGCAAGATGGTGACAGCCTTGCGTCACCTTGGTTTCGACGTAGTGTTTGATACCGACTTTGCCGCTGATGTGACAATAATAGAGGAAGCTCATGAACTAATTGAAAGGATAAAAAACGGCGCCCCCCTACCACACATAACCTCGTGTTCGCCAGGGTGGATCAATTTTGTCGAGGGTTTTTATCCTGAGCTTTTGCCTCATGTCTCGACCTGTCGTTCTCCCATGACTTCTATGTCAACCATAATCAAAACCTACTACGCTAAAAAGGTTAACCGTGACCCTAAAGATATTTTTGTAGTAGCAATTATGCCATGTGTAGCTAAAAAATTTGAAATGGAGCGCCCAGAATTTACTATTGATGGCTTAAAAGTAACCGATGCAGTGCTTACGACTCGTGAATTAAATTGGATGATAAAATCTTACGGCATCGATTTTACTAAGCTTCCTGAGGGTGAATTTGACTCTCCGCTGGGAGAATCCACTGGCGCGGGAGTAATTTTCGGTGCCACTGGAGGGGTGCTAGAAGCTGCTCTGCGCACCGTTGCTGAAAGTATTTTAGGAAAACCTTTTGAAAAAGTTGAGATTGAGACCGTACGTACACCAATTAGTGGGTTACGTGAAGAAACTATAAAAATAGGTGACCTTACTTTAAATTTGGCTATTGCAAATGGCTTGGTTAATGCCAAAAAAGTTCTAAATGCCGTGAAGTCAGGAGAGAAAAATTACCATGTTATAGAGGTAATGGCATGCCCCGGTGGCTGTATAGGTGGCGGGGGGCAACCATATCCTCCTCATGGATACAATATTTTGGATCCCTCTTTACTAAGTAAAAGAGCCGAAGCATTGTATACTATCGATGCCAGCAAAAAAGTACGACGTTCCCATGAAAATCAAGCAGTACAACAGCTTTACCGCGAATTTATTGGCAAACCAGGTAGCGATATTGCACATAAGTTGCTGCATACTAATTACTATCCTAGAGCAAAAAGAGGAATCAAATGAGTAACAATACACACGATAAACCCTGTTCTCATGATTGTGCAAATGCAAACCAAGAAAAATGGTACTTAGAAAATCTCACAAAGGTATTGCCAGAAACTATATTACAATTTATTGATCAGTGCCTAAAAAAAGATAACCCACGCAGCCAATTGATAGCCATTTTACATAAGGTTCAAGACCACTTTGGTTATTTATCACCAGAAACCATGGACGCTGTAGCTTACTTAATGCAAATACCTACTGCTAAAGTTTCAGGTGTAGCTTCCTTTTACCATTACTTCCGACTCAAACCTTGTGGTAAGTACATAATTAGTATTTGTCTTGGAACAGCGTGTTACGTCAAGGGCGCTGAAACTGTGCTTAATAAGTTTTGTGAAGAGCTTGGCATAAAAGATGGAGAAACCACGAAAGATGGTATGTTTAGCTTAGAAATATCTCGTTGCTTAGGAACATGTGCGTTAGCGCCCGTAGTTAAAATTGGCAAAGATATATTTGCTCAAATGACTCCAGATAAAGTACCGAATGTTATTAAAAGTTACTTAGAGAAGCATCTAGCTGAAACCAGTTCACTTAGCAACAACAACGCATAAGCTATTTAAAATCAAGTTTAGACTCGCCACGTGGCTCGGTCAAGGGGAAGAGCTGCGCCTCTATCCCCCATTGCTTTGACACGCGGCAAGCCGCGTGGAATAAATTTTAACAATAACATATACCAATACATGGTGTCAGTTAATGACATTGGTACGAGATGGCTTTATATCAAACCTCTCTTGGGAACAAAGTTTGTAGTCTAGGTTGAAGAACAGTGCAACTTGGATAATACATGACTTAAGACAGCACCAAATAAAATAACCACCCATGACACATACAACCACAACAAAAAAATTGGAATCGTAGCCAAAGTACCATAAATTAACTCATAACTAACAAAATTATTTATGTAAAAAGTAAAGGCTCGATGGGCAAGTTCAAATAAAATTGTTGTGATTATCGCGGCGAGCGCACCACTACCCACCGGCACCTTACAATTAGGTAAAGACAGGTACAACAAAAAAAATGCCACGAAGGTAGCCACATAAGGTAAAATAACACTAACCACGTTCTCTAAGATATAATACGGTGTTCCTGCAACCTCTGCTAGTTTAGCGGAATAGCTCCCAATACTATACAATGCTGCCAAAACTATAGGAATCAGAGTAATTACTGCCCAATATAACAAAAACGCGGTCACCCCTCGACGATTACATTTAACTCGCCAAATATTGTTAAACGCCTGCTCCATGGAAAAAACTAACAATACAGCGGTAGCTACCAGTCCCGCCACCCCAATAATTGAAAGCTTAGAAGTTTGGGCAATAAAATTTAAAAAGTATTGTTGCACTATTTTGGCAGAATCAGGCGTAATATAAGCAAAAATTAGACGCTGTATTTTCTGCGTTGCACTCTGGTAAATAGGAAAAGCAGATAACACAGAAAAACAAACAGCTAAAAGAGGCACCAAAGACAATAGTGTTGTATAGGCAAGCCCAGCGGCACGATTGAAACAATTGTCTTGATTAAATTGTCGCCACGCTGTAATTAAGATCCGTAAAATAGCCATAAAGTTTTTATTTATATCCATCCTATCTCGCATTCGATACTCCACGATCGTACCGCATTACGCAAGGCTTGTCATCGAAAGGTTGCTGGCTCCAGCCTTACCTGGGTAAATAATCCGGATGATTTTTTTAAAAAACTCTTACCCTCGTAAGAATAACTAGCAACTCATTTGCTCCGCGAGATAGAATATCTCCTACAACGCCTTTGTAAAGTAAAACATTCTTTGGCTGTTAACTTTTAAGTTTTACAATACGTAATTTTTTTACAAGTAGTTAGCAATAAATTTGGTGCCAGCAAGAAAAATCGAACCTCCGACCTACTGATTACGAATCGAACCATATAAAAGAATCTAGTAATGACAATTCAAAATGGTTATTTCCTACCCCTAATAGCGACCAGCAGATTACCCCAGAATCTATCGACCACGCTATTAGGCGAAACACCGACGCTCTCAAAAACTTAAAACACTTTACGCCCTACGATTTACGGCGTACAGCAACAAGTTTAATGACTTCTCTGGGCATTTCAAGATTGGTAGTAAGCACACTACTCAATCACGTTGAAAATAGTGTTACCGCAATTTATGACCAGCATACTTACGATAATAAAAAAAGAAAGCGTTAAAAAGATGGGGCGCGACACTTGGTAACGTTATTTTTAAAAACATGGGGTAATTTTATCCCAATAAAATGCTAGAATGGTAAAATTGATGAACTTTTAGTTTGAGACTACCTGTATGAGCGAAATACAAAATAATAAAAACCAAATCCTGATTTATAAAACCGAAACAGGCCAATATATTGTAGAGGTATTGCTGGATGGCGATACTGTTTGGCTCACACAACAACAGATGGCAACGTTGTTTGACAAATCAAAGTCAACCATCAATGAACATATTCAAAACATTTATGATAGTAAGGAGTTGATTTTAAACGAGACTATGAAGAAATTCGGAATTTCCGAATTTTCTACTAAACCTACAAATTATTATAATCTAGATGTTATTATAGCAGTAGGTTATCGAGTTAACTCTATACGTGGTACCCAGTTTCGCATTTGGGCAACGCGTACTATTAAAGAACATCTACTAAAAGGTTATACAGTTAATCAAAAACGTATTACAGAAACCGGTATAAAAGAATTAGAAAATGCTCTCCTGTTTATAAAACAGGCAAGTAACCGCCGACAACTCACAAACGAAGAAGCACAAGGGCTATTAGATATTATCACAAAATATGCTAAATCATGGTTACTATTAAAAAGTTATGATGAAGATAATTTACCGATTATTAAAGGACAGTCACCAAAATTTAGCCTTACTTATGAACAAGCTTTAAACTCTATCAAGGAACTTAAAAAAACTCTTATAGCTAAGGGAGAAGCAAGCGGCTTATTTGGCAATGAGCGCGAACATGGTTTAAAAGCCATTTTAGGTAATATAGAGCAGTGCTTTGATGGTCAGGATTTATACCCAACTTTAGAAGACAAAGCAGCGCATTTGCTTTATTTTATTATTAAGATCACCCCTTCTCTGACGGCAATAAACGCATTGCATCTTTGTTATTTATCTATTACTTAGACAAAAGCGATCATCTTTACAAAATCAATGGTGAATTAATTATTAACGATAATACGCTTGTAGCATTAGCACTTTTAGTCGCAGAAAGTGAGCCAAAAGCTAAAGATTCAATGATTGCGTTAATTAAAAATTTATTATCATAAACCGAAATCATACAAAGCCGTTATTACTTACCAAAAAAACAGAAATTGCCAAAATAGCACCGGGTCAGCTAGATGAATTGGCCACGAAAATGAACCAGTGCCCAAGAAAATGTCTTGGCTTTAAAACGCCTAATGAACTGTTTATACAGCAGTATAAAAACGACTATCGCACTTGGCGCTAGAATATTTGAACTAACTGTTTGATTTTACTGGTGCCGGCAAGAGGAGTCGAACCTCCGACCTACCGATTACGAATCGGTTGCTCTACCAACTGAGCTATGCCGGCAAACCTGCAGCTAGATTGACTGGCCACATAAAATTAATCAAGTTTAGACTTGCCACGTGGTATAAACCACGTGGCTCTGTCAAGGGGGCGCAGCTCTCCCCCTTGACTATCCCCCATTGCTTTGTCACGCAAAAGACCGCATGGAACAAATTTTAACTCCCCCTCAGGTAAAATCATTATGCGATAGTGATTATAGATTGTAAAGTATGAATATTCATTATCAACCAAAAACATCCACTTCGATATACTATGCACTACACTCTTTCGTAGCCGCTAAGACTAAAAATAAAGCAAACATCACTATAGTAAAAACTGCAGTATTGTGGAGAATGATAAATAATTATATAAAAACAATATGTGTAATTATCCTGACTCAGGTTTTACTCTCATTGAACTACTAATAGCCATAGCAATTGTAGGTATCCTTACAGCTATAGCAATCCCCTCTTACCAAAAATACACCCGCAAAGCCTATTATACTGAAATTGTACAAGCTGCTGCTCCCTTTAAACTTGGGATCGCTGAATGCTTCCAAATAACCGATGACTTACAAAAATGTCAACCTGGTACCAATAATGTGCCACAAAATATCGAATCTGAAAATGAAAATGAGTTAATAAAAAGTATCACTGTAAACGGTGGCGTAATTACTATAACCCCACACACTTTACACGGTATAAAATCCTCAGATGATTACATCCTCACTCCCAGCAAAAATAAAAATAACCAGCTAGACTGGCAAGTAAGTGGCGGGGGCCAAAAAGATGGTTATGTTAGTTAATGATTCAATCAGCAAACATCTCGATCAAATTTTAAGTACGGCCATTAGTAAGCAAAGTTCCGATATCCACTTTGAACCCTATCAAGAACACTACCGCATCCGTTTTCGGATTGATGGCTTATTATATGAGTTTACTAAGATCGATTTTATCCTAGGACAACGTTTCAGTTCGCGGTTAAAAATTATGGCAAACTTAGACATTGCCGAAAAACGCCTACCGCAAGATGGGCGCTTTACCTTAAAACTGGTCCCTGACCAAAAACATGATTGCCGCCTTAGCACCTGCCCCACCCTGTTTGGCGAAAAATTAGTGATACGTATTCTAAATCCAATAAATATCCCTTTTGATGCTAAGTACTTAGAGTTAGATAAAAATATGCTAAAAATTTTCTTTGATCATATTAAATTACCCCAAGGCATGATTTTAGTCACTGGACCAACCGGGAGCGGCAAAACCTTCACTTTATACACCATCCTCAACATCCTAAATCAAACAACAAAAAATATTTCAACCGCAGAAGACCCCGTGGAAATTAACTTAACCGGGATTAATCAAGTTGAAATCAATCATAAAATTGGCCTAGATTTTGCTACGGTACTTCGCGCCTTTTTACGTCAAGACCCGGATATCATCATGATTGGTGAAATTCGTGACCGTGAAACTGCAGAAATTGCAATTAAGGCTGCGCATACTGGACATCTGGTTTTAGCTACCTTACATACCAACTCCGCTGCCGCCAGCTTAATAAGACTATTGAATATGGGAATTCCAACTTTTAACTTAGCTACCGCACTTAAATTAATCATCTCCCAACGACTGATACGCAAGCTATGTCCTTACTGTAAACAATTACAAGAATTACCAATAGTTGCTTTACCGGAAAATAGTCAAGATAAAAATGCCAAGATTTATAATGCTATCGGCTGTAAACACTGCAATCAAGGTTACTGGGGACGTATGGCGGTTTTTGAAATGTTACCCATCACTCCCAACATTAGTAACTTCATTATAAAAAACCATAACCTTAATGAAATTGAAAAATACTTACAACGCACCGGACATAAAACCCTACGAGAAGCGGCGCTCGCTAAGGTTAACACCGGGCTTACTAGCTTTGAGGAAGTTAATCGCGTAGTAATGTAAATGGCAACAAGGTATAAAGCCATTTTAAGAGGAGTACAACCCTCAAAAGGCATGATTTGGCCTAGGAGCCTAGCCACTACGCCCCTCGTAAAATCAAATTTAGACTCGCCACGCGGTATGAACCACGTGACTAGGTCAAGGGGAAGAACTACGCTTCTCCCCCTTGACCACCCCCCATTGCTTTGTCACGCTAAAGACCGCGTGGAATAAATTAAACTCAGGCAAGGCACCCATATTTTTTTACTTTTACGTAAATGAGGAGCCTAAAAAATATGGACAACGCCGTATCAATTTAATTTACGAGAGATATATGTACTTATACACTTGGTCGGGCATCAATCAAGAAGGAAAAATAATCCAGGGTCTAAATCAAGCCAAAAATCGGCAACAATTACAAAACGATCTTCTCCGCGAAAATATTTTACCTTTAAAGATTAAGTTGAATTTAAGCTCTATTTTTCAATTTAATTCCAAAGTAAAAACCAAAAATATAGCTTACCTGATAGAGCAACTAGCAGCATTAATTAACGCTAATATGCCAATAATTAAAGCCCTTACTATCATTAGCCAAGATGAAATAAACCCTACGCTAAAAAACCTAACAACTTGCTGCAAAAATTCTATTGCCGAAGGAAAGTCTTTGTATAAATCCCTACGACAATATCCACAATACTTTACCGAATTTATGTGCAACATTATTAATGTCGGTGAACAATCTGGCACCCTTGATATCATGTTAACTGAACTAAGTAATCATTTAAAAAAAAACCAGGCGCAAAATCGTAAAATTATTAACATGATCCTGTATCCGATAAGCATTTTACTAGTAACTTTAATCACCACTGCCATCCTCTTGATTGTTGTTATTCCCCAGCTGGCATTAATGTTTGATAGTTTAGGAGCGCAACTCCCCGGTTACACCAGATTAATTATCAACCTCAGCGCTTTACTTCAGCAAACGTGGCCATTTATTCTAGGCAGCATAGTAACCATTATTGTCTGTGTTAAAACTAGCTATAAACATTTGGAAACATGCCGAATCTTTTGGGATAAAATAAACCTAAGCATCCCTTTAATAAAAAATATCTTAACTTATACCCTCGTATTCCACTTTACTAGAACCTTAAGTTTAACTCTAAAATCTGGGGTACCTTTAATCAAAGCCTTAAATATTTCATCTAAAACCCTGACTAACTGGCAATATCACTCAGCCATTCAAAAAGTCAGCAGACTAATTATAGACGGTAAATCACTCTACCGTTCACTCGAAGAACAAAAGTTATTTCCAGCAGTAGTGGTTCAATTAATAGCTCTCGGCGAAGAGACCGGGTCATTAGATATGATGTTAGAAAAAATATCGTTAATTTATCAAGAAAAGCTAAATACCCTGGTCGATAGAATAAATAACCTACTAGAGCCAATCATTATGCTAGTGTTGGGAACAATCGTTGGCGGCTTAGTTATTGGCATGTATCTACCAATCTTTCGCTTAGGCTTAGTGATTTAAAAAATATTTACCTTGGTTTATACTAAAATACCTATGATACCAACACAAAAATTGATAATAGCAATTTCTTCTCGGGTTCTATTTGATCTGGATGCCAGCAACGACGTTTACGAGCAAGAGGGTATAGCAGCTTATGCTAAATACCAAATAGAACACGAAAATGACATTTTAGAACCAGGGGTAGCGTTTACCCTAGTAAACAAACTTTTAAATCTCAATCGTTATGGTGACCATGTTGAAGTAATCCTCCTCTCACGTAATAGCGCCGATACCGGCTTAAGGGTTTTTAATAGTATTAAACATTATCATCTTGATATTACTAGAGCAGTATTTACCAGCGGGAGCAGCCCCCATAAATATGCCCAGGCTTTCAATTCTCACCTGTTTTTATCTACCAACCATCTGGATGTCACAGAAGCCCTGGCTGCCGGTTGTGCCGCAGCTACTATTTTGCCCACAAAAGCTAGCATGAACAACAATTCAGAAGAGTTGCGGATTGCTTTTGATGGTGATGCCGTAATTTTTTCCGATGAAGCAGAACAAATTTATCAAAAAAACGGGTTTGAAGCTTTTGCCAAAAATGAACAAGAGTCAGTATTAAAACCTCTAGCCCAAGGACCGCTGCATAAGTTCTTAGCAACACTTCATCTCCTCCAAAAAAAATTGTCCTATGAGAAATGCCCAATTCGTACTGCTTTAGTCACGGCACGATCAGCGCCAACGCATGAGCGCGTAATCCGTACTTTTCGTGCATGGGGAATTAGAATCGACGAAGCTTTATTCTTAGGAGGCATGGATAAAAGCGAGTTTTTGCATGCCTTTAATGCGGACATTTTCTTTGATGACCAAAAAAACAATTGCCTTGCAGCAAGTCAACATGTGGCTACAGGCCATGTACCCCATGGAATAAAAAACCAATTTTAAGGATGTTTTTTTAATGAAACTAATTTATAATATGGACCACAAGGATAAGTAGGGAGGAATCGTTAATATGCAAAATTTTATCTCCACAGACGCAATTATGCTAATCTCAATGTTGAGTAAAAAAATGCCTAACTTACTCAAATATGTCAACGAATACACTAACCCTAAAAGTGCTAAAAACACCTCTCCACACCCAACCACCATACTAACACCAAAACAAATTCTGGAAGCACGCCGTTACCCCAACGGCATAATTTTACAAATCTTGGGGGCCCTTTTGCTAATTCAAAAAGCATTAAATCTTGCTAAAATCAAGATAGATGAGCTAAACAAGAAAAGGACTCAGCTAGAAAATACTCTGGTTACTCTGCTAGCTTTAGAGAAAAACAAAAATAAAGGACAACAATAAATTTATGCAAAATTCAACCGCTACGGCAATCGCCACAATTCAAAAGATTTTAATCAACTTAAATATAAAAAAGAAAGAATTAGAAAAATATTTAGCAGGGCTAGCAGCAAAAATACCAGAGATGGACAGCATTACAGGTAAATACGGTAGGTGTTTAGAAGACCAATATGAACAATTATGTCAACAATTAGAAGAAGAACTTAAAAAACATAGCTTAGAGTTAAATACATATGAAAGACAAGCTTTGCGCTTTATAGCATCTACCGCTTTAACTCTTGATGAAACCAGGCAAAATGTCCTTAAAAATCACGGTATTGAAATCCCCCGAGATGCTTCTCCTTTTGTGGTTGCTGCTTATGCAACAATAATCGCTGCATTAAGACGTACGCTAAAAAACCCGCAAGAGGTCACCGCTGTAATAAAAAAATTAAAAGTAATCAAACAAGACCGAGAATCTACAAGCGAATTGCAAAAAGATTTTCAGGGCGACCTTAAAAGAACCCTCGAGGAAGTCGCTAGAATCCAAGATATTCTAAAACAAACCATAATTTTAAGCCCTGAGCAAGAAACCGAGGCGCAAAGTATTGCCGACAAGGCTGAAAGAGAATCAAACCAAAAAGCCAAAGAAGCTACTGCTCCACAAAAGTCACCAGAAGGCGAAGTGTTTGATAGTTAATCTTCAATCAGCTTGGTGGTCAAAGATATACTCTACCTTATGGTATTTTTTTAACATCTGGATTTTTAGCATATTCCTCGAGAATTGTATTCACTAAACTATCAATAACTCCAATCCTAACATCGTCATCGATAATTCCCCCTTGCTCCTTGATGCGAGTCAAATTATTTTCAAGATATTTAGTGACAGTTCCAGACGGGAAGATAGCTGCTAAAACACGACGGGCTTCCGCCGGACCAATCTTCAGATATAGTCGATTACGCACGTTACTATCTTCTGCCGTAGTATTAAATGCCCACAGCTCTATCGGCCCTAGGGTTGCGGTTAATAGCTGCGTATTAATACCATCCTTAGTAGCAAACTGTGCCAAAAATGTCGCCCCACCCTCACGCGGACCATGTACCTGACTACGCAAAGCATTTTGCGCAGTTTCCGATAGGCCAAAAATATCGGCAGTACGACGAATCGCCTGCTCAGGACCAGCGTCCATGATAAAAATTGAGGTTGCAAACTCAACCATTACCTTATCAAAATCATCAATAGATTGTGAAAGTAACGCCACCTGAACTTTCCACTTTCTACCTTCACGCATATCAACGATAACTTGCTCACGCACTGCTCGTGTTTTAGCCGTGCGGTGGAACTCATCAAAAATAATTCGTTTGGGATCTTCGCGAATTTCCATAATCCGCTTCTCATGGTACGATTTATATGAAGGGGGCATATCGGCAACATTTTCTTCGGTTAAATAAAAATGACGAGCTAAAATATAGCGTGCCAACATATACATTACTGCAGTTTGACGATTAGCCGCATCACCACCACTTTTGGCAACTTCATCTAAATCAAGCGAAACAACCCGTGCTTCTCCCAGATCAAAACGGGTGGGCTGCGATAACACTGGATATTCACGCACCGCAGCGGAGATCATTCTTGAAAAAGCGTTGATTAAAGTTTCACCAGTAGGGGCGGTGATTTTACCATATAAATCTTCGACTGCTGGTGTCCGGCAAATAGCTGCTGCTTCTGCCAAAAGAGGCGAAGCATGCCTCTGCGCTAGTGCTGCCTCATGCGGAAATCCAGCTAAAAATAAAGCATCAGTGACTTCCCACCAAGTGGTCCGAGCGTCTTTAACAAAACCAATCTCAACTAACAAACCATCAATTACTTCTTCAACGCCACTAGTATAAATATCCGGATTACCCTCATCTGCTGCGCGTTTATACAGCTCATCAACCACCAAACCGACCATATCAGTTATGCCATCATATGACTTATCAGCACCAACTGGAGTTGCAAGTAGCGTAATAAAATTAACCAAGAAACTACGTTCTTGCGGCGTTGGTCGACGACAACCTAATTGGGTATCAAAAGGATTAATAGAAAAATCAGGCGTCATCCTCATACGGTGATAAGCTGCTAAATAACGCTTATCGTATGGTAATGCTTCTCTAATGAGAGAAATCAAACCGCTGCTTGATGGTCCAATATCGATAATTGATATCCGTGGTAAACGTTGAATCCCACTGGCTAAACATAAGGCCAAGTTCATAGCATTAGACAAAACTGACTTACCAGATCCAGGGCGCGCATAAACTAGGTCGATCCAGGTCGTCTGCTGACTTGAGCCTGGTTGATATGGCCAAGGCTTACCATCTGGTGAACGAAACAATATCGCACCATGGCGCCACGGTGACGACGGTCTAAAAAAAGGCAACATATATAAAGCATCAGATAACGGTGCCACCGAAGTAGTAGCAATACTAGAACATGATACTCCCATGGCGGTAGATATAAAACCATCGAAAGCATCGCCAGAAACCTCGGAGACATCACATGAACCCCAGCCCTCAACCGCTTTAGCAAGTTGTGATGCTCTCGTACGTAATGTACGAACATCCCCCTCTTGCGCCCAAGTACAAGCAGCAACACGTAACTTCACTACCGCATCATCAGTGTGCAATTCTATATATTTCAGTAAATTTACCGAATCATTGATTAAGCGATTTTGCGCTGAAGTCCAACTTAAAACCGACGTTAACATATTTTTTAATTTAATAGACTCAAGACCATTGCCATCAAGCAAAAAAGAGATACGCCACGGAATATGCATGGGCAAAAGACGCGCTAGTAAAGCAGAAAAACGTTGTAAATCTCTGGGAAACAAATCGATAAAAACACAAGAATAAATACGATCGCCAACACGAACGGTGCGTAGATCCATATTCACCGCATCACGCGGCATAATTTGACGCGCCAGCGAAGGCCATAAGATATCAGAAATATCGCCGGTAATTTCCTTAGGCTGCTTAATAACAATTTTATCACCTGGCAAAGAAGGCTGCCACGACCTATCAGTAAAATCTGGATCAACGCTGCGTCGTATTTCATGAACAGCATCGTGCACCTCAAGCACCTCAACAACAATTCCTAAACCACTCATATCATTTTTTACCGAGCGGACAAAAGAATCATGGACATCACGTAAATCTGGAACAGCTGCCATTAAATTCTGCGTGTTTTTAAAAGGAGGAATTTTCTTTTCGAGCACCAATTTTTGTTTTTCTTTAATGGCACGCTTATATTGCTCCGAGGTCAACACTCCAGGACGGGTCCAAAGAACAACGAATACTTCTTCATGTGCACAATATTTGGCTAAATAGGTCATGCGCTCACTAAAAAGATCATCTAAAGATAAAGATAAGGCTCTGGCAGTTTCTCTTGCTGGCTCAAAAATATGCGCAATCTCATCCCCAACTTCGTCACGATTATAAGAAAAATATACCTGCACGGCGTGACCAGAACGAGACATACTGGTTTGAAGACTATGCAATAATCCCTCTCGAATATGTTCGAATTCCTCGGCGCCAATTAAAGCCTTAACACCATCAACTTTTAGTACCGATAATAAGGAACCGTCATTTCCTACTAAAACTGTAGGACTATCCGCTGTCTGAATTTCACAATAAGACTCTGTGGTTTGTTTGATGGCACTACTTGCCCAAGCAACAAATGCATCGACGGTATCTATTATTAGATTAGCTATGTTAGTCATATATACCCCTCGTAAAATAAATTGATGCTTTATCGTCTACTAAGCTTGTGGTCTTCTCTATCCTTGCATTGCTTCAGACCAATCCCTAACCTGATCACTAAACTTACTATACGATGGCAACAATCTAAGTGATGACAAAATATCCTTGTCAATTTTATCTTTATCTTTCCCTTTAACATCAATCAACATATGACCAAACAAAGCTGCTTCACTCATACCTTCGCCAAGATAGTCTTCAACTATACGAAAACGCGACTTTAAGTCACGATAAATATTTTGAGCAATAGCGCTGTAACTTGTGTCATTAGACATAGCGCAGAATAAAACATGACAAAAACCATTTAGATCAGCTTGACTAATCTCTGGAAGATAAATCAAAATTCCACCACCATAATCGTCTTTACCTACAGCTTCGAGAAAAAAACATTGGGAACAAAAACAACAAGCAGTTACCAAATTTGATAGCTTGTTGTTGTAATAGTTATTATCTAGATTAACAATTTCTTGATACTTTTTTGCCTGAAAACCACAATATTGACAGGTATAGTTATCACGTACGAGTATTGTTTCTTTAGGTTTCTGAAAAGCCGGGTCAGCTTTTCTCACTGAAAAAAGCCGCCACACATCAGGCGTGGCGGACAGTTTTATTGGATGTAAACCCTCCATAAGCTCATTCCCTTAATATTTGTTATTACCTCAACCGAAGTACAATCTACTTATTGGCTTAAGTTAGCTCCAGGTGCGGCTGATATGCCTGTTCCTGAAAAGCCTCCAGAAGTAGCGTCTGTACCAAAAATACTGCTGCCCGCTGGCGCAATAATATTGGGTAAGAAGATCAAAGCAATCCCAATCAATAACATGGTAATTGGTGTTCCCATTGGGACTTGCTGCGGATTATCCTTATGCTGTTTGAATTTAAAAATAGCAGCAATCGTTAAACCAAAGCCAGCTAGATAAGCCGTCGCGGTCATTAATTTACCAATACTTTGGAAAGTTCCCGTTACCGTATTTGCAATGCCAGCAATATCATTAGCAGCAAAAACAGCCGCTGTCCCAAAAACTGCAGCCATTGATATCACCATCTTTAGCATTTTTTTACTTTTCATATTTATCTCCATTAAAATTTATAATCTTGTGCCCTGACTAACCCTTTTATAAAAACAATTTTACTCTACTAGAAAAAAAAATGATACCTTTTTACATTATAGCGAAACCTAAGGTGTTACCAATAATTTTAATAGTTCCCACTATATTGATAGCTAATACTCCACCAATAATATGCATAAAACCTTTACCAAAGGATCCCTGTTGCGAGCCTTGGTCACCACTATGGCTAAGCATAACAAGACCACGAACAAAAGAAACATAACCAATCACTCTCACTACAGCAATAGCTCCCTCTTTAATCGGACCAAAAGGATCACTAGATGCCGCACTATATGACACTACACTGCTCGAATCAGATCCCAAAATACCATACCCCCATAAAGTTGTGACACTAACATCGATGGTAGATGGTAAATAAACTAGCACAACACCTATGATAAGTTTCATCAATGGCCCACTCATACTACCATGCGTCTGTGAAGCCATCGCCGCTGACTCACCGAGTCTTTTTAGCCCCATTACCGCTGAAACTATAAACCAGATTCCCATCACATAAGCTGTGGCACCAACAAAGATAATTATTGGACCACAATTATTTTTTAATGCACTGAGCATTGTATTGAAATTAACAACTACTGCAGAAAAAGCGGTGGTGGGTAAAAGCAAAACAAAAGCCAGTACCCAAAACTGCTGGCTTAATTTTTCAATTGATTTGTAGTTAATCATGGATCCTTCCATATATACTCCTACCTACAAAAATCTTATTAGAAGTCACCGACACCATACTGAATAATTGAGCCGTTACTCATAACAACCATACCTTGACGTGGTGCAATAGTCTTTACTTCACCATAGCCTTCTAACTTATCACCTACACGTAAAGTGACGCTCCTACCATCTGCGGAATCCAACCACGCCCGCCCCGGAACAATGGCACGTATATGATAAGCAACTGGTAGTTTAGCAACCTTCTTTTTCACTGGGGGTAGCGATAATTTAATTTTTTCTATATCCTCCGCTAGCTGCTGCGTTAGCACCGTAAGCTGCTCGATCTTTTGATTAATATCAGCCACATCTCGTTCATTCTTATCAATTATATTTTTCATGCTCGTAATAGCTTCTTGCCCACTTGCTAACTGCTTAACTACGTTTTCAAATCCCTCGCGTGCTGTATTTTGTGCTTGCTGTTCACTGCTGACATCCGGCGATGATACCGGAGTTGAGGGTAACGATGCCCTTATTGGTTGATCTGTATTAACCATTGCTGCTTGTTGCTGCTGCTGTACTAAAGCAGCATTTTCTTGCATCGCAATTTTTTGTTGCTCAAGACCCTTAATCTTCTTATTAGAAAAAAAACTATATCCTAAATATACCACCACAATAGTAACTAATATTATTAATGGACGCATAAAACGTCGCCAATCAATATTTTTAAAATTAAATTTACCCATACTCAGGGTAGCTTGATTTGCTCCAGTTTCAGGATTAGCCTCATCAACAGAAGCTGCTGCTTCAGCAGGTGATGCTTCAGCGTCGGTATATTTATATTCAACCGTTTCAGTTGCTGGTGTTACTACTTTATCATCCATATCGATTACCCTTTTATATTTTATTGATCAGCCGTTTCCCCTTTCTTAGGAACTGCAAAATCAGCCATTAACATTATACCAATACTAGTTCCCGCCTTTACCTTAACGGTTGGCGGCGCTTTTGCTTTATCACTTATTGATGAACCCAAAGCTTGGGCCATAGTACCAACAGCAATGACTGTTTTTCCTAAAGTACTTGTAGTTCCTTGAGTAACTATTGGCGTCCCGGAAGTAGGAGTCATCATCCCCCCTGAACTTTGCACTGCCTGGCCTAAGCCGTTTAAAAAAGCTGCCCCAAGCGTAGCACCATAACGCAACCAATAATGGTTATTAACACTAGTAGCAACATTAGGCTTAGAAGTAGCCGGATCAATAGCTACCGCGTTAATAGATAAACTAGTTGGCAATCTAGTAATGCTAATGGTTTTAAATTGTATCAAGAGTTTTTCATCAGTACGCTGGAAGTTACCAATAACTTTAGCATTTTTGAGAGGACCCTGAACAACAGTAGCCATAACCGGAGTACTTTCGTCAGAATTTACTTCCGTATCTAAGATAGCAAAAAATATATTACCAGCCTTATAAATATCATGATTTTTTAGATCAATTTTTGCTTCCTTTGGTTCTTGAGGTTCTTTTGGTGGATTACCATCCGCTTTATCTTTATCTTCTTTGACAGCATCATCAAAGCGCTGTGTTGGCACCGCTGCCCACACCGAAAACAGTTGATTGGCTTGGGCGGTCATCGCCGCTTGTTGCTGCCTTATAAAATTTGCCATTTCCTCAGGATTCATTTCCCTCACTTGATCATCAGTTAACCTGCCACTAATACCTAATTCAAAATCTGGTTTACTACCATCGACCTGCAATTTAGCAAGCTCCACATCTTTCTTAGAAAAATCTGCAGCTTGTAACTCATCTGCTGGAAAACCTGCTGCATATAACTCATAGGCACCAAAACCAGCATCCTTTAATGTAGCTAAGCTACAACCACGTTTTTTCAATTCAGTGATCCTAACTCCTGCGGTACGAGCTCGTTTCAGGTCTTCAACTTTGCAGCTACCCACCCTCTTCTCCGTAAATCCAGCTCCCTCGAGTTCTGCAGCATTAAATCCAGCTTTGTTTAATTCTTCCCGCGTATAACCTGCCTCTTTTAGCGCTGAAGCACTGCACCCTTGTTTTTTAATAACTTCTGCACTCATTCCTGCTTTGCGAGCTGCTTTTATCCCCTCAGCACTACAGGTAGCGACACTGCCACTTGAACTAACAGTAAGACCTGCTCTAATTAAATCCCCATCAGTGTAACCAGCAGATTTTAATTCATTAGCACTAAAACCAGCGCTTGCTAAATCTGCTGCACTAAAACCGGCAGCGCGCAAATCAGCTGCGCTAAAACCGGCGGCCCTGAGATCAGAGGCACTAAACCCAGCATTATTCAACTCACCAGCACTAAATCCTGCAGCCTTAAGATCAGCAGCACTAAAACCTGCCTCTTTCAATTCTTTTGCACTAAAACCGGCTGATCTAAGCTCTTCTGCACTAAAACCAGCTGCCCGCAAATCAGCCACACTAAACCCAGCTTTTTTAAGTTCAGCTGCACTGAAACCAGCAGCTTTTAACTCCGCGGTAGTATAACCAGCTACTTTTAACACGGCAGCACTACACCCAAGCTTTTTTAGCTCCGCAGCTGATACACCTTTGCTTCTAGCTAATTGCAAACTCTTAACTTCACACTTATCAGCTTTAGGATCATTAAGGCCTATATTTTGCAGCTCGGCTGCACTAAAACCAGCAGCTCGTAATTCTTTCGCAGTAAAACCAGCTTTTACTAAATCTGCTGCACTAAATCCTGCAGCCTTAAGTTCAGTCGCATTAAAACCAGCCGCATACAATTCACCTGCAGTGTACCCAGCTTTTGCTAGCTCACTAGCGCTAAAACCAGCGCTCTTAAGTTCGGCAGCACTAAAACCAGCAGATTTAAGTTCGGCAGCACTAAAACCAACACCTTTAAGTTCATCTGCACTAAAACCTGCTGCACGCAACTCACCCGCAGAATAACCGGCAGACTTAAGGGCTGCTAGACTACAACCGCGACAACGTAACTCCGCAACACTTACCCCAGAAGCACGCGCTTTTTTTAACTCCTCAGTACCACAACCAGCAGCAGAAGCAGCCCCGGATTGTTTGGTTAAATCAGAAGAAACACCAACATCTAAGTAAGTAGTGCGCACTACAGTTGGCATAGCTGAAGTTCCCTTACGAGCTGCTTCAGAAGCTAATTCTTCGTTCTGTTTTTCCTGCAGTTTCGCATACTCTCTGGTTGGATTACCCACTCCAGGTATCGAACTAATCTGAGGGACACTAGTCATCGCTGAGCCCTTGCCCGCTGGCGGTAATTGTGAGCGCTTAAACTTGACATATGCCACCATTAGCACCATTACCACAATGACAAGCAACAAAATAATCACCATTCTTGATCTAGTATTGCCAAGAACTTCTTTCGCAGTATTTATTTTATTTTGTAGCATATTACTCTAATCCCTCAAGCCTTAACGTTATAACTTTATCCCGACCATTCTGCAGAGCCAAGATAACCGGAGATGGTTGCATTTGATAAGCACGAGTACCATCGATACTACTCATGGTAGCCTGCCACCCAGGTGAGATTACATTTAAGCTAGTACGTAAATAAAGTTTATTTTTAAGTAACCAGGCCCTCGTATCACTACCACTAGTTCTTAATTCTTTACTGCCTTTAGGTGCAATACCATTTAATACGTCTAACAAAATGGGGTTAGCCCCATCGGGAATACCATTTTGCATGATAACAGCATTTGGCCCAACTCCTGGGATACGCAAATCAACCCGATAATCAATAGCCTCTTGACCAGCTACCAAGGTTATCATCACCGGTGTGTTTAAATCACGTAATAATACTGCCAGGTTACTTTGTTTATAAAAAGTTGATGACTGCACCAACAAAGTATTACCTTTACGATCCCATTGGATATTAAATGCCGACGGATCACCGATGCTATAAGCAGCAATAGGCCATGGCTGACCAGTAGAGTCTACAAACACCAAAGACGTAATATAACCTGCACCCAATCTAATCACTGGAGGAGTAGCTTGTGGTGAAAGGTTTACTAGTAGTGAGGTCGAAGTTGGTTTAGGCGGAACACCTGGTGGTCTCGCTGCAGCCGATTGATTTTCGGTAAATATCTGACGCAGCTTTTCAATCTGTTCGGAAGACATTGGCAACAGTTGACCTACAACATTACCAAAAGCTTGGTCGTATACACTAGACGGCTTTGGCGAATTGGCATCACCAGTAGGAGCATTAGTAGTAGAGGCATTATTTGCCGCTGCCACATTATCTTGGGAAGTAACCGCAGCAGCTTCGGCTAAACCTGCCGACGGGGCTTGAGGAGATGATTGTTTCAAAGCACCAACATCGTCTTTGGAGGTCATAGGGAGACTACTTGCGTTCTTTCCTTGGTCCTGTCCCGGCTGACTTGGTTGATTTTGTTGCCCCTGCATAGCACGGCTCAACAATTGTTGCAGCTGTACCATTTTTTGCTGAGAAGCTTGCTTACTTGAGGTAGGCGCAGCAAAAGTAACCTCAGAGGAAAACAATAATATAGTCAAAATGGTTAAAAATATTTTCATACGACAACCTTTCCAATTTCTTATCATTTGGCACCCGCAACATTACCTTCAGACACAACAAAGCTTACTATCGCAATACCCTTTGGCTTATCTACGGTAGGTACCCGACTAATAATCATCATAATTATAACTGGCTTTTGCGTCTGTTCATTAGGGCTTTGATAGCTTACTAATAGGGGAATTTGTACTTTCCAAGAATATCTCCCATCAATTACTGCTTGGTCCAAAATCACTGGAGTACCGGTAGCCACAGCAGAAACTACCAACTTTTTAGTTATAACCATTTCTAAATTTCGCGATGTCTTTAAAGCATCTTCGTAATAGCGCCAACCGTCTGGAGTAAACTGATTTTGTAATTGCTGCATAGCATCACGATAATCGACAAAATTATAGGTGTAAGCTGATATCGCCGCACGATGCGCCCATTGTAATAACTCACCGGGAGATAACATAGGTTCAGACAAAGGAAAAAGCTGCATAATCCTTCCATCAACCGTTGCAGCAAAATACCGTGGTTCTGGACGATTGATTATTTGATAAAATACAGTACCAATAAGCATAACAACTATCAGTAGCAAAAATAGCAACGCACCTACTAAACGACGATAATTGTCACGATAAAAATTGTTGCGTAACCGCACTAACTCAACAGCATCATCTACCATAATAATCATTCCTGTAGTTATTCCTGTGCAAAAACAGTCCAAGAACTATACTAACTTAATCAAGCGGAAAAATCTACTTTTACTACTCGCGATAATCAAATTGAGACTCGCCACGTGGCTCGGCCAAGGGGATAAGCTTTACCTCTTCCCCTTGCTTTGTCACACGAAAGACTGCGTGGGATAAATTCTAATCTCAACCACTGTACAATTTATTAGAGAGTTTTTACTATTTGCATACACAAAATTACTGCTTATTTTTGGTTGCCATAACCTCTGCATTATCTTATGAGCACGCTCTTTAGCCAAAGCCATACTAATTTCGTCATCCCCACCAGCATAACCGATAATAGCGATTGTCGCCTCTTGGTAGCAACTGGTTAGATATAATATTAAGTCCACTATTTCATCAGCCTTCCCCGTAAAATTAGTTGAGTTTTCTAAAAAAACTTCCCGATTTGGTAATGTTATTTTTAGTGATTCAGCACTTTGATCGACACCAACCCCATGAGCAGCCAATTTACTACTAAACAACGAAACATTGCTTTTTGCTTGGAGCAAAGTCGGCTGGCTATACTTTTTATTAAATACGGAACATCCGATCAAAGCAGGTAACCAAAAAAATATAACGATCAATTTTAATCTTTTTTTCATAAGAAAATCTTTATTCATGAAGTAATTATTTATTTTAAAACGATGCTTCCTATAATATCTTTAATCATTACTACAAGCGTATCAACCTGTACAACATCCTGTACTGGCGGTGGATAATGAGTTGCCACACTCATATCTTTAATTAACTCTAAAGAAGCATCCTGAGGAATTTTAAGATCTTTATTTAGAGTAGATTCAATAGATGTCATATTTTCTAATATCATAGCCTTCACCACAATTGGCTCACTAAATGCTCCACTCGCATCAACTAAAAGTACCTCTTTCAGATAAGCGGAAACAGTTAGTCTTGCAAAAATATCAATTTCCCCAGGGGGCAACGACTTTTCCTCAGCCGCCCCAGGCTCAGCTAGCAAAGTTTTATCAGCATAACCCATTAAAACACTAATTCCTTTTTCAATAGCAACACCATTTCCTTGATCAGCAAATAGTTTAACAATAACCTTAACCTCATCTTCTGGTACCTCTACGCCATCAAAAACTGAAGTTGTACTACTTAACATTTTTTTAAAATTATCAAAGACTGATACAAAATTGCGTAGTGTAGCATCAGGTGGAGCAGTTACTTTAACAAACTGATTGAGACGCAACTCTTTCACTGGTTTCGGATTAGCAAAAAACATCTTGGCCCTAACAATACGCGATTTGAAGAAAATATGTGCTTCTCCCTCTCTTTGTTCCTTCAAATCAAGTAAATCAATTCGCGATCGCTTTTCCATTTGCGCGCTTCTAGAATCCATGTACTGCCCACTTAGGCTACCAGCGTCGCTTTGGAAGCCACCAACTACAGCAACATGCGATTCTCCAGCAGATTTCATAAAGAAGTCCCAAGTTTCCATAGGATCCTCTAACTTCATACAAATTTTAATATTGGTGTTAGCACCAATAGAAGCGGCTTCTTCTTTAGACGCTTTTTGGAAAGCTGGCAAATCTTGACCAGCAAATATAACTGAAAAACCCAGGGAACGTGCTTGGGCTGGTACCACAGCAAAACCTTGCACCGCATAATAACCATACTCATCCAACACACATAAAAAAGGATTGCGTGCATTGGTGGGTTTACGTTCAATTACCTGACTATACGTACCTTCAACTTCGTCACCAAGCCCAGCGGCCATCATTGCTTTTAAAGAAGCGATAATTATTTTCCCTAAGTTTGCCAACTCATCTGGTGATTTTTCTAAGGCTGGCAACAGCACTACTAAAATACGACGATTTAACACCACATCACGTAAATCAACCTCAGGCAAATTAGTACGAATGATATGCCCATAAGTATCAGCCAAAGAAGAAAATACTCTAGTTAACTGCATTGTAATATAACCATGTTGTTCTAGAACCTGCGATACTTGTTTGCCTTTTTTATCACGGTTATAACCTGGCAAATTAACCACATAGTTAGTCATCGGTTCAAGAATAACACTAGGCAATCCTTCTAAATCTACTGGCTCTTGCCCTTCTCTCAAGAAGATTTTATCCATTACCATAGGCTCGAGTTTCGTCAACTCAAAGTAGTTACGAATAGTATTGGCATCAAGTAAAATATGACCAGCATCACGCATAGCGACCAAAACTCTCATTAATGCCTCAACAAAAGCGATCGCTCGACCTTTCCACATATCCCCACTACCATTTTTGTCGTCACCCATAAGACTAACAACCAGCTGCGTTAACATGCTAGAAGAACCCGTACAAAACGGATTCATGGTATTAGACAGTCGCTTTTCCTGGGGGCCAATAATATCACGCGCACCAGTCATGAAATTGATCAACAATAAATCATCTTCACGCCCCACTGATCTAACTAAAGAAAAAATATTGGCAAAAAGAGCATTATCACCTTTACCATCAACATAGATAAAGCCACTACCCTGAATTAAGGCATTAAACACTATCGAGGTTAAAGCTACGGTTTTACCACTACCAGTTGATCCAAAAATTAAAGCATGGGTTCGCATATCACTATCGTTAAACCATAATTCATCATCGGTTTTACGATCGTTACCAAAAAAGTAAATACCACTAGATATACTGGGTTTATTGCTCCCAGCTTTGGGACTATTATAATCTTTGCAGTGAGCATGCAGTGGCATCCGAAAAGGAAGAGAAAAGGTGCGACTTTTTGAAAACAAAAATAAACCGCAAGCGATAACAAAAAAGAGATCGGCTAAAGCAGGCACGATAAAACCAAACACCGCCAAAATAACCAGAATGATAGCGACATGGGTAGGATCTTTTAAAAAATCGGAGATACGTTGACCCAAAGTACGTGTATCACGCACTAGCGCAGATGTGGCCTGCTCCTGATCTTGGTCTAATCCTCTTTGTTGTATTCCCGCCATAGGTTCCCTGTGCTCCTTACAAAAAGAATTTACTTTTCCTCTTCTGGTTTATAGATAATTTGACTCAGCTCTATTTCCATTCCCTGCACTGCTTCTTCTACCATGGGCACTGTTAGCGGTAACCCCAATTTCCTTTCTGCTAACCAATGAGCAAAAGCACCACAAATTTCTGGCACCGCTGTTGCTCGACCAACAGTATTCAACATATACCACATGCGCCTATCAATCGGTTTTAACCAAATAAACTCTGCGCTGGCAAGGACCCCAAGTTCTCGCGCGCCTACCAACATCGAGGCCATAACAGTAGTAACATACCCATGCGCGTTAATTATCTTACCAACCTTTTTCGAGCCTGCATGCTTACGCAGCAACTCCTCAGTACCAGTAAAATCTGGCTTGCCATCTCTGCTAGTAGCAGCGATATGATCTAATAGATCCTGCGCCCCTTGCTTATCAGCATTAATTCTGGCAGCAAAGGCGGCAAATAACGCTTTGGTATGGATGGGTAACTTATCTGGCCCACCCCACCTCGGTCCAACTTGCAAAGAAAAAATTCGGTGCGCCGCCCCACGCCTTAAAGTTGCGGTGTACTTACCATTCCTTTCTTCAATATCGAGAAGATCTTTCTTCTTACAAAAACGCATGGGTGATGGGGAAAACGCCCACGGCCCCTCATCCAATTTAGTTTTCACCAAATCGAGTTTAACCACTGGTGTAATTTGTGGCCAAACTTCTTGCTCTGTAGTCTTTAACAATTTGCCATCAAAAACATGATGAAAACGGTGAGAAGCTCCTCCAAAATGAAGCGCTACCGCTCCAACAATTGTTAATAGTGTAAAAGGGTATCTAAGGTAATTACCAACCATCGTACTAATGGTTGCTAGATCCTCAAAGCTTATCTCCACTCCTATACCTTTACGAAGGTATTCTATCCAACCAACAAAATTAAACTGTGGAGCTGGCAACCCAATAAGGTCAAATAGTTTGGTTACTAATCCAAGAAAAAAATCGATACCATACACTTCGTAGAGACGAACATGAAAGATGGCACTTGTGATATAAATTTTACCGAAATACCAAGCAAGGATAATCGCACCAATCAATATTGCTATTATCCATAGCATATCCATTGAGCTATCTTGTCCTGACTGTTGTTGGTCTACGCCTCTTGCCATACTCCCTTATCCTCACGGCTTACGACACTCCTACTCTAACTGTATCTTTTTGATTTTTGCGATACGTCGCTTATATACCTCAAAAGTATGTCTCACGAAGTTTCTCAAAAATCAACAAGCTACGTCCTAGTTTAGCAAAATGTTGTTGGCCATTAATGTGCTTTGAAACTTTAAAAATTATAACAAAAGCTTTAATAACTTGCGACTAAATTTCTCCCAAATAAATTAAATCGCCACCACTCATCACATAGCGTCTTTTGTTGCTATGAACAAACTCAACAATGTTTTCTAACTTCACTGCACCTTGCTTTAAGATAAATAGCGGATGCCCAAATTGATCCACCTGTGACCCAGCTTCATCAAGATCACCCTCTTGGATATTAACTACCGCATAACCATTACGATCTTGAGCTGCAACTTTTGCCCGAATAAGCTCTTTGGCATACTCCTCATCTTTATATACGGGGCGCGTAACACTATATTCGGTTAAGGTTTTTAGGTTACGATACCAACCTGGCAAATTAGCACCATCAGCTTGATACAATAAAATAAACACTTGTAAATAGCCAGAAGGGGCAATCTTTCTACTAGAATCCTGGACGCTCTCAACCTTAGCAGTCGCATTGCCACTATTATATAAGCGCTCACTTTTTTCACGAAACTCATGTAGTTTGGTAGCTGCGGTTTTTAAAAACAACGACGATTGCCAATCACCGGTTGCCAAAACATCATCTAAAGTATCGCTAAGTTGTTTACCTAACTCAAAAACACTCTGACTTTTTTCTTGTTCTATCATAATTATCAACTATCCTTCATCCATCCTAACCTTTAACAATTAAGTTTTTATCTTTTTTTGCAACCCCATTCCTTCTCTAAACTGTATTTCTGCTTGTTCACGTATTGTTTTTATTTTTTCAACTGACGAATCCAATTTAAAACTAATCTTTTGCATATTTTCTATAGATTCTACCGCGTCTTTTGTTGCGCTCAATGCGATACCACCAGCATTACCTTTCACTATGTTTTGCTTAATTTCAATAATTCTCGGTATCTGACCTTGTAACCTAAGTAACTCTTCCATAGAAGAATCGCAACATTCAATAAACTGCTGAGCAAACTCTACTGGCATATTCAACCTCAATCATACATTAATTCATCAAGAGACACTTGTCCTTTTTCTGGTGCCGCACTTACAATTTCAGCAATAACATCATACAAACAAATCACACGTAAAATATTGGGAGTAACTTCGTCAAATTGCACCTTGGTCCCTAAAATCGATTTATCAACGTCGACAAAAGTAACACCAATGCCATAACCAAAGCAGAGCATGCTCAACTGGTCAGCACGACGTGCCAAAGCTGGTAAAAAACCTGTATCAGAAAAAACCTCTTCACAAGTAATTGGTTTACCTCCTAAAGTAAATTTAACACTCATTTCTTTTGCAAGATCACAAAGAACTTGTTTAAAATTCATAAAATCATAAACCCACTATTACGTTAATTAGTCCACCAAGGTATGGCTGCCTTCCTTGGACCTGCAAGCATCGATCTAAATATCCTAACAAACACATCCATCGTGTAGCCAAAACGATTTAATATAGTAAAAAAAGTCATGATCACCGCAGCTAAAATAAAAGTCCAAAGTTTAATATGTACTAAAAATAATAGAATAGGAAAAGCTGCTGTAGCGTCGACAAAAAAGAATTTGGCGGCTCTTGCAGAATCGCGCCAATGAGCAGTAGCTGTAGGTTCCTGTGCCATAATCTCCTCTTATGCAAAATCTTAACTATGATAAATAATATATCACAAAAGCAGTTTTCGATAAAACAACATTTTATAAAAAACATATCGAATGTTTTTAACGTCGCTCTTAGATCTCCAACCTTGCAGTTTCAACAAAACCTTGTACCACTTGGTTCTCTCTGAAAATTCCCGATAAACTTTAGCTTGACTTTAACAGCTTATTATTTCAATATATTGGTAAATTTTTAACTGGACTATTAATATGAAAATCTGGAATTTCCTTGTAGCAGTTCCCTTCTTAGTGGTCGGGCTTACTGGTTGCAGCACCGGGTCTAAAGTATATGTCGACAATAATTACGACAAGCGCAGCCAACATGAAGCAGAAACAAAGTTATCTGAAACTGCCACCGCAGTAAGCAAATCGCTCGCAGAGTTAGCAGAGATTGAACGCGCCACACATCCACATGCAAAGCTGCTAAGTCCTGTTGACCCTGACATGATTGGTATGGGACAGTTAGCTTGTATAGATTGGAATGGTCCAATTGGACCACTCGTTAAAAAAATTGCCGAAGCCTCAAAATATAAACTAAATATCCTCGGCACTCCTCCAGGAATCCCGATCTTAGTATCGATTACAGCAAAAGATACCCCGTTATCCGATGTTTTACGTGACGCTAATTTTCAGTGTGGCAGTAAAGCAAATATTGTAGTTTATCCGGCAAGTAGAATTATAGAGTTACGCTACGCAAAGATGTATACGTAGAACTATTATTAAGGTATAAAAATAGTTTCATGAAAGGACGATCACTAAAATTTTTAACATCTATTTTGGCAGTGCTAGTTGCAGGCTGTTCGAACTCACCAGCACCAGTGGAATTAGCTGATATTTCAGCTTTAAAGTCACAAAACACCTCCAAAATTAGCACTATCCGCTTAGAAAATTTAAAACAAACTGCTCAGAGCATCGCAGCGCAAGCCGCTCTTTCTTGGCGTTCACGACAAATAAATTTAATGTTAAGCGCTCAAAAAAGAAATTTAGACCGTATCTTTGATTTTAATTACTTGATCTTAAATCAGAATGTACTACCACCAATCTTAGTAGAGGGACGTAACACTTTAAATTTAGCAGACGACTTTACTATTCGAGCTGCTGATCATGAATACCAAATAGCACAACCACCCCGCTTTATTACTACATCACCAAATTGGCGTAACTATATTTGGATGGAATACAAAAAACCAGAAACACCAAATGCCACTTTGTTACCACAAAATGCTACCGAACGTAAAATATGGAATGAAAACATTCAAATTGGTTGGCATGAAGGAGTCACACAAGCAGATCAAATATTTTCAACTAATTTAGCCAGGCTCAGACGTGACTACGAGGGTATGATTCTATACCGTAAGCTTTTAGCACAACACATGGTAAGCCCGCCATACGTTTCTCAAGCTGAGTTAGGAATAACAGGCGATGGCAATAACATGCATATCAATGATAGGGTACTTAGAATCACCTCCATACCGCAATTACAATCCGACTCCAAAAATTGGCGCCCAGTAATGCCAGTAAAAGAGAAACAACCAGTAGGTTCCTTGTTGAAAAGTTTAGCACAAAATAAATAAGGATCACATAAAGTAGTAGCAACGAAGCATTAAATCTATTTTACGAGGCGTATTATATGGCACTACCAGACTATTCCTTTCCTAAAGAGCCTCTCCGCTTTGGAGCAGATAACTTTGAACCAATACTTGCTCACTGCAGTAAAATAGGCACTTCGGACATAACTCTACAAACCGGCGAACCAGTAATTGCCGAAATTCAGGGACACATTTATAAAATAACCAAACATAAGCTATCAACCGCTGAGGTTGGAGACGTTTTAAACTTACTTTATGGGCCCAATGGCACTACACAAATTTTATCTGGTCACGATATTGATACCCACTACGAGTTTCATCCTAATCGTACCGAACGCTATCGCTTTCGTGTAAATGGTACTGGCTGCCAAGTAGAAGGGCATCACGGCATCCAATTAACTTTACGAACCATCCCATCTGAACCTCCAAAATTAGAATCGCTAAACTTACAAAAAGATATTATCGACGCAATGGCACCCCGTGAAGGAGTGGTCTATGTAACTGGAGCTACAGGCTCTGGAAAATCAACTCTACTCGCAGCAATTATCCGAGAAATTATTGAAAAAAATGATTGTAACCGCAAGGTATTAACCTATGAAGCACCAATAGAGTTTGTCTACGACACCATCGAAAAACCGACAGCGGTAGTTAGTCAATCTGAAATTCCACGTCACCTCCCCTCATTTGCTGATGGTGTACGTAATGCCTTACGCCGTAAACCACGTTTAATCTTGGTTGGGGAATCGCGTGATGCTGAAACTATTTCGGCAGTAATAGAGGCTGCGTTAACCGGCCATCCGGTTTATACTACCTTACACACAACGGGTGTACCAGAAACCATTAGGCGCTTAGTAGGAACCTTTCCTGCTGAAGAACGCGTAGGTCGCACTATAGATATCATTGAAACTTTAAGATTGATTGTTTGTCAAAAATTAGTACCAACCGTTGATGGCAAACAAGTAGCTCTACGTGAATTTTTAGCCTTTACTGAGGATGTCCGCAACGTCCTCTTAGAGTCTGATTTAGATCAAGTAACTTCTGTCACCAGACGTTTGATGAACGAGCGCGGACAAAGCATGGTGGTCGATGCCAAAAGAAAATTTGAAGATAAGATTATTCCCGAAAGAGAATATAAAATCATCGCCGCTACAGCGAAACACCTAGAAAAACAATAACCCAATAACCACGAAAGCGTTTTAGCTTGCAGATGACTGAAGTTTCTTTTTAGCTCTTCTTTCTACACCAGCTTTCTTAATGTCAGCCTTCATCTCATCCAGATTGCTGCTGTTTACTGTCTTAGCTGACCCCTTCAGAGATGAAGCACTATCTCTGACGCCGCCAGCTCCAGCTTCACCAAATTGTTGAACACCACCTTTAACCCCCTCCATTTGCTTCTCTTCGAGGCCAGTGGCCGGAGCTTGTATTTGCGCAATACGCATGGCTTCAGAATAAAGTAAGTTAATGGTAGAAAAACTAAAGTTAACTACTGATAGCATAGTAAACGTATATATTACTACTAAACCAATCTGCTGAATCAATTGCATGGCGCCGCTAGTATCTGTCATAACGTAACTTACAACATTCGAAAAACCTAAGTTTAAAAGTTCGACACTAACATATGAAAGTACCATACCAATAACCAACCCCATAACCATCAATATAGGCCGAAAGAACACCCCGATTATCTGCATAATAAACTGTTCTGCCTCTCGACCAAGTAGAGGATTTTCTTGAGATGAGTTACCCCAGAGCATTAAAAAACAAATGATTGGCGACGCCGCCATTAAAACTATTACCGATATAAACCAACTCATAGCACCAAATAAAAATAATAAATATGGTATTAATGGCACATAAATAGCTAATAAAACACCACAAGTAAAGATTGGACCAAGCGCTGCTAGAGCTATCGGTAACTGCATAAAAATCAGTCCCTGAACTTGTTCATAAAAACTCTGGATTACCTCTACAATTGTACCAACAACAATTACACCGCCTGTGGTTGCACCCCAAAAAGATCCTACAGAAAGAGCAACACCTAGTATTTGCATAGCCAGTGAAACACCACCTACTACAGCGATCATCAACCCTAAGTATATTTGCATTTGGGTGGTAAACTTCAAAGAATTAGTAATCATTGATTGCCCAATGTCTCGTAACTTTAAAATAGGATCTTTACTAACACCAGCAGCTCCCATATTCGCATTCCACTTGTTAAATATCTGATTAACATCCAAAGACAAAAAATCCATGGGTACAGTCATTAAAAATGGCAACGCCAGCGGAGGAAGAGTCCCCAAAAAAACCAGGCCGATTCCTATCTTGGTCCAAAGTGCAGCCTCAGTAACACCACTACACCAGCTAGGTAATGACACAAATTTTATTTTATCACTTATACTATTGGTGACAGAATTACCCCAGTTATTCATTTGTGTACCACTCACTAAGCCAGCTTGCTGTTCTTGCATCGTAAGCGAAACTGCTGCTTGTCCACTCACTTTAGCATAGGGATAAACCAGCCTTATCCATTGCAAAACTTTTTTAAGAAGCTCTTTGTCCCCTCTCTCACCCCAAATTTTGTCAATAGCTGTCGTAGTACCCCCCTCCTCATTCTTCATAGCTCGACCAAACAAAATATCATAAGTTACATCTCTTGCTGGCTTAGCATCAGCCGTCTGTAAACGATAATTGTCAAAATTACTCATGGCAGTTTTTGCTGTATTCACTAACAACCGATAATAGTTTCCCGCTGCTATCCAGCCATGAGCATTAGCTTCCTCTATTTTTTTAGAGACATCTGCTGATAGTAAATCAACACTAGAAGTAAGTGCTGGACTTAAAGCGTTTTGATACATACCAGCAGCAGCCATTAACTCAAGACTACCCAAAGGAAAAGTAAAACTACTATTCAACGATTGAACAAAACCAGGTTGCCAAACCCACTGATTGTCTCGGTCATATTTTGCTGAAGCATTAGGATCAACAAAAAAAGTTTTATCTGAGGTTAATTTATATGTATCGGGATCTAGTTTTCTAGCTTGTGTATACTTGTCTTTTGAGATTCCTTCTACCAACGCCCTCGCTACAGGAGTGAGGTATTGAATTATTTGTAAAAGAGCGGCATGTTTTGTCATCATATAATTGTTAACTTTTGCCGTATAACTAGCATCAGTATCACTATTAGCACGTGGCACGGTATAACTAATAGTGCCACATATTCCTGTTAAATTTGTGGGAATATCTGCATGTTTTTCTAAATAATCTTTATAATACTCTGCCTTTTGTGAGCTGATTTCATTAGCAAGATACGGAAATACAACATAACCATCGTTATAACCGGAACATCCACCCGTAGCATCTGGGATACAAGTCGCTGGACGCTCCTTATAAAGAGAAAAACCATCGGCTACGTTAAGTGGCAAAGGTTTAGTTGGAGAAATTTCTCTACTTTTTAAAGCGCTATAAACCACATAAGAACAAGACAAAGAACGAAGAATATCGGCCGTTCCAACCGCAGTCAACGTATTAACGTCGTCCATAGCGCCAGCATCCGAACTACAAGTACCTGGATTATCACAAGCAAGAATACCATTATTAATCAAAGAATAGTCCACAAAACTAGTTCTTTGTGCGGTTGCGTACAGGGAGCCACCGTTATTTAAATGTTGCAATGCGATACTCCACGTAGTATCTGCCAAACCAATACTCTGCACTACCACCCACATGATTATGCCATTTATCACAGAATAACCAGACGAACCAGGAACAAGCAAACTAGTACTTAAAGCGCAACGAACTGCTGTCCATACGGTAGCACTCTTGCCCATGGCAGCACCATCCATAGTAGTTTCGGTTAAGATCTTAGTAATAGTATAGGCTAAAAAAACTCCAGACATGGCCAGGACACCAGTATTAAATACCCCAAACATTTTGCCGACAATAGTGCTTCCAGTAAACTGAGTAATACCGGGAACTGCGCCAAAAATCTCACTTAAAAAATAGATAGACATATCAGTTTTTGGCGGGGTAAAAGATAAGTTATCTAGTAAACTCTGTAAAAAGAAGGATCCTATTTCTGCACCTGAACCGTAGTACTCAGCAAAAACGAAAGATGGTATTAAAAGCAAAATAACAGCTGCTATCCCCTGAAAATATCGCGAATACCTTTTCATTATCATTTCCTCCGTAAAACAAAAGCCAACCATTCGCTGAAGTTACATCCTAGTTTCTTCTTATGCATTTGCATATACCAAAAGTGTTCGCGATAAGTAGCAAGAAACATTAATGAAGTCAAAACTAACATTAAAATAGCAGCCATAAACCTAGCTTGATTTAATAGGTAGATTAAGTAGCACAAAAATCCTATAGCAAAGATCCCATAGATAATGGCAGCATATAAGAAGCTATTTTTTCGAGAAACAATTTGTTCTGGGGTTAATTCGAGACGCACAATAGCTTCTTCGTAAGTTTCCCGACGAGCCTCTTGACGTTTACTAAAAAATAGACGACGAAATAACCCCCAGGTATTCTTGGTATTAGACTTTAGTTCGTCATAGGAAACCCATTTTTTAACATCGACAAACGACTTGAAAAACTTTTTGACTGGTCCCTTTTTCTGAGGATTAACACTGCCACCATCTTCCAACATAAAATTCTTCCCTTTTTATTTAGTTGATAAACTCAAAGCTGTCCATAACAAATTTGGTTGTTATTGTACCATATAAAATTACACACTTGGAACTGATTTTTAATATATTGTATTTATGATATTATATAGTAGTGAACTACAGAATCATCCTAACACTGCTTTTACTTATTTATATCGGCCAAAGCTATGGGACAGAAAAAATCGACCCACGAGTCCTTATTATCTCTCCTCAGGTTGCCTTACCAATCGGCGTAAAAATATGGTTTAATGAATGTGGTGGTGAAGTTATGGGATTAACCTCATGGAATATTGGGGAAGATTTCGCTTCTTTAGGTATCGGACATTTTCTGTGGCACCCCTATCCAAGCAAACAAGCCACATTTAAAAGTGGGTTCCCACATTTATTACGTTATATACAGGAGCGAGGTGTAACTATTCCGAGTTGGTTACAAGGAAAAAATGGGTTGTACTGTCCGTGGAACAACCGTAGTGAGTTTATGGATGCACAATACTCTAGCAAAATGAACGACCTACGCAAGTTTCTACAAAAAACCATTCCTATTCAAGCCGAATATATGACACGACACCTTCAAGAAATATTGCCAGATTTATTAACAAGCACGCCAATGGAAGAACGATGGCTAATTCATGATAAGTTTTACAGTCTAGCACAAACTCCTGCTGGCATTTATGCCCTCGTTGACTACCTTAACTTTAAAGGAGCAGGCATTGGTACAACACGTCGTAACTATGAGTACGGTAGTGGCTTACTCCAAGTACTTAGAGGAATGAAGTTCGCGCCGCCAAATTACACACCATTACAAGCCTACGTTTGGTCAGCGAAACATGCTTTAATTAGAAGAGTAGAGCGCTCTGCTAACTCCCGATATTCAGAACGTTGGCTAGCAGGGTGGTTTAATCGTTTAAACACCTATCTTGATGGTGACACAAAAACTCCACAAGGAGTTAGAATCAACTAAGATAAAAAAAGTTTAACCAAACCCTCAGTAGACCCATCCAAACCAGACAAATCTTTTTCACCTTGCAACATTGGCACAAGTTTACCAGCCAGGTGTTTTCCTAATTCAACCCCCCACTGATCGAATGAATTAATTTGCCAAATGACTCCTTGAACAAAAATCTTATGCTCATACAGGGCAATTAAAGCACCGAGCGTGCGTGGATCTATCTTATCCATCACAATAGTATTGCTTGGTATATTACCCAAAATAATTTTATGTGGGAGAAGACTAGATATTTCTTCTTGGGACATTTTTTGCCCTTGTAACTCTAAAACAATCTCACTCTCATTACGCCCACACATTAATGCCTGACTCTGCGCCAAACAATTAGCGTAAAGTAACATATGATGATCACCAATAGGATTGTGACTGTGAATTGGAATAATAAAATCTACGGGAACCAAATGCGTTCCCTGCATTAACAGTTGATGTAAAGAGTGCTGGCTGTTAGAACCAACCGTTCCCCAAATAACTGGGGCAGTTTTGTGTGTAATTAGGCTACCATCTAGAGACACATGCTTACCATTACTTTCCATATCAAGCTGCTGTAAATACGACGGTAACAGATATAAATATTGGTCATATGGCACAACGGCTAGAGTTTCCGCACCCAAAAAATTAATATTCCAAATACCAAGCAATGCCAAAATCACTGGCATATTCTCTGCGAGTGGAGCATTTCTAAAATGCTCATCCATATCATGCGCTCCGCGGAGTAGTTCATAAAAGTTATCCATACCAAGCGCAAGCGCTATAGTTAGTCCTATAGTTGACCACAAAGAAAATCTACCACCAACCCAATCCCAAAAAGGGAAAACATTGTCTCGACCAATACCAAACTGAACGGCCCGTTCTGGATTTGCGGTAACACCAATAAAATTATGTAAAATAGCATCCTTTTCCGAGGAAGCCTTGCTAAGTAACCACCTTTTAGCAGAAAGAGCATTAGCTAATGTTTCCTGTGTAGTAAAAGTCTTTGAGGCAATTACGAACAGGGTAGTTTCCTGATCAAGATACTTCAGAGTCTCGCTGATATGGGTGGCATCGATGTTAGAAACAAAATGCACTCTAATATTAGTAGCATAAGGCTCTAAAGCCATTACTACCATAGCGGGCCCAAGATCGGAACCACCGATACCAATGTGTACTACATCAGTAATCACTTTGCCACTATAACCACGCCACTCACCACTATGAACACTAGATACAAACTCAGCCACATGCTGTAACTCTTTTTGTACCAGTTTTCCTTCAGGAGTCACATTATTATCAAGATCCCTTAGGGCTGTATGTAGCACCGAGCGTTTTTCCGTAGTGTTTATCTTGTCACCACGAAACATCGCTTCACGATGTGGTGACAATTTTGCGGCAATAGCCAAATCACATAATAGACGGATAGTATCTTGGGTTATGCGGTTTTTTGAATAATCCAAAAAGATACCAGCGGCACGTAAAGAAAAATCGGAAAAACGTTTAGGGTTAAGAGCAAACTGCTCCTTGATTTGCAAATTTACCGTCTGATTACGATGTTCGGTTAATGCTTGCCAAGCATGAGAAATATCAGATTTGTTCTTATCCATAGCCTCATCTCTCCTATAAAAATTTTAATAAAGGATTGGAAAAACAATTCTATGCTGCCAAAGATTCTTTATCAAGGACAAAATTAGATGGACAAAACTTAACATCACCACTCACCTTGTCATATAAGCAAAAGACCTATCTCGTGGTGTTATAAAAAAGCTAATCTCGGCTAAGAACAAACTGTAACTACTCACACGCTTGGCCATCGCCAGGTTAAACCTAGCAATCTCATCTATCATCATCAATTAGATCGCCTGATCACCCGATCAATCAAACATACTTGGCGGAATATCCTTGACAAGATGTTTTTGCCGACTACCAATAGCATTGAGAAACATCGTCTTTTGCTCTTTACTACCGTAGGTTGCTACAATTTCACTGTACTTTATAACTTGCTTAGCTTTAGCACCGATTAATTTTCCTTTAGATAAAGCAATTAGCTGGATAGCTTCTACCACAATACTCGACACTCTTTGACCAACATGAACTACGCGGTCATTTTCAATACGGTAATGAGCAAACAGGTCTTCTAAATATTGCAGAAACTCTCCTGTCCCATGATAAAAATTGCTCGACTTATTGCTTTTCTCATTGCCAATCTGCTTGGTCAACTCATCTTTAATCTTTAAACCAAGTTGATAAAGCATAATCTCGCTATTAGCTTTTCTAACATGCTGTCTTTTGATACCGAGCTCTAACATTTTTGCGGTACATTGGGTGGCAGTCAAAGATTTCCTGAGAATAAGCTTATAATTACTGATAGCTTTTAATATTGTATTACAAAAATCAGCCATAAATTAAATCTAAAAATTAATCTTAAATGTAAACAACTAAAATATAACAAACATATATTAAGGATTTATTAAATCAACACCATGCTCGTAAATTAATCTTCGTATTTTCAGATTCCTTCATTTCACGCTTTTAAACGGGAGCCGAGCCTAAAACAGACGAGAACCCACCTGGACTTGATATCTACTAACAGTGTAGTTCCACCAAATACAAACCAACACAGCAACTACTCCTCTAGTCTATAGCGCAGGTACTTCACCGACTTGATCGTGTGAGTAGTTTACCCAGCACGATTATTTACCTGGGATCCTTAAGATTTTTGCCCCAATCTGAGAAAGTTTTTCTTCAATACACTCATAACCACGATCAAGGTGATAAATGCGATCAACTATCGTTTCTCCTTCAGCCATTAGCCCAGCTAAAACTAGGCTAGCCGAAGCACGCAAATCGGTAGCCATAACCTTTGCGCCAATTAACTCAGCCTTGCCAGTAATCGTCGCGGTATTGCCATGCACTGCAATATCTGCCCCCATCCGCTGCAATTCTTGTACATGCATAAAACGATTTTCAAAAATTGTCTCGACCACATTACTACTACCACTCGCAACACAATTTAGGGCCAAAAATTGTGCCTGCATATCAGTAGGAAAACCGGGATATGGTGAAGTATAAATATTAACTGCCTTTGGTCTTTTCCCCATCATATCAAGTTCAATCCAATCATCGCCTACAGCAATCTTGGCACCAACCTCACTAAACTTTTCAAGTACCGATGTCATAACCTCGGGAACAACATTTTTCAATTTAACTCTACCGTGTGTTAATGCTCCGGCTACTAAATAAGTTCCAGCCTCAATCCGATCTGGTATTACCCTATATTCGCCACCATGTAAGCGCTGCACACCCTCAACCACTAAAGTATCAGTACCAATACCAGAGATCTTTGCTCCCATTTTATTCAAAAAATTGGCCAAGTCACAAACCTCAGGCTCTCTAGCAGCGTTTCTAATTATTGAAGTACCCTCCGCCAGTACCGCTGCCATCAAAATATTTTCGGTCCCCGTAACTGTCACCATATCAGTGACAATTTCTGCACCACGTAAACGCCTGGTCGCTTCTGCCTCAAGATAACCTTCGTGTATCGTAATTTTTGCCCCCAAAGCCTCCATCCCCTTCAAATGCTGGTCAATCGGGCGCATCCCAATAGCACAGCCTCCGGGAAAAGACACGGTAGCCTTACCATAACGACTTAAAAGTGGACCGAGCACTAAAACTGAAGCTCGCATAGTTTTTACTAATTCATATGGTGCACAAAAATTCTTGATCGGACGAGAATCAATCTCTACTGACATACCTTCATGAACTAATATATCCACGCCCATACTACCAAGTAACTCAAAAGTAGTAGCAACATCGTGTAGCTGCGGCACGTTAAAAATAGTAACAGGAGCATCAACCAATAAAGTTGCAATCAAAATAGGTAGAGTAGCGTTTTTAGCGCCGGAAACTCTCACCTCACCATCGAGGGACATACCACCTGTAATCATTAGTTTATCCATACCTACCTCATACTCTTTAACTTTTTTATTTTACTCACAAATTGGTAACATGTTTCTTACACCCACAGCTTCAATTAGATCTAAAAGCTGTTGAGGTAAATTAACCAACAAGATCTCTTTTTGCACACCTTTAGCAAAGCTAACCAGGGTTACAAGCAAAGCCACTCCTGTATTATCGCTAAAAGTGACTTGCGACAAATCAAAAGTAACCCGTGAATTTTTTAAAATAACATCCCGACTGCTGTTATTTAAAACAGGAACAGTAGCAAAATTTAATTCACCACTTAGGTGCATGATAATACTGTCAGACATCATAACTTACTATTTATTAAGATTACGTTTTTTCAATTGTTCTACCAAACCGCTCAACCCTTTTTGGCGTAAAATACCCGCAAATTGCGAGTTATAATTTTTAATAATACTAACGCCATCCACACTAAAATCATAGATTAACCACCGCTTCTCTGCCTTGATTAAACCATATTGCAGTTGTATTGGTGGCCCATTTTTTAACAATAAGTCACTACTAATTCTAACCCTATCCCCAGCTTCACCGCGAATAGGATAAAACTTCATTCTTTCACCATCATAAGATTTGAGAGCAGATGAATAAGTACGAATTACATGTCTGGTAAACTCCTTAATAAAATTTCGCTGAACTTCGCTAGAAGCTTCCTGCCAATAATTACGACCAACCACCGCTTTTGACATGGTAACCAAATCAAAACATGGGACAACAATTCTATTAACCAAAGAGTCAATTAATCCATCATTGTTTTTTAAGTGTCCAATATTTTTGTCTAACTCACGTAACATTTTATTAGTAAGATCTTTCATCATTACCATAGGTTCAGGATCAGTAACGTGAACCGTCGAAACATTATCTTGAGAACTAGCAGCAAAACTAGAAAAACTAATCAAGAACAAAAAAATTACTAAAATTTTTTTACCTTGCATCATACCCCCCCACAAATCAAATTTTTGAGTATACTAAAAAATATATCAGCTCGTCATTTCTTACCACCATCTAACTTATAAATCAACTGCCCAACCAAATCTTCCAACACAATAGCGGGCTGAGTATCAGTGATTAAATCACCTTCTTTTAAATTGGTTTCGTTATAGCCAGGAATTAATTCAATATAGTTTGCACCAATTATACCTGCAGTTAAGATCTTTGCTGTTGTATCTGCTGGCAGTTTATCTTGCCTGTTATCAATACGCATCGCTATCTTAGCTTTGAAGGTACGATTATCAATATCAATATTACTAACCTCCCCCACCCGGACTCCGGCAATAGTAACTGGGGCACGTACTTTTAAATCACCAATATTGTCGAAGATCGCACTAATACGAAAAGAGCCGCCACTAGAATACATGCTTAAACCACTCACCTTAAATGCCAAAACAAATACAGCAGTTATTCCCACCAAGATAAATAAACCTACTGTAAATTCTATTATGCGTTTATTTAACATTACCAACCTCCTAACATGAATGATGTCAAAATAAAATCTAATCCCAAAATCGCCAGTGACCCATATACAACAGTTTTAGTAGTAGCACGCCCAATACCAGCGGCCGTTGGTACGGTATAATACCCTTGATACACCGCAATCCAGGTTGCAACCACACCAAAAATCAACCCCTTCATAATCCCATTAACAACATCCCCACTAAACTGTACCGATGCCTGCATATTTGACCAAAATTGCCCGGCATCTACTCCCAACCACTCAACACCCACTAAATAACTACCAAACACCGCAACTATACAAAAAATAGCAATTAAAATAGGCATCGAGATAACTCCAGCCCAAAAACGAGGAGCGATTACTCGCCACAAAGGGTCAACCGCCATCATCTCCATACTTGCCAGTTGTTCAGTTGTTTGCATTAAGCCGATTTCTGCGGTAAGTGCTGAACCAGCACGCCCGACGAATAATAACCCACCAATCACCGGACCTAGCTCGCGAACCACACTAAGCGCGACTAATTGTCCTAACTGTTCTACCGCACCAAAACGCTCTAAAATATTATACCCCTGTAGGGCTAATACCATCCCAATAAATAAGCTAGACAAGGCGATAATGGTAAAAGACAACACCCCGACAGCATAAAGCTGCTCGACAATTAACGGAAACAACTTAACAATTCGCGGCTGACGTATTATGGTACGTAATAAAAACAAACCAGAATTACCAACACGTTCACAAAATAAAATACCATTTTGTCCTAACTTTTCGATCCAATTAATCACAGGTTTAAATCCTCCCGATAGTCCTTTGCCGGATAATGAAACGGCACCGGTCCATCTGCATAACCATGAATAAACTGCGCCACTAGTGGCGACTTATCGCTCGCAACTTCAGCTGCTGTACCTTGACCAACCACTTTACTGTTAACAATCACATAAACATAATCGGCTATACTTAAGGTTTCGGTAACATCGTGAGAAACAATCACTGAAGTTAATCCTAAAATATCATTTAAATGCTTAATTAACTTTACTAATATTCCCATAGTGATTGGGTCTTGGCCCGTAAATGGTTCATCATACATCATTAGTTGTGGATTAAAAACTAGAGCCCGGGCTAAAGCCACACGACGGGCCATACCTCCAGACAGCTCACTTGGCATTAAGTTTATAGCACCACGTAGGCCAACCACCTCTAGTTGCATTAAGACCACATTACGAATGATATCCTCTGGTAATCTAGTGTGTTCACGCAAAGGGAAAGCAACATTTTCAAAAACACTAAGATTCGTAAATAATGCCCCACTTTGAAACAACATCCCCATTAACTTTCTTATCTTATACAGTTCAGCACGGTTTAAACTATGAATATCTATCCCATTAATCAAAACTTTACCCCGCTGTGGCGACAACATCGCACTAATTAAACGGAGAAGGGTTGTTTTACCAGAACCACTAGGCCCCATAATAGCAGTGATTTTACCCCGAGGAACATATAGATTGGCATCTTTAAAGATCAAACGGTCGCCGCGCGCAAAATCTAATGCACATATTTCAACAAAGTTATCCGCCATGTATACTATACTCCGATAAAAACTTAAGGTGCGCTAAACAATATTTTAGCTATAATACATAAAATCTTAATTAATTTCATAAAAATTACACATTTTTAGTATGGTACAGAGTAAACACCGTATGATTGATGACAATAAAATCAAACAACTAGCACAAGATGTTTTAAAAATCGAAGCCGAAGCCATCCTCAAACTACACCGTAGTATCAACCAAAACTTCGTCGAGGCTTGCAAATTGTTACTAACATGTAAGGGACGGATTATTGTAACTGGTATTGGTAAACCCGGACATATTGCCCATAAAATTGCTGCTACTTTGGCCAGCACTGGAAGTCCAGCTTTCTTTATGCATCCAAGTGAAGCTAGCCATGGCGATATTGGAGTAATAACTAAAAAAGATGTGGTAATAGCCATCTCAAATTCCGGCAATACAGGAGAAATAGTAGCAATTTTGCCAGTTATAAAACTAATTGGAGTCCCATTAATTAGTATTACGGGAAACCCTAACTCTTCTCTTGCTAAAGCAGCTCATATTAATTTAGACGCAAGCGTAGAAAGAGAGGCTGGTCCTTTAGGACTCGCGCCAACTACTAGTACCACAGTAGCCCTAGCTTTAGGGGATGCTATCGCTATTGCTTTAACCGAGATGCGTGACTTTACGGCTGAAGACTTCGCGCGCTCCCATCCTGGTGGAATTTTGGGTAAACGCTTGTTACTACGGGTAGATAATTTAATGCACACCGGCGAAGCTATTCCTAAAGTAACCACAAAGACCTCGCTCGCTGAAGCTTTAATCGAAATAACCAATAAAAAACTGGGAATGACTATTGTTACCGACAGCACGGGAAAACTTGCCGGCATCTTTACCGACGGCGATCTAAGACGAGTAATAGATAAAGCGTTAGATATACATAATACTGAGATTTCTCAAGTTATGACTACCAACTGCAAAACTATCCCTTTAGGTGTACTCGCCGTTGAAGCTATCCAGTTAATGGAACAATATAAAATCACTAGTTTAGTAGCGGTTGATAACAACAACAATCCTATTGGCGTAGTTCACATGCACACTTTACTCCAATCTGGTTTAGCATAAGGACAAATAACTTAATTATGAAAAAAATTAAATTTATTCCACGCGGTCTTTCGCGTGACACAGCAATGGGGGATAAACTTGATTAAATTTAAAAATCAAAGAATAAAATTATTTATTCTAGACGTTGATGGGGTACTCACCGACGGTAAACTTTACTTTAGCGATAATGGTTGTGAAACCAAAGCGTTTAACATCAAAGATGGTCTTGGTCTAAAAATGCTACAAAAACATGGCATAGAGATTGCCGTAATCTCTGGACGTAAATCTAAAGCCACACAAAATCGGATGAAGGAGCTTGGCATCAAACATGTTTACCTTGGCTACGATGACAAAATGCAAGTATTGAGCAAACTTAAAAAAAAGCTCAAACTAAACAATGAAAATATTGCAGTTATTGGTGATGACCTTCCTGACCTACCATTAATGCAAAAAGCTGGTCTGAGTATCGCGGTAAAAGATGCGATACCTAAAATACGCACTTTAGCTAACTATACAACCAAAGCTACGGGCGGCAATGGAGCAGTAAGGGAAGCATGTGAAATGTTGTTAGCTATACCGCTTTTAGACCACGCGAGATAAACCACGTAGCGAGTCTAAACTTGATTTTACCAGAGCGGTACAGTTCCACTAGTAACTTTACCTGAAAACCTGTTTACGAGGAGTATATATGTTAAAAAAAAATCTATATCTTACTATTCTTCTACTAACAGTGTTTATTGGCACTAGCATACTAGCTTTACTTACTGCAAAAAAGGTTACCCACATTGAACAACCAACCGTTTCTGCCAATAGCCCAGATTTTTTTATGACTAACACTACTTATTTCAAGTTTAGTCACGAAGGTAATATTCAAAACCAAATTAAAGCCGACAAAATTACTCACCTTGATAACAACAATACCTATTTATTCGAAAAACCTGATATATTAATGTTCACTCCAGGGGAACAACCCTGGCACATTACTGCAAACAAAGGTAAAAGCGAACAAGGAAAATCAACTGTATATCTTTGGCATAACGTAAAAATTGTCAGAAAAATTGGGCCAAATAATCCCGATTTTGATATTACTACATCCGAGCTTACCGTTTATCCAGATATTAAATTCGCCGAAACCGACAAACCTGTAACTATCATTCAATCTGGCAACACTACCAAAGCCGTGGGCGCAAAAGCAGACTTTAAAACCGGGATTATTAAATTAGTATCGAAGATTGAAAGTTGGTTACAAATAAAATAATAATTATTTCTTCTTTATCAATAACCAATTCTTCGGATCGTTTTTAAGACCAACTAAAACCCAAGTACCTTTAAGTTTTTTACCATGCAAAATAAATTCCAACTTTCTTTTTTCAAGCCAAGTAGCTAAATCACTTAGCGGCTCCCACCAACCATAATCCCAAATCTCTACGGTTCCCGCGCCATATTCGCCCTCAGGGATAACACCCTCAAAATTCGCATATGCTAGTGGATGATCTTCAGTCATTACCGCCAATCGTTTTTCGGTAGGTTGCAAACTGGGGCCTTTAGGAACCGCCCAACTTTTAAGAACCCCATCAAGCGCTAAACGAAAATCGTAATGCAAATTTCTAGCATGATGTTTTTGCACCACAAAAACTGCAGAATCTACATCACCATCCGGAACACCCTCTGGTTCTTTAGTTTTGGCAAAATTTCTTTTTTGGTTGTAGGAGCTTAATTTCATTTGTTTCACAAGGTATCTGTTACACACCCCATCGTTTAGCCTTAATTTTTAGCATGATTTTGCATAGCAAAAAACACCAGGCAAAATCATGCTGACCAGATACTTCAGAGGTAAGTTATCCCCGAGGAACTAATCGCCACATCAACTTGATTTTTTAGACGCTTTTGCCTGGCAATTTTACCTAAACCAATAACACAATCACCAAGACCAGAGCCAGAGATCTTGGCACCGTAAATGTGCGGATTAGACCGTAAAGAAAAAACTAATTTACTCAAGGTAGCATTATTTACCCCTAACGCATCATGCAGCCCCTGATGGATATCCATAATCTTACCTAAACATAACCAATTATTATTTTTGATAGCAGAAATAGCTTCTTTAGCACAGCAATCGATAGCTGCATAGATACTAGCAACTATATGCGGTAACCTCCGACGCATATTTTCTACGATTGCTATCACTTTAGGAGTTGCTACTTTACTGCCAGAATAAATGGCAACTAGTGGCATAGTATCACCTATTTTTTTTATCTCCAGTGGCGCTATTTTATAAGCAATAACACCCCCAAAAACACTTGCGGCAACATCCGCCCCCGAACCACAACCTTGCACTAAGTGCACTACCAAGATGGCTTGACGATACAGCTGTTTTTGCTCTGGTTTCTTACGAAAAAGCCACCAATGCAAAACTGCAAGCGTTGCTACAGTAACTGCTGCTGAAGAACCAAACCCAATGGTACTAGGAAAATTAGCTTCAATTTTCAAAGTAAAACCACATGTTATCTTGGGTAAAAACTGCTTAATTGCAGTTAAAACGTAATCGTAAGGTTTAGTAACCGTAAACTTAGTAAGTGCCACTAAATGGCTTTTTAAGAGTGAAGAAATAATTTCAATTTTATTATCAGCGCGAGGAATTAAAGTAATTTCGATATGGTGATTAATTGCCGCTACCACCGCTTGCTTGTGGTGTAATACGGCATGCTCACCAAATAGCATAAGACTCCCCGGCACTTTTACTTTATATAAGTCTAACACCCCTCGACTCCCCATGCACTGGCAAAATAGTGTAACCGTACTTTGCCACGATATCTGAAATTTCTACTTCACCTACCACCAAAACAATCCCGGCATTATTACCACTAACTGCGCCAGCACCACTTACCTTGGCAGCATTACCACGCGCAGTAACCTCAGTAATAAAATCTGCTACCCTTGTTGGTACCACTGCAATATCTAACAATAACTCATGATTACGACTGACACATTGTTTGACTACTGCTAAATTGTTTTGCTGTAACGCTAAGTCACAAGCACATGTGACACGAGAAAACTCATCAGCAAAAGCACTATTTTGCAGATACTTTGCAGCTTTTTCCACACATTCACCAGTAGAAGTTTCAGATTTACCAGTATTTACTAATACAAAAGGAACTCGTGGCAAATTACGCGGACTAACCTCGCCCGTCCCAAAAAAATAGCAACCACCATTTAATGATAAAAATAAATCTAAGCCACTAGAATGTCCATGCTGCAGATTTTCAATTTCGCGACCAAAGTATAAATATTTGTCAACGGTCAGCGCATAACCACAATAATTGACTAACGCATGCATCAAGCTCAAAATAACTGCTGCTGATGCTCCCATCCCACAACCAATTGGTAGCGACAAATCTACTTGAATTTTTAATCCACCCCTTGGCGTTAATAACAAATTTTCTACTAAATAAATAAAAGCATACTGGATCAACTCCAAAGGATTACCAATAACATCTTTAATTTGATACTTACCAACAATAAACTTTCGGTAACGCTTAGAAATTTGCACTCGTAAACTTTGCAACTCTTTCATGGTCGCTACATGCTTGAGGTTGTCGTTTAAAAAATGAAACCAAATCCCATGCCCAGATTCAGCAGTAATAGTAGTAGTAGCAAAACGGCTAATTGCTAGAGCGATAGCTGGTCGGCCATAAACCACCGAATGTTCCCCAGAAAATATTATTTTCCCAGGAGCTGAAGCCGTAACTACGTGATTTTGCACCCTACTTACTCCCCTTTGGCATAAGCCAGGTTGACTTAGTAAAAATCCCTTGGAATAAACTCATAAATTCGTTGATGTTGTAAAAATTCCTTGATACGAAAGCTTCCTGTGCGCCATGCTGGCAACACCAGTGCTTTACCATCGGTAGGAATTTTAAAACTATAAAATTCTTCATACTCAGCAAAAGTTAACTCCTGACGCAGCTTGAGCATATCCTGATGTTTTTTTTGTTGTAACCAATTCTGATACCCAGAAACTACTTTTGCCGCAAAAAACTCCCCCACACTCCCGGAACCATAGCTATATAAGCCAATAAGTTTATTAGCTAAATCTGTATTTTCATTTTCAAGTAAAGAAAGAATACTCAAATATAACGATGCAGTATAACAATTACCAACTTCACGATTATAAATTAAAGACTTACCAATCTGGTACGCTATCTGCTCTACATTTAAATTTTTTATGCCATTTATTTTAGCCAGTTTTTTGTGAGCACTTTCTACTAATTTGGCTAATGGCACATGGTAACAAAAACGGTCGTGATCGGTAAACTTGCGCCCTGTAATATGCGCATATTGTCGCCACGTCTCCTCAGCCAAACGAATATAAACCTCACAAGATAAACGACCATCTACCAAAGCATAATCAGAATAATTAGGACGCCAAAAATCCATAGCTTCCCTAGTACAAAAACCAGCCTCAGAACCAATTACCAACAAACGAGGATTAGCACTAAGTAACATTGCCACCGCACCGCTACCCTGGGAAGACTCAGCCGTTGAATTAAACTCATAGTGCGCGATGTCAGCAGCAATTAATAAAACTTTTTTATGGCTATTGTGTCGCAACCATGAGAGCCCCATTTGTAACCCAAAAGTAGCACCATAACATGCTTGCTTTAACTCAATTGCTCGACAACGCTTGGGCAAATTAAATAACTTATGAATGTAAGTGGCGGCGGCCTTAGATAGATCATTACCAGACTCAGTAGCAAACAAAATAAGCTCAATTTCGGCAAGCTCCTCTGCCCCCTGATTCTGCAACAGTGGCCAAACAGCATTAGCCGCCAGTGTCACTACATCTTCATTAGGAGGGGTAATCGACATCTTATTTTGCCCAAGATCATCATAAAATTTAGCTGCTTCTTGGCCTCGTGCTAAAGCAAAGGTTTTAAGGTCTAAATAATAACCTGGGGTATAAAAACTTATTTTGTCAATTCCAAAATTCATAAAACTAATTATAATAGGTAACTTTGACGGGATTTGCAAAAATTTTCTATCATCTAAATTTCCTCAAAGCTTGCTTCGAGGATAAAGTGTTCTGGAATTACTAAGGGGAAGGGGGCAACTCTCCTCTTTAGGAGAACCCTGTGGTTGATACCCCAGATGAAGTTACAAAATTGATTAACCTTGCTCTTTGTCATGCTATGAAATAACCAAGAGAGCAGTAACAAATTTTCTAGGGCGAAAAGATATACTGGTAGCAAATTAAATTTCAGGATAAAGTTGCTAGTAGAACTTACACTCATCATCAAATAAATTATTTATTCTACAAGGAAATATATGAAACTAAGCTTATGGCAAAAGGTCCTAATTGGCATGTTCTTTGGCGTAATGTGCGGCCACCTATTGCCCAACTATTATTTCATTGCTAAACCTGTAGCTACCATCTACATGAATCTAGTAAAAATGATTGTAGTCCCGACCGTCTTTTTTGCCATTTTGTATGGCATGACCAATATTAGCGACACCCATACCCTTGGACGTATAGGGTTTAAAGCTTCTCTGATATATGGTATTGCAACCATAATCGCTGTAACTCTGGGAATTGTAACTGCCTGGTATTTTGCACCTGGAGCGGGGATTGATCTAATCAATAACCTTAAGCAAGATGTCGCTACCGTTATCCCCACCCAAACCACTCTCGTAAAGATTATCATTGATATGTTTCCATCTAACCCAATTGCAGCTATGGCCAGTGGTAATACTCTGCAAGTGGTGGTTTTTGCCTTTATTCTAGGACTAGCTTTAATTCTCGTTGGCGAAAAAGCAAATGAGGCTCGAAAAACTATAATTTCTATAACCAGTATAATTTTTAAAATGGTTGAACTAGTTATTAAAACCACCCCTTATGGCGTATTTGCCATAATGATGTGGATAGTTGGTGAGCACGGATTTACATTAATATTAAATTTAGGCAAGCTGATGTTAGTCATTTTAGGGGCATTTACCATTCAATATATATTGTTTGGCATAATGCTTTTAATGTTTGGCTTAAACCCGTTAAAGTTTTATAAAAAAACTTTTAATATTCAAGCCTTAGCGTTTGCTACATCAAGTAGTAAAGCAACTATAATTACCGCAATTAATGAGCTACAAGAAAAGGTTGGAGTATCAGAACGAGTTGCAGGTTTTATCCTGCCACTTGGCGCCGCTATTAATATGACCGGATCAGCAATTTACATTGCTGCGTGCGCATTATTTTTCGCCCAAATGACTGGCGTTAATTTAACCACCCATCAATATATAATACTTATTGTCACTTCTACTATTGGCTCTATAGGGGCTGCCGGCTATCCCAGTGGTGCTGTCATTATGCTAAGCATGGTATTAGCATCAATAGGATTGCCGATTGATGGCATTCCACTCATCATGGGAATTGATCGTTTTTTAGATATGTTTAGAACGGTAATTAATGTAACTGGCGATTGTGCAGTAACCGTTATCGTTGATAAGCTTGACCATAGCTTAAACATCAATACGTATCACCGTTAACCACTACTTCTCATCCATAATCCAAATACCGCTCCATCCCCGCGGCGGATTATCGATAAAACTGGCAGCGCGACTAATAAATACCTGCGCCACTTGATCCTCAGGGTACTTTTCGCTTAACTGTCGAAAAAGGTGCAGAGCACTTTCCCAATATCCTTTTTCATAATCAGCAAAAGCTTCAGCAAATTTACAATTATAATCACGCCATTTTAAGTCATAGCATGATAACTCACCGATAAGCTCATAAACGTAAACTCCTTGAGTTTTTCCTTTCACTGCCACACGATCTAAAAGACGAAAACAAAATTGGTCTTTGAGTTTCTCATAGACAAACTCACTAACCATAATAGTAGTACCATATACTTTGTTTAGTCCTTCCAAACGACTAGCTAGATTTACTGGATCACCTAAAGAGGTATAGCTTAAACGATCTGCGGAACCCACGTTACCAATAACGACCTTGCCTGAACTAACACCAAAGCGCGTTATAACTTCAGGTTTATTTTCATTACGCCATTTAAGGTTTAGCTTTTCAAGTGCTGTTCTGGCCTGGATTACCGCCTGGCAAGCATGCAAGGCATGCTCAGCATCATCAACTGGCGCACCCCAAAATGCTACCACACCATCACCGACATATTTATCCACGGTACCATGGTTTTCAGCAATCACTTTAGTTAGACACTGGAAATACTCTGACAAATATTGCATTAACTTTTCAGGATCAAATTTCTCTGAAAGAGACGTGAAATTTTTAATATCACTAAAGAGCAAAGTTAATTCTTTAGCTTCGCCTCCAACCTCGGCTATTTTGTTGCTGAGGATCAACTTCTTCACCAAGGCAATTGGCATATAACGCTGAAAAGAATATAAGGCATTACGCATTTTAATAAATGCTTTTGCCATATCATCAACCTCTTTTATCCTCGAAAATAGCTGCTTAATATTCCCCAGCTGTAATTGACAAATCAAATCAGCATCTCTTGCCAAAACTCTAATCGGCCGACTAAGACTGGTTGAAAAAAAAGAGGCTAAAATCATACCAACCAGAAGCGTCAATACAGTTAAGACTGTACTAATCAAAGCACTTTTTAGCAATGGCGCAATAATATCATTCACAGGAGTAATAATCGCCACTACCCACTGACCATTATCACTCTTAACCTCTGGTATATTGCCATAAGAAGCTATGTAATCTTCACCTTTGATGGTATAAACAAATGTTCCGATATATTTTTGCTTATATATTGCAACAGCCTCCTTTAACCAAGGAATTTTAATATCAGAAATATTCGGCACAGATTCAAGCGCTAACAACTCCTTCTTTTCAGTATGTGCGGCAATAACTTGACCAGTATTCAAATTCATTACAAAAATAAAACTATTATTAGTCAACTTGATGTTTTCTACATAATCATCGATAGTCCCAAGTAACATATCAATACCCACAACTCCTTGTGAATTTCCCTCAGCATCATAAACAGGAAGCACTGAAGTAATACCAGGCTGGGATGGCTGATTGCCTATTGGAGCAAAACGATAAACTGTCCACGCCAAACTTTTTTGTCTTAAAGCAGCTTGATACCATGGTCGTAACCGAGGATCCAAGGTAGTATCGGCCAGCTGTCCAGTAGTTAACAAATTACCCTGAAAATCTAAATATTGTGTATCACCCTGAGTAACTATACCATGATGATCACGTAAAATAGTTTCGACAAAAAAACCGCTTTTCTCTTTATTGACCAAATAGATATTGCCATGATTATCCCCCCAGTAGGCACCAATGAGATTCTCATTATCTGCGATTAAACTATATAAAAACTTAACGAAACCAGGGTCTTGTGGTTTAACAACCCCAAGCTTAATCAACCGGTGAGCAGTTAAGATATTAGTATTTAATGGCTTTAGGTAACTACCAATTTGCTCAGCTATCTTACCACTTGTTTGTGCCAAAGAGTTTTTGGCTGAGATAACCAACAAAGAATCGATCGTAAAATAATTAACCCCGATAATTAAAACAGAAACTCCAACCAATAAAATCATGACGATACTAAGTATACTTAAACGTATACTAAACCGCGTCTTCGGCGATTGCGCCAAAACCTCAGGTTCAACTCCAGCGGATGATCTGTTTTTAAATTCCATGTAACCATTCAGTGTAAATCAAATTTTTGACTTCGCCCAAACGGGAGAGCTACTATGACTCTCCCCTTTGTTAATTCTCCATTGCTTTGTCACGCGAAAGAGTGCACGGCATAAAGTTAAATTATGCTCAATGTTGCTCCGCCGCTTCCTTGATACTCAGCCTAACCTTGCCAGATCGATCTACTTCAATCACCTTAACTGTTACTTCTTGACCTTCTTGGAGGTAATCGTGAACATCATTTACCCTTGTCGTTGAAATCTGTGAAATATGTACTAAACCATCTTTATTGGGTAAAAATGAAACTACTGCGCCGAAGTCCATTATCTTGGTAACTTTTCCCGTATAAATTTTACCTACTTCAGCTTCCGCAGTTATCATCTCGATACGACGTTTAGCCTCAGCTGCAGCAAGTTTATCAGCCGAAGCAATCATTATCGTACCATCATCTTTAATATCAATAGTTGCGCCAGTTTCCTCGGTAAGGCCACGGATCACTACGCCGCCTTTACCAATAACATCACGGATTTTTTCCGGATTAATATGCATAGTGGTAATGCGAGGGGCAAAATCAGAAATATGCTCACGCGGTGCCGCAATTTTAGCATGCATTAAATTAAAAATATGAAACCTTGCTTCTTTTGCTTGGTCAAGAGCTATACGCATAATTTCTTCAGTAATGCCATCAATCTTAATATCCATTTGTAAAGCTGTAATCCCATCTGTGGTGCCAGCCACTTTAAAATCCATATCTCCCAAATGGTCTTCATCACCTAAAATGTCGGTGATAACTGCAAAACGTTCCTGTTCTTTAATCAGCCCCATAGCAATACCAGCTACAGGAGCTTTGATCGGAACTCCAGCATCCATTAAAGCAAGACTACCTCCACACACCGAGGCCATCGAACTCGAACCATTTGACTCAGTAATCTCTGAAACTACTCGAATAACATAAGGAAATTTTTCTTTACTAGGAATCACCGCTTGTAACGCCCTTCTAGCTAAATTACCATGACCAATTTCGCGACGTTTCGGACTCCCAACCATCCCCACTTCACCAGTGGCATAAGGAGGAAAGTTATAATGGAATAAAAAGGTATCGGTACTTTCGCCAGCTGGTACATCAATAATCTGCGCATCACCCTCAGTTCCCAAGGTTGCCGCCACAAAAGCTTGTGTTTCACCTCGAGTAAAAACCGAGCTACCATGAGCTCGTGGTAACACTCCTAAATTAATATCTATAGGTCTTACTGTTTTGTGATCACGACCATCAATACGCGGTAAACCTCCAAGAATACGCTGACGAACTATCTGGCGCTCTAATTCAAATACGATGTTAGTCACATGTTCTTTGGTAAGATTAGCTTCTGCTCCCTCTGATACAAAACGATCAACTGCTTGCTTACGAATCTCTTCTAACCTTGGATAACGGGAGTTTTTATCAGTAATAGCATAAGCAGCGACTAAGCTTGTCTCTATTTCTTGTTTAATCCGCTTAACTAAATCTTGGTGGACATCTGATGGTTTAAAGTCCCACTTTGTTTTACCAGCTTCCTCAGCAAATTCTTTAATAGCATCGATTACTACCTGCATCTCTTTATGACCAAACATTACCGCACCAAGCATAACCTTCTCAGTTAACTCTTTGGCTTCAGATTCAACCATCAAAATTGCCGTTTTGGTACCAGCAACAACTAGATCTAAATCTAGATCTTGCAGTTGCTTTGCTGTCGGATTAAGAAAATAGCTACCATTTTTATATCCCACTCTGGCAGAAGCTAGAGGACCGTTAAATGGAACCCCAGAGACTGCCAATGCTGCCGCCGCGCCAATAAGCGCAGGAACATCTGGTAGGATCTCGGGGTCGAGTGACATTACGGTTGCTATGATCTGAACTTCACTGGTAAAACCTTCAGGAAATAAAGGACGTATTGGACGATCAATGAGACGTGAAATCAAAGTCTCTTGGGTACTAGGGCGCCCCTCTCTTTTCATGAACCCACCAGGTAACCGACCATTAGCGTAGTAGCGTTCCTGGTAGTTTACAGTTAAAGGGAAAAAATCGCGGTCTGTTGCAGCCTCTTTTTCAGCAACCACAGTTACCAACACCACTGTATCGCCCATACTCACCACTACAGCACCAGTTGCTTGTCGTGCAATCGCACCAGTTTCTAGGGTAACAATTTGCTCCCCGTACTGAAAAGATTTTTTAATGTATTTCATTATTATTTTATTTCCTTAGTTGTTTATCAACGAACTACCCACGTAAATTTAGACGGGTAATAATGCTACGATACCTTTCGATATCTTTGCTTTTTAAATAATCAAGCAATCTACGCCGTAAGTTAACTTTACGGATTAAACCACGACGAGAATGGTGATCTTTAACATGCGACTTGAAGTGCTCAGTAAGTTGATTAATATCGGTAGTTAAAAGTGCAATTTGCACTTCTGGTGAACCGGTATCACCATCGGTCACACCATATTCTTGAATGATTTGTGCTTTTACAGCTGATAATAATGACATAAGACCTCTCTTTTTTAACTTAAATAAATGTATTAAACAAATGCGCAGATAACTTGAATACGTACATGAAGAATTTGACAAAAATACGCCGCGCCCATCCCTTGCCAACCGTTGTCATTCACAGAAGGTTAGGGAATAAAGTAACACTTTCAGCTAACCCTAGCAACATACACTACGTATAAAATAAATTTACACTTTGTATACTTAATTAGCCATCATTACCAATAGCTTCTACAGGACAATTAGCTAATGCTTGCTCACATAATGTTTCACCTTCACTAGAGGTAGGTTGAGCATGCACATAGACTCCGCCATCAGTATCCTCTTTAAAAAAATCTCCAGCAATATCAATACATTGCCCACAACAAATACAATTTGTATCAACATAATACTTGCCGCTCACACTCTTTGCGGCCTTAGAATTTTTATTTGCCATACAACAACTCTCCTCATTTAATAAGTTCTAAAAACGGGCACATGGTACTCGTTTTTACTGTAAATGTACACTTATCGATGTATCTTTATCAACTTTCGCGGAGCAATCCTACCATCTGCCATAACTTCACCTACTCCCAAAAACTTATGATCCTTATTTTTAAGCTTAACCCAACCAGAATTTGGACTATTTGGTACTAATATAGGATGACCAGAAAGCGTATAATAAACCATGTCACCAGTTAAAGTCACTTCTGGCATACTAACCAACATAGTTTCTACTGGCAATAACAATCGATGTAACTCCTGAATGTCATTTTTTGTAACCAACTCTTGTAGTGTATCTAGCGCCACCATTTGTGTTGCTTTATATGGACCAACTTCTAGCCGTCTAAGACAAACAACGTGAGCACCACATTCCAAGGCCTCACCAATATCTGTAATCAAGGTACGGACATAAGTACCCTTACTACAATGTATATCCAATTTAATTAAATTATCTTTTAATTCAATCAGCTGCAAATCATGAATGGTAAGTTCGCGAGAGCTTCGCTCAATTTCAATCCCTTGACGTGCCAACTTATACAAAGGTTGCCCTTTATATTTTATTGCCGAATACATTGGTGGAACTTGAGAAATCTTACCCCGAAACTTGGCCAAGACCACTTCAAGATCCTTAAGGCTAAAATCTTTTACTTCCCTTTTTTCAATAATAGGGGTCTCGCTATCACCACTTGCGGTAATTTCTCCAAGCTTACCAGTAACAAGATAGCGCTTATCTGCGCCGAGTAAAAATTGGGAAAACTTAGTCACCTCCCCAAAACAAAGAGGCAACATGCCACTGGCCGTAGGGTCAAGACTACCAGTATGACCAACTTTATTCGCCTTAAATAATTTTTTTACCACTTGGAGAGCGTCGTTAGAAGTCAAACCCACTGGTTTATCTAATAACAAAACTCCATTAAGATCGTATTTCATAACTAACGGTGTTTTTCTTCATCGCTAGCAATAGCAGCATCAATCAAATCAGAAAGCTTTTTGCTACGCTTTATCGACTCATCATAAATAAAATTGAAACGGGGAGTTAAACGCAAATTCAGAGTATGCGCAAGTGTTTTTCTAAAAAATTTAGCTTCATCTTGTAAGATTTTTTTCGCCGCCTCTACATCTACTTCGTCAAATACACTAAAAAAAATTTTAGCTACTGACAAATCAGGCGCAACATTAACAGCGGTGACGGTAATCTTAGTAAAAAGAGGGTGATGAGGATAACTGATTAAAACCCTTCCCAACTCACGTTGTATTAACTCTTCAATGCGTTTTTTACGTTTATCATCGGCCATAGTCTTTTACTTTTTATTAGAATTCTTGCATAACCTGCATCTTTTGCCATACTACTGCGTTGCACATTCGCTCGCAATGCTCATTTACTTAAAAGTAAACTCCGCTTGCTCTCTTCATGTACGCCTTGCATGATTGACAAAATACCTGGTTATGCAAGAAGTCTATGATAAAAACTAAATTTTTTCCTGGAAAAATACGGTCACCAACCCCCATTCCATCGCATAAACTTTGGTAGTGTTTATTTTAAAACCATTCGCCGGCAAGCTTTGAGTACAAGTTATAATCCTAGTACCAACCTTAACTTGTTCAGCGAGAAAATCTGCCAATTTGTGCATCAACTTTGCCTCATAACAGGTTGATGCAACATAAATAATATCAGCATCGCTAACCTCGGTTTTAGTAAAATCACCATTAACAAATTGAATGTTTCCTATTTTGCCAGGGTCAAAACCAACCATAGCAGGTAACTTCTTATACATCAAATTTAACTGTTGACGAGCAACAGCGTCCAGATCATTAAGTAGCTCAACCCCTACTGCTTTAGCAAAAGGAAAACTAAGTGCGGCAAACAACACCACTCTACCACCGCCAGAACCAAGATCATAAAACACCTCCCCGGGCTGTGGTTTCACCTCACTAATAATTTCATATAGTGATGGCATATAACTATCGCCGTAGATAAACGAATCTTGCGAATAAAGCCCTAGCTTTTTACGACAACTTATGGAAATTGCAGCAACCGCAACATCTTGATAAAGTCGATAAAGAAATGCATCGATGTCATGCTGATTGGCTGTTACTGCCATAATACCAACTCCCATTAGCTGTATAATTTTGGCAACTACTCGTATCGTCATTATGCGAGAAACAAGCGCAGCAAGTAAACAAGCAAGCCAGCATTTACTAGATCAGCTTGCTCCGCCAAAGGAGCTAGCTTGCGATAACGACACTAGCAGCTATCAATTGTGCTTTAAATTCTATAAAATTCAGGGTATTTTAGCAAACGTATTTATGAAAAATAATCATGTAAATTCTAACCTTAAAATGGTAGTCGGTCTTGGCAAGACCGGGATCTCCTGTGCTCGTTATTTGGCAGCGGCAGGACATAACTTTGCCGTAATTGATAGCCGTATATCCCCCCCGGGATTATTAGAACTACAAAAAAACTTCCCCTCTATTAAAACCCACTTAGGCGGTTTGGATAAAAACCTATTATTACAAGCGCAAGAATTAATCATCAGTCCTGGAGTTTCTTTACAAGAGCCCGCAATCGCTGCCTGCCTTAGACAAGGAATAAAATGCATAGGAGATATTGAGTTATTTACTCTAGCAACTCAAACACCAATTATTGCGATAACCGGCTCTAACGGTAAAAGTACCGTAACTAGTTTAATTGGTGAAATGATAAACGCTTCAGGAAAAACAGCTGGCGTCGGCGGCAACTTAGGAACACCAGCACTTGACCTATTAAAAAAAGAAGCTGACTATTATGTCCTAGAACTATCAAGTTTTCAGCTTGAAACCACCCACTCTCTCTTTGCTGCAGCCGCCGTCATACTAAATATTTCTCCAGATCACCAAGATCGTTATGCCACGACAAATGATTACTTGGCGGCCAAACAACGTATTTATTCTGGTTGTAAAACCGCGGTTATTAACCAAGATGAGCCCCTGACTTATGCTAGCGTGACCCTTCCCCAACAAACAATTGTTTTTGGTAACCATCAACCACAAGATGGCAACTTTGGTATCAATAACGGTTATTTAATGCACGGTAACAAACAACTACTGAGCCTAGATAAATTAAAAATGAAAGGGTTACATAATGCTAATAATGCCTTAGCAGCTTTAGCTTTAGGAACTGCAATTAATCTACCATTAGATGCCATGCTTACAACCTTACAAACTTTCGCTGGGCTTCCTCACCGCTGTCAATGGGTAGCTAACATTAATAATGTTGACTGGTACAACGATTCTAAAGGTACCAATGTCGGTGCCACTAAATCAGCAATAGAAGGTCTAGCTGACGATAATCATAAAATCATCTTAATTGCTGGAGGTATTGGTAAGGGCGCGGATTTCTCCTTACTCCGTGAAACGGTGGCAAAATATGTTAAAACTATAGTTTTAATTGGTAAAGATGCGATGTTAATCGCACAAGCACTTAGTGGCACGAGCCAAATCTTGCATGCTACGTCAATGGCAAATGCTGTAACCATCTGTAAAGAGGTTGCTAAACCAAAAGATACAGTACTACTATCTCCTGCTTGCGCTAGTTTTGATATGTTTAATAATTTTGAACAACGCGGTGAAGTTTTTATTGCCGAAGTAAATAAATTAGAGAAATGAAGATCCTTTTCTCCAAAAACAAACAATCAGCTTTTTATTATGATTACTGGCTAATCTTAGCAGTCTCTTCACTACTTGCCATTGGTTTTTTATTGTTAGCTTCGGCTTCTATGGGAATTTCCGACAAATGGTACCATAATCCGTTTCATTTTTTATCACACCAAACAATTTATCTCTTAGTAAGCATAGTTGTTGGTTTTTTTATCAAACAAATACCTTTAAGTTCTTGGGAAAAAATTAGCGGCTATTTACTACTTATAAGTATGTTCTTATTGATGCTAGTCCTGATACCTGGGGTTGGCCGCACTGTAAACGGCAGCACTAGATGGTTACGACTTGGCATTATCTCTCTGCAAGTATCAGAGTTCGCTAAACTTGCTCTAATCATCTACATTGCCAGCTACCTATCGCGACGCCAAGATGAGGTTAGAGTAAATATCAAAGGATTTATTAAGCCATTGGTATTACTTGGCATTATCTCCTTTTTTTTAATCCTCGAACCTGATTTTGGGGCGATTGTTGTCATGATCTTAACCATGCTCGGTATGATGTATTTAGCTGGAGCACGACTGTGGCAATTCATTATTTTACTGTTACTAGTTGGTATAGCTCTTGGGACTTTAGCCATTATCTCCCCATATCGTTTATTACGCCTCACTTCGTTTTTAAACCCCTGGGCCAAACCATTCGACAGTGGCTATCAATTAATCCAATCACTAATCGCTTTTGGCCGAGGAGGAATTTTTGGGGTGGGACTTGGCAACAGTATTCAAAAATTATTTTATCTTCCTGAGGCTCATACCGATTTTTTATTTGCGGTCCTAGCTGAAGAGTTTGGTATTTTTGGTCAAATGGTGGTTATTGGTTTATTCTCTTTCCTTGTAGCGAGAATCCTTCATCTAGGTCGGATTGCGGCAAAAATTAAAAATTCGTTCGCTAGTTATCTTGCTTACGGCTTAGGACTATTAATTGTTTTACAAATGATTATTAACATTGGCGTAAACATTGGCTTATTACCCACCAAAGGACTGACCTTGCCATTTATGAGCTATGGTGGTAGTAGTATGTTGTTTAATTGTGTAATTATTGCTATTTTACTTAGAGTTCACCATGAAATAACGTTACGCACTACTTTTACACCAAAAACTTATTTCCTGAGAACGAAAATAAAAACTAATACAATGGTGCATCAAACAATTAACAATCCGAAGTAATCCTAGGATATTTAAAAGATATAAGATCATGAAAAAACGTCCATTAATGCGTCGTATCGCAAACATACATTTTATTGGCATCGGTGGTTCTGGCATGAGTGGTATTGCCGAGGTTCTGTTAAATCAAGGATATAATGTTACTGGCTCTGATCAAAATGTTAATGCGGTAACCAAACGTTTAGAAGCTCTGGGAGCCAAAATTTTCCAAGGACACGATGCAAAAAATCTTGCCAAGGCTGATGCCGTGGTAACCTCAAGTGCCATTAGTCATACCAATCCTGAGCTACAAGCTGCCAATAGCGCTCGTTTACCAATTTTGCCTCGTGCACAAATGCTTGCGGAACTAATGCGTTTTCATCATGGCATTGCTATTGCCGGCACTCATGGCAAAACCACCACCACTAGTTTAGTGGCTAGTATTTTGGCTGAAGCTAATTTCGATCCAACTTTTGTTATCGGTGGTATTTTAAATAGTTCTAGCGCTAGTGCCCGTTTGGGAACTGGCGAATACTTTGTAGTCGAAGCTGATGAGAGTGATGCCTCGTTTTTATACTTCAACCCCATGGCAAGTATCGTTACCAATATTGACGCTGATCACATGCAAACTTATGGCGGCGACTTTAATCGATTAAAACAAACCTTTTTAGACTTCCTTCACCGTTTACCTTTTTATGGTTTAGCTGTAGTTTGTATCGATGATCCTGTGATTCAAGAAATCCTGCCTCACATTTCTCGCCCTGTAATTACTTATGGCTTTAGCGATAAGGCGCAGGTTAAGCTACACGATTTTAAACAAAACGGTTTTTCATGCAATTTTAAACTTAATTGGGCACAACATAAGCTCAATAACACGACGATAACCTTAAACCTTGCCGGCAAACATAATGCTTTAAACGCCACCGCAGCAACGATTGTCGCCATGGAATGTTGTCAAGTTGCAATAAGTACTATAAGTTCTGCGCTAGCACAATTTAGTGGCGTTGGTAGACGGATGCAGCGTTATGGCGAAATCTCGCTACCCCAAGGAAAGGTGCTGCTGATTGACGACTATGGTCACCACCCACAAGAAATCGCGGTAACGCTAGAAGCTTTACGTCAAGCCTTGCCAGGACGTCGATTGGTACTTGCCTTCCAACCACACCGTTACACTCGCACCAAAGATCTATTTGAAGATTTCACTGCCGTATTATCAAGCGCCGACGCTTTATTACTAATGGAAATCTATGCGGCCAGCGAAAAACCAATCCCTGGGATTAATAGCCAAGCACTGATGCATAATATTAGACAACGTGGATCCATCGACCCAATTTTCGTCGCAAATAATGATGAATTATTAAAAATACTCCCCAAAATACTAACCGACGGCGATGTTTTGCTAATCCAAGGGGCTGGCAACATCGGAGCTATTGCACCACACCTAAAAAATGAATATATGCGATGAAAAAAAATTTAGCTGAATTAAAAAATACTCTACTTACTAATCATGTATTAGCAGAACATACCTCCTGGAAAATTGGCGGCTCAGCCGAGTATTTCTATCGTCCCCGAAATATCGACGATTTAGCAAAGTTACTGCAAATTTGGCCAGATGAGCCAATAACTCTCTTGGGAGCTGCCACGAACGTTCTCGTTCGCGACAAGGGGATTAAGGGCTTGGTCATTTATCTACGCAATAGCTTAAATAACTTCCAAAAAATAGGGGCTAATACTTTGCGTGTTGAGTCGGGATGTAACCTTACCCAACTAGTACAAAAATGCGCCGATTTTGGCATGATTGATGCTGCTTTTATGGCTGGAATTCCTGGAACTCTTGGCGGCGCTTTAAAAATGAATGCTGGGGCTTACGGTGATACTATTTGGCATCATGTACAGGCAGTAGAAACTATTAACCGTCGTGGCCAGATTAAATTCAGGAAAGCTGCTGAGTTTATCGCGCATTATCGCCATATCGAAGGCCTAGCCAATGATGAATGGTTTATTGCTGCGCACCTCTACTTTACCCTAGATAATATAGAAAAGACCAAACAACAAATACAAACCTATCTCCAAAAACGAGAAAAGTCACAACCATTAAATCTGCCAAGCTGTGGTTCAGTGTTTCGTAACCCCGAGGGCGATTATGCTGCAAGATTAATTGAAGCTAATAATCTTAAAGGTAGGCAAATTGGCGGCGCGAAAGTTTCGGAAAAACATGCCAACTTTATTGTAAATTGCGGCCATGCAACTGCCGCCGACGTCGAGGCTCTAATCCAAGAAATTATTATTACTGTAGAAAAAGCCAACCACATAAAACTAATTCCCGAGGTTCATATTTTGGGAGAAAGTTAAAGATGCCACGGCGAGCTAAAACCACACCGCAGAATAAAAAAATTTTAAGAAAAATACTATTAACTATACTTATCCTTGGAACGTTGGGATTGCTGTCATGGCTTACCTGGAACCACATCAAGACTTATAACTTTCCGATAAAACACGTAAAAATATTTGCCACCTACGAGCATGTCGATCAAAACTCTCTCCAAAAAACTATTAGCAATTATTTAGACCATGGTTTTCTCTACTTAAACGTCTCTGACTTAAAACAACAGTTATTAAAGTCCCCCTGGATTTATGCCGTTTCGATCAAACGTAAATGGCCAGACACTGTTATCATTAATATTGCGGAACAACGCGCGATACTCCAGTGGGGGGAAAAAGCCCTAATGAACCCTGATGGCAAGATTTTTGCACCACCTAAAACTACTTTTCCAAAAGATTTAACAATAGTTTTTGGACCAGAAGAACACACAGCGGAGATTTTTACTACTTATTACAAAATGCTGTCTATTCTTGAACCGCTCAGTTTAACTATTAAAAAACTAGAGTTAGACCCCAAACTCCACTGGGAAATTACGCTAAACAATAACACGGTCATTCTTTTAAAATCCGCTAACGCTCTAAAACAATTAGAACTCTTAACAAGTATTTATCGAAAAATTACTGCTGAACACGAACAAGCACCAAAATCAATTGATATGCGGTATCAGTCAGGAATGGCAGTAAAGTGGTAACTTACTAGCAGTCTAGTTTCACTAGATACCAATTTAACATTTTGAAATAATAGCGGTAACACCGCTATACTTCAAAGTGTAGGATTTTTAGAAAAGTGTGATTGCGGGAAACATTTTTTGCGACGAAGCAATCCCGAGTATTTAAGCTTTTGGGATTGCTCACTGCTCGTTCTTCGCATTCATGGCAATTCCGCATTTTGAGGTACAACCAGTATATATCCTTCTTAAATTAACACGCATCACCTTAAGAAAAAAGAAGCTGATCAACTTTAATTTTAATCTTAATATCTTTATTAGTTAGCTCGATGATTTTAGGTAGTTCAACCCTATTAGCAACTTCTGGTTGAAATTCGGTATACCTAATTTGCCAATTACTTTGGCTAAAACTAATTAAATGTCCATATTGATCAATAACTGCAGCCTCAGTCTTGGCATGAGGAACAGGCATTGCCAAAATCCAATAACGAATATTGGAAATAGGAAACTGCCATCCTAAGTGACTCAAAGTTAATTGTTCTGGAGTCTTAGCTGTAATACAATTTTTCCGGGTACGACAAAACTCCACCATACCTTTATCACCAATAATAAGCGCACCGCCAACGCCCAAAGGACTAGAAATAGTAATGTGATAGCTATCTTGTTTTTGTACCCATTTAAAACGAACCGTATCCCTCTTAGCACCGCAAGTTACACTTAAAACACCACTCATCTTCCAAGAAGTTATGCGCTGTAATTCTATTTGACGTTTTTTCCAGGCAACCGTGTTAAACGGTAATGATTCTGGTAAGTGCACGCAACCCGTTAAAAATAATAAGTCGAGAATTAAAATAATGGCAATAAAATTTTTGTTATAATTCATTATAATTAACCATAGCACTCTTACATTTTTTTACAATATAATTTTATGTACCATTACCTCAAAATGCAGAGTTGTCATTACGTGAAACGAGCAATGAGCAATCCAGAAGACTTTAAAAAAATTAGATTGCTTAGTCGCAAAAAATGCTCCTCGCAACGACTTTCTAAAAATCCTACATTTTGCAGTAATAACAAAACATAACCATTTGTTATTTAATTAGCTATGATATTTAACTAATAAATCTATTATTGTAAAAAAATAAATTTATGCTACAGTGTATAGTATGAAAATGCTATAACTCACCATCTTTGATCGTTTCCCTTGATTGTTTCTATTTAATATTTTTATGAGGTGTAGTGTGTCTACAGCATTGAATTTACCAAAAATAGTCTCAGAATTTAAGTATTCAATAAAACTAGCGATACCTCTGGTTGCTTCTGAAGTAATTTACGGTTTAAATAACTTTATCGCAACTACGATGGTATCTCGTCTAGGTAAAGAAGAATTAGCTGCTAACGCTCTCGTCTGGGGAATTTATCTTGCGGTTAGCGTTTTTTTTGTTGGCATCTTCTGTGCAGTAGGAATCATGTGCGCCCAAAGTTTCGGAGCTAAAGATAAAGTTGGTTGCAGCATCTGTTTTAAACAAGGCTTGGTCATGGCCATGGTTTTTTCATTGCCGATGATGCTCGCCATGGGGCTCATGCCTACTGTTCTAGTGTGGACCAAACAAGATCCAATTGTGATTGCTTTTGCCAAGCCATTTTTTCACTCTTTAATTTGGTCAATATTACCACTTAACATTATGATGATATTGCAACAATTTTTTACCGGCATTGGTAAAGTGCGTCTAGTGATGCTCATGAGTATTATGGCAGTACCAATTGAAATTTTCTTTTATTACGTTTTTTTATTTGGAAAATTAGGACTGCCACGCTTGGGACTTGCCGGCCTTGGTTATGGTTTAACCATTTCGTACTCACTCATCTCCTTACTATTTGGCAGTTATTTATATTTCTCCAATCAATTTAAAATTTATGCCCCATTTAAAAAGTGGTGGCTCATTGAATATAAATTTTTTATAGAGATGTTACGTATTGGTTTACCACTAGGCTTAATGTTTTGCAGTGAATTAATCTTTTTTGCAATCGTCGCATTAATGATGGGGAAACTTGGCATCACTACCCTTGCTGCCTATCAAATTTCTTATCAATACTTAATGATAGGATTAGTAGTACTTTTTGGATTATCACAAACCACAACCATACGCGTTGGTAACGAAGTTGGCCGGAATAATCGTGATAGTTTAAAGTTAATCCATTTAGTCAACATGGGGATAGCTTTAACAATAATCTCGCTATTTAGCGCGTTTTATCTAGTCTTTCCTGAATTAGCAATAAGTATCGACCTCGACACCAACTTAGACAATATCAAGGACGTAGCTAGCGAGGCCATGAAGTTCCTTCCGATTGTCAGCATATTCCTTTTAACTGACTGCATCCGTCTTATTAGTTGTAATACCTTAAGAGGCCTAAAAGATTCTACCTTTCAAATGTTTATTAGCGTAATAGGTTTTTGGTTAATTGCCTTTCCTAGTGCTTATTTATTAGCATTTAAATTTAAGCTAGGTGGCAGCGGCATTTGGTGGGGTATAGTTATTGGCCTTTCAATTACCGGGGTCATGCTTTGGCTACGTTTTTATAGACTAGTAAAACATGTTGATTTATTATCTTTGGTGACAAAGAAATAGCTATGCACGTAGTTTCAGGACCGGAGATTATAATATATGGCAAATAACCTCAATAAAAAAATAATTAAAATCTTGGTTGCTACAGTAATCGCTACTACTCTTGTGCTTGGCGGTGCCATAATTTTTCTTGCCAAAACCTTTGACCAAGAAACGCTTAAAAATAAAGCGGTACAACTAGTATATGAAAAAACCGGACGCAACTTAAAAGTCAATGGTCCCATTACCTTAACCTTTTTCCCTTGGCTGGGAGTAAAAATAGAAAATGTAGCGTTAAGTAATCCGCAAAACTTTAAAGATAACGATTTTGCTCAAGCCGCTGAAGTAGGGGCAAATATCAAACTGCTACCGCTCATCTGGGGCGATATTGAGATTGGTAATGTAACCCTAAGAAATCTACAGTTACAACTAATTAAAAATAGTGCTGGCATAAACAACTGGCAAGACTTGGCAACAGCAAACAACCCTTCGGTCGCAACCACCACTACTGATAAAAATCAAAAATCTGGTTTAGAAAAACTTAGGATTGGCAGTGTTACTATCGATAACGGCAATATTTCTTGGCAAGACCAAACACTTAATAAAAAAATTAAAATCAGTAAATTTAATTTTTATAGCAAAAACATTAGCCTTAGCCGACCATTTTCGATCTCACTTTCACTACATCTGGATGACCTAACATCAACTTTAAACGGTGATATCACTGTTAACACACAAATTAAACTAGATCTAACGCATGAGTTTTACGAATTTAAACACCTCCAATTATCTGGAAAACTAAAAAATACCACTATGGAAAACTTTGCCAACTTTACCGGAAAAGCTGAGGTCACCCTAGATCTTAAAAAACCATCAATAAACATTGACGCACTAAAATTTAATATTGCTGGTGCCGATATAATTGGTACCTGCCAAGGGTTAAACATTACTACCCAACCAAAATTTTCTGGTAATTTAACCGTCAGTAGTACAAATGCTAAGGAACTAATGCAACTATTAGGATTCGATAAATTCTTCAAACCAGCACCGACCTCTAGTTTCAAAGCCACGCTTTTGCTGATGGCTAATAGCATAAAACTACCAACCATCGAAGCACATCTTAACGATATGTTGCTCCAGGGTAATGCTGAATATGCTACTAATAACCTTACCTTCAATCTTGCTTTAAATAAACTCGACGGTGCTATCTTTGCTCCTAAAGAAGCTATTGAAAAGACGCCGACTACTCTAGCAGCAAAAACACACCCTAAAACTACCGATGTTGCTGCAACTAACTCGATCGTTAATCCTAAAACAATAACCACATTAAATGGCAAGATAACAATAGGCACGATACTCTTCGATAAGTTACAACTTACCAACTTTACTACTGAAATCACCGGTAACACCAACACCATCAATTGCCCCCAAATGGGGTTCGATTTTTATCAAGGCAAAGCTCATGGTAATGCTAAGATTAACCTTAGCAATAATATTCCCAATATCAACTTAATGCTAACACTGGAAAATGCAGCTATAAAATCCCTACTCACAAACTTGGCTAATTTTGACAAATTTAGCGGGACCATGACTATCAATACCAACATCAACCCCGGGAGTATAACCGGAGACGGTCGAGTTTTGATCAGCCACGGTTCCTATAGCGGTATAGATATTCCATACGAAGTCAGACGGGCACATGCCATATTAAATGCTAAACCGATACCCCAAAAAGCCACACCACCGCACACCGACTTTGATCAATTAACTATGACCTTTAAAATAGATAATGGCACTTTAAATACCAACGATCTTTTAATTCAAGCTCAAGATTACAAAGTAACTGGACAGGGAAATGCCAATTTAACCGCAAAAAATATCAATTTTTCATTAAGTGCCTACAGTACACACGATGAAAACTTTTTTGTACCAATAAAAATCAATGGTACTTTTAACAACCCATCGGTTAGGTTTGATGCGGCAGTCATGCTCCAACAAACAGTAAAAAAAGCAATTAAAAATGTGGTTCAAAAACAGGTAGAAAAATATTTACCACAAGACTTACAACAACAAATAAACAAAATATTACCATTAGACAAATTACTACATTAAACCTTAACCACCTAGCTCTTGGATATTAATATTTTCAATCTAAATCAAACAGCTTATAAGCTTGTCGGTATCTATTTTAGATATTGCAGTTAAATAATGGGGCAACTCGTTATTGTAAAAATCTTTGCCGGAAAACAGAAATAAACTGGTATACCCTTTATCATATAGTTGTTTTGCAAGCTCTATCCCGCTGACATTGCTATTTAAGTCATTGTCTATAAAAATCTTGGTATCTTTATCATATTGTGAAAGGTTTTCTAAAAGCTTGGTCGGCCTGGTGTATTTATCTACTATTTTTCCTTTACCTTCTATAAGCGAGCACAAAGAGTCAAGCAACATCTCTTCGTCATCCAACAATACGACATCAACTTTTGGGTAATCTCCGCGAGGGGACGTAGTTATGTTATGATTTTTATCCTCTTCGCGGTATGTGCTGTTTTTTATTTCACAAGCCATGATGCATGCGTTAGTATTGCTAACTTCTAGCCCAATTCCGTCAATCTTAATTGGCACCTCTGGAGCTAATGGTTTAGGTAAAATTTTAGCGCCACATTGAAGCGCTAAATTACGTACCACTAAATTATTATGATGGCTGGTAACCAGCATAGAACGCTCAATTTTTGTTCGTTCTATTACATGTAAGCCGTTTAACTCTTGATTTAATAATTCAAAATCGACCAATAAAAATAGTTGATCCTTATTAGGATAATTATTAACAAAACTGATAGCTTCTTCGCCTAAAGTAAAATGCTTTAAGACTACATCAAGACAATCTTTAAATCTTGTGTCCCAGGCGTTATGGATAGAGCGATCGTCATCTAATACTATAACTATATCGTCATCTTTGAGGTTAATTTCTGTTGCTGCCCATTTCGGCGCATCAATAGCGGGGAAAGTGATAGTTATCCAAGTCCCTTCGCCAATTTTAGAGCTAATTTCAATTGTCCCCTGGTTTAGCTCCAAAGTCCTCATGATTTGGGTAAAGCCAATCCCGTGCCCATCTGGTTTGCCGGCAGTTACCGCAATTTTTTTCAGGATTTTATCCATAACTTCTTTTGGCATCCCTTTACCGTTATCTAAAATGGAAATAATAACTTTTTGCTTATGTATACCGAGCTTTAGCTCTACTGTGCCATCCAAGCCTTCAAGAGAATCTACCGCGTTATTAATTAAATTCGACATCATCCGTTTAAACGACGTAAACTCCACATCAATAAAAGAAAAATTGCATTCTGCACAAAAGTCATGCATAAATTTGACTGGTAATTCTTTAAATTGCTGTTTTTTTTCGCTTAAAATTTGCAAGAGCGCTAATGATACTATAATCGGCTGACGTCCTTCTGTTGCAAAATTTTTAAATTCTTCTTTTTTATATTTTCTCAAAAGATTATTAGCAATATCGCCAATGCTTATAGCCGCTTCGCGTAAAGCAATACGTGTTTGTTCCGGGATCTCTTTTTCACGAGATTTTAGTACTATTAAAAGACTAGCGAGTGGGGAACGGATGTCGTGAACAACTTGTTCCGCAATTTTGCAAAAACTGTCTTGTTCTTTAAGTTTAGCTCTTTGCAGTTCGGTTTCTAGCTTTAAAGATTCAACTTGTTTGCGGGGGGTTATATCAATTGAATTCCCTAAAACTCCTATAACCCTGCCTTGATCATTTTTTAAGGGAACTTTAATAGCTTGGAAAAATCTTTTTACTCCCCCAGAAATAACAATGCATTCATCAACAATAAGGCTCTCACCTGTAGCTATTACGGTCAAATCGTTGTCCCTTAATCTATCTGCTAAAGGTTTAGGGAAGAGATCATAATCTGTTTTCCCTATAACCTCAGCCGAACTACTAAAACCTGATTCTTTTAACATATACTCACTGCAACTTACATAGTTGCCATCGAGATCTTTTAAATATATAGCTCCAGGCATAAACCTTATGATATTTTTAATATTATTTTCTATTTCATCTGTCATAAATTTTATCCTTATAATTAACTCAAACTAGAGTTTTGATATTACATTGATACTTAAGGACTGTTACATTTTTTTTTTGCCAAAATTGAACTGGTAGTTCAGCAAGGAATCATAAATTTCAGGATATTCAAGACCTAATTCATTAAAAGAATCTTTGACATTAGTGTCCTCAACATCATCTGGCATCATATTAGATAAATTGTCAACCATTGTATGACCATTTAAATAAAAAGAGAGAATAGGAAAAAGAGCACTATCCTGATTAACAGTAGAAACGTGGTGAGCTAGCCATTGCTCATGGGGAATGAGTTTTATTTTAGTACAATTGGCATCAAGCCAACGTATCAGATCTTTCCAGCTAATAATATTTACATTTTGGAAGTTAAATATCTTACTTTCATTAATATTAATTAATGACATCCGAATTAAATAGTCACTTAACACATCTACTGGCCATATGTTTAATATTAATTCCCAATCTGGAGCATACCCCATTTGCATACATCCTAAGATAAGGTGTAATAAATGGTTATTTGGAATTGGGACATTTCGGTAACGATTGGTAGGCCATAGTATCCAAGTTGGACGATATATGTTTACTCTAACCCCGCGTTCTACGGCTTGTTTTAACAGACTTTCAGAAACTATTTTAGTTTGGACATAACCATTACCAACAGCTGATAAGGTTTGAGAAGTGAGTGCCTGATGAAAGGTCTCCTTAATTTTGTTATTATTAACTTCAGTTGCAGCAGACAAGGTAGAAATATAATGTATCTTTTTAGGTTTACCCAAACATCCAAGTTTAATTATTTCTAGCGTACTTCCTACATTTGATGGTTTAAGTAACTCATAGTTGTACAAATGGTGTACATAAGCGCCATTATGATAAATAGTATCGATTTTTTCAGATAACAGATTGAAAAAATCTCGTGACAAACCTAAAAAAGGTAATGATAAATCGGCCGCAATAGTTTTTACTCTGCTGTTATTTACTATACTCGAATTTAGCCCATTATTATTCATACAGTTATGCAGGCGGCTACGTGCCTGATCATTGTTTTCTGCTCTTGTTAAACAATAAATCTCAGCTTTAGTATGTTGATATAACATCTTTAATAAAAAAGTTCCTAGAAAACCTGTGGCGCCAGTTAGTAAAATAGCTTTCGGTTCTGCCTCTGCTAGGCCTGAAACACAAGAAGGCTGTATAGCTTGATCGAGGATTACTTCTTTCGAAAAATCTATTGTATAGTTTGTTTTTACACTAGTACAAAAATTAGCAGAATCTATTATTGCAGCTAAGTTTTCTATAGTAGGCTGCTCAAGAAAATCCTGTATTTTAATTTCTGCCTTAAATTGTTTTTTAATTCTTATTAAGAGCTCACTAATTAACAATGAATGACCGCCAAGAACAAAAAAACTATCATTAACAGCAATGTTATCTAATTTAAGTATTTCTTGCCACAACTCACCCAGCCGCTTTTCAGTATCATTTTTATATTGAGGGGAAAGATTATTTGCAATATATTTTCTATCAGGTATCGGTAATTTATTTCTATCTATCTTATTATTACTTGTTAGTGGTAGTTCTCGTATAGTAATAAAAAAAGAGGGAATCATATAACTTGGCAATCTAGTCGCCAGATAATCAACCATGGTATTTTGATTCAATTGTATATTTGGATCGTGTTTTAGAATATAAGCAACTAACTGTTTATTGGCGTTTACAATTTTATCAGCTACCACACATTGTTTAATGTTTTCATACTGACTAATGATTTTTTCTATCTGAGGTAACTCAATCCTAAAACCTCTTATCTTAACTTGGTTATCAATTCTTCCTAAAAATTCTAGTCCCTGTTTATAATATCTACATAAATCACCGGTTTTGTACAAACGCTGCCTTTGCCCCGTAAAGTCTTTATAATTAATAAATCTTTCTTTGGTTAATTCATCCCGATTAACATACCCGGCTGTAATACTATCTCCACCTAAAAATAATTCGCCGACAACCCCCTGCGGAACTAACTGCATATACTTATCAAAAAGATATATATTATTATTTGGTACAGGTCGGCCAATATTTATAATATTAACTTCTTTAGTTTTAGCATCGTAGACTTTTTGTACGGTACTCCATATTGTGGCTTCTGTTACCCCGTATTCATTAAATAAATAAGCATTACTAGCTTTAGAAACATGGGTTTTAGCTAATAGCTCCTCACACTGATCACCACCAATAATAACCACACGTAAAGAGTTCAAGTCGCTAATATCAGCCTTCTCTAAAATTATTTGGTATAAAGATGATACACACATGATATGCGTGATGTTATTTTGTTTAATTGTTTCTATAACTTGATTGACATCTTTTATACTATATGGGCTCAACAATACTAATTTTGCCCCGCACATCAGTGGCCAAAATATAGCCGCTACAGCAGTATCGAAAGATGTAGACAGTAATAAAAGAAAACTTATATCCTCATGCTTTATTTTTGTTGCTTGATCGTAATAATGAATTCTTGCAGCAAGAGAGTTGGATATGTTTTTGCGAGAGACCATTATGCCTTTGGGGTTACCCGTTGACCCGGAGGTATAGATGATATGAGAAATATTATTTTTTGTTTTTTTGTTATTATGGTTATCTAACCTAGGAGTGGTAGAAAAAAAATCTCTATCCAGAAATAGGATATTACCAAATTGGCTTGTTAATCTACTTTTTAAGTTAGGGCTGGCGATCAACAAATTTGCCTTGGAATTATTTAACATAAAATTTAAATTAGTATCCGGATAGGAAGGATCTAAAGGCAAATAAACTGCATTTATTTTCATAATGGCTAAAATTGCGATAATAAAACTGATATTATCTTCGAGACTGATTCCTACGATATTGCCAGCTTTTATGTTTTGTTGGTGTAAATAAGTGGCCAAATAGCTTGATTTAGCATCTAGATCACCATAACTTAAAGTTTCATTATCCAAAATTAACGCTGTTCTTTTCGGGTTAGCAATGGCATGTTTTGCAACAAACTTATCAAGTTTATCAGAAGAATAATTTATTTTTTCTCCTCTATATCTAGTTAGAAGCTGTCGATGTTCTGTTTTTGTCAGCATTGGCAAATTAACGACAGGGATATTGGGCTTTTCTGTTATAGATTTAAGCCAGGTTTTTATATGGCTGACCATTAAGCGAGTTATTTTTTTGAAGTCATCAGGCGCCGAAAAGTTTTTACTAGTAAACCTTAGATGACAGTTTTCTTCTTGAAAATTAATAACGAGGGAACCTTGGGGGTCCAGATTTGTCGCCGAACACGAACCGGCATTTATTATTAAATTAAAAGTTGGTTGTTTATCACTAAGCATAGGATAGCGAAGAAAAACATCCCTTTTATAAGTTACATTCTTTTTAAGACTGGATATTTCATGTTGTAAAATAGCAAATATACTTGATATCCTTTTAGCCTCAATAGCAAAATTAATACTCAAGGGGACGACATTTGCATATATATACTTTGAATACTTCGATATTTTTTTAATCCTACTATCGGTATAGCCAATGGTGAAAGGCTCATAATTATTTATTCTGTAGATATAAATTATTAACAAAGTATATATAAAATCATCTATTTTAGTGTTGGCGCAAATCTTTTTAATCAAGGGATATCTTAATATATCTGCTAAACTATAAGTACACGATATCACCTTATTACTGCTAAGAGAGTCATACTTAAAGGTGGCAACATAAGGTAACTCCAAGGGTTGGATGCTGCTTAGTTTTTTAACCCAATACGATTCGTAATTAAAATATTTATGGTTGTATTTTTCTAATAAATACAAAAATCTTTTGGAAGGGATGGGCAAGCATTCTTTTATCTTAATGTTAAATTTATTAATTAAATTCGCTATTGGATACTCTTTACCACCTAAATCGAGCAACTTTGTTATTACTATATTTTGATTCGCGGTAGCAATTTCGATAAAATTTTTTGACAGATTGGTTATTACACCTGGCTTATTTTGAGATTCCTTGGTTGATATTTTTAACAAGCGAGGAATAAAAACCATGTCACCAATTAATAGTTTTGGTAGACCTATATGGTTTATATATGGATATGAGTTTAAAGCACGGTATAACCTGTTAATTTCATTCGCACTATTAGACCAAAGAATAAAACCATCGTATTTTAATCTCTTACTTAAGGGATAATATTCAATCTCCCCTTTTTGTTTTCTTAATTCTATAGCTCCGATTACTATTTTTCTTATCAACTCCTCAAAAAGCTTAATTGCGTACTCGTGACATCTGGTATTTAATGTCACCATGGTGTCATCTGTTGTTATTGGAAATTCAATCTGCTCTAAAATATCACCGGCATCGACATTGTCTGTCATCACATGCCAAGTAACTCCATGAGATTTTTCTTTATTGAGAATAGACCACAAGGTGGCATAAGTTCCAGCATATTTTGGTAATGGAGCATTGTGATAATTTATAGCCATTTTTTGCGGAGCATTGATAATAGAACCAGATAATATTTTTTTATTTGATATGCTGAAAAGATAATCAAATTTAGAATCAATTATTGCCTGTTCAAAATCAGCAAATGAATTAAAAAAAGGTACTTCATTGTTAGCAGCCCATTCGATAACTCGAGCATCAGCTGATAAAATCCCGGCGATAATACCGCCATTTTGAATAATTTGTTTGCCGCATTTCGCAGCCAGATAATCATCGCCTATAATGTAGCAAGTAAATGGGGGATATTGCATATATTAAATCTTGTATTAAAAATAAACAAAGTTTCTAACTAAATAACCCATGCCTCTACTCCAAATCAAACCAGCTAAACCGACACCTTGGGTTATTAACATAACCATACTATTAAGCTTGTATATTGAGCTCGCCATAAGGATCTTTACAACCTGAGCTCGTGATCGTTTTTTTACATATGAGTTTGGATCAGCTTTCGAGTTTACTAAAAATTCTTTAATTATTAAAGAATTATTCTTTATCATTATTCATGGATTCTCCTCCGGAGTTTCAATGGTTAATAACTAATCACCAGCGCGTGTCGCGATACGCGCTAAAGATTTTACGCTATTCTGACCCGTAAAATCAGCGTACATGGCCGCAGCACCTTATCGCGTTGCGCGCGCCTCGAACGTCCTCGTCAACGGCACCTCGTATAACCCACTTCGTAGCCTTCTCTCAAGTGACTTTACGGCGCGATGCGTTTACGGACCAATAAAAAACAACTACACCCTTCAACACGTGGCCTACCTCGAACTACTAACCCTTGCAGCGCTCTCCATGGTTAGCAGCATTAATGATCGCATACTCACTGAAATGCCACCACAACCAGGGGCTCCAGACCAAAAATAAAGTTTAAGTTATCCGTGATTTATATGCATTTGTACGGTTGTTGCCAAATATTATTATAACTCGTAAAACGTAAAGAAGGAAATATTCTACGACCAATAGCAGATTCTCCCGCTCCAGCATTAAGATACGGAGAGCATAATATTGGTAATATC